>JAFAQY010000027.1 GCA_019261985.1 Bryobacterales bacterium | reverse complement strand
CCTTTGCGTTCCGCTGGTGCTTCATCCGCGCGAAACGGACGAAGTTATCGCGTACCTTTTCAAATTTCGCGCCCTTGCGATAGTGCTCGTAGGTCTCCTTGGAAGCGCCGTCGAAGCTGAGCGTGATGTGCGCCAGCGAGGATTTCAGCAGGCGGTCGGACATTTTCTCGTCGAGGAATGTCCCGTTGGTCGAGAGAAGAGTGGCGATGCCGTGCCGGTCGCAGTATTCGATACGATCGAAGATTTTGCGATCCATGAACGGCTCGCCAAGACCGATTAGCATCATGTGCTCGGCGGCGCCTTTCGAGTCCTGGACTAATCGTTCGAAGACCGCATCGGCCATGTCTTCTTTCGGCTGCTTGTGCGTTTCGCGCGGGCACATGGGGCAGTAGAGGTTACACTTGGCGGTGGTTTCGACGATGTACTCGACAGGTAAGCCGCGCGCGCGTTCGCTGCCCGTGAGATAGCTCCACAGGAGTTTCGCGCGGTTAAGAAAAGACATGGAAAGGCACTTTCCTCATCTTCTCATTTGTGGGGCAGGTTGCTAAACCTGCGGCGGGTTGTTTTAACCCGCCTGCCGAGCTTGTTGGCAATCCCGAACAGCGCGGTTGGCAACCGCGCGCCGGATGGCATCCGGCCCCACATCTTCTTTCGCGTTTACTGTCGCCGCCGCACCAGCGTGTGTTCTTTCGCGTTTACTGTCGCCGCCGCACCAGCGTGTGCCATAGGAATAGCACAACGATCGATCCAATTACAGCGACAAAAATACTATAAAGATTGACGCCGGATACAGGATGACCGCCCAACGCGCTGAACAGCCAGCCCCCTACAACGGCGCCGACAATACCCAGGATGATATCGAGGAAAATGCCCTCACCGCGGTGGTTTACGATTTTGCTGCCGATGAATCCGGCAATGAGCCCAAGAATAATCCATGCAAGAAAAGACATGCGTTCTCCTTAATTTTTAATTTTGACGAGACAGATGCGACATGATGAGTGCAAGCGACCCAGCGCCCAGCGCCTTCACCAACGTCGGATGTTGCGCATAAAACTGACCCGCTTGATCCACAATCGAGGGGTTTTGCTTCTCGGCGTGTTCCGCGAGCTGTTGTACCGCTTCCGGCGAAACCTGATTGGCCTGCTCGGGCGTAACGCTCGGCTGGCCGCCGCGAAGCAGTCCGGCAAGATGGCTCAAACCTCCCGAAGCAAGCAGTCCGGGTCCCACGGAACCGAGCAACTGATTCAGGATTCCGGCGCGCTGCTGGCCATTCGAATTGCTGAACAGAGTGCTCAGCATTTGACCGAACGGCGGGGTTTCCTTGGAACGAAAGGCTTCGGCCAAGCCGGTGGCCAAGTGAGACTGTGGGGCGCTTTGCGCGACTTGCGAATAATCGTTTTCGACGTTGGCGGGCGGCGCTCCGGGGGAAGCGTCCCGATATTGATTGAGTATTCCCATTAACTGGCTAAGTCCCATAGAACCTCCTACTACGCTGGAATTTTTAGCGTCTGTCCAGGATTAATCTTGTTCGGATCGCTGAGAACATCGCGGTTGGCTTCGAAGATTTTCATGTAGTCGTTGGCGTTGCCATAAAACTGCTTGCTGATCTTCGACAGGCTATCGCCCGCTTGTACGGTATATGTCCGGCCAGCCGTTGCGCCGGCGCTGCTTTGTGTGCTCTGCGCTGCCGGGTCAACGGTGATGTCGGCTGTCAACTCCTGGGACCAGTTAGGATTGACCAGCTTTATTTGATCCCATACGTTGTTCTTCGCCTGGTCGGAAGGAGCCACGCCTTGAATGAACAGTTTGTTGTCCTGGATGTGAACGTGACTCAACCGCACCTCCTGCTGTTGAATCATCGTCAACACCGAGGCGTACTTTTGCTTCATCTGCTCCAGATCCATCGCCATTTCCGTCTCCTGTTTACGTCCGCTTACGGTCGCCCTTGTCGCCTTGTCCTTTCGGAACGATCTTTTTGGCCTGATGTTTTTTGTCAGCGCTTAACGATCGCCCTACATCGACCTGATCGGTGGTGAAGTGTCCCGCTGCATCTCGGCGCGAATAACGTTTGTCGCCAGACTGGGGCTGAATCAGTTCCCGTTTTCGAGCCATAATTACCCTCGCGCCTTGGAATGGCTCGCATGACCGCGGCCGGCCGATGATGCCTCCCCGGCTTTGGGCTCCCCGTCCACAGTTGCGAGCATCTGTTCAGAGATTGCCGTCAGCTTCTCATCGGCCTCCTTCTCTTCATCGAGGGTTTCCTGAAGGAGCTTGACGGCGGTTTTCTGTCCCAGGCGTTCCGCGAACGCGCGCACTGTTCCGTACGCGGCGATTTCATAATGCTCGACGCGCTGAGCCGCGCCGATCAGCGCCGCATCCATGAGAGTTTCGGTAGCGTCCTTCCCCAAGACTTCATCGCCCTCTTCGAGCAAGCCTTTCATCCCGGCGCACGGCTTCGCTTTCGCGGCGATACCGAGCTGCTTGAATACTTGTTCTAAGCGTTCGACGTGGGTTTTTGTGACTTCAAGGTGCTCTTCAAATGCCGCGCGCAGGTCGGCGGAAGAGGCGGCCTTGGCCATTTTCGGAAGGGCGCGCACAAGCCGCTTTTCGGCGTCGTAAATGTCTTTCAGTTCTTCTTCCAGCAGGGTCTCGAGCTTTTCGATTTTCATTTCGGAGCCTCCTTTGAAAATGGGTTGTGGATCGTTTCCGTCTGGTGTTATAAACCTGACCCCGGCGCGGCAGGTAGGGATTTATTTTTCTGTGCTTGGGTGTGCTGAAATTGCTCGTTAAAGCCCGGCACCACTTCGCCAACGAAATCTTTAAAACGAGCCGCGGCTACGCCGATGAGCGCTCCCTTAATGTTGTCCCATGTTTCGAGAGCCCGGTGCTTTTGGCGATCCGTTCCGGCATGCGGCGTGCGACTGGCCGGCTCGGCATACGGTGAGAACGAGCGACGCCGCCTGCCGCTTCCGAGCATTGCGGCCAGGAGAACGCCTCCACCGAACGCCGCGCCGAGCATAGTCATCGGGCTGTTTCGAAAATGGTGCCTCCAATCCGTCGCGGACTTGACCTTCTGCTCCAGCTCGTGGATGTTCGAGCCGAGCTTGTCGCGTGTCCGTTCAATGTGGGTTTCTATTTGGTTTGCTGTTTTACCCATTCGACATTCTCCTTTAAGGTTTCAACCGTCCGTTCGGGGGTGGGATGGATTTTTTTGAACCGCTTCAGACCTGTGTTGAGCGTTACTCCCGCGACGATCGCTAATGCCACTCCCACGATGAGCGCGGCGGCCCAATTGGGCATGATCAGCGACAACAGGTAGACGATCGTCAGCAGCAGGAAGAAGGCGGCAAAAATTGCGGTTACGGCGCCGGCTCCGATCAATAGACCCGCGGATTTTGCTTTGGCGGCCTCATCCCGGATTTCGGTCTTCGCCAGGCGAACCTCAGACCGCACAATCTCTTGGACATTGCGGACGATGTCTTGAAAAACGTCGGAGAAAGACCGTTCATTCGCAGACATGAGGAAACCCTCCCGTTTCCCTCAGTCGTTGCTGCTGAAGGCCCGGCCCACCAAAAATCCGATTACGGCAGCGGCCAACAGGGAAGGCCCTGGGTTGTTCTTTACGAGCTGTTCAACGTCGGCCATCATGCGCTTGACGTCGTGCTCCCTGACATATTCCGCCGTGGAACTCAGTTTGTCGGCCGTAGAGTGAGCAAGGCTGCCGACCGTTTCTCCACCTGGGAGGCTGTCGGCTTTTTCATGGAGAGCACGGGCGGCGCTTTCCAGCCCCCCGGCTGCGCTCTCTCGGTTTTCATCGATCTTGTCGACGGCTCTTTGCCCGAAATCCGATACCTTGTCCTTCACCTGGGACGCGACTTCGGATACCTTCTCGGTCACACCTTTCTCATCGGGAGTATCAAAGTCGGGATCGTTAAACGTCGTGGTTTTTGCTGGCATTCAGCCCCTCCTATCCGGTAAATCCGGTAGCACGTTCTGCGCCATGCGAGCACGCGGGCTGCGGCCTTCCAAGCTGCGGCCACACCGGTGAGAGAAGTATCGTCTTTTCAGCGAAGACAGTGGCGGGCGGTGGGTGGCTCGCAGGAACAATCGATTGCATCAAGTTGTACTCACAATAAACCGTGCATTTCGGTGGCAGCGTCGGCATGAATTACCGCCACGTCTAGTGCTAGATCTTTTCATCGAGTACAGTCCGTTATGGGGAGGGTTTCCGCCTGCGGCGCGCTTTAGCCCGCCTGGGTGATTACGTGAAGTTCTGCAATTGAGGACTCGTCGATCCTCGCGGTTGCCCCACCGCCGTTGCAATCCCGAACAGCGCGGTTGGCAACCGCGCGCAGGATGGCATCCGGCCCCACATGGCTTCAATGCAGTCTGCTCTCTGCATGTAGTTTGCTCTCTGAATCTAGTCTGCTCTCTGCATGCAGTCTCCTCCGCATGCAGTCTGCCCTGTGCATGCAGTCTGCCCTGTGCAGGCAGTCTCTCCCTCTGCATGCAGATTCCCCTCTTGACGGAGATGCGCGTGAGGTATACAGTCAATTCCCGGTCTTGTGGAGGTCTTAATGCGTTCACTCGCGCTATGGTGTAGCTCGTTTATTCTCGCTCTGGCCGCCTTCGGGCAAAGCGATCGTGGCACCATCACCGGCACTGTATCCGATCCCGCTGGAGCCGTTGTCAGCGGCGCCGCCATAGAAATAAGGAATGTCGAAAACGGGGCTGTTTATCAGGCCGGAACTTCCGCCACGGGGAATTACACGTTGGCGCAGTTACCCGCGGGACAGTACGAACTCTCGGTGACCGTGCCGGGGTTCAAGAAGTTTGTCCGCAAAAGCATTCAAGTGGACGTCGCCGAGACGTATCGCGTGGACGTGGCGCTTGAAGTCGGATCGGCGGCCGAGTCGGTCACCGTCACTGAAGCCGCGCCGCTATTAAAAACAGAAAGCGGCGAGCTCAGCCATACCGTAACCACCGAGACAATGAACAGCCTGCCGGTGATGAGCATCGGCGCGAGCGCCGGATCATCCGGGATTCGGAATCCCTACTCAGTAGTGCAGTTGCTTCCAGGCACGACTTATAACCCTGACGTTGCGATTCGCGTGAATGGCATGCCCGCGAACACGCAGGCGATGCGCATTGAGGGTCAAGACGCAACGAACGGGTGGTACTCAGCGCAATCGCAAACTCAAGGCAGCGTCGACGCCATTCAGGAGTTCGCCGTCCAAACCAGCAACTACGCGGCGGAACTCGGCCAGGCCGGCGGCGGACTGTTCAACATCACCATGCGATCGGGTACCAACCAGTTCCATGGCGGAGCGTTCGAATATTTTGTGGACGAATTCCTTAACGCGGGAACGCCGTTTACCAGCGACGGCAACGGCAATCTGCTTCGGCCGCGGCAGCGCCGAAACGACTGGGGGTTTTCATCAGGCGGTCCGGTAATTATTCCGAAGGTTTACAACGGCCATGATAAGGCGTTTTTCTTTTTCAATTTCGAGCACTTCGGCGAGACCATTATCGTCAACAATGTCTCCGGGACCGTGCCCACCCTCGCTTATCGCAACGGCGATTTCAGTAAAGCCCTTACCGGGCGAAATCTTGGAACCGACGGGCTTGGCCGCGCGATCATGGAGAACCAGATCTACGATCCCAGCACCGATTTCATCGTGAACGGCCTACGGTATCGAAATCCTTTTCCGAACAACGTCATTCCCGTTCAGGATCTTGACCCCGTCGCGCTGAAGATGCAGAATTTCTTTCCATTACCCACCAGCTCGGGGCCCGTCAATAATTATCTGCCCACCTACGCCAATCCAAAATACACTTTGATTCCTTCGGTGAAAGCCGACTACCAAGCAAGCGCGAAGTCGAAGATCTCAGGCTTCTGGTCGTTGAATCGCCAGGATAATCCGAACAACAGCCCGGTTCCTCCGCCGGCCCGCAGTGGGCAACCGCGATTGGTCAATTCGAATACGTACCGCCTGAACTTCGACCAGAGTTTGACGCCGACGCTGCTGCTTCACTTCGGCGCAGGCTATATGACCACCAGGATCAACGATCACAGTGACCGCTTCGATTCGGCCGCGCAGCTCGGCTTTACCGGCACGAACGCGACGCTTTTCCCCGTTCTTGGGGCCGTGGTTGGCGCCGCGAATTCGACGCTCTTCTCCCCCCAAGGCGGTATGAACTACACTACCGGTCCGGGTAATCAGATTCACATGACTTATCGCAAGCCTACCGGAAACACCAGCCTGACCTGGGTGCGGGGCAATCACACGTACAAATTCGGCGGCGAGTTCATGGTGAACGGATACCAGATGTTCAACGAAACATACGCGAATGGTTGGCTCAACTACAGTCCAAATGAAACCGGCCTCCCCGCTTTGAATGGCGTGAGCCTCGCTTCCACGGTGGGCTTCCCGTACGCCAGTTTCTTGATCGGCGCGGTGGATAGCGGGTTTTCCGCACTGCCGGTGGTGAATCATATGGGAGCGCATTCGATGTCCGGCTTCGCGCAAGATTCCTGGAAGGCCACTCGCAAGCTGACGCTCGATTACGGCCTGCGCTATGATTTTTCGACTTATTTGCGGGATGGCAACGGCTACTACTTGATCTGGTCGGGGTCCACGCCGAACCCGAACGCGGGAGGACGCCTGGGCGCGATCATCGGCGAAGGCTACGGAGCCGGGCGGTGTAATTGCGCATATTCCAACAACTACCCGTTTGCTTTCGGGCCGCGCGTGGGACTCGCTTATCAAATCACGCCGAAGACGGTGCTGCGCATCGGCGCCGGCGTGTCCTACTACAAAACCGATAACAACAATCTCGGTCTGTCGTCCGTCACTCAGTACGCTTACCAGACGGCTTCGTATGGCGATCCCGCGTATCTGACTCGCAACGGCATGCCTTATCAGCTCACGTTCCCGAACTTCAATCCGGGCCAAGGCTTGAATCCCGGGACGCTGGGCTCGGCGCCGCAGGAACAGGATCGAAACGCGGGCCGCCCGGCGCGCCAGCTTCAGTGGAGTCTTGGAATTCAGCGGGAAGTCGTCCGCAATCTGCTGGTGGAAGCCACTTACGTCGGCAACCGCGGGGCTTGGTGGAATGCGGCCGGCTTGATCTGCACGAATTGCATCACTCCCCAATTCCTGCAGCAGCAATATGGATTGAATTTGAACAATGCCGCCGACCGCACGCTGCTGTCTTCCCCGGTAAACTCCTCGGTTGCCGCTTCGCGCGGCTTCGGACTTCCGTATCCCGGCTTTCCGGCGACGGCCACCGTGGCGCAATCGCTGCGGCCTTTTCCGCAATACGGCAATATCACCAACTGGCATTGGGTTCCGATTGGAGATACCTGGTACGAATCCCTGCAAATGAAAGCTACGAAGCGCCTGGCGTATGGGTTGGAATTCAGTTCCGCCTTTACGTGGTCGAAGCAGCTAACGCAAGGCGTCGAGGACGATTTCGGACGCGGCGATGGAGTTGTCATCAACGACGCGTTCAACCGGCCGAACCAAAAGGATCTATCGGTATTCGATCAACCGTTCCAATTTGTCTTTTCCGGCTCCTACACGACACCAAGGTGGAGTACAAGCGAGGCCGGGTGGAAAGCGCTTTCATGGCTCGCAAGGGACTGGCAGATCGGAACGCTGGTTCGCTATGCAAGCGGCACCCCGATACCGGCCCCAACATCGCCCAATGGCCTGGCTACTTATCTGTTCCAGAGCACATTGTTCAATCGCGTTCCGGGCGTGCCGCTGTTCACGGTGGATCTCAACTGCCACTGCTTCGATCCTAATAAGACATTCGTGTTGAATCCGGCGGCGTGGTCGAATCCGGCGCCGGGTCAATGGGGTACCGCCGCGGCGTACTACAGCGATTACCGCTATCAGCGGCGGCCAGTGGAAAACCTCAGCATCGGACGGACCTTCCGCGTTACGGAACGCGCCAGCTTGCAGATCCGCGGTGAGTTCACAAATATATTCAATCGTACGGAAATCAACAATCCCACAGCGACGAACGCGCTGGCGACGCCTATTACGACGCCTACCGGCCAGACTACGGCCGGCTTCGGTTATGTCAGCACCGGAACGGTATTCGCCGCGCCTAGGCAGGGGCAGTTGATCGCGCGCTTCCAGTTCTGATCCGCTTGTGGGGGCCGGATGGCATCCGGCGCGCAGTTGCCAATCGCGCTGGGCGGGGCTAGTGAAAACGGGCGTGCTTCGGTTATGTCAGCACCGGAACGGTGTTCACCGCGCCTCGGCAGGGCAGTTGGTTGTGCGCTTCCAGTTCTGATCCGCTTGTGGGGCCGGATGGCATCGGGCGCGCGATTTCCAATCGCGCTGGGTGGGGTGGTGGAAAGGTCAGCAGGCGGGTTGGGAACCCGCCGCAGGTTTGGCAACCTGCCCCACGCCGCATGGCCCCCTTGACGAACTATTCCTTCCGGTATAGAGTCAATCCCCGGTCTTTATAAGGAGGTTTGTCTCATGCGTTCGTTTGTGCTCTGCGTTAGTTCGCTTGCTCTTTCACTCGCTGCTCTCGCGCAAAGCGATCGCGGCACTATCACGGGCACTGTTGCCGATCCTGCAGGCGCGGTGATCGCCGGCGCGCCGGTGGAGATCAAAAATGTTGAGACGGCAGCGGTGTATCAAGCCGGCACATCGGCTACTGGAAATTACACGCTGGCTCAATTGCCTGCGGGACAATACGAACTTTCTGTCACGGTTCCGGGTTTCAAGAAATTCGTTCGTAAAAGCATCCAGGTGGATGTGGCGGAAACCTACCGCGTCGACGTTGTGCTGGAGGTCGGTTCCGCATCGGAGTCGGTGACGGTCACCGAGGCCGCGCCCTTGCTCAAAACGGAAAGCGGCGAGCTTAGCCACACGGTCACGACGGCTACGATGAATAGCCTGCCGGTCATGAGCATTGGAGCGGCGGCGGGATCTTCCGGTATCCGGAATCCATACGCTGTCGTGCAACTCTTGCCCGGCACTACTTACAGCCCGGACGTGGACATTCGGATCAACGGATTGCCCGCGAATACGCAAGCCATGCGAATCGAAGGCCAGGACGCGACCAACGGTTGGTATTCCGCGCAGTCCCAAACGCAGGGCAGCGTCGAGGCAATGCAGGAGTTCGCCGTCCAAACCAGCAACTACGCGGCGGAACTGGGGCAAGCCGGAGGAGGGCTCTTCAACATCACCATGCGCTCCGGCACCAATCAATGGCATGGCGGAGCTTACGAATACTTTGTGAATGAGTTTCTGAACGCCGGCACGCCATTTACGAGCAACGGCAACGGCCAACTTCTTCGTCCGCGTCAGCGGCGCAACGATTGGGGTTTTTCTCTCGGCGGTCCTGTCGTTATTCCGAAGGTTTATAACGGGCATGACAAGGTGTTTTTCTTTTTCAACTTTGAACATTTTGGCGAGACGACCATTACGAACAACGTGTCCACGACCGTCCCTACGCCCGCATACCGGAACGGCGATTTCACGAAAGCGCTAACCGGACGAACCCTGGAAGCTAACGATGGAATCGGCCGTCCCGTTTTAGAGAATGAGATCTACGATCCCGCTACCGATTTCATAGCGAACGGCTTGCGATATCGTAATCAATTTCCCAATAATACGATTCCAGTGACGAGATTCGATCCGGTCGCTGTGAACATACAGAATCTTATCCCCCTGCCGCTCGGGCCGAATGCGAATGGCCTCATCAACAATTACCTGCCCACTTATGCCAACCCCAAATACACGCTGATCCCTTCCGCAAAGGGCGATTATCAGATCAGCGCCAAGTCGAAAGTGTCCGGTTTCTGGTCGCTGAACCGGCAGGAAAATCCGAACAACGGCGTGATGCCGCCTCCCATACGCAGCAGCCAGCCCCGGCTGGTTAACTCGAATACATACCGCCTGAATTTCGAGCAGACTCTGACGCCAACATTGCTTCTGCACTTCGGCGGCGGGCTCGTCGATACCCGGATCAACGATCATAGCGACCGGTTCGATTCCGCCAAGCAACTCGGATTTAACGGCGCCAATGTCACTCTGTTCCCGGTAATCTCGGGCCTGAGCGGCAATGAGGGCGGCATGGCCGCCGGAATGGGTCCCGGCAATCAGATCCACTTGATCTATCGAAAGCCGACCGGCAATACCAGCCTGACGTGGGTTCACGGTAACCATACATATAAATTCGGCGGCGAATTCATGGTGAATGGCTATCAGATGTTCCAGGAAACCTATGGCATGGTCTGGCTGACGTACAGCCCGAATGAAACCAGCATGCCCGCGCTGAACGGAGTCAGCCTGGCCTCGACCGCTGGATATAACTATGCAAGCTTTTTGCTGGGCGCGGTGGATAACGGATTCAACGCCGTTCCGGTTGTGAATCACATGGGAGCGCATTCGCTGTCGGGTTTCGCGCAAGACTCGTGGAAGGCAACTCGCAAGCTGACGCTCGATTATGGCCTGCGTTACGATTTTTCCACCTATTTGCGGGACGGCCACGGCTATTATTTGATCTGGTCGGGCTCCACGCCCAACCCTAACGCAGGAGGCCGGCCCGGCGCGATCATCGGCGAAGGTTATGGCGGCGGGCGCTGCAATTGCGAGTACTCGAAAAACTACCCATTTGCTTTCGGGCCACGCATCGGACTCGCGTATCAGATCACGCCCAAAACGGTATTGCGCGTAGGGGCGGGCGTTTCTTATTACAAGACCGATAACAACAATCTGGGCTTGTCATCCGTTTCGCAGGTGCAATACACAACGGCTTCCTTTGGCGATCCCGCGTATTTGACCGGTAACGGTTTTCCGTACAAGATCACTTTCCCGAATTTCGATCCCGGGCAGGGATTATTCCCCGGAGTTTTAGGATCCGCACCGCAAGAACAGGATCGAAATGCCGGCCGTCCGGCGCGGCAAATTCAATGGAGCCTCGGAATTCAGCGCGAGATTGTTCGCAATCTGTTGCTGGAAGCCACTTACGTCGGCAATCGCGGCGCGTGGTGGAATGCAGGGGGCATGGTTTGTACGAACTGCATTACTCCACAATTCCTGAAGCAGCAATATGGTCTGGATATCAACAACGCGGCGGATCGCAACCTATTGGCTTCCGCGGTAAGCTCGCAGACCGCGATCTCACGCGGATTCGGATATCCATACCCCGGTTTTCCGGCTAATGCGACCGTGGCGCAATCCCTGCGGCCTTTTCCGCAGTACCCCAGCATCACGAACTGGCATTGGATTCCGCTCGGCGATACCTGGTACGAATCGTTGCAGGTGAAGGCGACCAAGCGCTTTACGCATGGCGTGGAATTCAGCTCCGCGTTCACTTGGGCTAAACAGCTTACGGAAGGGGTTGAAGACGACTTCGGGCGCGGCGGCGGCGTCGTTATCAACGACGCGTTCAATCGGCCGAATCAGAAAGCTCTGTCGGTATTCGATCAACCGTTCCAGTTTGTTTTCTCGGGCTCCTATACGACGCCGAGGTGGAACGCGAACGGCGCCGGGTGGAAGGCCGTTTCGTGGCTGGCGCGCGACTGGCAGATCGGCACGCTGCTGCGTTATGCGAGCGGAACGCCTATACCGTCGCCGACGTCCACGAACAACCTCGCGTCGTATCTCTTTCAGAGCACGCTATTCAACCGCGTTCCGGGCGTGCCCTTGTTCACACACGATTTGAACTGCCGCTGCTTCGATCCGAATACAACGTTCGTCTTGAATCCGGCGGCTTGGTCGAATCCGGCGCCGGGCCAGTGGGGCACGGCGGCTGCATACTACAGCGACTACCGTTACGAACGGCGGCCCGTGGAAAATATCAGCCTGGGACGATTGTTCCGGGTTAGAGAACGGGCGAGCTTCCAGATTCGCGCTGAGTTCACCAATATGTTCAATCGTGCGGAGATGAACAATCCGACGGCGACGAATGCATTGGCGACGCAGAGTGTTACGTCAACGGGCCAGACTCAGCCCGGCTTCGGGTACATTAACACTGGTACCCTTTTCTCTTCACCGAGACAAGGCCAGCTAATCGCGCGGCTCCAGTTTTAGCGGCAAGCCTGCATCTCCCGGAATGCACACGTCGTTGCACCATTCGCAGGTACCGCGCGTGGGATGTGACGCGGTCGAGTCTGAATCGAAAATCACGCTGAGGTAAGCGCAGAAGGAGCTTTGGCAACCGACAGCTTACTAGGCTGACGTTCCTGTGAATTCCGCAGGGCAAGGCTGCCTAGCTAAGCTAGCATGCTAGTAGGCTGTCTTCAGGTAACCGCTGCAGAATCCGAGCGCCATATGATTATGGCGTTGAACTCGTCCTTGCTTTGACTCCACCCAGCGCGGGGACTGCATGCCCACTTGTGGCGGCGTAATCTGCGCGCGAGTGTGGCCCAACGGATACGCATCGTGTTGATGCTGTCGGAAGGAAGCAGTCACAGCGAATTCAAAAAAGTCGGAGACAACGGCAACGACCATCTCGCGTTGGAAGAGGCGATTCCCAGGAATCCGGGGTCGAGGGCTTGACTCCACCCGGGGGCAGGCACCTCGACTGCTCAACGCCGCAATTGCGAGCCAAGATTCTCAGCAAAACCCGCGACACTCCGCCGGATGGTTCTACCCACTGGAGGCTGCGTAAACTGGCGAAGGTGCTCAAGGTGGGCAAGGACCTGATTCGGAAAGTGAAGCCGATCTGCAGCCACACCGGCTGGAGCGCTATAAAGCCAGTGATGGTCCGGAGTTTGAACGCAAAGCGGCGCACATCATCGGGCTGTACCTAATGCCGCTGTGTTTTGTGTGGATGAAAAGAGCGCGATTCAGGCGCTGGGCCGCACCGACCGATGTCTCCCTCTCTTACCGGGGCGGGTGGAGAGACATGGTTTCGAATACTATCGCCACGGAACGCTGTCGCTGTACGCGGCCTTGAATACCCGCACCGGGGAGGTGGCCGGCAAGCCGCCACGCCATTCCAGTGAGGAATTTGTGGATTTCTTGAGCAGGTCGTATGCGGCTGTCCTGCCAACCAGCAGATTCACATCATCCTGGACAACCTCCCTGCGCATAAGACCGCCAAGGTAGAAACGTTCTTGCGGGAGCATCCCCAAGCTCAATTGCATTTTACGCCGACCTATTCCTCCTGGCTTGAATCAGGTGGAAATCTGGTTCTCCAAGCTCCAGCGCGACCTCATCATCCGGGGCGTGTTCACCTCGGTTCAGGATCTGGCCCGGAAGATCCTGCGCTATCTCCGGCAGTACTCCAACACCGCCAAGCCTTTAAGTTGAAATACAGCGATGTAAGAATTCCAAAATGCTGCGATGTCCTACAGACAATCTGCTAGTTAAGATAAAGTAGAAACAGTGGATTTGCGCAGATACAGCAGCCGCCCATATTATTTTCCGAAGATCGTGTTAACGTGAGTCGATTATCAGCGGCAAGCCGGAGCGGCTCGTTCTAGAACGATTCAATATGCAGATCCCGCCGCGTTGGTCGGACAAAGGAAATTCGTCTTGAGGCCCGATGATCAGTTAGAGCCGATGATACGGCTTATGATGAAACTGTTCAGGTAGATAGTAAGGTTCTACAGCGATAAACGGCTTGCCACGTTCCTCGGCTCTCTAAATTCGGCGGCGGCGCCGGTGGCTGTCGACGGTCCTACACAACTCATCAGAAATTGTTAGACGCAGCACATGCAAAAATTTCAGTTGTTTTTTTTTTAAATAGTGATGTATTTTAGCTGGCGGATCGGCTTTCGTTAGGAGCCTATTAGATGCGCGTACAGATGAAAGACCTGTTCGCTTTTGCTTTCCTTGCCGCCGGGGGGGGGATTGTTTGGCGGGCCTAATTCCTCGGATAATCCGCCGCGGGCCGAGCGCCCCCAATGTCGTCCTCTTGCCGCTTTAACTCAAAAAAAACTTTCTTCTTACGTCGCGAAGCAGCTCCGTCTCCCCAGAGGCGAAGCCGTCGTGATTGCCAGCGATGAGCCACAACCCTTCTGTTATCGCAAAATGACCTTTAAGAGTCTATCAGCGGCCGCGACGTTGTGGCTGACGCCCGATCAGCGATTCCTGGCCGGACGGTTATGGGACGTCAGCCAAGATCCCGAGCCCGATATCAGGGCGGAGGACGCAAAGCTCGCAGGCCTCCTGGTTGCCGGAAACTCGCCGGAACGCGGTCCGCGCGACGCGTCGGTGAGTGTTGTCGAATTCGCGGATTTCCAATGCCCTTTCTGCAAGAACTTAAATGAGTCGCTGAAGCATCTCCCCCCCGATCTGGCGCCGCGCGTGCGGGTGGTATTCAAGCATCTTCCACTCGCATCGCACGGATGGGCACGGCTTGCTGCAGTTATGGCTGCATGCGTTGGCAAGCGGTCCGATGGCGCGTGTTGGGAGTTCGCGGATCGGCTGTTCGAGGAGCAGGAGTGGCTCTCCCTGGATACGTTCCGCAGTACGGTTCTGTGACCGCCGCACGGGCTTCCCCGGTCGGGAAATGCTATGGAAGTCCAGGCGTGCATTGAGGCTCGCGACGGGGAAAGCGTTGTGGACCGCGACATCGAACTTGCGGGCAGATTGGGTGTTCGCGCAACACCTACGGTCTTCATCAACGGCGTCCGGTTGCCGGGACCTGTATCCATGGATCAACTCATTGCGCGGATCAGGGAAACGTCTTCGGCGCAGGATGATCGAATCGGGAGGAAACGATGATTCCGAAGCTCAAGAGTGCACTGCCGGCATTTGTTGCCTTATTCGCGCTGGCGCAGCCCCAGGCCACTATCGCCCCGAATCCCAGCACCGCCATCGCGGTGGCTCCGATCGCCGCAAACGATCCAGCGGCCACGTCGTTGTTTCAAGGCGGCCGATCGAATCTCCAGCCCGTCTCGATTCTGATTAAGAATGTAGGAACGCAGCCGATCCTGGGCATTGTCGTCCTCACGACGGCAACCGATACGGGCGGGAGAACGCACACGTCCAGGGACGTGAGGGACAGCTTCATGAGCCGTAGCCATGCACCCGTTCTTGGTCCTGGTGAAAGCCTGCTAGCTATTCCCACCGGCGTTTGGGTCCGTCCGCAGGACGTCGGTGCTTACGCCGCCGATCCTGGCGGAATCCGGCAGTTGCAGCGCGCCTCGGACTGGATCCGCCTGACGTCCTCACAGGCGACCGTTAGTATCGACGCGATCGTGCTCGCGTCTGGCGAAGTGGACGGACCAGATACCACGAACTTCATGGTCGAGCTTGAGCAGCAGAAGCAGGCTGCTCAGTCGGTCCTAGCCGCGATCAACGGACCTTCGCCGACTTCGGCCCTTGAGCAGATGGCGGCGCAACGGATACACGAGGGCGATTGGCTCGGGAAATGGCAGCACCAGTGGGCGGGCGACTACTTGGCCGCCTCTCGCGGCGGCAGCGGTGCCAACGTGCTCAGTGCGATACAGGCGGGTCTCACGATACCAACGTTGTTCCGCGGGGCCTCGGCGAATACGAAATAAGGAGGAAGACCGATGAAAAGCGGGCTCAAAATTACTCTAGTGACAGCTGGCCTGACATTCCTCGTAGGAACGGCGCACGGCCAGAGCTGCGACATGCTGTACGACTGTGAGGTAATTATAGACGACGGACCCTACTGCGATGGGACCTTCGGTGATTTCACTTGCGGCTTCAACGGTGGCGGCATATCGAGCTACTCCAGTTTTTATTCGGAGGCCTACGCCGAATGTGAGGACAATTTCTTCGATGCCTTCTGGGAGCCCCAAACCTCCGCCAGGGTGTCAAGCCCTTATGGCTGCTTCTTGAGCGTAACGCTGATTGGTGGCCCCACCTCGACGGAGTACGGTATGTGGACGCGGGTGGACGGGGTTCAGGCCGCTGTATACACACGCAATGCATCGGCTGTTGGTCAGACAGACTGTCTTTATAATGGCCAGAGCCGAAGCGGTACCGAAACATGCGGCCAAGGTGCCCTTCTCGTCCGCGAAGGCGTCCCGGCCCCGGCGTGATGCCGCCGTGGCGGGGCGTGTCTATTCTTTCTTCTTCTCGCGGTCTTCCTTGCGTATTCCGTTAAGTTCTCCCGGAGCGAGGAAAATTTTAAGCTGAATTCGGAAGGTAAGGTCGCGACAAGCCGAATCGTGGACTCGGAGCGTACAGGAGGTAAACTCAATGCGTCATGGATTCGTCCGCGTTAGCCTGCTAGTAGTTTTGGTCGTACTTGGCACCACCGCAGTGCTTCGCTTTACGCCTAAGCCGGGCTCGTGGTCGTCTTCCGTGTCATCAACTGAGCCCCGCAGCAGATCTATTTACGCCCGAGTTCCCAGTGTTCACAGCTATCGGTCTGCAGACGGTGTGATACTTAACTCCGTCTTTGAAGGAATTCAGCCGACGCCGCAGCAGGCAAAGGCGAGATGGCGGGGCATATCGTCGCCGCCCCATTGCGACGCGAAGACCGGCGCGCTGTCGCGCATTGCACGCTTCGTCGGTCTCGGGGGCGTTGTTCATGCTCAGGCATCGTGCACCAACACGAATTGCAACCAGTGTCTTATGACATCTGAGTCGATGGACTGCGGGTCGTACTGCGGCGGCGTTGGCGATTTCGACTCTTGGTCTGAAAGCGGTATGGTGTTGGACGATGGAGTTGAGGACGACGGTTCGTACCTATGCGACGGAGCCGGCGGGTGCATCAACGAGTGCGAACAAACGTCCTGCACCCATCCTAGCTGCGGATAAAGCGGTTTTTGGTGACTGTCGATAGAGGAGGTTATTATAATGTCCACTCGTCACCAAGCAGTCTCGTTGATTGTTACAGCGATGACACTTGCGCCGACCGTTGCGCCGCAGATCCACGAGAGGTCGGAGATTTCGCGGGTCAAGTGGGAGCGAGACATCGCTCTCCCCGTTTCTGATCATCAAAGAGTCCCTGTGTGGGCATGGGGGGCGCTCGTTGTGCTGGCATCGAATCACACCGAGGCGCCAGTGTTTCGCACGGTTGACAGGGACGGCAATTTAGTCTCGAGGGTAATTTACAGCCTGCCCGGCGCTTATAGAATCGATGTGTACGACTTCACACGCGGACCTGATGGCATGATCGCGCTCTGCGGCGCGGTGCGTGATCCCGAGGGGCGATCCGCAGCGGTAATCGGTATCGTGTCAGCCTCAGGCCAAGTGGCAGAGACTGTTCGAGTAATGCCGTACATCCCCGAAAGGATCGCCGTCGCGGCGGACGGAACGCTTTGGACAGCTGGTGAAGAGTATCCGTTAAACCCTAACGCCGCCGTTCTACGACACTTTGATCGATCAGGGAAATTGGTCGGGGCGTTTCTGCCGCGATCAGGCTTCCCTACGTCCAGGATGACGATGCGGGCATCCTTCATCCGCGCCGCTCCAGGTCGTGTCGGCTGGTATTCCGGGCCGAATTCTGGTTCGGAGGCGCAGTACGTCGAGGTATCGAATGATGGAAGCGTTAAGCGGTTCGCCGGCGCTGCGCTAGGTCAGGGGTCTAAACTTACCGGGCTGGCATTGACGGATAATGGCGGCACGTTCGTGAGCACAGAGGGTTCATCATGGGCAGCTTGGACAATCCTCAGCCTGAGTCGGGACACAGGCTTTTGGCAGCAGGTCGAGATCGGGATGCCGACCGACAGAAAAGCAACAGGTCTCCTGTATGGAGCTGACGGTGGACACCTCGTGGCGAGGACACGGGATCGGCTTACGGCGAGCTATTTTAGCGTTGGACGCCCATGACCATTATGCGCTGGCCGATCATAGTCCTCAGCGTTCTCCTCTTCCTCTCGCTTTCAATCAATGTGCTGCAAGGGAGACGTGTCCTCTCGCTTGAAGACAGCGCGGCTAACTCACCCGGGGACAGCACAGCGCCGCCTGACTCGACCGTGCCTCCGTTCGAGGTGAGCGACCTATCCGGCGTGAGCTATCCGATCGAGTACGATGGCCGCGGCCTGCCGAAGGTCTTGTATATTTTTAGCCCGTCCTGCTCCTGGTGTGTGCGCAACACAAATGCCGCGAACTCGCTTAAGGCGCAGATCTCGACTCGATATGAAGTGATTGGGCTGTCCCTCCAAAGGGATCGGTTGCCTGATTTCCTCAAACATCATCAGCTGGATTTCTCTGTGTACACTGGGCTGTCGGAGGCGACGCGCGTCGCCTACCGACTTGGGCCAACCCCAACTACAATCGTAGTCGCCGCCGATGGGACAGTGCTCAAAAGTTGGACGGGTGCATACGTTGGAGCGACCAAATCGCTCGTCGAAAGCTATTTCGGCATCCATCTTCCAGACTGAACAGGCCGCCTGAATCGCACCGAGATGAATAATCCCGCGCTACAACAAACGTTTGGGCGACACAAAGAACTACGCCGAGAGGCCAAAGTAACTCAGGCGTCGGATACGTGAACACCGGAAGGTATTCTCCGCGCCGCGGGAGGGCCAATTGACAACATATCTATTCCGAAACACGCTCTTGAACTCGTACCCGGCGTGCCGTTATTCACGCAGGACCTCAATTGCCACTGCTTTGATCCGAACAAAACGTTCGTCCTGAATCCGGCTGCTTGGTCGAATCCCGCGCTAGGCCAGTGGGGCACGGCGGCTGCATACTACAGCGACTACCGTTATGAGCGGCGGCCCGTCGAAAACATCAGCCTGGGACGATTGTTCCGCATTAAAGAACGGGCGAGCTTGCAAATTCGCGGTGAGTTCACCAATATGTTCAATCGTACGGAGATGAACAATCCGACGGCGACGAACGCATTGGCGACGCCGAGCGTGAGCCCCACCGGCCAGACTTTATCGGGGTTCGGATATATCAGCACGGGAACGCTTTTCTCTTCGCCGCGCCAGGGGCAACTGATCGCGCGGTTTCAATTTTAGAAATGTCAGTAGGGCATCCGATGCGATGGCTGACCCGGCGGGAGCCGTTTCAGAGCCGCACTAAGTACTTGGGGCGCTCCGTGTCCGGCGAGCTTCGGAGATCGGTGTTTTAATGCCGTGCCAACCGTTACGCCGGTTAAAAGGGCGCCGGTTCCCGATGGTCTCTGCGGAACGGCGGACGTTGCGTGAATGGGCCTCGGTTTGCAACATCCAGTTCAGGAATTGTGCCCCGGAGTAACCCGAAATTAGCGGCGCACGTGAAGGTACAAGGGGCGCCTTTGTTTGAGCTAACGGGTGTTTTTTGCTGAGTCTGCGGTTCACCCTGCGAATTGGAGTGCCCCTTGCGATGCTGGCCGGAATCGCGTTCGTGTCGGGCCAGTCCACCGAAGGCTCCGACCCGGGGCCAGCCCCGCCGGAATTGGCCGCTCTTCCGCCCCTTCCCGCAACCGACAGTGGAGAGCCTGCCGACGGACGAGTTTTGGGAGTCATCCCCGATAACAAAATCGTACCGGCAGCCGCCGCACATCAGCCACTAACCACGCGCGGCAAATTCAACTTGGCCTTTAAAGACAGCATCGATCCATTCACGTTCGCCTCGGCTGGATTCTACGCGGGCATTTCGCAATGGCACCACGACGACGCCGCTTACGGCCTCGGAGCGGGAGGATACAGCAAACGTTTCGCCGCGGCTTACGGAGATCAGATTATCGGTAATTATTTCACGGAGGCGATGTTTCCTGCGCTTTTGCATCAGGACCCGCGCTACTTTCGCAAAGGAACCGGCGGCAAATGGGCGCGATTGGAATATGCGCTTAGCCGCACGCTAATTACGCGTACCGATTCGGGAAGGAGCAGCTTCAACTACTCTGAAGTTTTCGGTAACGCAGCGGCGGCGGGCGTATCCACGCTTTACTATCCCGCGTCGGAACGTGGCATCGGCGAAGTTGGCGAGAAGTTCGGCGTTCAGATGGCGGGCGATGCCTTTTTCAATGTGTTGATGGAATTCTGGCCGGACATGCGCCGGAAGTTCCTCCACCGAGAACATTAGGTAGGTGCTCCCCAAAAACTTCGGATCTCTGTAGATTCAATACATCCTCGGCTCTTGCGTTGCATCTTAAGCAGCAGAGATGCGAGGAACGCGGATGCGATGCGCAAAGTTTTGATTCTGTTTCTCGCATATCCGCTGACGCCTGCTTCAGCGGAGTTGCGGCCGGCGACGAATCAGTCCTGGATGGAATATATCCGGGCTGCCAACTCGCGGGTGCGGAAGGAGTCCGAACGAAGAGCTCTGTGGATCGACGGCGAGCCGGGCCTGCGCAGCCGCGTTCGGGCCGGAGAAATTGTGGCATCGCCAACCAGCGGCAAATCGCCGGTTTCGATTCCGAACGGCCTGATCCATGATTGGATTGGGGCCGTCTTCATTCCCAACGCCGCATTGGACGATGTAGTGGCTGTGGTGCAAGACTACAGTCGGTACGCGCAGTACTATGGCCCGACGGTGCGCAGCTCGACGACGGTATTTAATGACGGCGAGCAGGCTTCATTTCGCGTCAGATATGTTCAACAAGCTCTCTTCGTGACTGTCGTGTTCGATGCGCAGTATGAGGTGAAGTTTTGTCACATCGACGATCAGCGCTGGTATTCGGTGGCGCACAGCACCTCAATCCACCAGATTCGGAAAGACGGTCCCGTCGAACGGACACTCCCGGCGGACGATAAGGACGGCTACGTTTGGCGCACGTACAGCAATTTGAAATTGGAAGCGGCGGATGGCGGCGTGTATGTGGAACAACAGAGCATCGCGCTGAGCCCAAAAATTCCCGTTATGCTGCGCTGGATGGTGGAACCATACGTCGAACGCCTCTCCCGGTCGCTGGTGATGGGCTGGCTTAGTAAGACGCGTAGCGCAGTGCTCGCGGCCGCTCACTAACAACTCCGAACTATTGTTTGGCGGCAGGTGGTTGCTTCGCGGGTCATCACTTGTTAACGCAAAGTACTTGACAATTAAACAAAGCGGCCCTATGATAGACCCATGGCTTCCGTCGAGCCCCTCCGCAAGCCCGCGCAGCCGGTTCCGCTGCACGATCACGCGCTCGATAATCTGCGCTTTATTCGCGAAACCATGGAGCGGGCCGGATCGTTCACGGCCGTGCCGGGGTGGGGCGGCGTGGCAATGGGCGCTACGGCGCTCGCGGCCGCCGGGATCGCGTCTCATTCGCCGTCCCATACGCTGTGGCTGCTTTGCTGGTTGATAGAAGGGGTAGTCGCGATTGCGATCGGGTTTTTCTCCATGGAGCGTAAAGCCCGCGCCGCGGGAGTGCCGCTCTGGTCCGCGCCGGCGAAGAAATTTTTATACAGTTTTCTCCCTCCGCTGATCGCTGGGGCCGCCTTAACGGTTGTGCTTTGGCGCGCGGGTGTCTTCAGCGCGATTCCCGGATTATGGCTGATGCTGTACGGCGCCGGAATTACGGGCGGCGCGGCGTATTCGGTGCGCATTGTGCCGGCAATGGGTATATGTTTTCTGGCTTTGGGTATGCTCGCGCTGCTCGCGCCCGAAGCGTGGTCGGATGCCTGCCTCGGCGCCGGGTTCGGAGGATTGCATATCGTTTTCGGAGCAATGATTGCGAGGAAGTATGGCGGGTAGAAGTTCTGCGCTCAAAAAAACCGAGGTCCCTGCCGCGGCGGTGCGCGGCGGCCAAATCGATCAACTAGGGATTCCGAACCTCGACCGACTGATCCACGAGCGGATCCGGCTGGGGATCGTCAGCGCGCTTGCGGCGAATTCTTCCCTCACCTTCAACGACCTGAAGAAAACGCTGCGAACAACCGATGGCAATCTTAGCGTGCATGCGCGGAAGCTGGAAGAAGCCGGCTACATCGCCTGCTCCAAGAGCTTCGAAGGACGCATGCCTAGGACGGAGTACACCTTGACCGAATCCGGCCGCAAAGCACTCGAAAAATACCTGAATCACATGGAAGCGCTGATTCAGGCCATGAAACGTTAGGATTCCCCTCAGTGTCAGATTTTCGTTTTCACGTCGCCATCATTATGGATGGAAATGGCCGCTGGGCTACGCGCCGGGGCTTGCCTCGCGTCGCGGGGCATAAGGCCGGAGCAAATGCGGTCCGGCGCACTATCGAAGCCGCGCCCGGTTTGGGCATTTCCGTCCTTACGCTCTATGCTTTCTCGGAGGATAACTGGAGCCGTCCACCGCGCGAGGTCTCGGCGCTTATGAAGCTGCTGGGCCGCTACCTGGTGCAGGAAACGGACCGGTGCATTGCGAATGGAGTGCGCCTTCAGGCGATCGGCCGGCGCGACCGGCTTCCCGCGCCTTTGGCGGGCATGCTGGGCGAAGCAGAACGCCGCACCGCGGATGGCCGGCGTCTCCTGCTCAGGCTTGCGATCGACTACTCGTCTCGCCACGCCATCCTGGACGCTGCCCGCAAAGCTTCGGACAATTTCACCGAAGACCGGTTTTCATCGCTGATTGGACCGGACGTGGATCTGCTGATCCGAACTAGCGGCGAGCAGCGTCTGAGTGATTTCCTGCTATGGGAGTGCGCCTACGCGGAAATGGTGTTCACGCCGCGCCTGTGGCCCGACTTCAATAGCGACGATCTCGCGCAAGCCGTGGCCGAATTTCAGCGCCGGGAGCGGCGGTTTGGAGCGATCTCCGCGACAACCGACCTGAGGACTGCTTAAGCCTCAGGCCAGCGCAATCCGAGCGATCGATAGTTTGCCTCACAAACAAATTATTCGTCTAATTACTCACGCAGGAGAATGTGTCTGGGTGTAATCACGCGAGCTTATCTTAAAATATGCTAGTTACAGACCCGGTTTTGTTACCGCGGCAGTTTGGCTGTCGTATTTGCTTGCATCTGTTCGTCCGCGTATTCCGATAATAACTGCCGATCGGCCGTAATTCGCAGCGCTGTCGGGAATAAACCCGGAATGCGCGGCAGCCGATAAAGGCCCCGCGAATCCACATTAGTTCCGAGAAGGCATTTTTGTAAATGCCGCTTATTTGGACTTCAGTGCCGCCTCCACGGCGGAAACCAGATCGCGTGAAAGCGGCTCCACGGCCGGCTCGAAGCGCTGCAATACTTTTCCATCCCTATCAACCAGAAACTTGGTGAAATTCCACTGAATCTCTCCCCCGGTCTTCGGATTGGCCTTACGGTCGGTAAGCCATTCGTAGAGCGGGGCTTGTTCCGCGCCCGTGACGGATATTTTAGAGAACATCGGGAACGTCACGCCGTACTTGCTTTTGCAGAAGGTTTGAATTTCGCTGTCGGTTCCCGGCTCTTGCCCCCCAAAGTTATTCGCCGGAAAACCTGCGATTACAAATCCCCGGGCCTTATACGTCTCGTACAGCTTTTCGAGTCCTTCATATTGCGGCGTATAACCGCATTGGCTCGCTACGTTGACCACCAATAAAACGTGTCCTTTGAAATTCGACAGCGGTATTGATTTACCATCAATGGCCTTCATGGTAAAGTCATGAATGCTGCTCGCGGCCATTCCGGTTATAGACATAAAAATCAACGATCCCAATTTCTTTTTCATTGCGTCTACAATTATAGTGGATAGCACGAGCCAAATCCGTAGTAGGTAGTCGTGAGCGTAAGTTGTCGTTTACGGTGGAGGTTCCATGAACGTTACTCAGATCATTGCGCAGTTGCGCGAGGAACGCGCCGCTTTGGATCAAGCCATTGCGGTTCTTGAAAAAATCGCGCGTTCCGGGCCACGCGGAAGAGGCCGGCCGCCGAGCTGGCTTACCCCGGGGGTGAACTCAGGCCCAAAGCGCGTGTTCAGCGCGGCAACCAGAAAGCGAATGGCCGAAGCCCAACGCAAGCGTTGGGCGGCATATCGTAAGGAGAACGAAAACGCCTGATTGGCCGGCCCGTTTTACCTGTCCGGTTGGGATTTTGTTGGAACCCTCGGTGACTTGATCTTTACTCGCTAGTTTTTCCCCTCAGCCGATTCATATGCCCGGAGTGTGTCTACTTGGAAACGCGCGGCACAATCGGGGCCGGTAAATTCGCGTCTTCGCGGGATTGTCCCGAAATAAAGACGACACGTGGCGGCGTTTGTCGATCGCGCCAAACGAGGTGCGCTCGAGGCGCGAAGACGCGGCCGAAAATCGGCGCAAGGGAATTTACGAATTATGCTGCAAGGCGCGTTATGATTGACACGTGACGCGCAGGGTTTTTGGCGGGCTGTTGGCGGCTGCTGCAATGCCGGCCGGCGGCGTTGTGCTTCAGGCTGTTTATGGCGCGCGCGTCCCCGCTACATTGCACGTTCCGCGGAGAGCGCTCGAAAATTACATTTACGTCGAGGCGAGGACATATCGTGGCAAGGATTTGCCAAACGCGCTTGTGCGCGCGATGTCGAGACTTGTCTCTAGACCCATCCACGTTAGCTGGTGCACGCCAGACGCCGGAACGAGGTTACTTACCATCTTATTGCCGTTCGATTCGCTGGAACAGCGCGCCCTCGCCTGGGATAGATTCAACGCCGATCCGGAGTGGATCGCGATACGTAGCCAAGTGCGGCTTTCGGAGGTAACGATCTACTGCTTCCCTCAACCCGGCGGGAGTATCTTCGAGATGTCGTTGTAAATCGCGAACACCAGCACGACCATCAGGAACACGAAGCCGACCTTTATTACCGCTTCTTTCACCTTCAGGTCCAAATCGCGGCGCAGCAACATCTCCACCAGCAGCATTAGAATCACACCACCATCGAGGATCGGAATCGGCATCAGGTTTACGATCGCCAGGTTCAGACTGACGGCGGCCATCAGGCCTATGAAGGTGGCCGCGCCTTCTCGCGCCGCCTGCCCCGACATCTGCGCGATGCGGATCGGCCCGGCGAACGATTTTGGAGACATGCGCCGCTCGACGATGCCCTCAAGCACGCTAAAAATCAACTTCGCGTTTTGCGCGCTGGTTTTGCTGGCTTCGGCGAGAGCTTGAGGTAAGGGCAGCTTCACCACTTCGAATCTCGGTTGCAGTTCCACGCCAATCATCCAGCGTTCCTGCCCATCGACTTCCTTGTGAGCCGGCGTGATGCTTATTTCATGACGCGCGCCGTTACGCGAGAAAACCAAGTTCACCGGCGCTCCTTTGGCTTCATCGATCAAATCGCGCATTCGAGAAGTGCTGCGGATCGGGTTTCCGTTCACGCTGACCAAAATGTCGCCCTTTTGAATACCGGCTTTCTGCGCGGTATCGATGCCGTTGAAGAAGCCGGAGACCTGAACTTCGGTCTCCTGGAACCAGCCCGCGTATCCGACGTCCTGCTTGTTGTCATATTGCGGCGTAACTGTGAAGTGCAGCCGCTGGCCATTCCGCAGAACCCAGACGTCCATGGCGCGTTGGGCGCTGGCAACTTCGGTCAGCGCAATGTCTTCCCAGTTTGGATCTGCTTTATCGTTGATCTGAACTACTTGATCGCCGTCGCGAATGCCGGCTTTTTCAGCCGCTCCATCCGGCATGACGAAGCCCACGATAGGATCGCGCGGCATCGGGACCTTGGGGAACTCGAACATGAACAAACCGGTCAGCAGCGCTACGGCCAGCACCATATTGATGGCCGGTCCGGCAAATGCGATGATGGTCCGCTGCCACCGGGGCTTGGCGAAAAGCGACCGGGGGTCGGAAGCGGCTTCGTCGCCCGGCTGATCGCCCGACATTTTTACATACCCGCCGAAGAGAATCGCGGAAAATCGAAAGTCCGTTTCACCCCGCCGGAACCCAAACAGCCGCGGACCGAAGCCGAAGCTAAAGGTTTCCACTTTGACATCGAAGAACCGGGCTGCCCAATAGTGACCCAGTTCGTGGATTAGAATCATCACCCCGATGAGGACTAGATACCACCAGATGTTCTGCAAAAGAGAAATCATTTGTTTACCTGCTTGTTATTACGCCCTTGCCGCCGTTTCAGTTTGCGCAACCCCGCCACCCCACCGCGAGGCAACCACTTCCCGAGCAAGCAATCGAGAGGCCCGATCTATTTCTAACACATCGCCAATGGTGCGGGGGCGGCGGCCGGGAGCCCGGTCCAGGGTCTCGGCAACCGTTGCGGCAATTGCGGGAAACGGAATCCGCCCCGCCAGAAATGCCTCGACTGCGATCTCATCGGCGGCGTTCAGCGTCGCGGTTGCGCTTCCGCCGGCTTCCTGAGCCTGATAAGCGAGCTTCAGAAGCGGGAATTTCTTAAAATCCGGAGGATCGAAGGTCCACCGCGACGGCTCGGCCCAATTCAGCCGGGGAACCGGAGCCTCGGCCCGCTCGGGGTAGGTGAGCGCGTATTGGATCGGCATGCGCATATCGGTCGCGGATACTTGGGCTATCACGCTTCCGTCCGTGAACTCGACCATCGCATGAACTTTAGACTGGGGATGCACGACCACCTGAACATCGCTTGGATGAAAGTTAAAGAGCCAGCATGCTTCGATAACTTCGAAGCCTTTATTCATCAGCGTGGCCGAATCGATCGTAATCCGCTGCCCCATCTTCCACGTAGGGTGATTCAGCGCCTGCTCGGGGGTGACGACAGCCAGAGCGTCGACGGGCGTTTCGCGGAATGGGCCGCCCGAGGCGGTAAGGATAAGTTTCGCGGCATCTTTGCGCTCACCGCACCGCAGGCACTGATGGGCGCCGTTGTGTTCGCTATCCACGGGGATCATTTCCGCGCCGGATTCGCGCATGGCCGCCGTAACCAAAGCGCCGGCAGCAACCAGAACCTCTTTATTTGCTAATCCGATCCGTTTACCCAGCCTCACCGCTTCGTAGGTGGCCTGGAGCCCTTCGATGCCAACGATTGCGGACATCACAAATCCAGCTTCGGGAGCGGACGCGGCCGCGATACGGGCTTCAGCCCCGCAGGCCAACTCAGGAATTGAGGTTCCTTCCGCCTTCAGTTGCCGGAGCAAATCGTCTAGCGCGGCCTCGTCCGCCACTACCGCAATCTTTGGGCGAAACTCGGCGATCTGCTGCGCGAGCAATTTTACGTTACGCCCGGCTACTAAAGAATGAACTCCAAATCTCGAAGGCCAGCGGCGGACTACATCCAGGGTGCTGCCGCCGATGGAACCGGTTGATCCGAGAAGGGAAAGAAGTATCACCGCTGCTTCAATGATAACATTCAGGGTGTTTAAAGGAGAGTGCCCTTTAGCAGATATCTTCTTTAACCTCAACGGCTTTTAGCCGCATCCGCTAAAAAAGGAAACCCCAAAGGGGCGCCGGGGAGGTTGCTTCAGGGGTCTTAATGAGGTTAGTCTCGCTTTGGTGGGAGTTTCCTCCCCGGCTTAATTCCAATATTAGGATACTTCCCCGAAGAATGCAACCATTTTTTGTAGGTCTCGTGTACTTTTTTTAAGACTGTGGCTATCTTTTATCGGATCAATAGGATATATCGATGAGCCGGGTCGTCGTCGAACCGTCATCTAAGCCTTTTTCACCTCCACCCCGGCCCAATCTTCCAAAACTTGGATAGATGAGCAGAAGTCCTGATCTCCCCATCCTTTGGCGATGGCCGCCCGGAGCATCTGCTGGGTGAGGGCGGTAAGCGGGAGAGGAACATCCATCTGGTCGGCGGATTCAATCGCCAAGCCGATATCTTTATGCAGCCACTTTGTGGAAAAGTTCGTCTCGAAGTTCCGCGCAAGCACGAAGGGAGCCTTAAACGAGATCAGGCCGCTCTTCGCGGCGCTGTTTTCCAGGATATCTAGCATGAGCTGAGGGTCGACTCCGCCTTTCACGGCCAGAACCATACCCTCCGCAAATGCCTCCCACAGATTGCCGAGGATCAGGTTCTGGGTCAGCTTTGCTTGTAAGCCTCGGCCGGGGCCTCCGCAGTAATAGAACAGCTTCCCCATGATCTCGAAATGGGGCTTCGCTCGTTCGAAGGCGGCCTTTTCGCCGCCGACCATAAACGTGAGCGTCGCCTTTTCGGCTCCGGGCTTCGAGCCGGTGCAGGGCGCATCAAGAAAATGCGCGCCCTTGGCCGCGAAGGCTTTTCCGATCTCCTGGCTCACGGCTGGTGCGATGGTACTGCAATCGGCGATCACGGTTCCCTGCCCGGCGCCTTCGATAAGGCCGCCTTTACCGATGGCGACCTCCCGCGACATCTCGCTGTCACCCACGCAGTAGAAAACGTAGTCGGACCGCTCCGCGACTTCCTTAGGGGAGACGCAGGCTGTACCCTTACCATCCGTCGCGAGCTGTTTCGCTTTCGTTCCGGTGTTCGACCACAATGCGACCTCGTGCCCTGCCGTCAATAGATGCTGAGCCATGGGGTAGCCCATGATCCCGAGACCAAGGAATCCAAGTTTTGCCAAGTTAGAGCCTCCTGAAAGTTAGTCGGTGAAACTTCAGAAGACAGAATAGCAGCGTTGTGGATGAATTCAAGATCGGCGCGCGCGCCGCCGCTCGATCGGTGCCGCGGCCCAAAGCGGGATATTCAGGAAGGGAAATATGAGAGCGGCCCACAGCCATCCGCGTAGTCCGTTGTCGGGCCAGGACAATGCAGGCCACTTCAAGGAAGCGATCTGGACGAGTAGCGTCTGAACAATCGCGAGCGCGAAACAAGCGGCAACCTCACCGCTGCGGGAGTGCCGGGCGACCATGCGTCCGGCTACCAGCGGAATCCATATCCCTCCGACGATCACTCCGATCGCCGATAAAACCACGCCGCCCCACTCCAACGATTCTGGAAGCACGCGCCGGAGCGCGATGAAAAAGACGCCGATCACAACCAGGCACACAACGAAAAACACCACTAGCAGGCCGAGCTCAGCGAGAATCCCGCGCAAAGCCAGAGCGACCATGCCAAGCGGGTCAGATGCAAGGTCGCGCCACAAAAATGAAAATGCTGTCCGGCGAATACTCCACCAGAACCAGAGCGCGCTCTGTGAACGGCCGGTTTCGAGTAAGTCGCCGACAACGGCGGCCGCACGCTCGCGGTGTCACCAGAGCGAGAATCCATTCGGCGATTGAGGCGTTACGCATGTGCCAATCCAGGAAGCTGGACCCCCTCCAACAGTTTTCGATAAGCCTTTTGCGCGCGAGCCACGGCTTTAATCCCGCTCGCACTCACCGCAAAATATCGCTTCGCTCTTCCGCCCCGGCGTGGACTTGGATCGCCTACGCGCGACTTAAGCAATCCCTTGTCCTCGAGCCGGTCCAAGGTGGTATATAGCGCTCCAGGAGAAGGTTCGCGTCCTGTGCAGACGGCGATCTCGGAACGTATGGTCACGCCATAAGCATCGTCGCCCAGGCGCATGATCGCGAGCAGGACGATCTGTTCGAACTCTCCTAAAGTGGGTAGCGCCGACATTAAACTACAAAATAGAATAAATGGGCGCCCGCGTCAAGCCGGGGGGATCTTTGCTCCCGCGGATAGTAGCCGAAGCAAAAGAAGATCGGATGGATGGTACGTCGCAACCGGCAAGTTGCCAAGATCTTCTTCGCGAACCGTCGCGTGGGCGCGGATCAGCGCGCGGAATTCGTCTACGGACACGCCGAGTTCTTGGGCTGCCTCGCTCTCCGTGAATTGCGATCTCACCGTTTTTGTTCTGAACATAAGCTCAGTTGTAGTGTAGAGGCAGCGAGTCCGCAGCCCAACCGGGCCTTCGACTTATTCCGTTAGCAATATTCCCTGATCTGTCGATGGACGTATCCGAAAAATTACGGACCTGGGTGCTTGGGCAGATCAATACGTGCCTGCATCCGCGAAACCCGGCGCGCGACAGTTTATGTTGAAACGCGATCGCGCGAAGTAATTTTCTACCCCTCAGGTATTTTGTTCTCGTAAGAAACTCCGTTGGCTTTCGCGCATGCGAATGAAACATACGTTGCGTCAACGCCGAATTACTGGACCAAGAATTGCGCGTCGTTTTCCCTCTTCAAGCACCAAAGCGCAAACCGGAGTGATCTTCGGGTATAAAATCGGCCCTCCTGTGGGAGGAGGGCCGATGACTTGGACCTGCTGTTAACAGTTAATCCAAGTGTGTGGTGACACTTGCGATTCTAGCACCCGCAGCTTCCCAGTCCCCAGGTTTACCCACAAGGCCCGCATCGCTGCCGCAGCATCGCGGCGACGCGCAATAACAGCTAGGAGTCGGCCCCAGAGTTTATCCGAATAAAGATCGGTGTGAGCGCAAAACTGTGGGCCCGCTCCCAAGAGCGTGCAAACAACCGAAAGGGGAAGTCTGTCTTATGAACGTTCCAAAATCAACCCAATTGCTCGGTATGCCAGTAGGTTTGTCGTTGGTAGTGTTGTGTTCTTTGGCTCAGTCACCCGCGCCTACTACCTCCGCAGGCGGTGGGGGCCCCAGTTCTGGAGCAACCGACCCAGGGGTTCAGATCGCCAGCCGCGGCACAGGCGGCAGCATTATCACGACCGATCCGGGGGGCTATCAAGCGTTCTTCCTTGATGGCCAGAAACGCTTCCAAGCCGTCGAATCCGTCTCCCACAGCCCGACGGGAAACAACGGCCTTGGGCCGCGATTTAACTCAAATTCATGCGTTTCGTGTCATGCGCAACCGGCGGTGGGCGGATCTGGGCCCGCCGTCAACCCACAATTCCCGTTCACCAACAATGGCGTCGCCCCGGGCGACCGGACCCCATTCTTTATCACGGCGAATGGCCCAACCCGCGAAGCGCGGTTCCCGTTCTTTTTTGACCAATTCGGCGGTGTCAACACCAGCGCCCCGAACGGAGGCGTGGAGGATCTATTCACGGTCACCGGCCGCCCGGACGCCGGAACTTGCCGCCTGCAGCAGCCCGACTTTTTCCAGGCGCAGCAAGCCAATAACCTCATCTTCCGCATCCCCACTCCAATCTTCGGCGCCGGGTTGATCGAGAACCTCGACGACTCCACGCTGTTGAGCAATCAGGCGGCCCTGGAGAACAATAGCTTTGGAATTGACGGCTCTTTCAACCATAACGGCAATGATGGAACCATTACGCGTTTCGGCTGGAAAGCACAGAATAAATCGCTGCATATCTTCACCGGCGAGGCATACAACGTGGAGATGGGCATCAGCAATATGCTGTTCCCGCAGGATCGTCCATCGCCGGAAGAAGAGCAGGCTAGGGGTCTCCCTGCGAGTTGCTTGAACCTCACCGGGACGGGATATCCGGAGGACGCGTCCAATCCCACCTCGACGCCGAATGCGGCGGTTCTCGACGATGTCTCGGCGTTCGCGAATTTCATGCGCTTCCTGGCTCCCCCGCCTCCTGGCCCAGTGGTGCTCAATGGACAACCGGTATCGGCGCAGTCGATCGCCAACGGCAAGCAGATATTCAGCTCGATCGGCTGCGCGACCTGCCACGTTCAGTCCCCGGGAACGACCCAGGTATCGAACATGGTCCCCGCCTTGAGCAAAGCTCCAGTGAACGCGTTCTCGGATCTCGAGATCCACCACATGGGCGCGGGCCTGGCCGACAACGTCTCGCAAGGCGGCGCTGGCGGGGACCAGTTCCGCACCGCGCCGTTGTGGGGCCTGGGACAGCGGATCTTCCTACTGCACGATGGCCATACGACAAACCTGATGCAGGCGATCCAGGAGCACGGGAGCCAAGGCAGCGAGGCTAACCAGGTGGAGAACAATTTCGACAATCTCCAAACCTCCCAACAGCAGGATCTGTTGAACTTCTTGCGTTCCTTGTAGCTGTTGCACCTTTACCGGCGAGATCCGGAAGGGATCTCGCCGGCCCATTCGGGATAGAGATATGAATTTTCGATATTCAGTTTGTTTGCTTCTCGTCTCCTGTCGCCTATCTTTGCCGGCCCAGGGCCAAGGCACTCCTAAAGGGGGCTCCGATTCTTCCCCTGGCGTAGTGGCAAAAGTGCCCAGTGGAGTCATCCTGGTGAAAGGCGCCTGGTCCAGCGCGAGCGATTCGGTGACGCCGCTGCCGGAGCGCGGAGTGGTGGATCATGGCGTTTTCCGCGATCCATACTTCGGAATCAGATATGCGCTACCTCCGGATTGGACCGAAAAATATAGAGGTCCGCCTCCATCTGAGAACGGACGCTATGTGCTGGCGGAACTCGCCCCGGCGGACACATTCAAAGGAGCTGTTCGCGGCAGCGTCCTGATCACCGCCCAAGACATGTTTTTCTCTCTGACCCCGACGAACAATGCAGTGGAGTTGATCAATTACATGAAAAATCATCTCCAGAGCGATTACACAACGGAAACGCCGCCTAAACAGCTCAAGATCGCGGACCGTTCCTTCGCATTCTTTTCATATTGGTCGCCCGCCGCGGAGTTGCACTGGTACGTTCTGGCGACCGATATCCGATGTCACGTAGTTCAAATCGTGCTGACGAGCCGTGACATGAAATTACTGGATAGCCTCTTGGTGGACCTGAACAAGATGAAGTTGCCGGCGGAAGCCAGCCCCACGGGAGGAACCGGCGGGGGCGCTGTTCCCGTTTGCATCCAGGATTACGCGCAAGCCGAAAACATGATTGCACGAGCGGAACCAGTTTTTACAGATCGTAAATTCAATCCCGTTCCGGTCCGGATCATCATTGGCAAAGACGGCAAAGTGAAGCATGTCCACTTTATTAGCGCATTCCCGGATCAGACCAAAGCAATCAGCGACGCTTTGGCTAGATGGAAGTTCAAGCCGTACAGAAGAGATGGGCAGGGCCTAGAGGTCGAAACCGGACTCCAATTTGGGCGGCCAAACGCCCGGGATCCGGCCAACGACGAGAGGCGCGGCTCACCGCCGCGCAATTAATCTCTCGCAGCGACGCAAAGATCGCAAAGAAAAACTGTCTTAATACGGCGTTTTGATTTCTTTGCGTACTTTGCGTCGTTGCCAGGAATGGTTTTGCGGCGTTTCTGACTAGACCATTCTGACTAGACCAAATCCTGCTGCCGGATCGGCAGATGCCGGATGCGTTTACCGGTCGCCTTAAAGATCGCATTGGCGACGGCGGGGGATATGTTGGGCGTGGTGGCCTCGCCAACGCCGCCTGGATTAGCGGTGCTCGGCACGATGTGGACTTCCACTACGGGCATCTCGTCTATGCGCAGCGGATCGTAGTTGTTGAAGTTTGCCTGCATAACGCGGCCGCGGTCGATGGTGATCGCTTGCCGCAACACGGGACCGAGGCCGAACACGATGCCGCTCTGCACCTGCTGCTCCACGATCGCCGGATTGATCACGACTCCGCAATCGATCGCGCAGGTGACTTTATGAACCTTCAATTTGCCGTTCGTGACGGATACTTCCGCGACCTGAGCGTTGAAGCTCCCGATATTGTCCACTACGCCGACGCCATGGAAATGACCGGCGGGCAGCGGCTTGCCGTAGCCGGATTTTTCGACGGCCAAATTCAAAACGCCGAGCATGCGCGGGTTTTTCGCGAGGAGCGTACGGCGGAAATCTACCGGGTCTTTTCCCGCAGCATGGGCTAGTTCGTCGATGAAGCTCTCGGTGAAGAACGTATTGTGCGAGTAGCCCACAGACCGCCAGAACGTGCACGGAATACCGGTCTCCGTGGGGTGATTATCTACCAATATGTTCGGGATGCTCGCGCCGTAGCCAAGATTCGCGATGCCATCCACTGCGTTGCGATCCACGCCGTTGTTGATTCCCGCAAAGGGTTGGGATGCCACGCGACCGGTGAAAGCTACGAGGTTTCCGTCCGCATCGATGCCGCCGGCGAACTTCACGTAGGAAGAGGGCCGGTAGAGATCGTGCTGCATGTCGTCTTCGCGCGACCACGTCAGCTTCACCGGAACACCCGCCGCCTTCGAGATCTCGACCGCTTCCGTCACGAAATCCGAGCCGCCGCGGCGTCCGAAGCCGCCGCCGAGGAACATCGTGTGGACCTTGATTTTGTCAGGCGGAAGTTTCGTGATCTGCGCCGCGGTCTGCTGCGCGCCGGTCTGAATCTGCGTGGCGACCCATACATCGCAGCCGTCTGCGCGGACGTGGGCCGTGCAGTTCATGGGCTCCATCGGCGAATGGGAAAGATACGGAGCTTCGTAAACGGCTTCCACCTTCTTGGGAGCGTCGGCAATAGCTTTTTCGGCCTCACCGATTTTGCGGGCCGGAGCGCCCGGCTTGGGCATCAGATCCATGAAGGTCTGCCGGATTTTGGCGCTGGTTTGCGCGGCATTAGGTCCTTCGTCCCATTGGATCTGAAGCGCCTTGCGGCCTTCCATCGCGGTCCAGGTATTGTCGGCAAGCACCGCCACGCCGTTTGAAATCTGCACCACTTGTTTCACACCGGGGACCGCTTTGGTCTTGGTGGCATCGAAGCTCGCGACCTTGCCGCCGAATACCGGGCAGCGCGCCAGAACCGCATAAAGCATGCCGTCGACCTTTGCGTCGATGCCGAACATCGCCCGGCCTGAGGCCTTCGCGGCCGTATCCATGCGCTTGACGGAGGTTCCAATCAGTTTGAACTGCTTCGGGTCCTTTAGGGTGACATTGGTTGGCGCGGGCAGCTTCGCCGCCGCATCGGCAAGGCTTCCATACGTCAGGCGGGCGTTCGTCGACGTATTGATCACGGCGCCGTTTTCGGTCCGGCACTGCGATTTGTCCACGCCCCACTTCTGGGCGGCTGCCTGAACCAGCATTTCGCGCGCGCCGGCGCCGGCCTGGCGCAACGAGTTGTAGGTGGTCCTTACGCTGAGGCTGCCATAGGTGCCCATCATGCCGTAGACCGGCTCGGGACTGGGTATTTCGGTTTGGATCTTCTTCCAATCGCAATCGAGCTCGTCCGCCAGGATCTGGGGCAGCGCGGTCAGGGGTCCCTGCCCCATTTCGGATTTCGTGATCGTGAAGGTCACGGTATCATCCGCGCCGATGTGAACGTAGGTGTTCAGCTTCGCGACTCCGGCCGTATCGGCCAGAAGCAGATTATGTTCGGGGATGACATAGCTGACAAGGAGCCCGCCGGCCGCTCCGGCGCCGGCCTTCAGGAATCCGCGGCGATTTACGACTGTCATGCTGCACCTCCCTTGGCTTTGTACTGCGCGGCGAGCTTGACCGCGCGGCGTATCGACTGATACGTCCCGCAGCGGCAGAGATTGCCTCGCATGGCTTCGTCTATATCGGCGTCCGTCGGATCGTTGGACTTGCCGACCAGCGCCGCGGCCGTCATGATCTGTCCGGATTGGCAGTAGCCGCACTGCGGAACATCCACTTCGATCCAGGCGCGCTGCACTGGGTGGCTTGTACCGTCTGGGGAGAGGCCCTCAATGGTTGTGACGTTCTTGCCCGCGACGCTGGAGATGGGCATCCCGCAGGAGCGCGTGGGCTGTCCATTGATGTGTACCGTGCACGCGCCGCAGAGCTGCATGCCGCAGCCGAACTTGGTTCCCGTCATGCCGAGGGTGTCGCGCAGCACCCATAACAGGGGCATCTGCGGAACCACATCGACGGTTTGTGGTTTGCCGTTTAGCGTGAATTTAACAGCCGCCATTTGATCTCCTTCACTTCGCTTGAAAGTGGGGCAGGTTGCCAACCTGCGGCGTGTTGTTAACCCGCCTCCCCGCTGGTTGACAGATCGCCAGCGCGATTGGCAATCGCGCGCAGGATGGCACCCTGCCCCACTTTGCTACTTCTGACCATCGCTACTTCTTGTCGTACTCGGGAATCTTGATCCGGCCTTCCCAGAAGCTCTTGTTGTTCTCCTCGCAGGAGTACTCCATGATCTGCCAATCCGGCCGCAAATTGAACGTCCGCACGTTCTTCCATTTCTCAGTGAACGTCTTGGGATCGTCGATCACGACTTCATAATTGATGTGGCCCAAATCCGGGCGCTGGAAGCGCTCGATAGTGTGCAGTGCATCGCTATGGGGATGGCCGATGGTATCGAGCCGCGTGCGGCCGTTGAAGTTCGTGGTGTCGACCACCAGCGTGTCGCCTTCCCAGTGGCCAACGGAATCGCCGAACCAAGTCGGAGTCTTCTTAGGATCGTGCGCGCGGCCGTCCAGCGGAAACACCTTGAACCATGTGTTCTGCTCATACAGGAACGACAAATACTCCTTGCTCTGCATGATCTGGATCGGGTCGGGCGAATTCATCGAACGCATCAAACCGAAAGGCAAACAAGCGCCGGTGTAATCGCCTTCGTCGGCGGTATAAGATTTCCAGTTCTTCTCGCCCCACTCGGTGAAGGGGAGTTTTCTGGGGCCGCGCCCGCCGCCCTTGCCTTTGCCATTGTCCGCCTCAGGCTTTTCCAATGGATAGGGCTTGCCATTCAGGTCTGTGGCTGTGATGCTCATGTCGGGAGTATAAGGCCGCTGCCACAGCCCGCTGAAATCGGGCTTTCCATCTTGCATCTTGGGGGTTGGGCCAGTGACTTGGGGAGCGCCGCGTCCTTGCCCAAACGCGGGAACGGCGGCCAAAATAGCCGCCGTCACGATGATGGAGCTTGACAAAGAAATTCTCACTTTAAATCTCCTGACATATTGACACACGAAACCCTTTGTATTGGATTTCGGGATTTCCAGATCGATGATTCAGGTTACTGCTTGCCCTTGGAGCCGCCTTCGCCCTCGGAGGACGCGGCGAAAAGTCTCTTACCATCCGCAAGCCGTACTTGGCTGGCGTTACAAGTATTAGTCGCGTCTTTTGCGAGGGAGCCTTGAATCGTGATCGTATCGCCAGCCTTCAAAGATTCGCGGGTCCAACCGTTGCGGACCAGCGAATTCGGAGCGCCGCCTTCACACTGCCATTGGGTGACCTTTCCGTTTTCATCTTTTGCTTCGAGATAAATCCAAATATGCGGATTCAGCCACTCGACTTTTGTGACCGTACCCTTTAGATCAACCTTCTTGTTAGCGTCAAATTCCGCTGCAAAAGAATGATGTGCCATTACAGGCAGAGCGCCAAGCAACAGGGCCGCGCCGGCGACCGCGATTCCGAGATTGAGTTTCATCGGCTTACCTCCAGATCCTGAATAGAGAAGTTGGACTTACACGACCAACGATCATTGCAATAAATACCACGCTGCGGACTCAGTGTCAATCGACTGCTACAACGGGCGGTTGTTTTTTGGGGCTGTTTTGCGCCTCGACATGAGGGACATTCGGGGGCTGAACGGCCAATCTGATGGGTTCGCTTCAGATGGTTCTAAGTAGTTGTGGTTTGTTAGGCATACGGAAAAAATTGGGTTCGGTTGGTATTTTTACCCCGTAGCGCTTGGTGTTCATACGATTCCTCCAATGTGTTTATAGTGGCTAAGCCGGGCCCGGCAGGGCATCGATCACATGGATCCGATGGCGATTATGGGCTTTATGCGTCTCGATAACGCGTGGCTTACAGTGGGCGATACAACCGGTGACACGCGGTACAAGTGCCCGCGATTTTGATGGTCTGCGAGGATGCTGCTTCAAAATCCTTTTGCGTGGCGGACTTGACCGCGCCAGCAGCGAATTCTTGCGCGTTGCGGGCTAGTTCGACTGCGTAAGGCGCGTCTCCACGCTTGGACCAAAAACCTTCCACGAGTTTGAACGTATCTTGCAGGGTCCTGGCGTCAGACGCGGCCGTGGCGGCGTCTTTTTCCGCGATCGCCCGCTGCACGCTTTGATTTTTTTCGTCAATCGTCCGCATCCACGCGTCGAATTCGTCCACGCTTTGTCCAAAAACACGGCCGGCCATGAGAGCGGCAGAAATCCTTAATCGAGTGAGGGTCTTTGGCATATATAAGGAAAAGCGGTCGCGGCTCTTGCGAAGCCGCGACCATAAAGGGAGGGTTATCTTATGCCAGTACTTCTTTCAAGACGTCGCCGTAAACCACGGTTGGACGCTCGGAGCGGCCATGGTTTTGGAACGTGACTTTCAAGTGATCCAGACCCAGCAGCTGGAGAACGGTCGCATGAAGGTCATAAGTATCCACGGCCTTGCCAATCGACTGGACACCTAGTTCGTCGGTCTCGCCATACGTGTAGCCCGCCTTGACGCCGCCGCCCGCGAGCCATTGCGTGTAGCCCCAGGGATTGTGGTCGCGCCCGTCGCCGCTTTGCCCCCACGGAGTGCGGCCGAATTCGCAAGTCCACACGATCAGAGTCGAATCCAGCAGCCCGCGAGACTTCAGATCGGTAAGCAAGGCTGCGATCGGTTTATCGACCGCCTTCGCGTTCAGGCTGTGGTTTAGCGGGAGATTTTCGTGAGCATCCCAGTTGCGGTCCTCACCCCTTCCGGCGCCGTCTATCGGTCCGCTGACAATGTGAACGAATCGTACGCCGCGCTCGACCAGCCGGCGCGCGCGTAGAATGGCGGTGCCGTAGTCATGGGTGATGTCTTCGTTCAACCCATACTGATCGCGGACCGCGTCGGATTCCTTCGTCAGATCCACGGCTTCCGGAGCCGCCGACTCCATGCGGTAGGCCAGTTCGTAGGAATTCAGGCGCGCCAGGAACTCGGTGTTTTCCGGATGCCGCGCCGCGCTGAGCTGATTCAAACGGTTGAGCAAGTCCAGGTCGTCCCGTTGGCCGGCTTTGAGTCCGTCCGGCGGAGCCAAGTCCAAAATCGGGTTCGGACCGGGGCGGAAGGCGGTTCCTTGATAGATGGCGGGCAGGAAGCCTGAACTCCAGTTCACCGACCCCGCGGGCGGTTCCCGCTTTCCGGAATAGAGCACGACGTAAGCCGGAAGAGCCCGGTTCGCGCTGCCCAGAGCGTACGTTATCCACGCGCCGAGCGACGGCCGGCCAGGTCTCAAATCTCCGGTGTTCAACTTGAGAACTGATATGTCGTGCGTCGCGCCAATGGTGGTGCTGGCTTTGATGAACGCGATCTCGTCCGCGTGTTGGGCAATGTTCGGCACCAGATCGGAGAACCAGGAGCCGCTTTGCCCGTACTGCTTCCATTGCCGGCCGAAGGTGATCAGCTTGCCCAGGCCGCCCTGCGTGCTCGTCTTGATTCCCTTCAGGAAAGATGCCGGCACATCCTCGCCGGAGCGTTTGATCAGCTCCGGCTTGTAATCGTAAAGATCGAGCGAACTCGGCGCGCCAAATTGATGCAGCCAGACGACGGACTTCACCTTAGCGGGGAAGTGCGGCTGCTTGGGTGCCAGAGGATCGGTGAATTCGGCGGCCAGTGCCGGCGTTGACAATAATCCGCCTCCGGGGAGGAGCATGCTGAGGGTCGCAGCGCCCCCAAAGCCGGCGGCGGTGTTTACGAATAGTTGTCGACGGGAAAGTTTTTTGCTCATGTGATCGTTTCTCCTTGGAATCTTGTTAGAACCTGTAGGCAAAATCGTTCGAATTCAGAACTGTGTGCACGAGGTCCACGAAGGCGGATTCGCGCAAAGGATTGGAAATGCCGCTAACGTCCACGCCACGCGGCAAGGGTACGTCTTTGTTCGGGACTTGCGTTTGGACGATTTTTTCGTGGTTATCGAGGTACGCAAGCAGGGTGTTTTTTTCCTGCTGGGTCGGGTTGCGCGCGAACAAGATCTGATAGAGCCGGTCGATGCGCGCAAATTCGTCGTTGCCAGCTTCGCGGATCAACCGCCCGGCGAGATCTTGCGACCATTCGAAGGTCAGTTGGTCGTTATAGAGAGTCAGCGCCTGAAGCGGAGTGGTCGTGACATCCCGTTTGCTGTGCACCTCTTGCGGGGAAGCCATATCGAAGCTTTCGAGCATCGGATAGGGAACGCTTCGGCGGGTGAAGACGTACAAGCTGCGGCGATTGAAATCCTTCGGATCTTTCGAGACCTGCCATTTGTTGCCCGCGTCCAGGCCCTTGGGCGCGGGCGGGAAGACGCTTGGGCCTCCGACGGTATCGGTATCGAGCTTACCCGCGGCGGCTAACGTCGAATCCCGAATTTCCTCCGCGTCCAGCCGGACGAGCGGAAATACGGCCAGCAGTTTATTTTCGGGGTCGGCCTGGTTCACATCTTCGCGATAATCCGAGGACTGCCGATACACGCTCGACAGTAGGATCGCGCGATGCAGCTTCTTCGGACTCCACCCGTTGTTCACGAATTGATCGGCTAGATAGTCCAACAATTCGGGATTCGTGGGTTTGTCCCCCATCTTGCCGAAATCGCTCACTGTGCTGACGATCCCTCGGCCGAAATACTGGGCCCACACACGGTTGACGAAAACGCGCGCGGTGAGGGGATTTCGCGCGCTCGCAATCCAGTTCGCCAAAGCAGTGCGGCGTCCGGAAGAGGTTGCGGTAGGGGTGATGACCGGCTGTTCGCCGCCGGCAATTGCTGCCGGGAAACCTGGCTGAACTTCGTCGAGTGGCCGGTCATGATTGCCGCCGAAGAACACGTATGTCGGCGGCGCATCGGGATGACCAAGTTCCGTCATCGCAGCGTAGGTATCCGTGCCGCTCTCGGGCTTCAGCTTGTCAAATTTTGCCAACTGCTGCCGCAATTCTTCGTAGCGCTTGAATTTGGGCGCGTACTCGGGCCGGTACTCAGGAGAGTTCTTGTCCTGGCCGGCTACGTAGAGGTACGCGGCAACGCTGTCGTCGGAGGTGACCATATCCACCCGGTGATTGACCCAACGGTCCAGGGCCGTCCACTGATCTTTCGGCTTGAAGATGGATTCGCGACTGTCGGTAAGGTATCGCTCGTGGTAGTACTTGGTGCCTTCCTCGCGGATGGAGTCGACAATCGCCTTCATTTCCGCGCGAGTTTCTTTGGTCGCTTCCTGATAGGCGGAGCGCTGTTTCCGGAACTCGGTTTCCTGCGGCCCGATCCTGGCAGGAATGTTATTGACCTCCGCCAGATTCGCGAAGAATGCCTGGAGCTGGAAATACTCCTTTTGCGAGATCTTGTCGAATTTGTGATTGTGGCAGCGGGCGCACTGAACGGTCTGGGCGAGAAACACCGCTCCCACCGTGTCGGTAATGTCCGTGGTGATTTGATACTTTCTGTCGATGAGATCCCGGGAATTGTGATTATCGGGGTAGTTCAACAGGAAGCCAGTCGCCACCATGACATCCTGATTGCCGGGAGCGATCTCGTCGCCGGCCAATTGTTCTTTGATGAACTGGTCGTACGGCTTGTCCTGATTGAACGCGTTAATCACATAGTCGCGATAGCGCCACATCGCCGGACGCGTCTGGTCATTCTCGAACCCGGTGCTGTCGGCGTATCGGGCTAAATCCAGCCAGCGCCGCGCTTGTCGCTCACCGTAATGTGGCGAAGCGAGCAGCCTATCAACGAGCTTCTCGTAGGCGTCGGGCGACTTGTCTTCCACAAAGGCCTTCACCTGCTCCGGCGTGGGTATGACGCCCCAGACGTCCAGAGTCGCGCGGCGGATGAAGGTGGCGCGATCCGCATCCGCGGACGGCTGGAGATTCTTCGCCTCGAGCCTTGCGAGGATAAAGCCGTCGATGGGTGTGCGCGCCCACTCCTTTTGCTGAACTTGCGGGACGTCCGGACGCTTTACCGGCTCATAGGCCCAATGCTTTTGGGTAGTGGTCGTTTGCGCCGGCTTTGCCGTGGCGGTAGAGTCCGTATCTGCCGCGGAAGCGAGCGCGGCCCAACACAGAAAGTAAGTTATGACCTTCATGGGAAAGTAGGTGATGATCCTCATTGACTCCTCCTTAAATTCAGAACTGAAAATGCAAACCGAGCTGGATGATGCGGGCCTGATTCCCCGCCACGAGCGTAGTGATCTGGCCAAAAGTGGAACTTCCGTCTTGTGTGTTCGGGATTGAGAAGTTGGGGTGATTCGTTAGATTCAGGACCTCCGCCCGAAACTGTAGGGCGAATCGCTCTATCGAAAAGTCCTTCAATAGCGAACCATCCAGATTGAAGAAACCCGGACCGGTTCCGAACGTGCGGCCCGCGTTTCCGAAAGTGTAAGGAGCGGGCAGGGCGAACGCGCTGGTGTTGAACCAGCGCGAAATGGTCTGCGGCCCGGTATCGGGGTTTCCCACGACATTTGGCCGCACTCCGTCCGAGTACGAATTGGTTTGGTTCGTGAGAACGCTGGGGCTGAGGGGTGGCCCGGTGTGAGCTTCCATGATGGCCCCCACCGACCATCCACCGATCACGGCATTGAGAAAGCGCGATGACGGCTGGAACAGCTTATTGGTTCCAAACGGCAACTGATAGATCGAACTGACAACCACGCGATGACGAAGATCGTTCCCGGACCGGCCCCAGTCGTTCGCCTGGTTGTAGAAGTTGGTGAATGCAAGGCCGCCCCCGAGTTCGCTTCGAGCAACCAGATTGTCGAGGAATTTCGAATAGGTGTAGCTGGCCTTGAACTGTAGGCCGCCGGATAGACGCTTGTCTACACTAAGACTCACGCCATTGTAATTTGACTTCCCCAAATCCGAGCCGAGGATTTGGACGTTGCTGAATTGTGGAAATGGCCGGAGAGGCTGCAGGTTTCCGGGTCCTAGCTCGGCAGTCGGCACCTGATTGATACTTTGCGGAACGGTGGCGGGAAGATGGTGGCCGAACGTGCCCAAATAGCCGATGTCCAGCAAGATTCCTTTCCCGAGATCGTGCTGAATATCGAGGCTGGTTTGGTACAAAAAGCCTGTCTGCCGGTCCTTTTCGAAATAGGTCACGGACGTGGTGGGCGCCTGGCCGACGTTTACTGCTCCGTAGCCTGGCGTCAAATCGGCAGGGGTAGGCGAGGAAAGCTGCGGAAATCCGTTTTGGAGGATGAACGCGGGAATCGCGCCATTGTTACCGGCGACGAAGGTCCCCAGTGTGGCGAATCCCGTATAGAGCACTACGGGAGCGGCAATATCGTACTCTCCGGTGTACAGGATGCCACCGCCTCCGCGAATGACCCAGTTATCAGCGGCCTTCCATGCGAATCCCAGGCGCGGCCCAAAGTTGTTTAAGTCCCAATTATGCGCGTACTGGCTTTGACCATTAATTCCAGCAAAAGTGATTACGCCGGGAGTTCCGGAGACGGGATTGATAGCGTCCGGATCAAAGCCATTTTGACGGTTATGAATCTCCCAGCGTGGCGTATCAAAGTCGTACCGCAATCCGAGGTTTAAGGTAAGCCGGGGCGTTACCTTCCAGTCATCCTGGACGAAGAAACCGTATGTGTCCAACCGTGAGTGGAGTGGATAAGCCGACAACACGGTGCCTTGATTGACCCAGCCCAGAAGCATCGACGCGATGCTATTGCCTGTGGCCAGACTGTTGAAGGTCAGCACTCCGCCGGCGGCCGGATTGTATATTTCGCCGTCCTTGCCATACCGGTATTCACCACCAAATTTGATCTGATGGGCGCCGACGACTTTGGTCACGTTGTCGGATAGCTGATGGGCTTCAACGGGAGTTTGGAAACGTAATTGGCCATTTCCGGATGTCTGGCCGAGATTTGCGTACCCCGTCAAGATCACACCGGGGAAATAGGAGGGCTCCGCGGCTCCCTTCAGCCCGATTTCCGCGGCAGCCGCCGAGTTCGCCCCAGGAGAAATGTTTAAAGTCTGTCTTCGGCCGAGAACCAGGCGAAACTCGTTCAGCAAAGTGGGCGAGAAGTTTCGATTCCAAGTCACGGCGCCGTTGTAGTAGTAGTTGTGCAGCAAATATGCGCTCGGATCCGCTGCTGCGACCGCGAACACAGGTCCGGTCAACGTGTGATCCGGCTGACCTAGAAACCGCACAAAAATGCGGTTGTTATCGTTGATTACGTGGTCAACCCGGGCGACATAGTTATTGACAACGGTGGTCTGGGGCTGATTGGCGAGGAAATTGGTGCCGCCTCCGCCCCCGTAGTTTGGCGCAGGATAGAATTTCGCTAAATTCAACCCAACGGTATCCAGCCGGGTGGCAGGAATTATGTTGCCGGGGAAGGCAAGGCCTGTGCCAGGGTCCTTGAGGACGAATTTGTCCGACGAGAAGTTGCCGCTTAATTCGGCAGGAGTTGGGACCAGGAGGTTCACGGTCGACTCGGTTACCTGGCGCTTGCCTTCGTAATTGAAGAAGAAATGGGTTTTGTTTTTCCGGATGGGTCCGCCGAAGCTGGCGCCGAAGAGGTTGTAACGCAGGGTCGGCTTGGAAGCCGCGAAATACGTGTTCAAGTTAAGCACGTCGTTACGGAAGTACTCATAAGCCGAGCCATGAAACTGATTGGTTCCCGACTTGGTGCTCATCTGAAATACGCCACCACCGGTACGGCCGAGCTCAGCGGCGTAAGTGCTCATCGTGACGTTGAACTCCTGCATGGCTTCAACCGGCGGGTCGAAATACAGAGTCGGCACGCCCATCGCGACGTTCTCTACCGATCCGCCGTCGACGTAGAAGTTGGCGTTGCCGCCTCGGCCTCCCGCGATAGCAAATGCGGTGCTTGATCCGCCTCCAACTTGCACGACGAATCCGTTGAGGCGCGTGAGCTGGGTAGATCTGCGGTCGATCAGCGGCATGTTGACGATGGTGTCGTTTGTCACCACGTGCGATACCGCCGCCGACTCCGTCTGTAGCTGGGCGACGGATGCATCTACGGTGACCGACTGAGAGACATCGCCGAGCTCTAGAGTCACATCGACGCTGCTGACCTCTCCGGTCTCGACTACAATTCCTTTGCTGGTCTGAGAGCGGAACCCCTCTTTTTGAACGGTGAGATCATAGACTCCCGGAGTGAGCGACGGGAAAGCGTAATATCCCTCAGCCGAGGAGACAGTTTCGCGCCGATCCCCGGTATCTGCGCGCGTTAAGACCGCCACGGCAGTCTGCACGCTGGCTTGGGTGGGATCGAGTATGCGGCCTGAAATTTCAGAGTTTTGGGCGTAAATTCCGCTGGTGGCCAGCGTCAGCACAACGCCGGTGAAGACAAATCTAGTAAAAGAAGACACAAATATCCCTCGCTTGTTTTGAAATAATCAACCTCGAGCTAAGCCGGCTGCCTAACGACAGCGGCGACAGCACCTGGCCGCGAAAGCTCGGGCTTGGCAGAGAGAAAAATGGAAGTTGATTAGATCTTGGTGCCGAACGAACACAGGTGACTCCTTTATTCTGGGTTTGTTCGGTCGCGTCAGGGGGACCTGGGCCAGCCAGGCATCGCATCAGGGTGCCTTCATTGCGGCCAGCTTACTCTACTAACATGATCGAGTTTACGGATAAACGCGAGGGATGTCAAGTGATTTTTATCGAGAGCTCAGCGGCAAGGCAACACTGCGGACACCGGCTACGGCCAGGATCAGTCGATTGACACGTGCCTGCCCCAACTTCCCCTGGTAGCGTGTGCCATTTTAGACAGCGTTTCTGAACCGATAAATGGTCTTCTCTGAAAATTAATCTTGGGTTTACGGTATACACAAACTCGCGCGGGGAATAATTCTCCGCTTCTAGTCATCTGGGAAGTAACCCAGGCTTGCGATTTGGCGTGTGTGCATTGCGGCGCTTCGGAGCAGCCCGCGCGCGATTCCGGGGAATTGACTACGGAGCAAGGGTTCCGCTTGCTCGATGAAAGTCGATCGGCAGTCCTCTGATGGTCTTTACAGGCGGCGATCCCTGAAGCGTCCGGATCTGTTCGACTTGATCGGCGATAGCCTCGGCATGGGCTTGCGCACTAATGTGACTCCGAGTGCAAGTCCGCTGCTCACGGAAGAGGCGTCGACCGCTTTAAAGATGGGGCGTATGGCGATTAGTTTGGACGTCCGGACGCGGCGGTGCACGATGCCTTCCGCCGTGTTCCGGGAAGCTTCGATCCGGCCGCGTTGTACCGGGCCAAGCGAATCGGCCTGGAGACGAGGTGCAAACTAACGTAACACACCGGAATAAAGAACTGCCCACGTAGATTGCCGAACGCGTGTTTGAGACTGGTGGAAAAACGGGGAGTTATTCTTCCTGGTGACCGGACGCGCCTTGGAGAGCGATGACCTGCCGCGGAAGAATCGAACAAGTGTTCGAGACACTGTACGAGCTTTCGAAGTTCCTGCATGGCCCGCGCATAACATAATCAGTCCTGATCCCGCTATAGGTCCAGTACTAAAGTCCATTTTGCGGTCAATTCCCCATGATATGATGGGTTCCAACGTGGCCCTCGGAGTAATCGGGTGAGGTAGTCCGGCGCGAATGCTCGGCGGGTTGGTATCGGAGAGTCTCAGTTGAGGAGTTTCTGTCTTGCCGTTCTCGTCTTAGCCGCTAGGGCGGCTTCGGGCGACACGGTTATAGGAACAGGCTCCTTCGTACCCGTACCGGTGCTGGGATCGAACACCGGCCAAGCCTTCTGGAACAGTCCCTCCCTGGATGGCAATTATATGAACGTCGGGTACTTCCTAACCGGCACGGGAGGCTTTCCGGCGGCCTGTGGAGCGAACGCGTTGTGTGGGACGAATTACCTCGGCAATGCGGGTCAGTATTATTCCGCGGGACCAAAGGTCCCGGATGATCCTTCGGACTTTAGCTTTCTTCGAACTTCAACGGCAGTCCAGATTACGGTGCTGGGCGCATTTGCGGGCAAAAATACCGCGGGGAACGTCTGGTCGGGGAACATGCCGACGACGATCGGCTACTATGACGCGAGCGCCACTACGGAGGCGGATGCGGCCGCCAGTGAAGTTACGCTCTGGAGTCCGGGTGGAATTCCAGGAGCGGTCGGGACCACGCTTCCTCTAATACCGATCTACTCGAATTACGGTTTTTATGAGACCGTATGCACGCAAACCGTGTTAACCAGCGGCGGGTACCAGTGCGTTGCGACAGCGACATTCTTTTCGAACTCTAATCTCAATCCGGTTGGACAAACAGCATTTCAACATTTCGCACTGTTCAGTCTATCCACGAATTCTGACACGTATTTCATCGGATTTGAAGACCTGCCGGCTAATTCGACTATCGAGGGTCTGGGGGATTATAACGACGTCGTTCTTGAACTCGCTTCGGGAAGCGGGGGAGGTTCAGGCTCTCCGATAACAACCGGATTATTGGGCTCAACTGTTCCGGAACCGGGTACGCTTTTGTTGGTGGGAATTGGATTGCTCGGTGTGGGGGGATTTTTAGCACGGCGATCGCCGTAGCTCACCGGATGCCCACATATGAGATCATTCTCGCCGCCGGATCCCGGTCGCGACGCCAGGAATAAAACAGCGCCGGATTGCAGAAGGTGCAAGCACTGAGAACGTCGATTTGTCGCGGCGGCACTCCGGCAGCTTGGAGCTGGCGGCGATTTTCCGCTAAGAGATCGATTTTCCCTGCCTGGTCGTGACCGAATAGGCGCGCAACTTCTTCTCCCACTTCGTAGCAGCAGACGCCAATTCCGGGCCCAACCGCGGCGAACACATTTCGGGGCAGCGTTCCGAATTCGCGGTGCATTCTCTGAAGCGCATCAGGTACGATCCGGGCTGCTGTGCCCCGCCACCCCGCGTGAATCGCCGCGACGGCGCGGCTGTGCGCATCGGCTAACAAGATGGGAAGACAATCGGCGGTTCGGACGGAAACCGTCACGCCTCGTTGCGCCGCAAGCAGCGCATCGCCTTCTCCGATGCAGCCCTCCGGACGATTTGCGATCAACACAACCGAGGAATGGATCTGTTTCAGGCTCGCCATCCCGGCTTGGGTGAGCGGGCCGGCGCGCGTTCCGAAGCCGTGCCGGAGCCAGGAGAACTGCTCCAGCAGCGGAGATGTGAGCACATGGCAATCCGCGGCATCGCGTAATGCCGCCGCGCTCGGTTGTGCGCGGTGCTGAAACTCACTCATTTCGGCTGGAATTTGAAATTCGTGAGCGCGATCTCGTCGTTGCCCGGAAGGAAGAAGCCGAACTTGCCTTCGGCAAAGTGGACGCCGGGTTCCGACCAGGCGTCCAGCGGAACCCAACTGCCACCGGCACGCAATTTATGCACGATGTGCTCCGGCGTAACGTCGATTTGAATCGTAAACTCCTTCTGCTTGTCGATATCTTTCAGGGAAGTTCGCGTGCGCTCGGCGGCTTTTCCGTCCTGGACTACGCGGCAGATGAAATTGCTCTTGTCTATTTCAAATTCGGCGAAATTGCGATTATCCGTATACATCAGCCGCCACCGCACCTTGCCTTCGCGGAAGAGGCCGCCTTTGCGCGGCTGTACGGTAAAAGTAAAAGTTCCTTGCGGAGGCATCTTGAACGCTAGAAATCCGGCGCCCCGATGCACATAGCTGCTGCCTTCGGCGTGCCATTGCGCCGCGTCTTCGAAGTCCGCGACCGTGCCGGCAGGCGCGGGGGGCGGAGCTTTCGCTATAACGGGCTCAGGTTTCTTTTCAGGCGGCGGCGGAGGCGGAGGCAGCCGCTCGGCAACCAACAACACTTCCGGCCCTGAAATCGCCACGGTTTGCCCAGCGTTAAAGGTCCGCTGGTACCGCTTAGCCACGAAGTGTTCGCGACGTAGCTCGATCGCATGGTCGCCGGGAGCCACTCTCGTATCGGAAAAGCCGCCGTCGGCGGCGACGACACCATCGCTGTGCTGGTCGATAAATACTTCCGTGCCGGGCATGGCTCCGGCAATTTGAAGCGTCGCGGTGGTGGGCGTGCGATTCAGCTTAAACTCAAGCCGGGTCTCCGCGCCTTTCTTGACCTCGGCCGTCAGCGGCGCGACCGGATCGAAACCGTCTTTCGCCACCTGCACGTTCACCGTTCCGAGGGTCTGGATGCGCAACTCACCGTGCTCGGTCTTACGGCGATATTCTTTGCCGTTCAGGAGCACGCGCACGTCGTCTTCGCCCGTCGAGACGATCAGGGTTCCGGCGTTTACGTCCGATTTCAGGAACACCGTCAGCATCGGCGTAGACCCGAAGCTTTCTTTTATCGAACGCTGGTCCTTGCCTTCGCCGATTACGAGTTCATTGACGGCCGGCTGAAAAGCTTTCAGATCGATGCCGGTAGGCACCGCGTCCGCTTCCGGCTGGCCGTTTACCGCGAGCTTCAGGGGGCCGGAACTACTGACCAGGTGCGCTTGGCTCCCAAAGCTGGCCAAGGCAACGGCGATGAAATTCCGCGCTGCCACCGTGCCGATTACCGGCGGCGTGGAGTTGTAGGCCTCGAATGTGAGGGAGGCCTCGCCCGTTTTGCTGGTGACCTTCACCGAATGCATTCCGGGCGGCACGGGCGTGAGGACATATTGACCTCCGGTTAAATCCACGGCGGGCTGCCCATCCACTGTTACTTTGCCCTGATCCTGGTCAGACAGGATTCGTAATGCTACGTGAGCCTCCAATGGAAGAACCAGCGACGCAGGCTTGCCCGCAACCAGCGTAATCGTGCTCGCCGCCGGTTCGTAGCCATCCAGCGCCGCGGTGACTTGATAATTGCCGGCTGGAAACGAAAGCCGGCAGTCCGAGGTACACTGGGCGGCTCCGTTCACACTGATAGCCGCTCCAGGCGGCACGGTAACGATTTCGAAAGGTATATCCGCTTTAGCTAGCGCGCGTGCGGCGGCTCGCTTTCGCAGGGCTACGCCTCCGGCTGCAAGCAGCAATACCAGAACGGCGGCGCCGGCAACCCAGATTCCGCGATTGCTTCCGGCCGGCCGCGGCGTGCTTTGGCTGCGCCGCACGGCAGGTGCTGGAGCGGGACGCACGGGTGGCGGCGGCGGTTGTGCTTTCCGGAGCAGATTCCCACGGTCCAGCAACCGCTGCCGCAGATCGCTGGCCGCGAGCTGAACCTCAAAATCGCCGGAGTTTTCCTTGGCGATCTCGTCCAGCCTGTAAAATATCGGCTTCAGGGCTTCGAGATCGCCGGCGCGCGCGATTTGCGCCTCAAGGAGTTTGAGTTCTTCCAGTGGAGTCAACGTCGAGGACCCCCCACGAGTGTTATCCTACACTACCCGGTGACAATCGCCCTGGACGCCACTCCTTTGACTGTGCCGACGGGAGGAGTCCGGCGCTACACCTGGGAGTTAGCCAACGCGCTCGCGCGCGAGTTTCGGGAGGATCGGTACTGGCTGATTTCGGACCAGCCCATTCCCGATCTGGGCGAGATGCCCGCAAATCTGCGCCGCGGCCAGGGACCCACGACGCGGCTGGAGCGCAAATGGTGGCTTTCGGGAGTTCAACGAGAAATGTCCCGGCGCGGCTGCGACGTTTTTCACGGGACTGATTTCTCGGTTCCGTACTTAAGGCGCTACCCGAGCGTGATGACCCTGCACGACCTGTCTCCCTGGAAACCGGAACGGTGGCAGCCCGATGCGGCGCGGGTGCGGCGGCGGACGCCCTTCCTATTGCGGTTCGCAATCGCGACTCTGGTAATCACTCCCTCCGAAGCTGTGCGGCGCGAGGCGATCCAGCGATTCCGGCTGGATCCGAGCTGCGTGGTGGCCATCCCGTTAGCTGCTAGCGCGTCCTTCCGTCCGGTGCGCGGCCGGCAATGGGATCGGCCGTATTTGTTATTCGTCGGAACGCTGGAGCCGCGTAAGAATATCGCGCGCCTAATCGAGGCATGGCGAGCAGTCCGCAAGAAACACGAAGTGGATTTGATCTTGGCGGGCCGCGTTCGCTCGGATTTCAAACCGCCCGCGCCGGAGCAGGGATTGTATTTAGTAGGGGCGGTTCCCGAACAAGATCTGGCGGCCTGGTATTGCGGCGCGGTCGCCTGCGTCTACCCGTCGCTTTATGAGGGGTTCGGGCTGCCCGTGCTTGAAGCGATGCAGTGTGGATCAGTGGTAATCACTTCGCGCGATGCCGCGATCATGGAAGTGGCGGGCGGCGCGGCAATTCACGTCGACGCCGAGGACACGAAGGCGCTCGCGGCCGCGATGACAGAGGTGGCCGCTGATAAGAGCAAATTTGACGGACTCCGCGAAAGAGCGCTCGCACGGGCCGGGGAGTTTACCTGGACGCGGACGGCACAGCGAACCAGGGAAGTGTACAGAGTGGCGCGGGAGAGGTTCAACGCGCGTGCTCAGTCTTCGCGCAGCGCATGATACGGATGAACCTCGCTGGGGATAAGTCCCGTTCCAATTGGTTACGAAAAGCTGGGAACATCCAGGCGGTGCTATTGCGTGGCCTTGCCCCTACTGCCACTCGAACGGCGAATTCCCGGTCTGGCAGGAAGTGTCACAAATTACCGGCGGGAGGCGTTATTAGTACGGTGGAAACGCAGAATAGAGGAGAAACCAAATGACGAGGATGCTGACAAACGCCCTAATCCTTTTAGCGGGGGCTGTACTATTCGGATGTGCGACGACGATTGCTGAACAGCCCGCAGTCCGGGCCCAGATACAAACAGTAAAGGAACGGAAATTGGGTCCAGAGTTCGGACTTGTCAATGCACGGCAGAAAAAGATCGCCCTATCGGATTTTCGTGGCAAAGTCGTCTTGCTGAATTTCTGGGCTACGGAGTGTGGCGGATGCCGGGTAGAGATTCCCTACTTTGCGGAGTTTGATCAGAAATACCGTTCGAAAGGATTCGAGGCTGTCGGCCTTTCGATGGACATTTCCTACGAAGGACTCAAGGGACCAGAAGAGGCATGGGCGAGGGTCAATTCATTCGTGAAAAATCGTCGTCTCGCCTTTCCGATCTTGATGGCTGATGATGCGGTAGAAAAGGCTTATCGAGTCGAGTCACTGCCAACAACATATCTACTCGACCGGAAGGGCCGCGTGGCCGCGGTTTACGTCGGCGTGGTCGACAAGGCTGATGTGGAGACGAACGTCAACACTCTCTTTCGTGAACACTAAGGCGTAAGCGTATAAAGGGCACCCGCACTCCGATCAGAAACATCGGCGATGTGTCGAACCTCCGGTCTACATTCCGCAGCGATTCTCCGCCGATTGAGACGATTTGATTGCGACGCGCGTTACGGCGGCGGCTCGATGAGTACGGCTTTAATCGCGGTGAGAACGACCGAGACTGCCGCGACGCTCCCGTCTCTTTTAATCCGGCACGCGGAGACCGAGATATTTAACAAACGGATCGAAGTCGCGATCGTCGTGCAAAAGTTCGTATCCCATATGTATGCACTGCGTCGCAATAATCGTATCGATCGTTTTGCGAACCGTAATGCCAAGGCGCCGAAGCTTCCGAAAGTTCTTTGCTGCCTCAACGGCAATCTCTTCACCGCCGAGGCTAACGATCGGAACGGGCTTGAGCAACTCCCGCGCACGGTTGAAATCCGAATCGCTTACAAAGCCCTGCAGCACTTCGGTCACTATCAAATCGCCTATGAGCAATTGTTCTGCGGCAAGGAGCCGGTCCAGTTTATCCGTTTTATCGGTGATCGCCCCGTTGAAATAATCGATCCACACGCTCGAGTCCACAAGAATCACGAGTCTCTCCGCATTGCATTCAAGTCACCGCGCCAGCGTAGCTTCCCGCGATATTGGCGTATTTTCTCCTGCCGGCGCAAGCGCAATAGCGTCTTCAATCCTAAATCTATTGCCTCGCGCTTCGTCTTTAAACCAGTGGCCCGCAGGGTCTCTTTCATCAACTCGTCATCGATCACTACATTCGTGCGCATGGATGTGTATAATCCTAAACAATTATACACATCTGCTCCTCTGCCGGCACATGTAATTCCGGCGTGTTCGATGATTCGCCCATGCTCCGCGCAAGATTAGGACACTACAGTCCCACCTGCTTTAAAAACCCGGCCGCGACCTCCGCCACGGGACGATGCCTGCCGTCCACCTCGAAATTGAGCTCCTGCATTCGCTGGTTCGTAAATTTGCCGGACAGTTCCGACAATGCCTCGCGAAGTCCAGGCGTTCCACGCAATGAGTCCTCGCGGGCGAGGATGCAGACCTGGTAGGGCGGAAACGCGTGTTTGTCGTCGTCCAGAAGTTTCAAATCCATCTTCGACAAAAGTCCGTCCGTCGCGTTTGCGGCGATCATCGTAACTTGGCCCTGTTCCAGAGCTTTGTAGAGCAGGCCAAGATCCATCGTTTTCGGCGATCCGTTCCAGCGCAAATTGTAAGCTTTATTCAGCGCGGCTAGTCCATCGGCGCGCTGCTCGAATTCGTAGCCGACGCCAAGCGTCCAGCTTTGGCCGGAGCTCGCGGCATCGGTTAGCGTGTTTAGTTTGCGGGCGCGAGCCGCCGCACCGCTGATGACCATTGCGAAGCTATCGTCAATGCCTAGAGGATCCAGCCAGTCGATGTGGAAGCGGCTGGCGTAAGCCGATCGCACAGCGGCAAGCACCGCCGAAGGATCGTTGTTCAGGCTTTGCTTAAGGACGGCGGCGAGCGCTGTGCCGGTATATTCGGGATAAAGATCGATCTGTCCGTTCGTTAAAGCTTCATGCGCCAGAAGCGTCCCACCTAGGTTCAAACGGCGCTCGACCGGCTGATGCAGCCGGTGCTCCAAATGTTGAGCGATGATTTCGCCCAAGACCACTTGTTCGGTGAAGTTCTTCGACCCGACCCGAAGCGCGTGCTTCGCTCCGGAATTCGCGCAACCACTGAGCGCGAGTACGAATGCTAAGCAGGCGAAAGCTTTCGTTCCAGCCACCCGAGTCCTCCATCCGCAAGCAGCGCCATCAGAGCCGATGGTATCGCGCCCGCCAGGATCTGCGCAGTATCCACCGTCGCGACACCGCGAAAGATGAATACTCCCAGGCCGCCTCCGCCGATGGCGGCCGCGATCGTGGCCGTCCCGACGGTCGTCACCGTCGCGACGCGAATGCCCGCAATAATCGTGCGCGCGGCCAGAGGCAGTTGCACCTGGCGCAGCAGTTGCCCGTTCGTCATTCCCATCGCGATGGCGGATTCACACACAGCGGGATCGACAGAGGCAATTCCCACGAAAGTATTGCGCAGGATCGGCAGCAGAGCATACAAAACGAGGGCAACGATGACGGTGCTCTTGCCGATGCCGCCGATGAAAGGGACCGGAATCAAAAACCCGAAGAGCGCCAGGCTCGGGATAGTTTGAATAACTCCGGAAACATTCAACAGCCACTTGGCGCCTGGGCGGCGGCTTATCAGGATGCCGAGTGGAATTCCCACGACAATCGCGATAAGCATCGCGCTGGCGACCAAAGAAAGGTGTTCGGCGGAGAGGCGGATCAGGTCATTACGAAGATCGGAACGCATGGGCCTCCGTTTAAAGACTCGCCAGAAAGGCCCGGGCTTCCGCGGTGTGCGCGTGTTCAAATTCGTTCGGGCTCACGACTACATCGACGTTTCCATTTGCGAGCAGCGCAATCCTAGTCCCCAGACGCATCGCCTCGCGGACATCATGGGTCACGAAAATGGACGTCTTTTTAAAATTGCGCTGCAGATCGCGGAATTGTTCCTGCAACTCGAACCGGGTAACGGGATCAAGAGCGCCGAACGGTTCGTCGAATAACAACACCGGAGGATCGGCGGCCAGCGCGCGCGCCACGCCGATGCGTTGACGCTGTCCTCCGGAGAGCTGGCGTGGGTAGCGCGCGCGGTACTCTGTCGCGGGCAGGCCGACCGTCGCCAATAGTGCATCCACGCGGCGGTCGATATCGGCTTCATTCCAGCCCTCCAGTTTGGGAACCAGGCCCACATTTGCCGCGACAGTAAAGTGCGGAAACAGACCCACCTCCTGAATCACATATCCGATGTGGCGCTTCAGGCGGATGGGGTCCCATTCGCGAGTGCTGCGCCCCTCGACCAGCACTTCGCCGCTGGTTGGAAACAGCATGCCATTGGTTAGTTTCAACGCGGTGCTCTTGCCGGAACCGCTGCGGCCGAGTAAAACCAGCGTCTCGCCGGGCTCGACTTGGAGATTTATGTTTGAAAGGATCGTGCGGCCAGCTATGGCGTAAGAAACGTTGCGAAATTCGACCAGCGGCATTCCTCTTTTGTACCGCGCACAACACACCAAAGGCCTGTGGGGCAGGTTGCCAAACCTGCGGCGGGTTGCCAAGTCGCCTGCCGGGCTGTTCGCCAACTCGGCGAGCGAGATTGATAATCGCGCGCAGGATGGCATCCTGCCCCACAAGTCTCATAACGCGGTCAACAGGCTTTCGGCGAAGGGCCACTCCTGGTCGATCCACTGAGCGGTGCAGGCGAAGCCGGAGGTTTCCACGAGTTGCGAAACTTCCGGTAACGAATATTTATGGCTGTTTTCCGTCCAAATCGTCTCGCCTTTTTGAAAGCGGACCGAGAACTCGGCTTTACAGATCGTCACCGTCTGCGATTGAGTGGACCTCAAATGCATTTCAACGCCGCGCGTTTCCGGATTGAACCGGGCGACGTGCTCGAAACGGTCCAGCTCGAAATCGGCATCGAGCTCGCGGTTGATACGCACCAGAAGATTTTTGTTGAATGCCGCCGTGATGCCGAGAGCATCGTCATAGGCATCGATCAGATCGGGTATCGATTTTTCCAGATCGGTGCCTAATAGCAGAGCATCGCCGGGATCTAAAATCCGGCGAATTTCACGCAGGAAATTCACGTCGGCGGGATGGCTGAAATTGCCGATGGTGCTTCCGAGGAAAAGCACGAAGATGCGCTGGCGATTGCGTCGCTGGGCAGCCACTTCCAGCAAGCCGTCGAGGTATTCGCGCTCGAGCCCAACGATGCCTACGGATTCAATATCCGCAAGCTCGCGGCGGCAGACGTCGAGCGCGGACGAAGAAATTTCGATCGGAAAATAAACGGTGTGGTGGCGGCGACCGGACAATGCCTCTAGAATCCAGCGCGTTTTCCTGCCGCTTCCGCTTCCGAGTTCACATACAACGATGTCCCCCGCGATCCGGTGCACGATTTCCTGGGCATGCGCCCGGAGCAGCCGTTCGTCCGCGCGGGTCAGGCCGTATTCAGGAAGCTCGCTGATGACTTCGAAGAGCTTCGACCCGAGCGTGTCGTAGAGATACTTCGATGGGAGTTCTTTCTGGCCGGGTTTGGTGAGTCCGGCGCGCACGTCGGCGGCGAAATCGGCTACGGCATCAGTAAGGATGGCGCTAGCAAGCATGTTTCACTCTCCTGGGTAGGACAAGCTTTAGCTTGTCCTTTGGGTAGGACAAGCTTTAGCTTGTCCTTATAGTTGGGCAAGCTAAAGCATGCCCTACTTCACACATCGGAACCCCGCATAGACGTATTGATAGTGCGGCTGGAACCAATTTCGAAAGCTGCGCCGGAGCATGCATTTTTCGGTGCGTGGGGAGCCACCCTTCATCACGTAGTGCTTTCCGTCAAAAAAATTTGCTGAATATCCCGGATAAAACGAAAAAGGTCGGAAGCCGGGGAGCGGCTCAAACAGGCTGCAAGTCCACTCCCACCCGTTCGCCAACATGCCTTCGACTCCGAAGGCGCTGCGGGCGCAGGGGAATGCATTGACCGGAGCCGGATCCCAACTCCGCAGATCGAAGTAGCCGCGCGCCGCCGTGGGAGCTTCGTTGCCCCACGGAAAGGGGCGCTCTTCGCCATCGAGAGTCCCGTAAGCAGCCCGGTGCCACTCGGCTTCCGTGGGCAGTCGCTTTCCCGCCCAGGCAGCATACGCGCTCGCCTCCGCGTGACTTACATACACCGGCCACTCAAGGGGCAACGGAATTTCGTCGAACATCGTGCGCAGCAGATACGCATCGTGATTTGCTCTCCAGAAGATGGGGTTTTCAATACCGTGATGCTCTTTCCAATTCCAGCCTTCATCGGTCCACAATGCGCGATCGCGATATCCGCCCGCGCGGAGGAACTCCAGGAATTGGCCGTTGCTCACTTTAAAGCGGTCAACCGTGAACGCATTTACAAAGGCGCTCTGCGCTTCAAACTCGTTGTCCCATCCGAACTCGCCGGCGTTGGCGCCGAGCGTGGCTCGCCCGGCGGGGATCTCGACCATCGCCGGCTCGAACCCGGCCGCCGATGGCGCGGCGGTCCGACCCGCACGCAATTTTTGATCGATTCCCAACTGATGCAGCATGTACGAGAGCGTTTCCAGGTGCATCAGCCGGTGCTCGATTGCCACGTTCAAAAGTTGCGAACCAGGCTCGTCGCCCGACCACTCCCCTGATTGAATCGCCTCATCCAGCGCGGCTCTCACTCGTGTGTTGTAGCGTTGCACCTGTTTTTCGGAGGGCCAATCCGTCCGCCGGTCCGATGGCAAGCCCCCATCCACAGGATCGATTCCGAATGCAAACAGCCGGTCGAATTCCGGATCGAAGATTTTTGTGCCTGCCAGGCGCGGCTGCAGGATGTTCCAATCGAATGCCTCCAGATGCCCGAGATAGAAAATAATCCGGTGCCTTTCTGGAATGGGCCGCTCGTACCGCGCGTCGCGCCGGATAAGCTTGAACAACTTGTCCGATTGCTCTCGCGCGGCGGACATTCGCTGTATCAGGTTTGAGGACATTTTGTTTGTCCCTTCAGAGTGGTTTGAGTTCACCTAGCATCGTCGGAATCAATTCGGACACGGTGGGGTGAATATGCATCGCGCGCCGTATTACCGTGTATGGCTTTTTCGCATACATGACATCAAGGATGGAATGAATGACCTCATCGCAACCAGTCCCGAGCAGCGCGGCGCCGACGATCTCCTTTGAATCGGCGTCGACCAGCACCTTCATGAATCCGAGCGATTCCCCTTTTTCCACTGCTCGCCCGACCTTCGTCATCGGACGCGTTCCGATCAGGACAGGTCTTCCAGATTTGCGCGCTTGCGCCTCCGTCATACCGGCGCGGCCGAGCGGCGGATCGATGTACAGGTTGTAGGCGAGTATGCGATCGCTCACGCGGCGGGGATCATTGTCGAGAAGATTTGCGGCGACGATCTCGAAATCGTTGTAGGAAGTATGTGTGAATCCGCCTTTGCCGTTGCAATCGCCGAGCGCCCAAATTCCGGGCACGTTTGTCCGGAGCTGATCGTCGACTTCGATATTGCCGCGCGAATCGCTCTTCACCCCCGCTCTATCCAAGGCTAAATCGTCGGCGTTGGGCCGGCGCCCTGTGGCCAGCAACAGGTGAGAGCCGGTAATTTCCGATACTTGACCGTTGCATTCGAGGCTCGCCACAACATCTTGCCCCTGCTTGGCGAATCGCGTGCATTTCGTGTTGAGGCGAACGTCGATGCCTTCGGCATCGAGAATGTCGTGAATCGCCGCTGACACGTCCTCGTCTTCGCGGCCGATGAGGCGCGGACCCATCTCAATAATGGTGACTTCGCTGCCGAAGCGGCGGAACATCTGGCCGAACTCAAGGCCGATATAACTGCCGCCGAGAATCAGCAAGTGGCGGGGCAGGAAGTCAACGTGCATCATAGAACTGTTAGTCAGGTAGGGGATGTCGGTCAAGCCGGGAATATAGGGGATGATGGCGCGCCCGCCCACATTAATGAAAATGCGGCCGGACGTGAGGCGCTCCGTTCCAACGCTGACTTCATGCGGAGACTCGAAACGGCCGTGCCCTTCATACACGGTCGCGCTCGGCATGGTTTTGAGCCAGTTCTCAACTGCTGAATTGGACTTCCCCGCTATTTGATCCTTGCGCGCCTTCACCTGTTTCATGTCCACCGCGACCCGCCCGGAGATTTGAACTCCATATTCGGCGGCGCGCCGGGCCACGTGCGCCGCATAAGCGCTTGCGACCATGGTCTTGGTGGGGATGCACCCGGTGTTGACGCAGGTGCCGCCGAAGCGCCCGCGCTCGACGATCGCCACGCTCATTCCTGCTTTGGTGAGGCGTGCAGCCAGGGGAGGGCCCGCTTGGCCAGTCCCTATGATGATGGCATCGAAGCGGCGCATTCCTTATTCCACGTCGCGCACAACGGAGGTCGCCTGTGCGCGATCATAAGCACGAAATGGAGCAGCCGGCGCCGCTCCACTTCACAAGCATCGCAGGTGCTTTTAATGGATGCTGTTCGCCTGTGAAAGGCTTCAGCCTTTGGCAAGCGATGTTTAGCTGCCCGCGGCGGCAGGCATTCCTTCATCGGCGGAGGGACCGTACAACGCTGGAACCGGGACACCATTCATGCGGTAATACACCGTCAGCTGCGCTCTGTGATGGATAATGTGGTTCAAAACCATGCTGCGAACAACGGCTACGCGGGGCATGCTGATCACAGGTTTGCCTTGGAAGATCAGCGACCAGTTCTGCATCATCTGAGAGTCGCCGGCTTTTTCGAGTTCGCCTCGAGCCGCTGCTACGTTTTTATCGAATTCCGCGAGGAGCTGCTGACGGGTAGTAGGCGAGAACGGTTGGAAATTTCCGCCATCAAGATTAAGCGAATCTGTTTGTACGACGATCGCGCCCCAGTTCACCATTTCGGCGATGTGGCCGGCCAGACGTCCGAGCGGCATGGATTTGGGATCGGGCTTGAACTCCAGCTTGTCTTGGGGAAGCCGCTCCAGCGTCCTTCGCGTGTTCGCCATCTCGTAATCAAACTCAGGGATCAGGGATTGAGCAATGCTCATGTAAACCTCCTCGGACGATTGTACAGGGTGTTTGTTACAGATACCCGTGGTGCGATCCAGAGACCGTTACCTAAGTACCGTAATCCTGCCATGCTCTGGGACGCCGTGATCAAGAGTAAAGTATCGGGGATTGGGATTTCCGTGGCCGCTCAAGGCGGGCTAAAGCCCGCCGCAGGCTGACAGCCGGGCTGACAGCCTGCCCCACGGGGCTGTTTACATCTTATAGCGGCCGAGATCCTCGTCGCTCAAGTTCTCCAGCCATTTCTTCAGCTCTTGATTATTGCCGGCCTCGGCCATCGCGGTCGCGTCTTTGGAGGTTTTCAGTACGGCTTCCTCCACGTAAATGGGGCAGTCCAGGCGCAAGGCGATTGCGAGCGCGTCGCTGGGGCGCGAATCTACGCTGATGGCTTGGCCGTTTCTCTCGAGCCAAATGACCGCGTAAAAGGTGTCGTCCTTTAGCTCGCTGACCACTACCTTTTTCACTCCGGTCTCGAGGCCAAACAGAAGATTCCGAATCAAATCGTGGGTCATCGGGCGCGGTGTTGCCACCTTTTCGATCTCCAGAGCGATGGCGTTGGCTTCATAAATGCCGACCCAGATGGGAAGAATGGCGGTTCCGTTAACATCTTTCAAAACTACGATCGGATTATTTGTTACCGGGTCCATCATTAACCCGCGGATTTTCATTTCTACTTCCATGACCGCCTCTTTCTCAGTTCACATATTCCCCGGCAAGGGAGTTGGGACCGGCACGTGTCACACGCACTTCCACGTACCGGCCCTCCAGATCGCTTTCGCCGCCGGCCCGGAGGAAGTTGAGTGTCTTGTTCTGCGAAGTGCGCCCAATCCACTGGCCCGTGGCTCTATTAAAGCCCTCCACAAGGCATTCCTCAAGCCGGCCAACGTATGCCGCGTTCTGCCGGATCTGAATCTGACGCTGCCTTTCCTGAAGGATGGTCAGCCGCCGGCCTTTTTCTTCCTCCAGAATCTGATCGCCTAATTCGAGGGCGGGCGTGTTCGGCCGGCGAGAGTACTTAAAACTGAACACCGAATCGTAGCCGACGCCATCGAGTAACGCGAGCGTCTGTTCGAAATCGGCCTCGGTTTCGCCGGGGAATCCTACGATAATATCGGTCGAAATCGCAATGGGACGGCGCGCCGCCTTCATCCATTCAATTCGGCTTAGATATTGCTCGCGAGTGTAAAGCCGCTGCATGCCGGCGAGGACGCGAGAGGAACCGGATTGCACGGGGAGGTGCACGTGATTGCACAACGCCGGATTGGCGTCGATTGCGTCAACGATCTCGCGAACGAAATCGCGCGGGTGCGAAGTGGTAAATCGTACGCGACGAATCCCGGGCACGCGTCCGACTCGATCGAGCAGAGTAGCGAAATCCCACGCGGCGGGCGAGGGGTCGCGGTAGCTGTTGACGTTTTGTCCGAGAAGCTGTATTTCCGTATAGCCGGCGCGCGCAATTTCAGCGGCTTCCTGCATGACGGAAGCGCTGGTCCGGCTGCGTTCCGGTCCGCGCGTAAAGGGTACTACGCAGTAGGCGCAGGATTTGTCGCAGCCTTCGATGATTGTGATGTAAGCGCGATGCGGATTGTCGCGGCGGGTGAGCGGCGTTTCGAACGTATCTTCGGTATCCAAGCTCAGCCCGGTGACGCGGCGATTGCCCGTTTCAAGCTGCACCAGCAATTGCGGCAGCTTGGTATAACTCGCCGACCCGCAAACGAGGCTCACATGCGGAGCTTTCTCGAAAATGCGCTCGCCTTCCTGCTGCGCGACGCATCCCAGCACAGCGAACGTTTTGCCTTTGCCGTTCTCCTTCTTGAATTGCTGAAGACGTGAGAAAACTTTCTGTTCAGCTTTGTCGCGAATGCTGCACGTGTTGTAAAAAACAAGCTCCGCTTCCTCGGGCGTTGCGACCTGCGTATAGCCTTGATTCAGCAACGTCCCGACCACCTTCTCGGAGTCGTGCGCATTCATCTGACACCCGAAGGTCTCGATATAAAACGTCTTCACGTGCCTTTATTCTAGCGCGGGGCTCTGGTGGGGCAGGTTGCCAACCTGCGCGCGATTGTGTAATCGCGCTGGACGGGTTATGGCAACACGCGCTTTGACTGGAGAGCTACTTCGCAGGCTCCCGGAGCAGGTTTTGAACGAGAGTGCGCGTCGCCTTTTCAGCCTGTTTGAAAATCGGACTATCCCCGTAAAATTGATTCCGAACCACGCTCTTCTTATCGATGAACAAGAAGATTGGCGCAACGGGCCGGCGGTCCTTCTCAATGTCCCCGATCGCGATCATCTGGTCCTTGGTAAGAAAGCCGACGGGAAACCCGATCCTATAGCGCTGGACGAACCCTCCCACCTGGTACTGCGCGTCGTTGTCGCCGGCTGCGCCGATGGCCTGGAACCCTTGCGGACCCAGATCCTTCTGCACCCGGTTCAGCATTTGCAGATTTTCGATGCAGTCGGGGCACGTCGTCGAAAAAATAGCCAGGACGACGACCTTGCCTTGATATTGCCGCAAATTGATTTTCGTGCCGTCTGCCAGAGGGATGGGTACCTGGGAAACGGGCCGCGGCTCGCGGGCGTACGCGAGCAGCGGAATAAGAATAGCAGTGAGCCAGAAACGCTTTGACACTTTAAATGGTTATTCTACCTAAGGTTTGTGGTTCTGGCGCAAATAGTTATTGACAGACTCTTACTGCTGTGTATACTGAGTATACCGAGTATATGAAAGACGGCTTTTTCATCGCTCAAACCGACAAGAGGCCGATCTATCTCCAGATCATGGAACAGATCAAACAGCGCATTGCCGTAGGTGACTGGACCGAAGGCCAGGGCATTCCCTCGATTCGCCAGCTTGCCGCGGATGCAGGAGTCAGCGTTATCACCGTGAAGCGAGCCTATCTGGAGTTGGAGCGCGAAGGCGTCATTGTGACGCATCAGGGCAAAGGCTCGCACGTGGGTTCGAACGCGGGTCTGGGGACAAAGATACGGGAACAGGAACTGGATCAGCATCTGGCGCAGGCGGCGCGGCTCGGCACGCTGATGGGGCTAGGTCCGGAGGATCTCGAAAAACGGCTGCGCGCGGCGCAGGACCGGCTGGCCCGAAGTGAGGAGGAATTCGTATGACGGATCTCGCCGTGAAGTTGGATGGCGTCGGGAAAAAGTATCGCTTCTTCCAGCTGGAAAAGATTTGCTTGAAAATACCCCGGGGAACCATCATGGGTCTGATCGGGCCCAATGGAGCCGGGAAGTCCACAACGATTCGCATCCTGATGGGTCTGGTCCATCAGGACTGCGGCGATGTGCAGGTGCTTGGCCGTCGCATGCCCGCCGAGCAAGTGGCCGCGAAGTGGGACATCGGATTCGCCTCGGAAGATATGCGGCTCTACGATGGCATGACCTTGGGCTGGCACATGAGCTTCATACAGTCGATTTATCCAACGTGGGATACCGCATATGCCCAGGTATTGCTGAAGCGCTTCGGCGTACGAGCCGAGCAGAAGATTAAAGGCCTCTCGCACGGGCAGCGCGTCAAGGCTGCGCTGCTGCTGGTTTTGGCGCGGCGCCCGAAGCTGCTGGTGTTGGACGAGCCGACGACGGGACTCGACCCCGTAGCGCGCCACGAGATCCTGCGCGAATTGACGGCCGTGATGGAGGACGAGGACCGAACGATCCTGTTTTCCTCGCATCACACGCAGGATGTGGAGCAGATTTCCGACCGGATCACCTTCATCGACCGGGGCCGGATCATCGATTCGATGGACAAGGAGATCTATTTGGATCGTTGGAAACGCCTCCGCCTGGAGGTCCCGTCCGGAATCGAAATACCGGCGCTGCCGGGCATCATTGGAATCAAGCGCACCGGACGGCTTGCCGTGGCGATCGCGAACGCATTTGTTCCCGATCTTCCGAATGCGTATGAGAGCTCCGGCGCCCGCGTACAGGCCGTGGAGGACATGACGCTCGAAGAGATTTTCGTCGCCAATGTCGAGCATAGCCGTGAGGAGGTGGAGGCATGAAGGGCACTATTATTCGGCATCTGATTTTGAAGGATTTGCGATTGCACCGGCAGCAAATTTATATAACTTTAGCCGCTGGAGCGGTGGCATTAGGAGTGTGTCAATGGGGAAGCGAGCCGGCTTTGGTGGTGGGGAGCGTGTGGTTTTTCATTTCCCTGATCATGGTGGGAACGATGCTGCCCATCGGGGGAATCGTGAACGAAAGAAAAAAACAGAATCTAGCATTCGTGATGAGTCTCCCCGTCTCGTCGGTTCAATACACCATAGCCAAGATTATTTCCACGTTCGGGATGTTCCTGGCCCCCTGGCTGACGCTAGTAGGGGCGGCAATCTTGGTAATTGAGACTCGCCACATTATTCCGCGCGGAGCGATTCCCATGCTGCTGATTCTGGCTTTCATGCCGCTCGTGGCGTTCTGGGTGATGACAGCCGCCGCTCTGATCGGCGAAACGGAGGGATGGGGGATTGCGGCGAATGTGGCATGCAGTTCGTCCTACGGTCTTATTTGGTACTTCATGACCCGTAACTCGGCGTTAACGGCCGGGATGACAAAACCAGCGCCGGTGTGGAATTCCGCGGTACTGACGGTGTTGGGTGTCGAGTTCGCGTTGGCGGCGGTTCTGCTGGGGCTAACGCTTTACGTTCAATCGCGAAAACAGGATTTCGTGTAGGACAAGCTTCAGCTTGTTCTAACTTAGGTCCATCTGAAATTCAACAAGGAGAATGCTATGCGATACGTGTGTCTAATTACGTTAATCGTGCCGATTCTGTCGGCTCAGGACGGAAGCGCGATTTACAAAGAGCGGTGCGCCATTTGCCACGATATGCCTGAGGGTCGAGCTCCGGCGCTGAGCGCAATTAAGGCTATGACGCCGGAGGCTGTTTATGTCGCGCTTACGAGCGGTGTTATGAAGAGCCGGGCGGAAGGGCTTTCCACCCCCGAAATCTTCGCCTTGATCGGCTATATCGCTCCGACGAGCGGGCAAGCCGCCGCTTCCTTCACGCGCACCTGCAAGAGCGACGTCCCGTTTAAATTCACACAGAATTCCCCCCAGTGGAACGGCTGGAGCACGAGCGCCACGAACTCGCGGTACCAGGATGCGTCCGCGGCGGGGCTTACGGTGGCCAACGTTCCCAAGCTCAAATTGAAATGGGCGTTCAACTTGGGCGATATCCCCGTGGCGCGCTCTCAGCCCGCCGTAGCCGGTGGGCGCGTGTTCATCGCCAGTCAGACCGGGGCCGTATATTCGCTCGACCGCGAGACCGGATGCACTTACTGGGGATTTAAAGCCGCTGTTGGAATCCGCTCCGGCATGACGATCGGGGAGGCGAACGGTGTCGCGGCTGTGTTTTTCGGCGACGGAGGAGCAAATCTATACGCGCTCAATGCCGAGTCCGGCGAATTGATTTGGAAGGTCCAGCCGGAAAGCCATTTCGGCACTACCGTAACCGCGACTGCGCGTTTCTATAAGGGAGTGGTTTATCAGCCGTTCTCCTCTATCGAAGAAGCACTGGCGCCCGACCCCAAATTTGAGTGCTGCACGTTCCGGGGAAGCGTTGTAGCGCTCGATGCCGCCACGGGCAAGAAAATCTGGCAGACCTTCACGATTTCCGAGCCCGCCAAGCCGACTGCGAAAGACGCGGGCGGAACCCAACGGCGTGGGCCTTCGGGGGCGGGTGTATGGTCCACTCCGACGATCGACGAACGGCTTGGAGTTCTGTACGTCGCTACGGGCGACAATTACTCGGACCCGCCGACAAACACGAGTGACGCGATCCTCGCACTGAGTCTAAAAACAGGTGAGCTACTGTGGACCAGGCAACTGACCGAGAAGGATGCCTTCAACACCGGTTGCTCCGTGCCGCAGCGCACCAATTGCCCGGAGACGGCGGGACCGGATCATGATTTCGGGCAGCCGCCGATCCTGGTGAGCCTGGGCGGCGGCAAGCGGGCGCTGGTAATTGGCCAAAAGTCCGGCATGGTGCACGCTATCGATCCCGACAGAAAGGGCGAAATCTTATGGCAAACGCGTGTGGGACAAGGCAGCCCTTTGGGCGGGAGCCAATGGGGGTCGGCCGCGGATGGACGGAAGGTTTATGTCGCGATCTCCGACGTTGCAATCGGCGGCGTAGCGGACCCAAAGTCGCCGGTGGGCTTCCGCCTGACTCTCGATCCAAAGAAGGGCGGAGGCCTCCACGGTTTGGACCTCAAGACGGGCAAGATCCAGTGGAGTACGAAACCCATACCATGCGCGGATACAAGAACGGACTGTTCGCCCGCGCAATCGGCGGCCGTCAGTGCGATTCCGGGAGTGGTCTTCTCCGGCTCCCTGGATGGCCACTTGCGGGCCTATTCGGCTTCCACGGGCGAGATCCTATGGGACACCGATACGGAGCGCGAGTTCGAAACGGTAAACGGCAAGCCGGCTCACGGCGGCTCACTCGATGCCGCCGGACCGGCGGTAGTTAGCGGCATGGTGTTCGTGAACTCCGGCTACGCGCAGTTCGGCGGGATGGCGGGTAACGTGTTCCTTGCCTTTTCGGCTAAATAACAAGCTGCGGGCTTATAGGGCGGCAATCAATTGGTGCCGCCCTTCGAGACTTTTCCGAAGCGCCGGCCTAGAATCATCTTGATCAGCAGATGATCCGTAGACTGGGTCATCCCGATGCCTACGCCAAAATTGAACTCCCATTCCGGCGACAAGTTGAGATCGATTGCTGGGACGATCTGTTGTTCCTGCTCGCGTAAGAGGTCGAAACCGGTAACCGGACCGAGCGAGCCGTAATATTCGAATCCCACATTGATTTTTTTGGTAAAATCCCAACCCATTTTGAAATTGGGCGAGAACACTACTCCCTGGCTGACGCTGGGTCCATGAAACGATCTGTCGAATGTCGGATTAAACGCTACATACATTCGGCCGATCTGCTTATCGATTATCGGCCGTATTTCAAGGGTCCACGTATCCGGTGAAAAATGGTAGCGTTGATAACCAAATTCAAGCGACAGGCTCGCGCCTACAGGCCATTTCCATTCTTCGGGCGCGGCAATTCGCGGACGTATGTGATCGCCTACCCATTGCCACCCCTGGCCCGCCTGGGCGGAACTAAAAACATAAAATCCGGTCTCGAACCACGGCGTGATACCGCGGGTTATTTCCAATGTCTCGTGCAATTGGTGCTCGGTACCGAGTACACCGTTGACCTCGCCCTTGCTGCCCTGGACCGTGAAATTGCTGTGGAGTTCGAACATGGTTGTTCCAGGATCTTGAACCTGTCCTGGATAAACTTGCACCTCATAGTTGCCTTGAGCGAGAAGAGGGACGAGGGAAAGGGATGAGAGCAGGAGCGCCTTGAGAATGCTTGCCATAGCCGAAGGCGCTAGCGTAGCACGAATCGGCGCTGACGGAGAAGCGATTCGTAGATTTTTGTGAGCGTTTGTACGCGCGCTTCAGGCGCATGGCGCTCACGTACAAGGGCGTCGGCGCGCTCAATCAGGCGGGTGCGCAGTTTGTTGCCGGGTTCGAGCAAACGCGCGATCGCGGAGCCCATCGCGGCATCGTCGCCGGGATCCACCAAAAGCGCGGTCTCGCCATCCTCTACGTGCTCGGGAACGCCGCCTACGCGCGTCGCAACGACGGGAACGCCGGACACCATCGCTTCCAGAAGGACGTTAGGCGAGCCTTCGGTTCGCGAGGACAGCACCACGGTATCGGCGATGGCGTAGTAGGCGGCGACCGATGGTTGGTGGCCTGCAAGCGTCGCGCGTCCTTTCAGTCCCAATTGCTTGATCGCCTTCTCGATCGCGGGGCGCTCCGGTCCGTCGCCCACGATCAACACGTGAGCGGCCGGCAAACGCCGCACAGCTTTGAGCAATGTGAGGTGGTCCTTTTCCTTCGATAGCCGCCCGGCGCTGAGAATTATGCGAGCGTCCGGCGGGATGTCCAAACTCGAACGCACCGCGGCTGCGTCTTGCCGGGCTGACAAGCCCCAATCCGAGGCAATCGCATTGTGAACGATGTCGATTCCATCTTTGGGCACGCCGCGCGCGATGAGCTGATCCCGGAAGGGAGTACTAACGGTGATCACTCTTCGCGCGGCGCGAAGCGACCAGCGATCGAGCTGGTTATAAAGCAGCACTCGCGCGGCGGGCCGGGTGTAGCCGTGGTGGAACGCGACCCAGGCCGCCAGCTTGTGCAGGCCGCTGGACCGCGCCAGGAAGTGCGATTTGACGGCATGTGTTTGAAGGATATCTGGCCGAGAACGTGCGACGGCGTCGCGCAAGGCTGCGATGACAGCGGTGTCAAATGCGCGGCGCTCGTTGATTGCCTCGATTTTTACGTCCGCGTCTCGTGCCGCTTTGATGAATGGGCTAGTTGCGCCGCTGCGCGCAAACACGGCCAAAATAACTTCGATTCCGCGCGGACGCGCCAACAGAGCGAATTCGAGAAGGTTCTTGGCCGGACCCGTCAGGGATTCCGCCTCGATCACTGCCAGAACGCGCATCAAGTCTTTTCCCGAAACCAGTTCTCATATGTGGTCTTCAGCTTTCGCTCGAGCATGTCCCAGTCGTACCGGGCTTTCACAAACTCGAGCGCTGCCTCGCAGATCCGATCCCGGGACTCATTTGCCGCGATAGCTGTGATGTGCCGGGTCCAGGCTTCGGGATCTTCCGGCTCTGCGATCAGGAGGTGCTTTCCCGAAATTGCGTCCAAACCCTCGGCTCCCACTGCTGTCGAGATAACGGGGACGCGCGCCGCCATGGCTTCGAGAATCTTGAGGCGCGTTCCCGAACCCGATAGCAAAGGTACAACCGCCGCGACCGCACGCCGGTAATACGGCCGCACATCGGCAACTGTCCCGGTTACCTCGACACCGGGCAGACTGGCCAATTGCTGTACCGCTGGAAGGGGCTCCGCGCCAACCAGCATCAGCCGCAACCGCGGCATGCGTTCGCGAATCCGCGGCCAGATGGTGCGCGCAAAAGTACTGGCCGCGAGCGCGTTCGCCACATTCTCCAGACGTGCTATGAAGACGAGGGAATCGAGCGGCGTGCTGCCGTCCGGTTCGGAAAAGTAAGCGCAATCGACTCCGTTCTCGATGACGGCTATGCGAGCGTTCGGCGCGATCTTGTGCAGCACGCACCGTTCGCGCTCGCTGCAGACGACATGTCCAAATGCCTCGCCAAGGATGTCGCGCTCGAGTGCGTGTAGCTTTGCCGCAGTGATTGAGGAGTACCAGCGCCGCGCGGGCGAGCGAACGCTCTCGCCGTAGCGCCGCATGGCCTCCGATTCAATGTTGTGCCAGTTGTAGACTACCCGTTTGCAATTGTGATTCGCGTACCGCAGCAGATGAATGCTATCGACGTGCGTCACATCGAATGGTCCGGCGTGAGTCAGCCGCTCAACACAGGCTTTCATCTCCGGCGAACTGTAATTGAGTACCGATAATGGCCACCGTCCGGCGATGCCGCGGACAAGCTGACCGATTTCATAAGCTTTCGGCTTGGGAACTGCCACGATTTCGGCCACGAAAGGCAAATCATCGCGGCTTAGAGGCGCCGATCCACGATCGGCAAAATATGTATAAGTGACCTCGCCGAGCGCCGCGAGCGTTCGTAGAAAATGATACTCCCGTATTTTCGCCCCGCCGTGAGGTGGCCAGCACTGGCGCGGCGACAGAAATAAAATGCGCACCGTATCGGATGGATGTACATCCGTTTTAGCATGCTGCCGGGAAGAAAAAATTATGCCGACGGCGCCTCAAATCCAGCCGTTCAGCTTGTACCAGATCAAACCCGCATATTCATAGGTCGCATGGTAGGCGATATCCGAGGCGGAATTGCGGAAAAAATGGAAATACGTCGGCTTACGGAATTCCGGAACCGCGAGAAAGGAGGGCGCCATTCCCAATTTTGCAAACACTAAGCGGACCCGCGGCACATCCATCTCCGACGTGACAACCACGGCGGACGTCCATCCATGTTCCCGCATAATCCGGGTTACCGCGATCCCTGACCAGTATGTATTGGCGGGCTGATCCACCAGAATTGCGTCGCGCGGCACGCCTGCGAGTTCGAGCATGCCGGCCTGGATGAGAGCCTGCTTCTGGCCAACGCTGAGGATATATGGAGCATATTGCTCCTTGTACAGTCGCAAAGCACCCCAGGTCCTCTGCGCGCCATCCGGGGTAAGCCAGTCGGGCTCGATCAACCCGCTGGACATGAGTACGATTACATCGCTCTTCCGCGGCTGGACAGAGACGATGAGCGGTTGGCTATAAAGATCCGCCAGCGGCGTTGTAACGAGAAGCACAACGGGCAAGACCAGCAGCGCAACACCCCATTTCAACACGCGAATCATAAGCGCTAGTATACGAGAAGGTGAGCCGGAAGCTGCTGATTCCCCACGCTTTGGATTCATGACAGAAGTTTGGGATTCAACAGATTCAAAGGCGCGTGTTTTGGGCGAATCCATACTGGTGGCAAGGGACGTGCGTTAATCCTGCCGAATGGAGACTGAGATCGAGCGAGAGGTTACCCTGGTCCGGGATTTGGAGCGCCAGGATTACGCCGCATGGGACCGGTTCGTCCTGGAACATCCGCATGGCAGCCCTTTTCACCTGACGGCATGGAAGGAAAGCATCGAAACCACATTCGGGTACCGGGGAGTTTGCCTGATGGCGGTGCGGCAGGACCGCGTGTGCGGCGTTCTGCCTCTTTTCCTCGTCAGCAATCTACTGACGGGAAAGCGGCTGATCTCCTCGCCGTTTGCCGTTTACGGCGGAATTCTGGCGGACTCGGAGGAGGCCCAGTTGGCTCTGCTCGAACGGGCGAAGGCAATTGGAGAGCGGCTACAAGTGCAGGACATCGAGCTGCGAAATGCCTGGGAAGCGCAGTGCAGCGGGTTGCCGCGGATTTCGCGCTATGTGACGTTCACGCAGGAAATCGGCCCGGACGAGGAAACGATTTTGAACTCGATTCCCCGCAAGACTCGGGCGGCAGTTCGGAAATCTTTGAAGGAGGATTTGGGGAGCCGGCAGGAATTCTCGAATATCGCAGCGTTTGAGAATTTGTATTCGCGCAATCTTCGCAGGCTGGGTACGCCGTGTTTTCCGGCGCGTCATTTTTCTACCCTGCTCGAAAAATTCGGGGGCATGGCGAGTATACGGGAGATCACGCTTTCCGGGAAGGTAGTGGCGGCGGTTCTGAGCTTCTATTTCCGCGATCAGGTACTGCCTTATTACGGCGCTTCGGATCCTGCGTATAACGCCGCGCAGCCGAACAATTTCATGTACTACGATCTGATGCGCTGGGGCGGCCAGAACGGCTATCGCGTGTTCGATTTCGGCCGCAGCAAGCGCGTGAAGGGGTCGTATGATTTCAAATCGCATTGGGGGATGGTGGAACGGGCATTGCCGTACGAAGTACACTTGGTAAAGCGCAAAAAATTGCCCAATTACTCGCCGGAAAACTCAGCTTTCCGGCTGCCGATTCTGTTATGGCAGCGGCTTCCTCTGGGATTAACGAAAGTCCTGGGGCCGCGGCTCGTTTCGTTGGTTCCGTAGGTCGGCGGCGATGATCTATAGGCGGATAGCTCAATGGTAGAGCGCCTCTATTAAACACAGAGGAGGTTGCAGCGTTCAATCCCTGCTCCGCCTACCAATTCCATGGACATTCTGTTTTTATCGCATTGCGTTCCCAATCCTCCGGATAAAGGGGAGAAGATTCGGGCATGGCACGAACTGAACGCATTGGCCGCAAAGCATCGCGTGCATCTGGCCTGCTTTGCGAGAACAGCCGCGGAGGTCGACAAGGCGGGGGAGATGCAGGATGTTTGCGCTTCCGTTTTCGCGGAACTGATTTCGCCTCGGAAGGCGCTTGCGGCAGCGGCGATGCGGTTCGCATTCGGTGGCTGCCTGAATACGTCTTTCTACCGTAGCTCAAGGATGCAGGCCCACGTCGGCGAATTGAGGTCGCTTCCGCTGACGGCGACACTGGCTTACTCGTCCGCCGTGGTACAGTTCGCCCCTTCCGATGTTCCGCTTTGGATCGATATGGTGGATGTGGACTCGGAGAAGTGGCTGGAATACGGCGAGCGCCGCTGGCCGGGCGCGATTTACAAACTGGAAGGCCGGAGATTCCGCAAGCTGGAAGCCGAGTACGCGAATCGCGCCGAGTGCACGTTTTTGACGACGCCGCGCGAGCAGAAGCTGCTGCAAAAAATTGCGCCGCGCGCCCGAGTGGAGTACTGGATTAACGGCGTCGATTTTGAGCGCTTCGACCCGCGGACCACGCCCGCGAACGCGGAATTGGCCAAGCGGCAATATTTAGTGTTCGTGGGGCAGATGAATTATTTCCCCAACGTGGATGCGTGCTGCTGGTTCGCGGAAAACGTCTTCGGAAGCCTGCGGTCAAGGTGGCCGAATCTGGAGTTCGTAATCGTGGGGCGCGATCCCGACAACTCGATTCGGCGGCTGGCAAATTCGCCGGGAATAGCCGTTACCGGCGGCGTCTCCGACGTGCGGCCGTATCTCGCAAACGCCCGAGCGATGGTCGCTCCTCTGCGGATCGCGCGCGGAGTGCAGAACAAGGTATTGGAAGCCCTCGCGATGGGCAAGCGTGTGCTGGCCTCGCCCGCGGTGGCGAGCACCTTTGGCGAATCGGCGCCGGAGGGCGTGACACGTTGCGAGTCCGTTTCGGACTACGCCGCTGCATTCGCCTCGACAGCGGACTCGGCTCAAACGGACACGGCCATTCGCCAGCACGCGCAGCAACGCTTCTCTTGGTTGAAGAATTTGCAATTCGTCACCAACGAGCTCGATCGGGTATCGGAGGTGGCGGTTTCACGGTGAAGATCCTGTATCATCACCGGACCCGGGCCACAGACGCACAGAAGGTGCATATTTTGGAGATGGTCGCGGCGTTCCGCGGATTGGGGCATGAGGTCACAATCGCCTCTTTGGTCGAAACCGAAAATCGGACCAGCGAGCCGGAGCGCGAGGCGCAAGAATCCGGCTTCAAAAAGCTATTCCGCCGCATTCCCTTTTCCTCTGAACTTATTCAGCTAGGCTATAACCTCTTCGCGATTCCGTGGCTGTGCTCCAAAATCCGAAGCAGCGGCGCGAATTTCATCTACGAACGCTACTCCCTGCTAAATTTTTCAGGCGTGGCCGCAAGCGCGCTGATGCGCAAGCCGATCATTGTTGAAGTGAACTCGCCGCTGGCGCTTGAAATGAGCCGCGACAAAGAAATACGCGCGCGCAAATTCGCCGCTTGGATGGAGCGTGTGATCTGCAACAGTGCGACTCGGGTAGTGGTGGTGTCCGGCCCCTTGCGCCGGATCATGATGGAAAACGGCGTCCACGAGACAAAGTTGTACCTGATGCCGAACGGCGTGAACCTGCATCGCTTCGTTTCAAAACCGGACAGTGCGCTTGCGAACCGGCTCGGAATTCGCGATCGTGTGGCGATTGGATTTGTCGGCTGGTTCCGGCGCTGGCACGGCCTGGAGTTTCTGCTCGAAGCCTTCCATCAATCCGGTCTGGGGAAGGATCGGGCCGTGCTGATGCTGATCGGCGATGGGCCGGCAACGCCGGAGCTGAGGGATTATGTCGCAAAAGTCGGTCTAGGGAACGCGGTTATTTTTACAGGCGCCGTCTCGCATGAAGACATCCCGGCGTATCTCAATCTGGTCGAAATCGCCGTGCAGCCCGCGGCGAACGAATACTGCTGTCCGATGAAAATTATCGAGTACATGGGTTTGGGGAAAGCTATCGTCGCGCCCAGGCAGGAGAACATCGAGGAACTGCTCGACAACGGGCGGACGGCGGTGCTATTCAAGCCTGGCGACACGGAGGGCTTTGCGCGGGCGCTCACGGCATTGGTGCTCGATTCTTCGCTTCGAGCGCGGGTTGGTCAAGGCGCGCTGCGGGCGATCCACGATCGGGGTCTGCTGTGGGAAGCCAACGCGCAACGCGTGGTGGACATATTGCAGCCTGGCGGCAAGGTTCTGGTGTATGACTGAGGCGCCCCGGCTTCTGCACGTCTTTCCCGGCTTCGGACCGGGCGGAACTCAGTTGCGCATGGTATCGATCATCAACGCGATGGGAGCGCGATTCGCCCACCGGATTATCGCTTTGGATGGTGTTTTGGAGGCGGCCAAGGCGATCAGCGGCTCAGTGGATGCGACGGTGGAGGGTCTGCCGAAAACGACCGGTCCGCTCGCATTTCGCGCGCTGGTGGCGGGGTGGAGGCCGGCGGCTGTGCTTACCTACAACTGGGGTGCGCTCGAAGGCACTCTGGGAGCGCGGCTGGCGGGAGTGCCTGTTATCCACAGCGAATGCGGCTTCGGAACGGATGAAGCACAATCGCTGAAACGGCGGCGGGTTTGGATGCGGCGGCTGGTGCTGAACAATATCTATCGAACGGTGGTGACCTCGAAAACGATGTTGAATATCGCCCGGCGCGAATTCAAATTGCTGCGGCATAAAGTGCAGTTGATCCCAACGGGAGTGGACGTGGAACACTACCGGCCGCGCAACGGCCCCGCCGCCCGCGAGGGTGTCGTGTTCGGATATCTCGGCGGCCTGCGTCCGGAGAAGAATCTGATGCTGCTGATCCGCTCCTTCTCAAAGGCCGCCGTGCCCAATAGCAAACTGATTTTGGCGGGCGAAGGGCCCTGCCGCGCGGAGTTAACGGCGCTTGTCTCGGAGCTCGGGATTGCCGGCCGTGTTGAGTTCGCCGGGCATCAGGCGGATCCAGCGGCATTTCTGCGCCGTCTCGACGTGTTTGCGATGAGTTCGGTGACGGAGCAGGTTTCAAATGCTCAGCTAGAGGCGATGGCCTCCGGCCTTCCGGTCATCTGCACGGATGTTGGCGATAGCCGCGAGCTTTTAGGTGAGAGCGCCCCCGGCTGTGTAGCGCCATCGAACGATGAACCGGCTTACACCCAGGCGCTGCGGCAAATCGGCAAGGACCCAAATCGGAGAAGCATGCTGGGCGCGGCGAATCGGGAGCGCACCGTGCGCTGTTACTCAAAGGAGCGGATGGTGGAGGAGTATCGAACTTTGATCGAGGGCGCCATTGTGGCGAACAAGCGCGTTAGGGCCGCGCAGCCGGATGAGGAGCCATGTACAAGACTGGAATCTGGCGCTTAGCGCAAAGCGTCCGGTGTGACTCCGGAGTTCCGGCTGCGCGGTTTGACCCGAATCAAGCTGACGTCATCTCCTACCAACTGCTCAAAGAGGATTCCGAGGAAGTCTTCGAGCATATCGTCCGGCATTTGCGGCTGTCCTCCGGGATTTTCCGCTCCACTTATGCGCAGCGGTTCGCCGACCTCGATCCGCTGGTGAACGAAATTCTTAAAAATAACCTCCGTGCGCAGGAGATGGAAGTTCACGACTGGGCCGCATCGGATTGCCGGGTTTCGGCCGAGTGGGCGGTTTCGCTCTGGCAGCATTTTCCGGAGGCTCGCGTCATCGCTTCCGACGTTCTGCTGGGCCTGAAGGAAGCTTCGCTCCGTGGCCGGAAGGAATCGTACATCCTGGAGGCGGACGGCACGCCTTTACAATACGTGCGTCCGCCATTCGTGCTATCGCTGCAAAAACCGATACCGGCTCATTATCCGGTGAACCGGTGGCTGGCGAAGCGCGCGCGAGCCGGTTTAGTGAACGCTCAAAATGCCGCGCGCAAAGCCGTCGGCGACAACTGGAGCGTGCAAGAAATCAGCTTGATTCATCCCGTCGCCCGGCGCTTAGCCGCGAAGGATTCACGCTTCGAAGTGCGGTCCCATTCGGTATTCGAAGCGCTGCCCCGCCCCGTTCACGCGATACGGACGATGAATATCTTGAATCCGGGCTACTTCGATGCAACCAGGCTGCGCGCCGGAGCCGCGGCTGTAGGCGCCAGCTTAATCGAAGGGGGGATCTGGGTCGTGGGAAGGACCATTGAGGAGCCACGCCCGGCCCGCAACTGCGTAAGCGTGTTTCAAAAAACCGGGCGGGGCCTGGCGCTACTAGAGCGCTTCAATGGCGGCTCGGAGATAGAGGACTTGGTGCTGGAGGGAGTTTCAGCCGGGACAAGCTGAAGCTTGTCCTACCGGGCGACACGCCAGCCAGTCCACAAATTCCCGGATGCCTTGCTCGAATGGCGTTTTCGGAGCGTACCCGAGCAGCCGGCCGGCCTTGCTTACGTCCGCGTATGTGATCGGGACATCGCCGGGCTGATCCGGAAGGCGGCGGATGATCGCCTTGCGGGCGGTGGCCGTTTCGATGCTTCGAATCAAATCGCTCAGGCTCAGAGGACTGGAATTTCCAAGGTTGAAGACTTCATACGCGAAATCGTGTTCGATGGCCGCCATGACACCGTTAACGATATCCCGCACGAACGTATAGTCGCGGCTTGCGGAGCCATCGCCATAAACCGGAATCGGCTGTGCCTGAAGAATCTTTTCGGTGAACTTGCGGATCGCCAGGTCCGGGCGCTGGCGCGGGCCGTAAACCGTGAAAAACCGGAAGCACGTTACTCCGATTCCGTACAAATGCGAATAAGTGTAGGCGAGACGCTCGGCCGCGATCTTCGTGGCTGCATAGGGAGAGATCGGGTGGCTAACGTGATCGTCTTCCCGGAACGGAACGCGATTGGCGGCGCCGTAGACGGAGCTGGACGAAGCCATTATGAACTTCCGGATACCGAGACGGCGGCATTGTTCCAGCAGCACCAACGTGCCGCGGACATTGACCTGTTCATAGAGGAGCGGTTGCTCCAAACTTGGCCGGACGCCCGCGCGACCGGCAAGGTGGATGACCGCCTCCGGCAAGGTCGCGTCGAAGACGCGCTGAACAGCAATCTCGTCGCAAATATCGGCGTGGAAGAAGCACGCTGGGCCCGCCGAGGTAATGCAGCCGAGGTTCTCGCGTTTGAGCGCGGGCGAGTAAAAGTCATTGAGGTCGTCGATAATCGAGACCTCGTGGCCGTCGCAGAGGAGGCGCTCACAAACGTGAGACCCGATGAATCCCGCTCCGCCGGTTACCAGAACCCTCATGCGGCGGCGTTCCTCTTCGCGGCGGTGTTCAGAACGGCGTGGAATTCGGCCAGCACCTCTTCCGCCACGCGCTCCCACGTACGCGACTGCGCCCATGCGGAGATTTTTTGCCGGTCCCACTGGCGCTGCAGCGCCTGCAACAATGCATCTTCCAGAGCGGACTCGTCGCCCGCCGGAACCACCACGCCATGCTGGAGGGAGGGGATCATATCCCGCACGGCTCCGACATCGGTAGCAACCACCGGCGTGCCGCAGGCCATGGCTTCGTGAACGACATTGGGCCAGCCTTCGCGCGAGCTTGCCAGACAGAGCACGTCGGATGCGGACATCAGCTCGGCCAGCTCAGCGGGCGGGACTTCGCCGAGGATGCGGACGGAGTCAGTGAATCCGAGCCCGGCGATTTGTTTCTTGATCTCAGTTTCAAAAGCGCCGCTCCGCCCCGCTATTAGCAGCTCGGCATTAAAACCGCGGCGGCGAAGTCCGGCCAAGGCCTTCGCCACGCGGTGATGTCCCTTGAGTTCGATGAGCGTGCCCGCCGAAAGAATCACTTTCGCGCCGGGCGGGATACCGTGCTTAAGGCGGCAGGCATCTCGATCTTGTGGAGAAAACCGCGACGAATCGACGCCGTTCGAAATCACGGCAGTTCGCGCCTTATCGACACCCAGCGAGACTGCGAAATTACGCAGCCGCTCGGACACAGCGATGACTCGGGCGGCCCTTTTGAGAGCCCAGCCCATGAATTTGCGGCGGCGCGCATATTCCGCGTGCAGGACCTCACTGCCTCGCAGCGTAACCGTGAACGGAACGCCGGTGGCATGCGACAACAGGGCCGCGGCGATGCCATCGGGGAAGGCAAAGTGGGCGTCGATGACCTGGAAATCGAAGTTCTTGCGAACCCGCTTCACGAAGGGGAGCAGCCGCGCAAACAGGAGAACCGGATTAACGGCGAACCCTCCTGGCGGGTAGATCCAGGCAGGGTGGAGGATCTCGAGTTCGTCCTCGCGCCGCTGGAAGGGAACGCCGCGGCGCCCGAAGCGCGCCTTTCCCGCGCTCGAAAAATCGACGAGCGCCAGTGGCGCTATCACTTTAATACTCGCGATTTTGCTCAAATAGCCGAGCCTTGATTTGACGAACAGACCCAAGCCGGGGTCGTCCGGGTTGGGGAAAACACAGCTAAGGCTTAAGATGGGCAACTTCGAAGCCACTCAGCGCCTCGCTTATGCATGACAACTTGGCGGCGTCACCGCGGCAGGGCACGCCTGGTCCGGCACAAGAGCTTAATTGAGATTTGAGGTTTGGGTTCGAGCACAGGCGGACGAGGTTCTCGCAAGAACAATACTGCTGGTTGTGGCAAGGTCCTCATGAGTGAAGTGAACAAATTTGCCGGCAACCCGCATCTGGGGCAAAACCGAAAGACAGTTTGAATCGATGCTTTTCTCCTCACGCTCCGGCACGAAGCCCGCTGCACGCATCATTTCAATATATTCGGGGTGCCTGAGGCGGTTTTGGTAATTCTGCGGGTTAATGCAAGTGAACCGAAACAGCCAGTCGGGGTATTGCAGAAAATTAACCGCATTGATTCGCCGGTCGCGATGAGACCAGTGATCGGAGTGATCGACAAGGTGCAACATAACTCCGCCTTTTCGAAGCACACGCCGGGATTCCGCAAAGATATCTCCGATTACGGCAGGCGGGATGTGCTCTAATACGGCCCGGGACGTAACGATATCGATGTATCCCGATTCCAGGGGAAGACGGCGGCTGTCGCAAGGGGACAGATACGTTATCCGTAATTCTTCCAAACGCTGCGCCACATCCGAGCACTGCCGGGTCGCCCAATTTACTGCATCTGAAGTGGTTGAAATTCCATCGGCGATCTGATCTCTATTCTCACGGATTGCGTCGAGCGCGGCGGCGAACGTTTCTGGCCGCATCAAGCGGTGCAGGTCCACTGTGTAAATGCGCGAAGCCCCCGCCAAAGAGTACAAGATCGGAATCATGGGTTGCCACCCGGTGCCGATCTCAAGAACCTTACATCCGGCTATTTCTCCCAGCCATTGAATTATCCGAATGCCGTCTTGAATGGTCTGCGCATCTTTCTTTGGCTCGCGCTGGTATCCGATGACGCGATCTTTGAAACGCCGCAGGTGTTCCTGAAATGGCAGGCCTCGTTTCAAGGTATCGATAACGCATTTCACCTGCCACGACTGTTCCATTTTTCTGGGCTTCTCACACCCTCTTCTGCGTACGGTAATTTACGATACGGGAGCTCGAGGGAAAAAGCATCCAACGCGAATTATTGTTTTTTAAATGCGTATTTATCAGGCATTAGCAGCGAGCACGCCCGTCTCCACCGGAACTCCGGCTGACGGATAGTGGGCCATAGCTTTCGCTCGCTCGTGATCTTGAAGCAAAAATTTACACAAAACAATCATGGCCATCAGATCATACGGCAGATCGAAGAATGCCAGTCCGGCGAACGCCCCGCCGACTGCAAATCCGCATAGGCCGACCTGAGCCATGCTCACCAAATCAACCATCCATGCCAGCTCCGGTATCTTGCGGGCGCGCCGGGCAACTTTGCGCGCCGTCATCCACGTGCAGAAACCGAGGCTGAGGAAAAGAAAGAGGCCTGGAAAACCGTGCTCGCCTAGAGTCTCGAAATAGATGCTATGGGCGTCATGGCGACTGGTGGGGTCGGGCGCGTACTGAAAGAACGTCGGCGTCATAAACACGCGGAAACCGCCGCCCGTTATCGGGCGATGCATCGCCAGGTTAACTGCAAAACGCCAGGAATTGATGCGCCCTTTCGCGGAATCGTCAAGCTGGCTCTCATCCGTGGCTTCCAGGCTCCGCATGCGGTCTCTCCACTCGGAGGGCATGAATTTTATCATTGGGGCGATCACCAGCAGCATGGCGACTCCGAAAGCTATTTTGTGCCGGCTCTTCAGCCAAAAGAGAGCTCCGACCATGCCAAGCGCCAGAAGACCGGCTCGCGAATAAGTCGACAACACGGCCAGCGTCGTTAATATCTGCATGGCGATCAGCCCTCGCCGGATTTGCTTTTGCGTTGCCTGCAGCTGCAGATAGCGCATCAGCGGCAATACCATCACCATTGCGAGCGCGATCTCGTTGTTGCCCTGAATGAACGACATGTCCGGCCCTTGGACGCGCCCATGGCCGCCGGTAAGAATCGTCCAGATTCCTCCCTTAACGCCAAAGAATCCAATCGAGATCACAATCGTCCACACAAGGGCTTCCAGACGGAATTTGCTCCTCATGATCCATAACGTCATAAAGATCATGATTTGAACCTTTATGGCGCGGTTCCAGTACTCCCAAACGAAATCGCTGTCCCCGAAGAAACTTGTGAACGTTATCCAAAAGCACAGCATCACCTGAAGGTATGTTTCTATGGTCCAAGGAAAGCGCTTATTCTCCTTGGAAGAGAGCCAGGCATAGAAGGTTACTGCCGCGGCAATCGCAACAAACGGGAAATTGTAAGCGAATCCAAAAGCCATCCGGTGCGGGTTCATATAGCTGAACCAGGCCCAGACCAGGATGCCGAGCCAGGCGCGCCGGAGGCTCCAACTGATCAAAACGGCAAATATTGCGGTTAGTAAAATCGAACGCAGCATCGATATCTCTTTTTATTTATATGAAGAACAATTTTACGAAAACTTGCGATCAAACTGCGTCTGCGCGGCTTTCATAGCCAGGTTAGCCACCGGGTCCCGCCGGCCCCAGGAGTCGTGGACCGCGTTGAACATCTCCCACGCAGTCGCGAAATAATAACACCATCCGCGGCGCCCGCATTCTTCGCGAACCAGTTCAAAAACGCGATCCAAGTCTCCGCCGAGGAGAACTCGCAAGTTCGCCTCCTGCGCTCCGTGCGTGAACAATTTTACAAAGATGTCCCGGCCGATGCGCGGGGATAAATCCAACCAGCGCTGGATCCTGTAAGCGGAAGGGCGGTCGTGGACGGATAGCTCTCCCAGCTCGATCCGTGGAACCAGCCGTTCTTTCCACCGTAGGCCGAAAGGCCCCGGAATCATCATCAGATCGCCGGCGGATTCCACGCCGGGAATTAGCGCCGGGCCCGCGTCATAGGATTTTGGCCGGCTGGGGTCGTCGATGGCCCAATAAATCGTGTTGAGAAGGCGGGCTTGGGTCGGGCCTCCCGAGGGCATGGTGAAATCGGCATAGCAGCCCACGTCTCGTAGAAGCGTGATCTCGTTATTCAGTCCGCACCAGCGTCCTCCATTAGAGTTGTCGAGCGCAAAATTGCCATGGATGAACGCGAAGCCAAGTTTTCCATCGATGCGGCGCAGCAAGCCGTGGCGGGTGGAAAGAGTCTCGATAAAGCCGCTCATGCGATCGATAAAAGCCTGCTGGCTCTCGCCGTCGTGGTGCAGGTGGATCTCGACGTCCCCGATACCCGAGTTGGTCATTTCCGCAAGCGGATCTAGAAAAAACGGCTCGTAGTTTTCTTCCGGATAGAAGAAGGTGTATCGCGGAGAGCGGTCCGCGGAATCGCGGTGGCGGCTCGCGATTTCGGGCCATTTCTTTTCCCATTGGCGGACTCGATTTTTCGCGGCCTCCATGTCGGTTGTGCGCCACAGTGGCTCATAATGATCGGCGATCGTCAGCCACACGCGCGCCGGTTCCACGCTTCGGGAAAAAGCGCGCTTCCACCGATCGGCGATGTAGCCGGGCGCCCAGATCTCAGCGTGGCGGGGGAGTTTCATTCGGCGAGATTCAGCGCAAGCAGCCTTGGTCGACTATCGCCCGATTGCGGCCGGTGCATATAGAAATAGTTTGTACTGGGTACGGGATGCCAACTGTAGTCGCCGGATCCCGGCAAGGGCTTGGAGCTTACCAGCCACCTCGCTCCGGTCCGGTCGACCGCCGAGAGGGCTGCCAGCCGGCGCTCCACGGGGGCTTGGCTGTACTGCTCAGCCGAAGGGATCTCGGCCACCACACGCACCCGTGCCAACCGGGCCCAGTAATGCCTCAGCCCGTCTTCGACAACGGCGACCTTTTCTCCGGGACGCAGTCCGAGTTCTTCGAGCGATTGCGCTACCTGCTCGCTGGCGGCAGGATATGGCTGCCGCGCGATGTTGAATTGGGAAACACCCACGAGTCCCAGTGTCAGCACGCCAGCGCCCAAACGCGCGAAATTCAGAACTTTGGACGGCGCTCCCGCGGTCAACACAAAAACCAGCAGTGCGATGAACGGAGCGACGTATCGCCCTTCAATCAGCACCAGCGCATACATGCCCACCACAGCCAGACACGCTAATACGATCCACCAATAGGCGAACCAGGCCCGAAACGCCAGCGCGCCGACCAGCACCACCATCAGAGTCCACGCGATCAACGGGCGGAAAAAGAGCCCGCGCAGGAAAGCCGCCGAATCCTCTAGCACGGCGATTTGTTTATCCAGGTGAAAATGCGGGTTGATTCCTTCGTTCCAATACGCCGGGTTGTCCCAAGGAGGGTACGTTCCGGCGATCGGAGTTGCGAACTCGAACGTATCCGGTTGGGCGGCAATGATGCGCGTCGGGTGTATTGGCTGCGTAGCCAGGCTCGGATCTCCACGCCAGTGCGTCATGTAGACTCCATTCACTAGGAACGCATAGTTAAGGCGCCCCGTGTCGCCGGTATTAAGCCGCCCGGTCTGCCATGACATCGCGGCGATCCACGGAAGGCACATGGCGAGGAAGGCCGCCACCGCTACTGCCGCCGCGCGCAAGTGCGCTCGCGATCTTCCGCCGGAGATTGCGGCCGCTACAATAAAGATCCAACCCGCCGCGAACGCCGCTCCCTTGATCCAAAATCCGATCCCCAGCGCCACGCCGAGCCATACGGCCGACCGCGTCGGGTTGCGATTCCCCCAATCGAGTAGTTGCCCACCGGCGATATAAATAACCGCCATCAGGCCCATATCCGGCGTGACGTTGCGATTGGCTTGCAATTCGAGAGCACTGTAAAGGAACAGACTATAGCCGCCTGCGAGCAGGGAAGCCCGATACAGGCCCTTGGCATCTACGTTTTGGATAAAGCGCCGTAAGAACCACGTAAACGCGGCCAGGGTCGCAAGAAACAGAGCGAAATTTACGGCATGCGCTCGCACAAAATCGTTCCGCGGATTCTGTCCGCCAACGAGGTTCGCGATTCCCAACAATAGTGGATAAACCGGACTCCAATAGGAGTTAACAATGGACTTCCAATCCAGCCGCATCCATGCATCGCCGATGTCCAGGTACGGCACTCCGTCGGCATTCATCGCGTGGCGATAAGCCCAGCTCTGAACCGCCCCGGAGAGGATGCAGTAGATGATTAGAATCCGCGTGATCATGCGTGGGGATTGTACGCTCCGGTAACCGCGCCCCACAGAATTTTCAGCAGTAGGAAATTCCCGCGGAACGAGCTGATTTTGGTCGGTGTTTTTCCCGACGCGGGATAACTGCGGCGTACCGGCAGTTCCATCGTCTTAAAACCCAACCGAGGCGCGCGCACGGAAAAATACGCCAGCATTTCATAGGTCATGAAAACATCGCGAAACGGCTGGACGCGGCGGTCGAGCAGCAGCCGGCGGCTATAGGCGCGGAACGCGTTCGTCGTATCCGTGTACCGAAAACCCGACGCGAAGTTCAAGATCGGAATGTGGATCAGCTTTACAGCCCAGTGGCGTAAGAACGGAGTATTCACCGCGGCGCCGCCGGGCAGATAGCGCGAACCCTGCACATAATCCATTCCCTGCTCCAGCGCCTTTACGAAAGATCCGATTGAATCGACGCTATCCTTGCCGTTCCCATCGATGGTGACGACACCCCGATAACCTTGGCGCAGCGCGTATGCAAAGCCCATGCGCAATTGCGCGCCCTGCTTGCCTGGGCCTAATTTCGTTATCAGCGTACGCACCGAGTTGGCGCGCAAAAATTTCTCATCGAGCGAACCATCCGTGCTGCCGCCATCGAACAGGATTATGTCCGCGACATTGGCGACACCGCAGTCGCTCATGCGTCGCAATTGCGAACGAATCCGCTCGCCTTCGTTGATAATCGGAATGCCCACGCAATAATCGCGCGCCTTGGGAGCGAACTCCTCAATGCGATGTTCGGGCAATTGCCAGATGTCTTCTCCCGCGATTTCAGTGACTGGGTGCATAGCAGGTAGGACAGCTTCAGCTGGTCCATTTTGGAACAAGCTTCAGCTTGTCCATTTTGGGGCGGGCAAGCTGAAGCTTGCCCTACTGTTAATCTACGTTGAGCTTGTGCTCAATCATGTCCTTCTTGTAATAAATGGTCGAGCTGTAGCTTTCGCTTTCCAGAAAATACAAGGGCCGGTCCTTCGTTTCTTCAAGCAATCGCGCGACGTATTCGGAAAGCACGGTAAGGATCAGGAACAAGAACAGGAACAGCATCGTGCTGACCGCATTCGTGGTAATCCAGCCCTCGGCGACCTTGTGCTTTACCAGGCTCACTATCAAAATGTAGACGAAGTACAGAACGCTCAAAAAGCTTGCGACCACTCCCAGGAACGCCGCGAGGCGCAGCGGCACCGCGGAGTGCGAAACGATCATGTCGACTCCGGACGCGATCGCTTCAAAGGTCGAAGGCTGCAGCGAGTGCCCGGCGCGCCGCGGCTTCCGCGTGTACAAGACGTAAGCGTGCTCGAATCCAACCACCTCGTTCAGGTATTTGAGATACCGCGACTTGTTGCGGATGCGCGTTATGGAATTGACCACCTGCCGGCTCAGGCACCGGAAATAGCTCGCGTTGGGGTGCAGCTTGAAGGGCAAACACACGTCTGCGATGCGATAAAACGCGCGCTCGATCCAACCATAGAAATGACCCCGCGGCTCGGGCGAGCGCTCGCCAATAACGACCTCATAACCCTCGGCCGCTTCGGCCAGAAGTTTCGGGATCGCGGCGGGTGGATCGGAGCGTAAATCCATTACGATCACGTAATCGCCGAGCGAATTCTCCAGGCCCGCCGCGAAGGCCGTTTCCGAATCGTAGCGCCGCGACAAGCGTAGATAGTGCAGGTTCGCATAGGTTTTTTCAAGCTGCTGCACCTTGGCCGCCGTCGCGTCCATCGAGTGATTGTCGACGAGGACGATCTCGTAATAACGGAACTGCGGTTCGAGCACGGTCGACGTTTCCGCGACGAACTCTTCGAGCAGGTCCTGATCGTTATCCAAGACTGTGAGGATCGTGATCAGTGTGTCTTCATTAACCGGCATTGTGACTAATGCGCTCCGGCAGCTGCAAACTGCATCTGGCCCAGAGCAAGCTGGCGCGGCTGGATCGTTACGGCGCGAATCTCCACGGCAGCGCCTGGCGCCAGGCCCTCCGATTCCGCGCGCAGCACAGGAATCGTTCTGGGACGGCGAAGCACGCCGAACACGAACCTTCCGCGGTTCGGCGCCGGTGGGAGCGATACGGGCACGGTATTGAGCGTACCTCTAAATTGAATCAAATAGCGCGGCAAGGATTTGAACAACGGTACGAGCCGCAGCGAGCTTGTGGTTTGATATTCGACTTCTACGGTTACTACATCCGGCTGCTCGCCTCCGGGCGGCAGCGAAAAAGTCTTGCCGGGAACGATGCTACTCGCGGGCGATTCGTCGCCCCCCGGCTCGGGCGTTCGTTTCCAAATCAACGAAAACGGGGTTACCGTAGCGATTTCATAATGCGCGAGCAGTTCGCGGTAAAACGGCCATGTGCTGTTGCGGAGCCACTCCTCGTAGTTGGTGTACTCCGGCCGGATGGTCTGCACGAATTGCGGTTTTGTGTTGCGGAATCGCTCGATGTAAGACTGGCGCTCGGGCCCCAGTGCGTGAATCAGGTAGTCCTCGCCCGGAAGAATCGCTCCGGCGATAGCTTCGGGAAGCCCGCGGTATGTGGACCACAACGGCAGTTCGTTTCCGCGTCCTGAAAGCGGCCCCACGGCATCTTCGATCTTCTTCAAATGTTCCTTCCACTCCGGAGCAAGAATGCATCCGGATACCATCGGCCCGGTTTCAAACAATTTTTCGCGGCGTTTCCAAAGATCCGAGGCTGGGCCGATCAAGCCCAAAGCAACACCGGGAATGGAAATCAGGATCAGCCAGCCCGGATGCGATTCGGACACAGCCCACATGAGTGTGCCGAGCAACAGCAGGCGTCCCAGCGGCGCAAAGTAAGACGCGCTCAGCAGGCCGAGATAAGAAAGGCAGGCAAGCAATCCGGTGGTGAGCATCAAAAAAACCACCGTGAAATCGGGACGCTTCGAGGGACGCAGAAATAACGCAAGCCAAACTGCCACCGAGATTGCGATGACCGTGATCGCGCGAACACCGACGAACCGCAGCGACCAGATATCCGACGGAAAACTATTGGGCGGAGCGCCGAAAAACCAAAACTGATCCTGCGGAAGATCGATAAACGCGTAACGTAGCGCCGGTTTCACATTCGCACCTGTGATCAGCGCCAATATCGGAACTAACGCGAGGCATGCGGTTAGAAAGGCTCCGGCGACGATTCCGCGTAACGGTCTGCGCGTTACCAGTAAGAACACACCCCCGAATGCACAAGCGGCGATCAGCATCAAGCCCTGGTCGGTGCCGCAGATCCAGGCAAGCGCGGCGACCACTCCGCCGAGAGCTATCTTTATCGCCGCGCCCCATCGCGTCAGGAGCACGGCGAAGAAGAATACCGGCATGGTCGAACGGATACCGAGCAAACTGTTTCCCGGCGTGTATAGCTCGCGCAGGCCTAACGGACAGGAAAGCAAAGCTCCCAAGGCGACGAATACGATCGTTTTCCTTCTATCACCCGATGTCGCCACCCATGCGAACACGGACATCGATCCGAGATACAGCACGGGAGAAAGCCATTGCCGGGTCAGCTCGGATGCCCACAGGTTCGCGCCCAGCAAAACGAAACCCGGGTAATGTAGCCAGGGAACCCCGACGCCATGAAAAAACGGAAAATCCGTGCCCGCGCGCTGGCCCGCGTGCAAGCGGCGCAGTGCGTTCACAAGCTGGAAAGGTCCGTCCACGGGGCTTCCGGAAAATACGCGCGCCTCGGCCCACCCGCTAAGAAACACTAATACGATCCAAGCGGCGAGCAAACACGCCGCGCTCCAGAGTAAAGGATGGCTCATCGTCTGCGGCCGACTCGCAACCTCAATCCCACCCTTGCGAGCAGGGCTGGCGATACTCATTGCACGGCTCCGGTCGCCCTGGCTTGCCGTCCCTCCAGGATGTGGAGGATGTCATATATATTGTCGATCTTGCCGCCCATGATAACGTACAGATTTTCCAAACCGTGATGCTCGCGAAACAGGATGGGCCTGCCGTCGTTGGACTCGTTTTTCAACAGAACGGTTTTGGTGTCGAATAACGAGCCGGCGTAAAGGGTGTCTTTGAGGCACGGCACATACCGGGCTGCGTCGCGCAGCATGAATGGGAAATTCGTGCGCACCGCATCCGGCGCCGGCGCGGCCGCCGGTTGGCTGTCGTCATCGCGCCAACTGGTGTGCGGGGTATAGCGGACATGACTGAAGCTGTACATCGACCTGGCCGGAAAAGGCATAGTGGAAAAGAACGGACCGTCCATGACTGTAATTCCGAGGCCTTCGATTTCCGGCGGGGGCTGCACCAGCGCGATCTCCGCCAGTTCATGCTTCATCGGCAGCAGCGGCAGTCCGCTGGAACGCAAGAGACGATTAATTCCCGAATAGGTGCAATTGTATACGCGTCGAGCGCACACGGCCGCGCCGTTGTCGAGATCCAGTTCTAATTGACCCGATGGCCGCGGCACAACCTTCTCGGCCCCGCATCCCAACCGGACCTCGATGCGCGCGCGCTCCATTTCGAACGACAACCGGCGCCGCAATCCCACTGCATCGAAGGCGTATTCGGTCGTCAGAAACACGTCTTCAACCAGGCCCCGCGAAAACAGCCGTTTCACCGCTGCCCGCGCGGGCCGCACGGGAATGCCGAGATTCGAAAACACCCGCAAGAATTGCAGCGCATTGGTCTTCGACTGCGCGGCCGCGATGGCATAATACTGCTCGAAGCTCGAATCCAGGCAGTCGCCGTAATCTTTCACGAACTGCGGGAAATTCACGAAGGAACGAAGCGCTGTAACGAAGCTGCGAGGGTAATGATAACCGTTGTGGACCCGCGCCTGATTCACCAGCGACGCGCGCGTCAGCAGATCCTTTTCCCGCTCCAGCAGTAGCACGGAGCCGAAGTGCTCCCGCAGAAACAGCGCGATCGTGCAACCGTAAAACCCGCCGCCGATCACTACCGCGTCGTAATCCGTCCGCTTCATTGTGTCGGGCACGTTGCCAACCTGCGGCGGGTTGCCAACCCGCCTGGCCGAGTGTCAGAAAAGCAGACCAGCGCGATTGGCAATCGCGCGCAGGATAGCATCCTGCCCCACAAGACTAATCCGCGCTCCGCCACGATAATGTGCTCGCCAGTTGCTGCCGGATCGTATCGCGCTCTTCGGCCGAAAAATAACCCGTGCTCCATACAGCTCCGACGAACAAGAGCGCCAGCCCTCCATCCGCGGCCCACTGCCAGCCGAGCGGCAGCATCTTCATGCGCGTACTCGCCAGCCACACGGCGGCTGCAAGCGAGCACAGCAACAGGAATGACTTTACGGGATAAGGAATGTGGTGCTCGGAGTAGGCCATGATCCAGCAAGCCGCCATGTACGCGAGCCAGGTGAGCATGGTCGCCCAGGCCGCTCCCGCGGCTTTATATTGAGAGATCAGAATCCAGTTCAGCGCCAGATTCAGAGCGGCGCAAGCCACCGTAATTCTTCCGAACAAATACACGCGTTTATTAATAAATAAGATACCGCGGAAATAGTCCCCGATTTCGCGGAAAACGTAACCAAACGCGACAATCGGGATGAGCATCGCTGCCGGAAGATACGCCGGAGGCGCAACGAATCCCAGTATCTTATCGATAAATAACGCCAGGCCCGCGGCCGCCAGCACCAAAAAGAACGCCAGATAAGTAACCACGCGCGCGAATTGCTGCTTCCACATTTCTCCGCTCGCGTGAGCATACAAACGCGCGCCCCAGACGCTGGCGAATGGCTGACCGACCCCATAAGACACCAAAAAACCGAATTTGTATGCCAATCCGTAAATGCCAACGTCGCTCAACGAGCCGTAATGGTTCACGAAGAAACGGTCGGCGAAGTGGATGGTGAAGATTCCCCCGCCGGAGATAATCAAAGGGCCGGCAAAACGGGCGATGCGCCGCGCCACGTCGGTCCGCAGCGCGAACCCGGTTTCGCGAAACAAGATCGCCAGCAGGTATGCGGAGCCGAGGCTGGTCACCACCAGCTTGGAGAGCAAAAAGCCCCACAAACCCATGCCCCGGAACGCAATGAAATAGATATTGAGGCCGACGTTCACCAGAATCTGAACCACCGAGAAGCTCACGAACAGAGCCGCGCGCTCGCGGATGCGCTGATAAGCGAGCCCGATCTCCATTAAACTGCCGAAGAACAGCGCCACGAAGCTCATGCGAATCAGCCAGGCATAGCTCGCGGACCCATATGCAAGCCTGCTTAGCGGCATTGCCGTTACCGCCGCGACCGCGGCCACCAGCAGTCCGCAGCCTGCCGTCCCGATGACGGCCGTCGAGACCACCGCCGCCTGGCTGCGCTCATCGGCGTAATCGTGATAGATGCGCAGCATGCCGTCGACGATCGCTTCCATGCCGAAATACACGCCGGCGATCATCACAAACAGGTCGATCAGCTCTAAAATGCCGTAATCGGACGTGCTCAAATACCGCGTATACACCGGAATCATCACGAATCCGATGGCGCGGCGCACAAATTCGCCGACCATGTAAATCGATGACTGTTTGAATAACTGCGCGAGCTTCATCGAGGAAGTACGGAGCGGGGAAGCGGGGGCCGCGAAGCCCCCGCATTCTAACAAGGGAGAGGATCGGAATAGGAAAAACGAAGGGGAACGAAAAAATCGGACCTTTTACGGACCCACCCGGCAGGAAGCTCCCAGCGCCGCGTTGATTACCCGTTGCGTGGGAACCACGTTGCATGTGCCGGTTCCGAGATCGCCTCCGGCGCAAGGCAGCAGCCCGAGAGCTTTATTTATCGATATCTGCACATCCTGCACATCGACAACACCATCGCCGTTCAGGTCGCAATTGGTGGGGGTTGCCGTAGACAGGCTGCGGGGAAGAACCGCGAATTGCGGATTCACGCCTACGCCGTTTTGGTAGCCCACGTTCGCAACCATCCAATTCCAGGCGGCTGTCCCCGAGAGCGCTCCGTCGTTGACATTGAGTCCGGCGAGGTAGCTGGCGGCGCCTTTCATGATATGCGGGTAGCCCGGACTTGTAACGTCGGCGTCGCCCGCGCCGCACCCCTCCGGCCAGGAAGTGATCGTACGCAGGTTCACGACGGTTCCGCAGGCATTCTTCCACGTGGTGGAATACGCGTTCAACACATCGGCCCAGTTTTGGTAGTAGGCATTCGTGCTGACCTGCCGGATGCCAATGATATAGTCGCCCGACAGGAATGGGTTGAAACCGGGATCCTGGAGCATGTGCAAAAGGGAAAGGAGCTGAACTTGATTCAGAGGCCCAATCGGGAATCCGAGTTCCTGGAGATGGCCTTCTACATTGAACTTGTACGCCCACATAAACAGGTTGTCCGCGATGGAACACGCGTCGGGATCGGTCTGTGGGACAAAGTGCGGCTCGCCGGCGCACGGATTGCCGGCCAAACTCGCATGATTCGGGAAGTGCAGCGTATTGGGAATGTTCTCGCCAACCGTTATACGCCCCCAGCACCATTTGTTTGGTGGATTGTTTTGATTGTAGCCGGGACATGCGGTGTTCGATGGCGTATAGACTCCATTCAGCACATTCTGGTAACCTTCCTCAACCGCAATGTTGTTGTTCAGTTTCTCGGTATAATACGCTTTTTCCGGCGAGCCGTCCGGCGCCATATAAGCCGCATGCGCAATGTCCCGGAGCCCCCACGCCTGACCGCGCGTTTGAATTGCATATGCGAAATAACCCCAACTGTTACCCCGCGTGTAATTATCGAATCCCGGCGCCACGGCCATCAAATCGCGAGAAGCATGCAGGTAAAGCTGCTCGAGGAAATACCAATCTCCCGTAATCAGATACGGTATATAGTTCCAGCCGGGCTCGTGAGCCAGATCGTCCGTCCAACCGGCCACAGTCATTGTCCCGACCGGTTTGATTGAGTCGGCAGCGTTCGTCAGATCCGTGCGCGATAGGTCCGAGTATATCGTAGGCCGGGCATCGAGCGATACCGGGTGGCCGAACGCGTTCACGGAGTGGGCGCTATCGAAAAACTTGCCCGTGGCGGATTCTCGATACATATTCGGAATATACGCGCTGCAAGCAGCTTGCCCCACCACCAGATTGAACATATTGAAATCCATGCTGTATAGATACCGGACATACCAAGCCGGGAAAACCCCTATGTCCGGCCTGCCGCCGGTTTGCGGCAAATACTGGCTCCAAATCCCATGTCCCCCTAGGTCGCACTGATCGCTCGATTTAAACGCATTCGCATCCGCATTGATGGTGCCGGATGGGACTGTCTTGCTGAGGTCCCAATTGGGCACAGCCTGAGTGTAGATCATGTATGGAAGGTTAAAATCGACGTTCACGGCGCCGGGCTGGGAGCCGCTCCAGAATACTTTGCGCCAACGGCTTTTCGCCGAGTGCGTGTATCCCGATTTGCTATACACTGCGGCCAGCGGGTTTCCGGTTTGAAGGGTTACCGAGTACGTTTGATCCTCGAGTTTTGTGGTCCACATGTTTTCGAGAATCATCTCTACTTTTACTCCCGCCGTATAACCGGGGTAAAAAGTGACCACAAAGATCGGGTGCAAAGGTTTGTAGGTGTCCCACCCCATGTCATACGTCAGCGCCGGGGTCCGGTCCTCGAGAATTACCTGAGTGCAAATCGGGCCTTGAAGCCAATAGGTGACGCGCGCATCGGAGCTCGATCCGCTCCAGTCGGTGACGATTTGGCGCGCGTTCGCCGTGAGGGTCGTGCCATTGGTGACATCGATTTCAGCCCCCCAATTGGCCGCCAGCATCTGCGCTTGCGTCATCGCCCCCGTGTTGTTCCCCGCCGGCTGGTCCACAAAATTGACCGTGATGGAACCATTGGCGCTCAGATTAGCCTGGAAAGAGAGCATGGCGTGCTTGACGCTTCCATCCGGCCAGCGCGTCTTCACATCGCACTGGGTCGTCACCGCGGTTCCGCCAATCACTGCCTGCGCGAAGTGCGGAATGTCTCCCTGGGCGAATAAACGCGAAATCGTAAACGGGCGGTTGCTTTGCGCGCTCCCGCTTTGATCTTTAATCACGACGGAGTTCGCAGGCGCCGCTGCGAAAACCCCGGAGTTCGCGGTTAATAATAATATCGGTAAAAAATAGCGTGCTGTGCGAATCATATGTTAGAAATTATCACGAGAAAGCGGAAGCTACAAAGCTGCTGGAAGCCTGAAAAGTGCACCGGAAATACCCTATCCATTCCGTCCAATTTCTCGGTATCGAGTGCACAATAAGCACGGACGCGCGGAGTTTTATAGCGCTGTCCCGCGGCGGCGAACGGCGCGCTATTGAACATAACCTAACGATTTAAGTTGTTTTAAAACTTGGCCGGGCGTCGAACCCGCCGGGGAAACACCCGGTTGATGCGCTGCCCATGCGCTGAGCGCCGTTTCAAACCTCGCGGCAAGCTCCTGGTTGTCGCGATAAACATCGCGCCTTTCTGACGGGTCCATGGCTAAATCGTAAAGCTCGCGCTTTCCGATGCCCAGATCTATGAGCTTCTTAAAGCCCTGATATACCGCGCGCTGACTTTTTGGGTAGAGCTTCGACTGGCTATACGGGGCCCGCGGAAAAAACGCTTCACTATAGAGCAACCGTTCCGGATCGACGGGCTGTATCAGGCTTTTCCCGGCGAAGGTAGCGGGCGCGGGCACATTCGCCGCTTCCAACACAGTGGGAGCAATGTCGATCTGACTAACCATGCTTTCTACCACCTTGCCCTGACTTTGGTGCGGGTATTTCACTATAAGGGGCACACTGACTTCATCCTGATATAGTGAAATCCAATGCCCTAAAAGATTTCTATCTCCGAAATTTTCCCCATGGTCCGACGTAATTATAATCAGGGCATCATCGTAAAGACCACGAGCTTTGAGCCCGGAGAGCAGACTGCCCAATTCGGAATCCAGATACGCGATGGCGCCGTCGTATTGCGAAATCAAGTGCTCTTTCTCGCGCGGCGTCACCGGGCGTTCGGACCGCACCAGCTCGAGCTCCAGCCGGCGATAGGACGTATCGGAAAAATTCCTCAACCTTCCCGGAAACAGATCTCCATACGGCGCGGGTGGAACATACGGACCGTGCGCATCCATGTAGTTGAGAAACAAAAAAAACGGCATCTGCCGCGACCGCGCATCGTTCAGCAGGTCAAAAGCGGCATCGTTTATCTCCGCCGCCCGGCGGCTGACTCTGTCGAATTCCGCGGTCGAGGTGAACAGGTCTAGAATTTGCCGGATGCCATATCGCAGTAGCAGCCGCAAATCCGTGCTCATTTCGGGGTTTACGATGGGCACAGGCTGGCGTATGTCGTACGCCTGAAACCCGCGCCCGACCTCGTAAAACGGATCCAAGTATGCGTGATTCGCCACCACGGCCATGCTAAGGTATCCGTTTCTCGACAGCATTCCCGCAACCGTCGGGATTCCTGGCCGCAGCGGCGAGCCCGTGGGATTTCTCGGCAGACTGTGAGCTCCGTGCGCGCTCGGGTATAAGCCGGTGAAAATGCTGGCGTGCGTGGCCAGCGTCATGTTGGAAACGGCGATCGAGTTCTTATATAACGTGGCCTCGGCGGCGAAAGCCGTCAAATGGGGCGCCGTATTTCTCGCATACCCGTATATCGGCAAATGATCCGCCCGTACCGTGTCCATCGTGATGAGAACAATATTCGGAGAAGTCCGCGCCGCAAGTGTTCTGTTCGCGGCCGGTTTACCGTTAGCAACCGCTGGATGTTGTAATCCGGTCTGGAACTCCGTCGTCCCTCCGATGGCCACGAGCAGCAGGAGTAGGAACCCGGCCGCCAGTGCTCTTACACCGGTAAGCCCAACGCGCCCGGGCCTGAGCCTGCCTAGAACAAAACCACCGAAAACCGCTCCTGCAAAAACCGCCATTCGCAGCAGGCTGTGATTAATCCAGGGGCCGGCTACCAAAACTGTCACCACCGCCCAGGGATGCAGATATCGCCCGAACCGTTCAAACCACGATTTCGAATAAAGATTGAGAATCAATCCGGTCCCCAACAATGCCGCGGCGGTGATGGTCTCCAAATCCCACACCGAGAACGCAGATGCTTCCGTGATCGCCGCCTGGACCAGAAAGGCCGCCACTAAACTGAACACGACCAAGCTTTGAACCATGCGGTCGGCCTCGTAATCCGTCAACGCCTTTCGGTTTGCGTACGCTCCCGATAGCGCGCCGAAGCCGGCGCCCAGAAACGCATAGGACACAGCCAGCTTTCCGGTCAAACTCCAGAACCACGGCGAAAACATCGGAGCCCCGTACGTGGAGGCCGTAACCACCGATGTGAACAGGTATTCGGCTACCGCATAGGTGAGCCAAATCAAAACCCCGAAAACGATTCCTTGAGAAACAACCCCGCGCTTAACTGCTGATCGATTACTTTCCTTCATTGGGTCAATTCGTGGCGAGGGTTTACGGCCCTTATCTCGACGTCTCTCGCCTCATTTAAAGGCGTCGAACGTCCCCTCGACCTGCACTCCGATGATCGGCAGCTCCATTCGTATGCGCTGTTTCCGGTTAATCTGGATCGGCATCAGATTCTCGTAAATTTCGAGTTCCCGGTCCGTGTGATTCACATTAGAGGTGATCGGAATCGTAGCCACCTTACGGAACTGGCTCGAATGCAGCACATGTTGCAGTTGCTGCATGTTCGAGAGGTCGTCCCAAAAATTGGGCTGATTCACGATGTAGGACACGCCCAGTTCATTAATCATGCCTTCGGTTTCGGCTTCCGAGACGCGCAGTTGCTCAACTCCCAGCTGCCGGCCCACAGCAACTCTCAGCAGCAGCTTATCGGCTCTTAAAACCCACAAATCGGTGCGCTTCAATTGACGCCGCAGGTCAAATATGAATGCGCCGTCACGGTAACCGGAAAATAGCACTACGGATCCGCGAGGCGCCCGCGCGGCTATGTATTCCGCGGCTTTTGCATAGCCATCCACATACGGCGGCGGATGGCGCAACATCGTGTTACCGAAACTGACCACCGCAAAGGTAACCGCAAGAATAGGCACAATCGCGGGCGGAGCGAACCTGGTCAGGGCTCGTACGGCGAAAAATGCCAGCGGCAGCAGAATCAGGACTGTGTGCCGCGGCTCTTTCAGGGCGATGAATGAAAAGAATGCATATCCGGCGGCAAGCCAGGCCGCAAAAAATGAATCGCCCTCCGCGCCTTTGCCCAACGCTACCCACGCAACCAGAGCTACCACCGCTAATACAACAATCGCCCAATTGGTCTGGCTCGGGAACTGCCGTGCGTAATAGGAAAGGCCCTGCCACGAAAACACCGGAATTCCATTCCAATCTCCCCCAACTACGGACCCCGCGTTCAGCCGCCCGAATTTTAGGTTTACGATCAGCAGAGGAACCATCAGCGCCGTAAAAAGCCCGGCGCTTCCCCACACGTGACGATCTTTGAACAGCGCCGGACCAAACTTTCGCCAGCCGGTCCATAACAGCGCGGGCACAATAAACATGGACGTCTGTTTCGTATAAGCCGCGCCCGCCAACAGCACGGCGACGGCATACGCCAGCCCGGGCCTGCGATCCTCTAAATAACGTACAAACGCCACCGCGGTCCAGATCAAAAAAGCGCAGACTGGAATCTCCAGCATGACCTGGCGGCCCCAAAACGCGACCTCCGGACACCCTATAAAAAGAAGGCTTACCGCCAACGCCGGACCAGGGCTCATCCAGCGGCGACATAAAACGTACACTCCCCAAGCCGCCGCCAAATAGAAGACGCTCACGGTTAATTGCGCCGTAAATAGCGAAATTCCGAATATGCCGAAAAACATGCCTTCCACGACCGGAAACAGCGGCGGATAGAACAGAATCGTCAGCGCCGGATACCGCAAGTAGTAGTTCATTGCGAACTGTCGCATGTGTCCGATGGGATGGTAACGCACCAGATCGCGATAGAAAGCGCCATCCATCGCGTGCCGGGACGCGTCGCTCCACCATATGTCGGCGTGGTAAGGCGATGTCAGGAGCAGTATCGTTACCGCCAAAGCAAGGGCCGCAAAGGCCCCTATGGTTTTCATGTTCTCCGCATTCCGGGTAACCGGCTGGGTAGGCCTGGTTTCTTGATAAAGCGTAGGCTGACTCATCGTCCGTTTTCGCTCGCGGATGCCGCGCGCAGGGTGGCCGATTCGAGCTTGCGATAAAGGAAAGCCGAGGCGCAAAGCATGATCGTCCAATCGATCGGAACCCGGTACCGGTTGACGTAATTCACCAGATAATACAAGCAGGGATAGATCGCCCAAGCCGCGCTAAATAACCAAAACTCCAGCCTCTGCGAGTCACGCCGCATTGCCCATAGACCCGGCAACGCCAGCACGGTAAAAACCAAGGTCGGAATCATCGTGATGGGACTCTCCAGCGGCCCGAGCCAGAAATAGACCAGCCTCTGAGCCGTTAACGAAAGAAATGCAAACGGACGCCGCGCGATCCAGGCCTCCGTTTTGCGAAGCAGCTCACGGTTATACTGCACTTCTCCGATTTCTTGAACCCGTAGAGCCGCGTCCCGGCTCATGAACGGATGCGCGCGGCGCATCAGAACTTCGTTTTCCGCGATGGATGGATGAGCATCGTCATGATTCGCAACATAGAGCGCCATCCCCATGCAACTCCGCATAAACATCCACGCTCCTAATCGCGCATGATTTCTTATCGTCCACGGGGCGATTGCCAGAGCAGTGGCCATGAACGCTACACCCCACCACTTCGCAACCCGCAGCGCGCTGCCTTTCCGGAACAGGATCAGATGCAAAGCGCAAAAGGCGAGCTGAAGCGGCAGCAAGGCCGGGGCCATGTAATAAGCCAGCCCCCAGCAAAGCCCGTAAGCTACGGCGAGTCCCCAACCATTCGCGTTCCGCCAAACCCGCCGCGTCAGCAGAAACAGCCCGAAAACGGCGACGGCAGCGTATGGCTCTTCCCAACTCAAAAATACCTCGGCGGATCTTTTTATCGGTATTGCGGCGGAAATCAACCCGGCGAGAACTCCCGCGGCGGGCGGAAAACCAAATTTTTGGGCAAACCATGGATACAAACCATAGAGCGCCGAATACGCCGTAATCAGCAACCCGCAGCGGACCAGATTGCCTGCGTAACCGGTTCCAAAAAATCGATAGACCAACGAAACCAGCCAAGGATAGAACGGAGCGCAGTGCGCTGTATAACCGCTGGGCAGGCTGTACGGATTTCCAAAGATTCCTTTCGTTGCTAAGGAAATGCCGATGTTCTCGGCCTCCGCTCCGTTCGCGATTCGCGCTGTCGGGACTTGCGAGAGCAGCACCAGCCGTACTGCAAGCGAAAGCAGGAATATGGAGGCAAATGCTTTCCACGAATTAAAAGATAACCGCGTTAGAGACTCGAGCAGCCAAGGCGCGAAACCGGCCCCCGCCGGCGCGGTCCGGGCGCGAGATTCGGTTGCCGGCGCGGAGTTCATTTTGCGCTAGGACGCCGCTGACTGCATTACCGATGCCACTTCGTCTTTAACGCGCCCGCTCCTGTGCCGCTGACTCCACGCCGCCAGCATCAGCAGGCTCCACAGCTTCCGGTCGTAATTGTGCAGCCGCGATTGATGTCCTTCCCAGATGCTCTCGACTTCCCTACTCGCTACGAACTCCTCCATCTCAGGCTTAAACACTAAAGCACGGAAAATCGGTTTCAATGCGCTCCTGAACCATTCGGCCAGCGGCACGGAAAAACCCATCTTCTTGCGGTCGATGACCGCTTTGGGAACATAGGGCGCAACGGCGCGTTTGAAGATATATTTGCCGGTCCGCCCATGCAGCTTGAAGTCTGAAGGAAGCCCAAAAGCCAATTCCGCCATCCGGTAGTCGAGCCATGGAGATCTTGACTCGAGCGAATAAGCCATCGTGGCGCGGTCCGCCTTCACCAGGATGTCTCCCGGCAAATACGTTTGAAGGTCCACCCACTGCATCTGCTCGAGCGGCGAATACTCCTTCACGTCTTTAAACATTCCGCGAAATCTCTCGCGCGGCGAATACCCGTTCAAATTACGGCGAACATGGCTTGAAAGCACAGCCTCCAGCCCCGCGTCCCGAAACGCCGACATGGTCGTGAAATACGCATTGCCTAAATCATCCGCTACATTGGTGAGCAAAGTCTTGGCGCGAAACACCTGCGGCAGATAGTCGAATTTGGGGTAGTAGCGGCCCGCGGCTTGGATCGCCGATTGCCGGAACCACTTTGGAAACCTTCGCCGTAGACGTTCTTCAATCACACCGTGGAGGTACCGGCGGTAGCCGCCGAAAATTTCGTCTGCGCCGTCCCCGCACAATGCCACCGTCACCTGCTCCCGCGCCATCCGCGAAACATACAGCATCGGAATGGCGGAAGAGTCTGCAAACGGCTCATCGAAATGCTCCACCAGGACATCGAAGACGTCCTCGATGCGGGGCGAGACTACCTGCTCGCGATGATCCGTCGCATGCATCGCGGCCGACATGCGCGCGTATTCCAGCTCGTCGAATCTCTTGTCTGTAAAACCGATCGAAAACGTCTTGACGGGATCCGGATTCTGCTCGGCCATCAATCCGACCACGGCCGAGGAATCCACGCCCCCGCTCAGGAAAGCCCCCAAAGGCACATCGCTCAACAGCCTGCGGCGGACCGCATCCTTTGCAAGGGCGCGAATCTCCTCCATCGACCCCTCGAGCGAACGGCCTCGGTCCGCGTTTAACCTAAGCTGCCAGTAGCGCCACACCCGGACTCCGGAGCGGGTAGCCACCAAAGCGCTCGCAGGCGCAAGCTTGGATGTGCTTTCGTAAATCGTATCCGGATCGGGCACGTAGGAAAGACTCAAGAAATCCGCGACTGCGCGATGATTCACCCGGGCGTCGAAACCCGGAATCACTGTCAGGGCCTTTAGCTCGGATGCGAAACACAGAGCAAACCCCTTCACCGCGGTTGTGTAGTACAGCGGCTTTTTGCCCAGCCGGTCGCGCGCCAGCATCAGCCTTTCCCGCCGCGCGTCCCAGATCGCAAAGGCGAACATGCCGTTGAGGAATTCCGGGACACGCTCGCCCACTTCTTCGTATAGATGGGCCAGAACCTCGGTATCGCTCTCGGTGCGGAATTGGTGACCCTTGCCGCGAAGCTCTTGGCGCAGCTCTTTATAGTTGTAGATCTCGCCGTTGAAGATCACTTGGACCGAGCCATCCTCGTTCCCGAGCGGCTGATCGCCGGTACTGAGATCGATGATGCTTAAACGGCGGTGCCCCAGCGCAACCGGAGGTTCCGCAAAACACCCATACGAATCGGGTCCGCGATGCGCCAAGCGATCGCACATGCCGCGAAGCAAGCTTGGATCCAAGCTCACCGGATCGTGTGTCAAATAACCGGCAATTCCGCACATAATCGGAAGGACAGAAAACAGACTTTTACGAACTAAACTTTAAAGACTCATCGGCGCGCGATTGCGCCGGCTTGCGCGCCTGGGCGCGGCCCCGTTTCCGCCGTCGTTCGCGGAAAGAACCGAACCGCTACTCTGTCCGTCGTCCGTCGAAACGGTAGCCCGCGCGGCGGCCGGGGTGGCGAAGCTTCCCGGCCGGGTAACGCCCGGCCCCATCCTGGGCCGCTCTTCCGAAACTCGCGGCGGCACCCGCGGCGGCTTAACGCCCTCTTGCGCGGCTTGACTAGGCAGGTCTGCAGCAGGAGCCGGCGCCGCCCCGGCCCTGTGCCGTTCCTCCGTTTGAAACAACCAGGTCTCATCGCAATCCAGCGCGGCTGCGATCCGCTCCCGTATCTCCGGGCTAGGTTGACGAAACCCGTTCACAATGCGGCTCAGCGTGGTCTCATCGATCGTCAGCATCTTCGCCAGCCGGTTCTGACGTATCCCGGTGGTCCATAGCCGCAACTTTAGATTCGGATACATAAGTACAAAGCTCCGCCCTTTCACTCCCATCTCATTGATGTAAGTGATTGCAATAACTGAACTTGCTCTCGCTGCCGAACGCTACTTCCGGGCGTCCTTGGCCCCGGTTCCGTATCCATAGCCGTAGCCATAACCATAGCTGTGGGATTTATTTAAGAACCAGGGTTGCGAGCAATTCAAAATCACCCCGAGGAGCTTTTCTCTCGGTATTGCCTCAATCGCCTTAAAACACGCACTCCGGTTGGTATGCTCCGGCCGCGCGACCAGCACGGTTCCATCCGAAGCCATTTGAATCAACTCGAAGTCGGCGACCGCGGACACCGGCGGCGTGTCCACAATAATGTACTGATAGCGTCGGCGCACCGCCTGACACAGCGCTCGCCAATGCGGCGAGTCAAGCAATTCGCTGGGATTCAGATCCTCCAGCTTCCCGTTCACTAGAATGTGCAGGTGCGGGAACTGCTGGGCCTGTATGATTGCGTCGTCGAGCGCGGCGGTTCCCAGAATCACCTCCGCCAAGCCCGGAGACGCCGGAATGCCGAGCTGGCGATGCAGGGCAGACCTGCGGAAATCGCCGTCGATCAAAAGTATTTTTCCCTCGCCCTTAAGAGACAATACGCCGGACAGATTGATCGCCGTAAAAGTTTTGCCATCCCCAGGGTTCGCGCTTGAGATCACGATCATTTTGGGACGCATGGGATGATGGCTGAGTTTGGTGCGGAGGATGCGGTACTGTTCGGCTGCGTGCGCGCGCGGATCTTCAAACGGAAGCAGGGCGAGCGAGGCCGGAATCGCCAGCGGAACCTCGCGTATGCGCCCGGAATGGGCGGGCGGCGCCTCCGCCGCAGGTGCCTCGGCTGCAGCAAACGCAGGAGCCGCGCCCACTGCCCCCACGCCGTTCGCCTGCGGCAGCACAGCTTCGGCCGCCTGAATTTGATCGCTCACCGCCGCGTCGGCGGGCTCCTCCCCCGCCGGTGCGCTGCTCTCCGCGGGAGCCTCCTCTCCGATCAGCGCCGGCAACAGCTCGGAAACTTCATTTTGCGCGCCGTGCAGGGCTTGTAATATCTTGCTCATATTTGTTTTCTTTAACGGCTCTCGCCGCTCGCTCTTGCTTTGATCTCTCCCGCTTACGGATCTCGCTACGGAGCTGCGCGTTCGACAGCGCGCCTCTTCCCCACCCACCTTTGCCACAACGAAGGTTTTTGCTGGCTATACTCATTCAACGTACGCGGGACCGAAGTCACGCGCAGCGGCAACGCCGGCCTTCTCATCTCAAAATCGTCGTCCTCGCCTGCGCTAACAGGCCGTTTCGGGTTCTGCCCCGCCGCTCCAGTTCTCAATTGCGCCCTGTTGGCCGCGGTCATGCTGGTTATGCCGCTTCCCGGCGCGCTCGCCGCCGCCGGCGACGGCGCGGGATAATACGCTTTGAATTTCACTGGATCGCCGCCCGGATCGGCAAGCGAAAGATCCCGTCCCGCCTCACCGACATGAACCGGCTCGACCTTCGGAGATGTTTCCGCGAAGGCCAGCATCAGGGCGTTGTCGCAAATCGAGTTCACCAGTCTCGGAATTCCGCGCGACCACAGCGCAATCTCGCGGTAGGCTGCGTCCGCGAAAGGCGGGGGCGTCGAGGCCGATTTGGACCAGCGCAAGGCGATATATTGCGAGATCTCCGACGGCTTCAATAACCCGATCGAAAGCCGCACGGATACCCGCTGATTCAATTGCCGCAAATCGGGCCGGTTCAAAACATCGATCAGCTCCGGTTGCCCTGCAAGCACGATCTGAAGCAGCTTCGTCCCCGGAAACTCGAGATTACTCAGCAGGCGGATCTCTTCAAGCAAACCAGGCGTCAGCTTGTGAGCCTCATCGACTACCAATACTGCAATCTGATTAGCGGCCTGCGTTTTGAGAAGAAATTCCTGGAACGCCAGCAGCCTTCGGGCCTTGCTGGCCGCAACCTCCCGGAAGCCGAAGTCCAAGAGCATCATCTCCAGAAACTCGTCTTGATTGAGACTGGGGTTTAGAATGACGCTCGATGCCACGCGAGTTTTGGGCAATACGGTCAGAGTTCGAGCCAGCAAGCTGGTCTTGCCCGTTCCAGCCTCGCCCGTCAAGGCCACAAAACCTTTGCGCTCCAGAATGGCATATGCCAACCCCGCCAGCGCTTCCCGGTGCGTGGGCGTCATGAACAGCATGGCCGGATCGGGGGTCATGCTGAACGGGTTGGTTGCCAGTCCGAAGTATTTTTCGTACATCGTTTAAGTACTTTAACGGAAATTAGCGGCCTAGATAGAATCGAGCGGCGAGCAGCGCCGCGACAATCGGAATGATCACGGCCGAGACGACTGCAAACCGGCGCGACCAGGTCCAGCCCGCCCATAAGCCCACTACGCCGCCATCGACGGGCTGAATTCGCGGAACATGTATCAACACCGGGGCCTCGTCCGGGAGTTCCCACGCGCCTAACAACCGGTTTTTGTGAAGCTCCTGCGCAATCGCGATCAAAAATCCGAGCCCCAGCCCAATCAGCGATCCCACTGCGTTCAGCAGGGGACGATCGGGGCTGTCCGGCTTTCCGGGGACATGCGCCGGATCATTAATGGCGAACCGCTCGGATTTCTGTCGCAACTCCATATCCGTAGAAATCTTCGCTTGTGTCGACTTGGCCAACATCGATTGATACTCGGCGGAAAGAGAGGCGTGATCGCGGATAATCTGCGCCATTTCCTGCTCGCGAACCGGCACATTGGTCAGCTTAGCCTGCTCGGAGGTGATCGCCTTGCTGAGCCTTTCCTGCTCGATGGTGCGCGCGGCAACGTCTTTCTCATTCTGCTCAATGTTGTCTTTGATGACTTTGATTCGCTCGCGTGCCTGCACAACTTCGCCGCGCTCCTTCAAGATCTTCGGAGGAGCCACGGCCGCCGCCGCTGCGGCAGCTTTCTCGGCAGCATCGGCCTGCTTGGGTTGCGGGGGAGAAGGCGGAGGCGCCGCCGCTGCCGCCGCTGCCTCTTTCTCTTCTCGGGCCTTGGCTGTGGCGATCTCGCGCTTCAGCCGCTTGACCTCCGGATGGGCTTCGCCGTAGCCCCTTGCTCGCGCATCTTCGAGCTGCAGCTCAAGCTTCTCAGAATCTTTTAAGACTCGCGCCGGAGCAGGGGCTTCCGGGTTTCGGACAACTGGACCGGCCGCCGGCGGCGGAGCAGCCGCTGCCGCGGTATCGCGGTCGATTAGCTCCTGCAGATTGGTTTCGGCTAGACCCAGCGTGTCTTCGAGCACTTTTTTGGATTGCTCGGCGCGCGCGATCGCATCGCGATTGCCTACCAGTTCCGATTGCAAACGATTCAAATTCGCGGCAATAACATTCATCTGCTCCGGTAATTCGCCGTTGTGCTTCAGCTTGTACGCGCTGATCTGAGTTTCGGCTTCGTCCAGGCGCTTCTTTGCGTCCTGAAGCTGCGTCTCAAGAAACTCGGAGGTCCCCTCCACCTGGGTTTCGCGCGTGCGCATGTTCTCTTCGATAAACAGATTCCCAAGCCGGTTCGCAACTTGGGCGACAACCGCCGGGTCCTCGCCCGTGAACGCGATCCGGAACGCTCCAGGCGTATTGTTGGTCCACCCTCTGTCCAGACTCACCTTGATCTTAGAGCGCATCAGCTGAACAATTTCTTCGGCGATCATGTCCTTTTTCTCTCGTTTGTACAGACCAAAGTCATCGATCACCTTCTGCAATTGTGCCGTGCTCAAAATCTGCTGGCTAATCGTTGCCAAGCGGTCTTGAACGTTGGTGGTCACCATGGATTGCACCACCGTGTTCGGGATCTTCTGCGGATCGACCAGAATGGATACCTCCGCCTTGTACTCAGCCGGCAGGGTGCGCACGATGATCGCGGTGACTGCGGAACACACCAACCAAATCAATAGAATAGCCAGCCGATGCAACCAAATCATCCTGATGATGGACAAAGGCGTGAACTGCACTGGAGCGAGAGGCAATTTAAGGGTGGGGGTAGCCATAGTTACACTTTTGACAACATCTTGTTGCTGGATCTGCTAGTGCATCCTACAAGCCAAATCGGTCAGCGATTGAATTACTTGAATCTCGCCAGCCGGTTGACTTCCTGAGCCTTTGGAGCGGTGGCTTGCTGTGGGATTAAATTCCAACGATTCGTCTCGCCAGCAGGCTGCTCCACCCCAGAACTATCGCTCCGGCGCGTGGCGATACGAGAGCGACGCCGCAGCCCGGCGCAGCCGTCATCTCCGGCTCAGTCCGGAAAACTCGATGAACGTGAGTCGCGCAAGCTCCCGTCCGCCGCGAGTTTCCGGGGAGACACGGCGTAAAAAACGAAGGGCACCCAGTCGTCCCGGGTGCCCAAAAAGAAAGGTGGCTGGTTTTGAACAGCCGCCAAGTCGGAGGACTAACTGACAGACGATTCGTTTTTCGCCGACTTTCGCCGGCGAATAAAGAAAGCAGAGAACGCCAGGATCGTACCTAATAGGACAATAGAAACCGGCTCAGGAACGGAAGAGGGGGAGCCGAGAGGGACGTAACCCCAAAAAGCATCCACGGCCGCCGTAGTCCCAAGTCCATTGTCTGCATCGAGGCCCATATCGCCCCTGGTGAGAGCACTAAACAGCGTGTCGGTCGTAGATATCACAACCACCGCAGTCGTCAACGAGGGGCCGAAGTCAAATGTGATGCAATCCTTACCGGTTGCAATGCCGCTACCATTAGTGCACGACCCCGTCCCGCCGAATCCGCCGCCGGCAGACTTATTGGCATTGTCGACGGCCTTCGTCGATGGGCCGGTACCAGATGAACCGAGCAGGGCGGCCGTCAGGTAGTTACCTACCAGGAACGATGGGTTGGCGGTATAGGGTACGCCAAAGATGTCGGAAATTCCCCAACCGGTAACACCGGCATTGGGCGCGAAACTGGATTGATAGTAGAAGTCCAGGGTTCCACCAGACTCCCGGGCAACTACTTCTCGCAGCGTCGCCGTGCCGAGCGGCTTTGACGCTGAACTAACGATGACACTCTCGTCGCACGTATCGGCCACTACCGTACTTCCCGCGGCAATCGTCAGTGTCGTGGGAGGCGCGGCGACGTGGGGGGTCGGCGTAAAAGTTGGACAGGCAGTTTTATAACCCGTGATTGTCGCCGTTGAATTGGTTGCATTACCGGGAACGACGCTTCCTCCAGGGCTTAAGGTCGTTAACCCGAGCAGCGTTGCATGGGCGGGAATGGTCACCAAGCCAGTTGCCATCACCACTCCCAAAAAATAACCCGTCTTCATAAGATCAGCTATTCCTCCGTTTGTTTGTTGTTGTTTCTACTGACTCACGCTTATTTGCATTCTTAGTTCCAAAGGATTATAACCTTAAAATGAGTAACTTAGGACATTGACGGGCTTAGGGAAATACCTTAGATGAGGCTTTTGAAGCGTTTTTTGGTAAGGATGGAAACCAATAACTGCATTCACTGGCTCAGCCCCATCTGTTGCCGCGCAAGCTCGGCTTCCCTAAGGTTGGGCGCGGCCTTCAAAGCGGCCTTCAGGACCTGCGCTCCGCGATCGCTTTTGCCCGCTTTGTAGTACGCCAAGCCCAAATGATACTGAATCGCCGGATCGGCACTTTTTTTCGCCGCAGCCTCAAGATAACTCACCGCTTCTCCGTAAATCGCCTTGTTGTAAAGCACCCAACCGAGCGTGTCTTCCACTTCCGGCAGCGTAGGCGCCAACTCCTGCGCCTGCTGTGCATACGCGAGCGCCTCATCGGATTGGTTGAGGCTTGCCAGCAGATAAGCCAGGTTATTCAGGGCGTATAGATTACCCCTATCGATCGCTAAAATCTTGCGGTACTGATCGATGGCGTCCGGCACGCGATTTCCAGAGACGTCCAGATTGGCCAGCTGAACGCGCAGCGAGACGTCCCGGTCCCGGAGCTTGGTCAGCTGATTCAGCAGCGCTTTCGCGGCTTCCACGTTACCGCTGGCGATTTCAAGCGCCGCGAGAGCGACATCCACCTCGTGAAAGGTCGGATCGGCCGCCTTCGCCGCCAGCAAAAACCTGCGCGCGCCATCCCGGTCGCCCGTTTGGCGCAGCCAGTCCCCGATAAAGAACTGAATTTCCGCGGATCTGTTGCTTTCTCCGTACTTGCGGAGCCGGTCGGTGAACTCGCTTGCTTTGTTTTGCGCCCGGTACAAGGCCCCTAGCGCGACCAGCACCCGGGAGTCGCTCGGCGCCTTCTCTAATCCTTCTTCGAGCGACGCCTTCGCCGCCGCATAATCGCGGTCGCGAATCTTGACCCATCCATCCTGCACCAGCAGCTCCGGAAGGCGCGCCTGGAGGAGTTCTAATTTTATGTTTTTTCGGAGCTCGCCGTAATTCTGCTGGGCCAGCAACGCCCAGTTGCGCTCGGCGACAAGTTGGACGTTACCTCTGTCCGCGGCGGGCGCTTCGTCCAGAAGCTTGATCGCCGAATCCGGCGCGTTCCCCGCCGTCAGCCGGTTGGCCAATTCGAGGCGCGCCCGCAAAAGGCCGGGATTCAACTGCAACGCCTCGGCAAGACCCTGGCGATAGCCGGCGTCGGAACCGCGCGCCTGTTCGAGCTTGGCCATCACATAGTGCAGCACGGCAGACTCGGGCCGTAAATCGAGGACGGCATTCAGATCCGTTTGGGCCTGCTGAAAACGATCCGTGACAACATATAATTCACCGCGCTTTAACAGCGCGTCGAGGTCTTTGGGATTCTTCTTGATCGCGGCATTCAATGCCTGCTCCACCAGATCGAGCCGGTTCGTCGCCCAATAAAAAGAAAGCAGCCGCGCGCGGAGCTCCCGGCTATTCGGGTTCGCTTTGAATAGTTTTTCCAGTTCCGCGCGGGCGCCCTCGGTATTTCCTTCCTTGAAAAGATAAATCGCGTGCAATGTTTTGAGCGAGGGCTCCGGGAAATCGGCGAGCTGCCGGAAGATTTGCTCGGCTTCCGGCTTTCGTCCCGTTCGGTAAAGCAGCATTCCCAGATTCAGTTGCGGAGCCCCGCTCTTCTTGTCCAGATCCACGGCCTCGCGTATTAGCTTTTCGCCTTCCTGATCCCGATGGGTGGCGAGATAGAAGTTCCCGAGCGCGATGCGGGCATCGGCGGACTTCGGCGCTGCCGCGACCGCGCGTTTCAGAACGTCCTCCGCCCCGGCCAGATCGTGCTTGATGATTTTGAGCTTCGAAAGGACGACGTAGGACGACATGTTCTGGGGGAAGCGCGTCAAGGCGTCTTCCAGGTACTGCTGCGAATCCTGTTCGTTTCCGAGCTTGAGCTCGGTCAGCGCCATCGCATTCAGCGCATCGGGAGAAGGCCCCACGTTCAAAACGATCTGAAGCCGTTTCACCGCGTCCTGAAGCAACTCCGGGTCATCGCTCAGGGTCAGAAGCTCGGCCATGCGCAGTTGCGCAGCGGCATGCTTCGGGTCGAGATCGGCGGCATGGCGAAAGCTGTCGATGGCGAGCGGAATATTGCCCGCGCCAAGATAGCCCATCCCCAGCCAGTAGTACGGCTCAGGATCCCCATTGGCGATTTCGACCGCATTCTTCCATTCGATAATGGCGCGCGCATAATCCCTTTTGTCATACAGCCTGCGGCCGTTTTCCATGAACCGGAGCTTGCGGACATCGGCCCGGTGCGAGCAGGCGCTCAACGCAAATATCGCGGCCAAACATAAGGAACCAACTTTTAGAAAGGAATGTTGCATTTTTTTCGCTCCGACTTAAGCGCCAGGACCCTATGTTCAGTTCAGTGCGCGCCTTTTCCCGTGAGGACGGTCTCGATGGTTTTATAAATAATCCGCAGATCGAATAATGCCGACATGTTCTTGAGATAAAACAAATCGTATTCCAGCTTGCGGCAGGCGGCTTCGACGCTCGCCCCATATTCGTACTGAACCTGCGCCCAACCGGTGATGCCCGGACGCACCGTGTGCCTTTCATCGTAATACGGAATGACCTCGCGCAACTGCTCGACGAACTCCGGCCGCTCGGGCCGGGGACCCACGAAACTCATATCGCCGCGGATCACGTTCCAGAATTGCGGAAGCTCATCGAATCGATACTTTCTCAAGAACCCTCCGATGCGCGTAATCCGCGAATCCCTTGAACTCGCCCATTTAGGCCCATCCTTCTCGGCGTCGGTGCGCATGGATCGGAATTTCAGAACTTCAAACACCCGCCCCGCCAGACCCACCCGTCTTTGGCGGTACATGGCCGGACCCTCGGAATCGAGTTTGATGGCCAAAGCCACGATAGCCATGATCGGGAGCGTCAAAATCAAACCTAAAATAGCGCAGACAAAATCGATGGTCCGCTTGATGGCGAACAGGGCTTCCGAGCGCCGGAATCCGTCGGAAAATACGAACCAGCTGGGCTGGATGGTGCTGAGGCTTACGCGCCCGCTCAGCGACGCCATCGCGGTTTGCGCATCTTCGATCTCCACTCCCTCCATGCGCAGCCGGACCAAATCCCGAACCGGCAGTGCGCGGCGGCGCTCCTGCAATGCCACGATGATCCGGTTCGCTTGCGTGGAGCGCGCGACCGACATCAGATCCTCCACGGCGCCCAGAACGCGGCATCCCGGAGCCGGCATCGCATCGCGGCGGTCGGGCCCGGTCAAGAAACCAACTACCGAGAGATGCAAGTCCGCGCGCGAGGAAAACTCTTTTGAAACCGCTTCCGCCAGCTCGCCGGCCCCGATAATCAGGACCTTCTGTTCGAGCACGCCGCTTGAAACCGCCAGCCTGCACCAGGCTATGAGCGGCAGCATCAGAGCGATCGAGATGAGCGCTATGCCGCGGCCGAGCATCAAATCGGGCACGAAATAATAGAGCAGAGCCAGCGGAAAACATACATACGCCACGCTCTCCACCAGCCGGATCATCTGATCCTGGCGGAAATACTCCTGCCGGCTCCGCAGAGCGTTGAAGTCGTAGAGCTTATTGCAATAGAACGCCACCAATAAAGCGACCACCACCACCAAAACGCGAAGCCAGTAAATGGGGTTTCCCAACATTGCCGTGAACTGCTCCGGTTCGCTGAAAAAACGAAGCCAAGTCGCCCCGATGAGCGAAAAGGCGGCAATCAGCCCCTCGAGCACGAGAAGCAATATGCTTTTTACGGCGACGTACTGACTAAAAACCCGCATTGCGCTCCAGTCGATACATGGGACCTGACGGGCGTTTCACGGGAACTGGAGGCCACCGCCCTCTGCAGGCGACGCCCCAATCCCGATTGGCGACCCCAAATAGGGCCGTATGCCGATAGTGAGCCTTACCGAATGGGATTGCGAGCTGTACCGCGTGCCAGCAAGCCCCGTCGCGGCAAGTCCCGTCCCGGCCAGCGGCAGTAGACTGTTCCCAGCCCCATAACCATAGCTTAAGTTCATGAATATATGGCTTTTAACTGTACGCGTCAGCCCGGCCATAACTCTATAACCCTGGTTGCCATAATTCGTGCCGCTGAGACGTACCTCGGCCGCGCCGGCGGTAATACCCCAGGAGCTTCCCAACGGGCTCCAACCCCATCCGGCGCTGGCAAGCAAAGTCGCGGAGCCGTTTAAACCAAAATTGTCGGAAACGGTCCGCGCCACCGTACCCATGAACGATTGACGCAGGATGCGATATCCCAAGCCAGCCGATGCCTGCCACTGCGTTCGCGAGAACGGTGTTGAAACCCCGCCCTGGGTGATCGGCAGCAGATAGCCGGCCCCTCCGGCCCCGTGCACGAAAAGGTGCTCGGTAAGTCTGTAGCCAGCTCCAATCATGATGTTCATGCTCGGGACACTGTACAGGCTGGATATGGCGCGGGAGTAGCTCATGTTCCCGGTCAGATTCGCGCGCTCCGATAGCAAATAATTGAGCCCCAAGGTTGCGGATACCGTGCTCGACTGTTGCAGCAGGTACGGCGTTTGGGGGGCCGTGTTGTCTGCAAGGTGCTGCATTCTTGAACCGGAAAAACCTCCGGTCAGATGAAGCCGGGGGCTGACCTCGTACCCCAGCGAGAAGCTTGCGGCGCCCGACAGAATGCGATTGCCGTATAAGAGGTTCTGCTGGCCGGCCACAACGGACGAAGCGCCTGCGGCCGCGTTAAGTCCGGCGTTGGTCCCACTACCCGATAACACCGCGGTCGCGTATTCGCCTGGCGTGCCGGGGATGCCGGCATAAATCTGATTGGGGTCGGACAACAAAAGGAGTTGATTGTAATCCGAATACACGACTACCAGATTTGCACCCATGCTCCATCTGGTTTTGAACGTTTGATTCCAGCCTAACGTGAGGTTCTGATTGGGCGTGAATCGGGAGGTGTGGAGGCCGGTGGAAGAAGCTTGATAGTAATAGGACGGCGTATAGCGAACATCGAAGTGCAGATGTTCCGATTTCTTGGCCCGCCAGCCAATGGACGCGGTAACGCCCGTCATGAGGGTGTGGAAGGCAAAATTCGGATTAATCGTGCCCGTAGAATCCACCGTCGGAAAGGTTGAATTAGTGTAGCCTCCAAACACGGAGAGATTGTAAAAACCAAAGCCGGCCCGCTGCAACTCATTCACGGCGCTGGTCATCGTGTTCTGCGCGCTGGCGCTAACAACACAGATTCCGGCGGTTAGAGTGAAAAGCTTGAAAAAAGTGCGAGTCTTCGGGCCCTTAAATCGGCCGCTCCCGCGGCGCATGTCCTTAAAGCTCATTCCCCCCTCGTATCTCCCTAACCGTGATTCCCGCCCCGGTGGGTCGGGCAATTCGGGTGCCAAGACCGACTCGCGCTAGGTACCAAAAATGGGGTTCCGAGTGGAGGAGGCGTGCCCGAAAGACCGCTCTCCACAAACCACGTCGCGTCACAAGCTCCCGGAGCAAAGCCCCGTAGGCCATTTTTTATCGCTCCTTGCTAAAGTTTGTCGTTTCGGGCAGCTAGCCGGGCGCTTTCGAGTGCGCCGCCACCGCGAAGAATCGAAATTCGAAAGATCTGGGGGCGGGGTTGGCTACACATTTGCACCGCGGATACCTCCGATGCAGCCCGCGATGACGGCTCCCGCTCCCGCAAAGCCGGGTATTGACCTTCCTGCAAGGCGTGTCTTTGAATTTGGCGCAATCGCCGTTTTGATAGCTGTTATTTATGGCCGAACTTTGGCGGGGCTTTTCGACGACTGGTGGAACCAACCCAGTTTTTCCCAAGGGATACTGCTGCCGCCGCTGGCGTTGTATTTCGCGTGGCTGGATCGCAGACCCCTATTGGCGATACGTGCCCAGCCGAGCCTGCGCGGACTGTGGTTGGTGGCGGCCGGGTCTCTCACATTTTTGGCCGGCAAGCTTGCAGCTGAGTTTTTCTTGCAAAGGTTTTCGCTGATTTTGGTGTTGGCCGGCTTAATCTGGGCGTACGGGGGCCACGACCGGCTAAAGCGGTTGATGTTCCCCCTGATTTTGCTCGCCACCATGATTCCCCTTCCCGCCATTGTGTATAACACGGCCACCGCGCCGCTGCAGTTATTCGCGTCTGGCGTCGCCACCACGGTCGCGCAGTGGTTCCATGTGAGCGTTTACCGGGATGGAAACATCATTCAACTGGCGCATATGTCGCTGGGTGTGGATGAAGCTTGCAGCGGCCTCAATTCGTTCTCGGCGCTGATGGTGGCGGCGCTTTTGCTGGGCCAGTTTTTGTGTAATTCGCTGCCCGCGCGCATATTGTTGGTTGTGCTGAGCGCTCCCTTGTCTATCGCGGTGAACGTCTTGCGCGTTTCCGGGACCGCGATCCTGGCGGATTACAATGAGGAATTTGCGGAGGGATTTTATCACGCGTTCGCGGGTTGGTTGGTTTTCGTGGTAGGTTTTGTGGCCTTTATCGGCATCGCCAAACTGACGCATGCTGTCCTGGAGAGATCCCCGAAAGGAGCTGTCGCGTAGTCGTGAAGACCGCATGGCCGTTTGCCGGCGTTATTGCAATTCTCGGTGCAACGCTTGCGACGTCTGCTTACACCGAACGGCGCCATCCGCAGTCGTTGACGCACCCGCTCAACGACATTCCCGTATCGCTCGCCGGATGGAATTTCGCGCAAGATGCTCCCCTACCCCCGAACGAGCTCAAGCGCCTGGTCCTGACCGACTACGTGTCGCGCATTTATTCGCGCGGCAGTCAATACCTGAGTTTGTTTATCGCTTACTACGCGGAACAGCGCAGCGGCGAGAGCATGCATTCTCCCAAGCATTGCCTACCGGGCAGCGGATGGGAAATTTGGCAGTATGGGTCCGTGGAGGTGCCGGTAAACGGAGCCGCGGTGACTGTGAATAAGTATTCGATCCATAAAGGAAGCGAACGCCAAATCGTCCTTTACTGGTATCAATCCGGGTCTAGAGTGATTGCGAGCGAATACGTCGGTAAGTTTCTGCTGATGAAGGATGCCGTACTCGACGGCCGGACGGATGGAGCGCTCGTCCGTGTCATGCTGCCCGACCGGCCGGGAGCGGTTGAAGAAGCCGTCGCTTTCGCCTCGAAGCTCATACCCGAAGTACAGCGTTGCTACGGTATATCGAATCTGACCGCGCGCAGATAGTAGGATGAAGTTTTTTTCGTTAGCGATGTTGTGTTCCCTGCCCGTGTGCGCCCAGACGCTGCACCCGATCGAAGTCCAACCTGCTCCGAACGGCAGAAACGGCGCTCTGTCGATCGAACTTCTGCAAGCCGAGGGAAAAGAACCGGTCGCTCTTCAATGGGAGTTTTCGTTTCCCGAGTCTGTTCAGTTGGACTTCAAAGGGGCCAGTACCGAGGAGGCAGCGGCAAAGGCCCAGAAAGCGATCCGATGCGAACTGCTCGCCAGCCGGCAAGGCAAAACGCAAACTGTGCGCTGCATCCTGGCGGGGGGGACGGCCGCTATACCCGGCGGGCCGATCGCCAATTTAAAATTCGGCGGAGCGCGCCCATTCCGTCCAGGCCGCTACGAGGTGCAAATAAAGAAGGCAATTGCGGTAATGCCGGATCTGAAAAAAGTGGCCCTTAAAGATGCACGCGTCGAGATTACGATTTCGAAGTAACCCCGCACAAGCATGAGCAAAGGATTCGGGCTCTCGACAGCGGCTAAAAACACGCCGGTCATCTCAGCCGAAAAGCAGTCCTGGTATGGTCTACGCGTCCGCTCGAATTTCGAACGCCAGGTCAGCCAACTCCTTCGCGCGAAGGACATCCAGGAATACCTGCCGCTGTATAAAACGCGCCGCGCCTGGTCCGACAGGGTCCGTGAAATCGAACTGCCTTTGATTCCCGGGTACGTGTTCTGCCGCATCGCGCTTGAATCCCGCCCCAAGGTGCTCGCGACCACGGGCGTCGTCGGCCTGGCTGGAAGTCAAAACCAGCCGTTGCCGATCGATGAACGGGAGCTGGCTGCCGTGCGGAAAATGGCCGAAACGCAATCGACCGTAGAACCCTGGCCATTTTTGCGAATTGGGCAGCGAGTGCGAGTGCATCGCGGGCCGCTCACGGGCGTCGAAGGAATCCTGCTGAAAGTGAAAAGTTCCTACCGGCTGGTTGTTTCCGTTACTTTGCTGGGCCGCGGCGTGGCCTCGGAAATCGATGCGGCTTATGTCCGTCCGCTTTGAATAATCGGCAATACGAATAAATTAATCCTGGCTTATTGTAAAATAATTGCGGGCGAATTAACTTACTTTTTATATTTAGTACCGATTCCGCAGCGCCCGAAACACGCCGCGGTAAATAAGCGAGAACCGCCATTGTCTTGACAAGGGGCGGCGACCAGCCAAATCCGTATACCCGCAAATTTCCGCTTGTCCCTCTTTCTAATTTGACTTAGGTTAGAAGATCTTACAACAAAAGGGGACAAGCCTGCCGCAACACTGGAGGCTCATTGACCTCTAACGGCCCGGAAAGGGCCGGAGGAAGGTGCTGCATTGAAAGTGTCTTTTTGGTTACCGGCGGTTGCTTTATTTACGCCTGCATTAATTTATGCCCAAGCGGATGTATTGACATTGTCGCCCGGAACCAGCGGCGGAGGGATCCTCACGGTGAATCTTTCGATTTCTTCACCGTCGGGCTCCGAGCCGGCTGCGATTGATTGGGCGATCACCTTTCCGGCCTCGTCTGTGCTGACGGCTACGGCAACAGCCGGACCCTCGTTAACGAGCGCCGGAAAAGCACTCGCATGCACGATGAACTTCGGCCTGTTCAGCTGCGTTGCAAGCGGGATGAATTCGAATATCATTACCAACGGTGTGATCGCAACCGTTAACATTACGCTGCAACCGGGCGTAACGAGTACGACGGCCACTCTTAGCGGAGCCGATGGCGTGGATCCAACCGGAAGCACGCTCTCGTTTTCGGGGCTGGGTTCAGCCAGCGGAGGAGGAGGCGGTGGTGGCGGAAGCAGCGGAGGCAGTTCGGGACCCGGAACCTCCGCAATACCCGTTTCTTCCCTCGCGTGTACTCCAGCAACGGTTGCGCCGGGACAATCCATCAGTTGCACTGTTACGCTCACCGGAGCAGCAGGGGCGGGCGGAAATCCAGTTGAGCTCCTCGGTAATGATTACTTCAGCCTCCCGTCTTTTGCCGTCGCGGCAGGATCTTTAACCGGGACTTTTACTGCTACGGCACTGACGGGCAGACCCTCGGGCACGTATACGATCATTGCTGGTTCCGGGGGAACCTCGGGTGTGGCAAGCATCACCGTGACGGGATCATCCGGTGTTTCCTTGCTATCGTGCTCTCCAGCAATGGTGGCGGGAGGCGATTCCAGTATATGTACGATCACGCTCTCAGCCGCGGCGCCAGCGGGCGGGGCAACTATTACGCTTGCATCGAGCAACTCCGCCGTGACCGTTCCAGGAACGGTGACGATTGCCGCTGGCGGGACGTCGACCACGGTCACGGCCACAACTTCCACCGTGGCGAGCAGCCAGAGCAGCACCATCACGGCCGGCTACAACGGAACATCCCAAACCGGGAGCGTAACGGCGGTTCCGGCTGTTCCAATTTCATCCGTTACGTGCACCCTTCCCACCGCTTCCGGGACCCAAATGATGGGCAGCTCTTCTTCGGCTACGTGCGCCGTCAACTTGTCCGGCGCGTCGACCGCGGACGAGTCGTTCACGCTCACCAGCAGCACAACGTTCCTCACGGCTCCGGCCTCCGTTAGTGTGGTTGCGGGCTCCGTATCGGCATCGTTTACCGTCACTTCGACGAAATTGAGTTCCAGTTCCGGCACAGTGACGGTCACCGCAAGCGGCTACGGCGCCGCGCAAAACGTAGGCTTTAAAGTGGCGGTGCTGGTATCGAAGGTAAGTTGCACCCCCAATGCGATCGCCGCTCCGGCTGCCCCGACTACGACTTGTACGACAACGCTGACGCAAGCCGTTTCGGCCGCGACCGCGGTGGCAATTGCCAGCAACTCCGGCGGAAGGGTGACGATTCCGGCAACGCTCACAGTTTCGGCTGGCAGCTCCTCGGCTACTTTCTCCACAACCGCCGGGCGCGCGGATTATTACACCGTGACGATCAACGCTTCACTGAACGGAATCACTCAATCGGGCAGCTTCACGATCGGCTTGGTACCGCCCAAATCGGTGACTTGCACTCCGGCGAGGTTGACCGCGGGGCAGACGAGCACTTGTACTTTCACTCTGGTTGCACCCGCTCCGGCCGGCGGTGACACATTAAATGTGTCCAGCAGCAGCACCTTGCTATCCGTGCCGGCAGCAGCTCTTACGCTTGCGGCCGGTTTGACATCGGGCAGTTTCACCGTTAAGGCTTTGACGGGATATGTTGGCCCTGTCGTGGTGACAATTAAGGCGGCTGGAGTGCCGGCGTCGGCGACCATCTCCTCAGCCGTCGTAAGGCCGAAACGGGGCATGGGTGGTGGCCAGCCGCCGATCGCCGGAATAACCTGTACACCGAAAGTCGTGCTTCCAGGAGGCACGGTCCCCTGTCAAGTGCAATTAACTGCGGAAGTGGCGTCCGGCGCGGTGGTGCCGCTATTCGCGACCGATGCATCGGTGCACGTTCCCGATCTCATCGAAGGCCGCCCTCATCAAAGCGTCGTATCGTTCCAAGCGATCGTAGATACGGCGGCTAAGGCCGGGACGGTTGCCATTCGAGCGGGCTCGGACGAGTCTTCAATAGAGGAGCGAATCTCAGTTTTGCGGAACGGACCCACCCTATCCGTTCCGGACAAGCAGTTTGCCGCAATTGGAAAGAGGCTCTCGTTTACGGTGACCGCGGCATTCGATACATCCTCAACGGGCATTCTCTCGGCCACGGGATTGCCTGCGGGCGCAAATTTCGATCCTGCGACGGGAATCTTTGATTGGGTTCCGGAGGAATCACAGTCAGGCATATTTAACGTGCGTTTCTCGGCTGCGGACGCGAGTGGACGCTCTGCTTTCTCCGATGTCAGCGTTCAGACGGGGTCTGGAGCGCCTGTCCTCGACAGATTAGAGAACGCCGCAAGCGGAGCAATCGATTCGGTTTGCTCGGGCGGTTCTCTGGCAAAACTTCGCGGCGGATGGTTGTCGGCGCAAGCGCGTGTTTCCGTTAACGGGGCGGCGGCGCCGGTGCTACACGCGTCATCGACGGAAGTCACTTTTTTGTGCCCGGACGGCCCTGCGGGAGCTCCGCTCTCAATAGCCGTGGAGACCGAGGCAGGCCAACCCGGGACGCTCACGACCGCCCTCTCGAATTCGGCGCTAGGAATTTTTACCGTGGACGGTTCCGCCAACGGACAGGCGGCCGCCAGGATTCTAGGGGGATCTCAGATTGCGATGGCTCGGAACTACCGATTCGCGGGACAGCCGGCGCAATCCGGCGATGTTCTCGAGATTCCCGTGACAGGCCTGCGTGCTGACTGCGATCCTGGTTTGATTTCGGTACGAGCGGGCGATTTAGAGTTGCCTGCTGAATGGGTCCGGCCCGGCACGGTGGCCGGAGTAGTAGTGATCGGGATCACGCTGCCTGCCGCAGCGCCGGCCGGTAACGCAATTCCGTTATCGGTCCGGCGCCGTTTGCCCAGCGGCGAGGTCGCGACAAGCCAGCAAACCACGATCGCGATCGAAGCAATTCAGCAATAGAGACCCGTAAACACGCATTCGCGGGTGGCGTCCGCCCCTTTGTGGACGGACGCCATTTTTATTTTGGGTTACTTGCGGAAAATATCGGCCGCGGACAGATTTCTTTTAACGTAAAATACACTGCCTCACCGCATAAGTTAACCGGGTTTTCGCGCTCGCTTCCGTTAGGCGGCGAGGCAGGCAGATCAGGCGCGCGCTCCAAGGCTTCCATCTTATTGTTCGTACCGCCGAGTTACCTCAGGCTAGGAAAAGACCGATATCCGAACAAAGGATGGCTAACTCCAGTGCATAAACATTTATTTTTAATCCTGTTTGTTTTAATCACCTGCAATTTTCTGTGTGCCCAACCCGCTTTAACGTTATCTCCGGGCGGCGCGCTCGGCACCACCTCGTCGACGAATGTGATTATGAATCTCTCGCTCTCCTCTCCCGCCGGGAGCGAGCCCTCGGCTTTGCAATGGACTCTAAACTTTCCAGCGGGACTGGTGACTATCGTCACCGGAACGCCGGGGCCGGCGGCAACGGCCGCCGGGAAAACGTTGTCCTGCGCGATCGATTTCGGGACATATAGCTGCGCCCTAAAGGGGATGAATTCGAGCATCATTTCAAACGGCATCATCGCCTCGTTCAATTTTGCGCTGACGTACCCCGGCACATCGATCACCGTCAATATGACAGGGTCGGCGGGCAGCAGCTCGCTCGGAGCCACCGAGACGGTTTTTTCCGGCGTGATGGTCTCCTCGATCGCGTGCGCTCCGGGAACCGTGGCCGGCGGCGATTCGAGCGCGTGCCTGATCAATTTATCGGGGCCGGCGCCCTCGGCGGGAGCAACCGTGACACTATCGTCGAGCGGGTCAGCCACGGCTCTGCCTTCAACGGTGACGATTGCGGCGGGCGCGACATCCGCTACGGTCCCGGTGGCCACCTCCGCCGTTTCGGCGGCCCAAACGAGCCTGATAACGGCATCGTACATGGGCATGTCGCAAAATACGACCCTGACGGTGGTGCCAGCCGCGCCTCTATCTTCGATCACCTGCACAGTGCCAACGGTATCGGGTACTCAGATTATGAGCAGCGCCGGGACGGCGAACTGCGCTTTAAATTTGACGGGAACCGCGGCAGCGAGCCAGACGTACACGCTCGCCAGCAGTTCGACTCTGCTGACCTCACCGTCCACCGTTGTCGTCGCGCCAGGATCGAGCTCCGCGACGTTTACCCTAAATTCGGCAGCGCTGCCCTCGGTCACGAAAAGCGTAACGTTGTCGGCGAGCGGATACGCGGTTACCCAAAATCTCACTTTCACGATCTCGGTTTTAGTTACCGGGTTGAGTTGCACGCCAACCGCGATTGCCTCGCCCAATTCGACCTCCACAAGTTGCACGATCACTCTGAGCCAAACCGCCGCCGCGGCCACGCCGGTGGCCATTACCAACAACGCCGGAACAAGGATCAGCATGCCCGCTTCGGTGACTGTGCCGGCCGGGGCCGCCAGCGTGAACTTTTCGCCTACGGTCGGAGGCGCGGATTACTTCGTCGTGACGGCGAAAGCCTCACTCAGCGGATTGCCTCAATCGGCGAGCTTCACTATCGGGATGGTTCCGGCGAACTCGTTGACCTGCTCTCCGGCGACCCTGACGGCCGGCCAAAGCAGCGTTTGCACATTCACACTGGTTAGCGCGGCGCCGGCGGGCGGCGACAGGCTGTACATCCTGACGAGCAGCACGCGTTTATCGGCGCCCGCGCAAGCTACGACCCCCGGTGGAGTTACCTCCGGCACTTTCGCCGTCGCCGCGTTGACAGGTTATTCCGGGCCGGTGACGGTAACGGTGAAAGCTAGTGGAATTACAGCCACCGCGAAAATTTCTTTGGCCGTGGAGCCCCGGCGCAACGGCTCGCCCTCACCCAGTACCAGCCTGCCCCAAAACTTGACCTGCTCTCCGAAACTGGCTCAAGCCGGGGAAACCGTTAGCTGTCAAATCCAGTTGAGTAGTTCAAATGAGAGCGGCGCCGAACTGGCTGTGGCAGCGAGCGATCCGTCAACGCATGTGCCTGCGCGGGTAATTGCGCGACCCCATCAATCGACAATCTCATTCCACGCATGGATCGATCCCTCGGCATCCACGCAAAGCGTTGCTATTCAGACTGCGGCGGGCGATTCTGTCGCGGAGGAGCGGATTTCAGTCCAGGCGTCCAATCGCGCTGGTTTGTCGGTTCCCGGCAAACAGTTCGCGACATTCGGAAAGCGGTTGACATTCCAGGTTGGCGCGACAGCGGGCGTGCTATCCGCAACGGAGCTTCCGCAAGGCGCATCTTTCGACAGCTCCACGGGGTTGTTCGACTGGACCGCAGCTGAATCGGAAAGGGGCCTTTGGAAAATCCGATTCTCCGCCAGCGATGCTGCGGGGCGGTCCGCCGAGGCCGAGGTGCAAATTCAAACCGGCTCCGGAGTGCCGGTGATCGAGAGCATCGAGAACGCCGGCAGCCATTCGCGAGACGTAGTTTGCTCGGAGGGATCATTGGCGACCTTGCGCGGCGGCTGGCTGGCGCCGGGTACCCAGCTCCTGGTGAATGGCGCGCCGGTTCCGGCTTTATCCGCCTCGCCCACCGAGGTTACATTTGCGTGTCCTTCGGGCTCCGCCGGAAGTACGTTCTCGGTCGCGGTAGAGACAGCAGCGGGCAAAAGCGCCCCGATCAGCGCGCGGCTACGAGATTCGGCGCCAGGTATTTTCACGGTGGACGGATCGAGTAATGGCCAGGCTGCCGCGACGATTCTCGATGGCTCGCAGATCGCGATGGCGCGCAATCACCGCTATCCGGGCCAGCCCGCTCAGCCGGGGGACACGATACGCATTCCGGTGACCGGATTATCCAGCAGCGCCGACCCGAATCTTATCGGAGTTCAGATAGGCGACATCGAAGTCGCGGCGGAATCGGTGCAGGCCCTGGAAGGCGCGAGCGGAATCGTAACCGTTTCAGCGACGCTTCCCCAGGCCGTCAGAGCAGGTGACGCAATTCCGATTATCGTGCGCGACCGGGCGCCCGACGGTCAAATTTCGGTAAGCCAATCGGCAACGATCGCGATCGAAGCACCGCGCGAGTAAGCGGCTGTGGGGCAGGATGCCATCCTGCGCGCGATCGCCAAATCGCGCTGGCCGGCGTGTGCAAACACGGGCCACGCGCGTAAGCAACCCGCGCGCAGGACTGGCAGCCTGCTCCGTTGTTTTAATGCAAATCGGGTCCCCGCTCAAGGTTTCCATCTTATTGTTCGTACTCCGGACGTACCTCAGGCTAAGAAAAGACCGATGCCACACAGCCGAAAAATCTTTACCGCACTTTTCTTCCTACTGAGTTGCGGCTTGCTTTATTCTCAGCCTGCGTTAAGCGTTTCTTCAGCCACGGCCACGCCCGGCGCAAGCGTTATTTTGAACATCTCAATTTCGTCGGCGTCAGGCACCCAGCCGGCGGCGGTGCAATGGAAGCTAAACTACCCGGCGTCGAATTTCACCGCGATAAACGCTTCCGCCGGTCCGGCCGCCACGGCTGCGGGCAAATCTCTGAAGTGCGGTTCAACCCCAGGCGTTTATACGTGTACCGTGTCCGGCATGAACTCCAGCACGATTGGAAACGGAGTACTCGCGATGGTAGCCGTGAATCTTTCGGCCGCCGCTTCCACAACGACCGTCAACCTATCGAATACTTACGCGGTGACGGCGTCCGGAACGGCCGAAGCGATTACCGCCGGCAGTGGAACGGTCACCGTCAGCGCGGCGAGCACGGCGGGCAGCCTTTCCTCGCTGACTTGCACGTTATCCGGGTTAGCCGGCGGGCAAATCATGGCCAATAATTCAAGTGCAGCCTGCGCCGTCACATTGACCAGCGCGGCTACCAGCGCGCGCACGTTCACAATCAGCAGCAACTCGTCATCACTAACGGTTCCGGCAAGCGTTACAGTCCCGGTGGGCGCCAGCTCCGCAAGCTTTACCGCCAATTCGACAACTCTGGCCTCCGTCACGCGCAGCGTTGGCATTACGGCATCCGGTTATGGAATCACCAAGACCCTGACGTTCACGCTTTCGATCCTCGTGACCGGGTTGACCTGCACGCCGTCCGCGATCGCCGCCCCACTTGGACCGACGACAACGTGCTCAGTTGCCCTTTCGGAAACTGCCCCTGCCGCGACGATTGTTAGCATTAGCACGAACGCGGGAGCCAGGATCAGCATGCCGGCATCGGTTACTGTTCCAAGCGGAACCGCGTCAGCGAAGTTTTCGGGGACTGTGGGTGGGGCGGACTACTTTACGGTTATCGTCAGCGCATCTATCAGTGGCGTGACTCAGTCGGCAAGTTTCACGATTGGCATGGTCCCTCCGAAATCGTTAAGCTGCGTTCCGGCTACTTTGAAAGCCGGCCAGACCAGCACGTGCAGCTTTGCACTCGCCGGGCCTGCTCCCGCGGGCGGCGAAAGCCTGGCGGTTTTAAGCAGCAGCGCGAAATTATCGGCGCCCGCATCCACTACTGTGACCGGCGGCGCGACTTCGGGGACCTTCAAGGTTACGGCCCTCACCGGGTATTCAGGCCCTGTTTCGGTAACGATCAAAGCCAGTGGAGTCCCGGCCACCGCAACCATTTCTGCCGCGGAGATTGGCAAAAGCATGGGCGGAATCGGCGTCCCGCACAATGTCTCATGTCAGCCGAAATTGGTCCGTGCAGGAACGGCTCTCAACTGCGAGGTTCAGTTGAGTGAGGCGGCTGAGGGTCCATCCGAAGTGGTTTTATCGGCAAGCGAAGCATTCGTTCACCTTCCGGTTCGCGTGACTGCACGCGCGCGGCAATCGACAATCTCGTTTCAGGCCATAGTGGATTCCCCGGCGGTTACGCAAACGGTGTCGATCCAAGCCTCCGCGTTTGGTTCCACAGTGGAGGAGCGGATCTCGGTTCAAGCATCCGGGCAACCCGTGTTATCCGCACGGGGGAGGCAATTCGCGATTTTCGACCAGAGATTAGCTTTCCAGGTGACGGCCTCATCCGGCATTCTTGCAGCCACTTCGTTGCCGTCCGGAGCCGGCTTCGACCCCACGTCGGGAGTTTTCGAGTGGACACCGGCGGCATCGCAAGCGGGATTGTTCAAAGTGATCTTCTCGGTGACGGATGCGGCACAGCGTTCGTCGGCAGCCGAGGTGCAGATTCAGACCGGTTCAGGTGCACCCGTAATCGACACGGTACAGAACGCCGCGAGTGGATCTACGGATTCGGTGTGTTCTAGCGGATCTTTGGCGACTGCGGGCGGCGGTTGGCTGGCGCCGGGCACGGAAGTGCTGGTGAACCGCGCACCCGTTCCGGTTGTGTTCGCTTCGACGGAGCAGGTCACATTTGTGTGCCCGTCTCTGGCGGCTGGAACGCCTATTGAGGTAGCGGTACAAACGGCCGCTGGCCGAAGCAACGCACTCAAAACAGTGCTGCGGGATTCGGCGCTTGGTATCTTCACCGTCGACGGCGCTGCGGGCGGCCAAGCTGCGGCGACGATCATCGATGGCTCTTTAATCGCGATGCCGCGCAATCATCGCTTCGCCGCCGAGCCGGCTCAAGCCGGGGACCAACTGCGGATACCGGTCACCGGCATTTCCGCCGGCACGGATCCGAACCTGCTCTCGATCCAAATCGGTGATTTGGAATTGCCGGCAGCATCTGTTGAGCCGGTCGCTGCGGGGGTCTCGAATGTCACGGTTAGTGTTCCAGCGGCCGCTCCGTTGGGCGCTGCGATTCCGGTTGCGATCCGCTACCGCTCACCGAAGGGCGAAGTTACCGCTAGCCAGACCGCGACGATTGCAATTGAGGCGATTTTGCAGTAGTCCGCCGCGGCGTTACGTTGCGCGTGGTTTCTTGAGAGCTACTCCGGCTGATGGTTCTTCATTTCAAGAAGTACCAGCCGGTCACCGCTTGCCAGAGTAATCGCCACGCCGAACTCGTATTCAGCGGTCTCCGCTTCCCGCACGCTTGCAACCGGTATTTCCCGCGGATCGGAAAACGAAAACTCCGCGCCGGCCAGCGGCACTGTGAACTGCCAGGCCGGGCCGCTGAAATGAAGGGTGTCCGCGTTAATTTCCGTTACCCCGACACCGTCGAACATGACAGAATTATTCGATAATCTGACCCGCACCGGCGCCGATTCATCCTTCCACCGGCTAAAAAGCAGCCGGGCCTCTTCCGCAGATAGGTTCATCGCTCAAGCACCGTCACGCCGGCACCTCCGCCCAGCAGTACCTGTGAAGTCATCGAGGGAAATAAACCGTGCTCCACCACGCCGACAACTCCATCCAATTCCCGCGCCAGCCCGCTCGGATCGGTAATCGCGCCGAAGACGCAATCCAGTATATAGTTATTTCCGTCGGTTACAAACTCGACCCCTTCCGCGGTCTTTCTAATCGCCACTTCGCAACCCAGCTTTTCCAATTTCCGCGCCGTCACGATCCACCCGAATTGATCCACTTCTACGGGAACCGCAAACTTCGTCCCCAGCCGGTCCACCAACTTGGATTCATCGGCGATCACGACAAAATTTTTGCTGGCGCTCGCCACGATTTTCTCGCGCAACAACGCCCCGCCATGCCCTTTAATCAAATGGAGCGTGCCTTTTTCCACTTCATCCGCTCCGTCGATGGCGACATCTAATTGCGGGTGCAGATTTAAAGTGGTCAGCGGGATTTTGTAAATGCGCGCCTGGGCGGCGGTGGCTTCAGAAGTCGGGACACCCAGGATGTGCAAACCCTCCGCGACCCTCTGGCCCAGAGCCGAAACGGCAAGCGCGGCCGTGGACCCGCTTCCCAACCCCACTACCATTCCGTCCGTAACCAGAGCCGCCGCAGCATCGGCCGCGATCCGCTTCTGCAATGTCCTGTCGATGGTTTGTTCCAAACCCCGTCGTCCCTTCAAAGAAAAAACGATCGTTACTCCATGCCAAGCATAACCTGTCGCCGGCCGGTCGCGGATTTGGAGCCGAACCCAGGGCAGTTGCATCCTTCCTGATTTAGAATTCGTGCGTTTCGTTACTATGAGATCAGGCATGCAAAACTCCCGCGTTCTGACAACTGAAGCTCCCGAGTGGGACCACAGCCGTTCAGACGACTTCTTTGAGATGGCGAACCTTTTCTCCAAACACACTGGTCTGCCTTTCGTCGTGTGGATTTCGTACAAGGGCGGGGCGCAACATGATGTTCGGGTGAAGGTCTCGCCCGGCCCAAAAGCGGTTCCTTCTGAAATGGTTTCCGTGGCGATTCGGCCTGAGATTCGCGTGGTGCAGGGCGCGATGAGCGCGAGCGATTTGTCGCTATTGTCGAACTGGATCGAAATGAACCGCGATATTCTGATCCAATACTGGGAAGGGGATATCGATACAAAGGATGCAGTCGAGGCAATCCGGCCGGTTCATCAGTAATGGACGATGGAGGCAAAGAAGGCGGGATCGAGGCTCGCGCCGCCAACCCGCGCTCCGTCGAGCTCGGGTTGGGCTATCAGAGCTTTGATATATCGGGTTTGACGGCTGCCGCCATCTAAATGCGGCCGATTTGGCCGTGTCTGCGCCGAATTTGCGCGAATTGACCGCGAATGACCACGTGCGTTTCGGCGGCTATTTCGCGTTGCCGTATGCGATGTCGTGTCGATGGTTTGTTCCAATTCCCGCCGCCCCAAAGAAAACATGGTCGTTACTCCATGCCAAGCATAACCTGTCGCCCGGCCGGGCGCGGATTCGGAGGCGAACCCGGGTCTGACCGCCAGGGCTGTATTTGAACTAATCTGAAACCATGTGGCGGGACGTTCGCTTCTCCGCAATTGTGTACCGGAAACGCGGGGTCGCCGCGGCGCTGGCTTTGATCGCGCTCGCGCTGGCGATCGGCGCTACAACCGGCGTCTTCAGTGTGTGCAATGCATTGTTGCTCCGCGGGCTGCCATTTCGGAACCCTGAACGTTTGATCGAGTTGTCGTTCTATTCGCCGGGCTTGGGTGCTGACGCCCGCAGCCCGAGCCCCTTTCTCGAAACGGCAGCCAAATTCAACGTCACAGAGATGACGTTCAACCAGGAGGCCAGGCAAGCGCAGCGCGTCCTGGTGGCAGAAACGGATTCCAATTTCTTTCAGACGCTCGGGACCGACCCCTACATCGGACGGAACTTCGCGGCGGATGAGGACCGTAAAGGCCAAGACGGCGTTGCGGTGATTGGTTACGGTATCTGGCAGCAGGCGTTCGGCGGAGATCCCCGGGCGCTCGGCGCGACGATCCGGCTGAACGGAGTGCCGCAGACGGTAGTCGGAATCGCTCCGCCCGGCTTCGATTATCCGGCGCGCAGCGCGGTGTGGGCGCCTACGGCCGAGGATATGGCGCGACTTCCAAAGCGAGGCGCGTTTTTCTTTCAACTGGTAGGCAGGCTGAAACCCGGGCTTTCATTTACAGCGGCACGCGCGATTTTCAATGCCCAGGTCCAGCGAGCGTTTCCTGAAGAAAGGATCCAAAAGGGCCTGGCAGTGCCGGTCATGCGGCTGCTGCGCGATCTACTGGCTGGTCCGGTGCGGGACGCATCTTTGGTCCTTCTGGCCGCAGTCTCGCTCGTGTTATTGATTGCGTGCGCGAATGTAGCGCAGGTCCTGTTGTTCGCGGCGAGCGAGCGGCGGCGGGAACTGTCGATCCGGGCGGCGTTAGGAGCTAGCCGGCGGCGTTTGACGCGGCAGTTGATTATCGAAGCGGTCGCGCTGACTCTGCCCGCGTCTCTTGCCGGTTTGTTAGTAGCAGAGGCGATTGCGCGTTTAGCGGCAACGCTCGCCCCGGCGGCGCTTACCGCTCAGGAGTACACCATCGTCGACTGGCGCGTGCTCGCATTCGCAATCGGCTTGGCCGCGGTCACAGGTCTGATTTTCGGCGTGCTGCCCGGACTTACCAGCGCCGATTGGGAACATTGGCAGGAGTCGATTCGTTCTGCTTCGCAAGTGCGCGGCACGCGGATCAGGCGGACACGCGCGGCCTTGATCGTATTGCAAGGCGCGCTGACAGTGGTGCTGCTGGCCGGATCCTTGACGCTTGCCCGGACATTTCTCAAATTGCTCCATACGGACTTGGGTTACAAGACCGATCATGTGGTGACGATGAATGTTTCGCTTGTGGGCGTGCGCGCCGAAAAGACGCAGCCGCAATATTACCGCGAGGCGTTGGACCGCCTGCGACGCGTGCCCGGGGTTGAATCCGCCGCCGCGGCAAACTATCTGCCGCTGATGAATTACTCGATCGTTGTGGGCGCGTCTTTGAAGTTAACATCCGGGGCGGAAGTGCAAGGAGCTGGGGTCGCGGTCACTCCGGACTTCTTCCGAACTCTGGACATCAATATGATCGCGGGCCGTGATTTCGCGGCGTTTGATCAAGCCGGCTCGGAACCCGTGGCAATCGTAAATGAGAGCTTTGCGCGAGCCAGTGGCTACGGGCTGGACATACTGAACAAAACTGCAAGTGCACGTTATCCGGACAGGAATATCCGCATCGTCGGCGTAGCTCGCGATGTACATGACGGGGGTCCTGAGTCCTCGTCGGGGGCTATGATTTATTTCCCGATCCCGCAGAGTCCTCCGGGATTCGTCACGTTCGTTGTACGAGTTCGCGGAAAGACCGAGTTGTATCTCGCCGTTTGCCGGGACGTCGTTCAGCAGATCGACCGGCAGATTCCGGTGTATGACGTCAAAACTTTGGACCAGCGGCTCGCGGATGCGCTGGCGCGGCCTCGCTTATATACGGCGGCGGTTTCGGCCTTCGGCGGATTCGCGCTGCTGCTGGCGGTTATCGGAGTATATGGATCCGCGGCTTATTCGATTGCGCAGCGGACGCACGAAATCGGGGTGAGGTCGGCGATCGGAGCATCGGCAGGCACACTTCGGCGCATGCTGCTGGGCGAAAGCCTCGGACCGATCGGTCTGGGTCTGGCGTTCGGGATCGGCGCGGCGGTGGCCGGCGAAAAGCTCCTCACATACCTAATCGTCAGCGCCGAGCCGCTGAGCACCGGGATCTGCGCCGCAGCCGCGACATTGCTTGCGGCAGCGGCTTTTGGCGCTATTTGGAGGGCCAGCGGCCGAATTCTTCGAATCGATCCAATGGCTGCGCTCCGGGCAGACTAGCATTCCGCTCCAGATTTGTTGGGACGTCTATCCGAGGTTTATCACCCGCGTGTTCTTGCTGTCATGAGACATCAGTACACGACCGAGGTCTGCCGCAAGCAAGAGCACATCGGGGTCGAGCGCTTCTTGCGCAGACAGTACGTCGGCATGGGGTTCGCGACTTCGAAATCCTGGAACAATTGTGAGTCGGAGATCCGCATCCGCCGGCAGGCGAGCCCAAGCGCGCTAACGGCTCGTTCCTGATACGCCCCGATCTTCTCCAGCACTCGGGGAGAAATTACCACTTGCCACATCAGTAATGGACGATCGAAGCAAAGGAGGCGGGGTCGAGGCTCGCGCCGCCAACGAGGGCTCCGTCGAGTTCGGGTTGGGCCATCAGAGCTTTGATGTTATCCGGTTTAACGCTGCCGCCATATAGAATGCGGCAGGATTCGGCGATGTCTGCGCCGAATTTGCCTCGGATTTGATCGCGAATGAACGCGTGGGCTTCGGCGGCTATTTCCGGTGTTGCGGTCTTGCCGGTGCCGATGGCCCAAACGGGTTCGTAGGCGATCACAAGTCGCGCAAATTGCTCGGGCGCAAGTGCCGCGAGGCCGCCGGAGAACTGGGCCGACAACACCGCGGTCGTGGTGCCGCCTTCGCGCTGCTCTAGGCGCTCGCCGACGCACACGATGGGCGTCAGCCCCGCATCTAAAGCGGCGATGGTTTTCTTCAACACCGTTTCATCTGTCTCGCCGAAATATTGGCGTCGCTCGCTATGGCCAACGATGACCCAGCGGCAGTCGATCGCCGAGAGCATGGGAGCTGAGACCTCGCCGGTGTAGGCGCCTTCCTTTAGCCAGTACACATCCTGAGCCCCGATTTCGATGTTCGTGCCGCGCGCCGATTCGACGGCTGCCGGAAGATTGACGAAAGGTGGACAGACGACGACTTCCGCCTTATTCACACCGGCGACCAACGGCGCAAACGTCTTTAAAAACGACTGCGTTTCCGCGGCCGTCTTGTACATTTTCCAATTGCCCGCGATAACCGGCTTCCGCATCGGCCTAATATGCTTTCGCTATAACCACCCGGCGGTCGACATTTTCGCCGGTAATGATGCATTTGCCCGGACCGTCGTAGCCGTCAGTGAGAGGGATGTTGCGGACGGTGGCCTTGAACTCTTTCATGCGGGCATCCACTTCGGGGGCGTCTTTGGCGTGCGCCATAACGAATTTGCCCCCGCCTTTTTCGGCAGTCGCGTCCGCCAGCATTTCTTCCACTTCTTGAATTGAGTTCGCCAGCACGGTGTTCGACATCAATCTTTGCTGGGCTTTCGCAAAAAGGTCGCGCTGCATCAGGTCGAGGGTTTCGGCGAGCGTAACCGCCGCCTCAGATTGCGCAATGGGCTCCTTGGTTCCGGTATCGCGCCGCTTGATGACGATCTTGCCGGCGGCGACATCGCGCGGGCCGAGTTCGAATACCACGGGCACGCCGCGGCGCTCCCAATGGAAGAATTTCGCGCCTGGCGTTTGACCTTCGCGAGCGTCCAAATGCGCGCCAAGCTCGCGGGCGATTTTCGATGCCGTTTCCATCACCTGCGCGCGCTCCTCGTCCTTGCGATAAATGGGAACGATTACCGCTTTACGGGGAGCGACTTTGGGCGGCAGAATGAGTCCCTTATCATCCGAATGGGTCATGATCAGACCCCCGATCAGACGCGTGCTGACGCCCCAGCTTGTCTGCCAAACGTAATCCAGTTTGCCTTCTTTGCTTTGAAATTGAACGTCAAACGCCTTGCCGAAGTTCTGGCCGAGGTCATGGCTGGTGCCGGCCTGCAAGGCGAGGCCGTTCTGCATCATGGCTTCGATCGAGTAAGATCGCAGCGCGCCCGCGAATTTTTCCGAACTCGTTTTCACACCCTTGATCACAGGCATCGCCATTACGTTTTCGGCGACATCGGCGTAGACGTCGAGCATGCGCAGCACTTCTTCCAATGCCTCCTCATGCGAGGCGTGCGCGGTGTGGCCCTCCTGCCAGAGGAATTCGGTGGTGCGCAGGAACATCCGCGTGCGCAGTTCCCACCGCATGACGTTGGCCCATTGATTGATTAGCAGTGGAAGGTCGCGGTAGCTCTGAATCCATTTCCCGAAGAAGTGTCCGACCAGGGTTTCCGAAGTGGGGCGAATGACGTACGGCTCTTCGAGCTCCTTGCCGCCCGCGACTGTGACCACGGCGAGCTCGGGCGAGAACCCTTCGACGTGCTCGGCTTCCTTCTTCAAGAAGCTTTCGGGAATCAGCAGAGGCAAATACAGATTCTCGTGGCCGGTGGCTTTGAACCGGTCGTCCAGTTCGCGCTGCAGGCGCTCCCATACGCCCCAACCGTTGGGCTTTATGACCATGCAGCCCTTGACGATCTCCGCCGGTTCCGCCATATCTCCCTGAATGACAACGTCCTGATACCAGGTGGCAAAATCTTTTTCTCTGGGAGTGATGGGAGAACCGATCATCGTTGTGTGGTGTTTTCCCACAATACCGCATGCCGGAGTTAGGCTCAGATGTTTACATGACAATCGGGTTCGATAACCCGAACCCCGGTTGAACGGACCAACCGGAGACCACCTTCTATACTGGTAATCTACTCGCTAGCAATGAAGGAGATACACAGTTAGATGGAAGCACTCAAGGGAATCCGCGTCCTGGATATGACGCATGTACAGGCGGGGCCGACCTCCTCGCAACTGCTGGCATGGATGGGCGCGGACGTAATCAAGCTGGAATCGCCCGCCGGCGACGCGACGCGCGGCCAGCTTCGCGACGTGCCCAATGCGGACAGCTTGTATTTCACGATGCTGAACTGCAACAAGCGTTCAATTACCGTCAATATGAAGTCGCCCGATGGCAAGGCGGTGTTCGTGGATTTGTTGAAAAAGAGCGACATCCTGATGGAGAATTTCGGGCCGGGCGTTCTCGACCGCCTGGGATTTCCATGGGAAAAGGTCCACGAGATTAATCCGCGCGTAATCATGGGTTCGATTAAGGGGTTTGGCTCTTCGGGCCCGTACGCGGATTTCAAGGCTTACGAGAACGTCGCGCAGGCGATGGGCGGAGCCATGAGCACGACGGGAGTGCCGGATGGCCCGCCTTACGTGACGGGAGCGCAGATCGGCGACTCGGGAACGGGGCTGCATCTTGCAATCGGGCTGCTGGCCGCGCTGCACCAGCGCGAGCGCACCGGCGAGGGGCAATATGTCGAGGTCGCCATGATGGACGGCGTGATGAACCTGTGCCGCGTGAAGTTTCGTGATCATCAACGGTTGACCAGGCAGGAGCTTTCGGAATTCTCGGTTCCGACCAAGGGTTTGAAGGCGACTCCGCGCGCTGGAAACGATTCCGGCGGAGGGCAGCTTGGGTATGCGATCAAGTGCAAGCCCGGCGGGCCGAACGATTACGTGTACATCGTGGTGCAAGAGGCCGTATGGGAGCCGCTGGCCAAGCGGATCGGCCCGGATTTGGGCCTGCCGGATTTGGTGAACGATCCCCGCTTTGCGAAGATCGGCGACCGGCGCAAGAACCAGAACGAGATGTGGCCGCTCATCGAGAAGTTCGCTTCGAAGTACACGAAGGGCGAATTCATGGCGGTTCTGAATGAGCTGGATGTGCCTGCCGGGTTGATCATGTCCACAGAGGATTTGGCCAACGACGAGCACGTGCGCGGGCGAGAGATGTGGTTGGAACTCGACCACCCCGAACGTGGGAACTGGTTCAACGTCGGAATGCCAATCAAGCTTTCAGCCTCGCCAGCGAAGGTTAAGCGGTCGCCACTGCTGGGCGAGCATACGGCCGAGGTGTTAAAAGAAGTGCTCGGCTGGAGCGATGCCGAGATCGAGGCGAAGAAACAGGCCGGCGCATTTTCGTTGCCGCCGAAACCTGCGAAGGCGCAATAGCCCGATGAAGATCGCGATCATCGGGCAGCAGGATTTTGGAAAAGCGGTTTTGGATGCGTTTGCCGGGCGCGGCGACGAGATTTCGGGCGTATTTTGCGCGCGGGAAAAAGAAGGCGCGCGCGCGGACGCCTTGCGGGCGCGGGCGCAGGAAAAGGGGTTGCCGGTTTATCAGTTCAAATCCCTGCGTGCGCCCGAGGCTTCAGAGGCGATGCGGAACGCGGGCGCGGACATCGGCATAATGGCGTTCGTCACCCAGTTTGCGCCGCAGGAATTCGTGAACATCCCCAAGCACGGGACCATTCAGTATCATCCGTCGCTGTTGCCGAAGTATCGAGGACCGAGCTCGATCAACTGGCCGATTATCAAAGGCGATACGGAAACGGGGCTTACGATTTTCCGGCCTACCGACGGGCTGGATGAAGGGGCGGTGATTCTTCAAAAACGGACGCCGATCGGTCCCGACGACACACTCGGCTCGGTCTATTTCGATAGGCTGTTTCCAATGGGGGTGCAAGCTTTATTGGAAGCGGCGGATCTGGTGCTTGCAGGTAAGCACCAAGAGGCGCCGCAGGACGAATCGCAGGCGAGCTATGAAGGTTGGTGCAAAGCCGGTGAGGCGAAGATCGATTGGGCGAAGCCTGTGGATCACGTTTATAACCTGATTCGCGGGTGCAATCCGGCCCCGGGCGCGTGGACTAGCGTGAACGGCAAAAAGCTTCAGATTTTTGAAGCACGCAAGACCGTGTTTCGGCGGTTTGCCGACGTGCCGGGCAAGACCGGCGAAGTGGCGGATGTCACGGCCCAGAGCTTCAAGATCGTCGCGCAGGGCGGGGTGATTGAGGTGCTGAAGGCTCGCTTCGAGGACGGGAAGAAGGTCAGCGCGGGCGAGCTGGCGCAGTCGGGTGGGATCGGGGCGGGTACCTTGCTGGGGGGTTGAAGAGCTTCGAGAGGGAGCCTCCGCTGCGGAGTGGGGCGCATCTGAAAGGTCTTCAACGCGATCGCCATTGGCCCTTGGCCTGTGAAGCATCCGGTTTCGTATTTCTCTGTCACACTGTCTTGGCGCTGCTGGGCTTGGCGACGAATTACGTTCCGGCGCGCCGAGCGGCGGGTCTATCCGGTCGCTGGTGCTAAAAGCCTACTCTGTCTACGTCAGACCTTGGCAGGCGGCTTCCACTGTCGGGTAGAACGAGAACACCGTGTCGAGGCGTGTCACGTGAAAGGAATCGCGGACGGCGCCTGTGGAGCAGATCAGGCGCATTTTGCCGCCGATCTTCATCAGGCGCGTGTAGGTATCGATGAAACGGCCGATACCGGTGGAATCGATGTGAGTCACGCCCTTTAAATCGAAGATCAGGTTCTTATGGCCGGTGGCGATCAATTCCGGGACCAGCGCGGCGAGTTCTTGCGACTCTTTGCCGAGCAGTAGTCTGCCACTCAAGGTGACGAGCGCCGTTGAGCTTTCGATGTCGCGGTGTTGGAGCTCCAGGGGCATTGGCCGCAAGGGAAAAGTTTAGCGCACTTTGAAACGATTTGACGGTGCGCTTCGCGCCCGATTGCCATCGCGCCGGGCGATTTGTGCACGCATCGGCCAGGCGGGTTCGCAACCCGCCGCAGGTTGGCAACCTGCCCCACTTTAAAGCCTGATCCACTTCTGACGATGAGCCATTTACTGGGTTAACCTTCCACTACATGTTTGCCATTATCGGATTCGTCGTTGTTTTGGGTGCAGTAATGGGTGGGTATTTGATGGAGCACGGCCAGCTCAAGGTGCTTCTTCAACCCGCGGAGTTGGTGATTATCGGCGGGGCGGGGCTAGGCACGCTGCTGATCGCCAATCCGCTCTCGACCATTACGAGGATCGTTTCCGGATTGATTGCAGTGCTAAAGGGGAGCAAGTACAATCAGGCTTTCTATCTGAGCTCGCTCAAAATGCTCAGCGATCTGTTCATGCTGGCGCGCAAGCAGGGGATGGTGAAGCTGGAGGAGGATATTGAGAGCCCCGATAAAAGCCAGATATTCACGAAATACCCGCAATTTCTGGCGAACCATCATGCCACTGCTTTCGTGTGCGATACGCTGCGCATGGCCATCAGCGGAGGCGTGGCGGCGTTCGATTTGGACCAGATGATGGAGGCGGATATGGACGTTCACCACCACGAAGCGTCGCAGCCCGTGAGCGCCCTTACGACTGTGGCGGATTCGCTGCCGGGATTGGGGATTGTCGCGGCGGTGCTGGGGGTCGTAATCACCATGGGAGCGCTGGGAGGGCCTCCGGAGGAGATCGGGCACAAAGTGGCCGCGGCGCTGGTGGGGACGTTTCTGGGCATTCTGCTGTGCTATGGATTCCTCGGGCCGCTGGCTTTGAATCTGCAAAAGCTGAATGACGCCGAAACCGATTATCTGCGCTGTCTCCGGCAGGGAGTGATGGCATTCGTGCGGGGATCGTCTCCGATGCTGGCAGTGGAGTTTGCGCGGCGCAGCATACCCTCCGGATTACGGCCGAGCTTTAAGGAGTTTGAAGCTGCTTGCAGGGGCGGATCGGCGGCGGGCGCCGCCGCGGGGAAAGACGACAAATGAGCGATCAGAACCGTCCTCTAATTGTCGTCCGGAAGAAGGGCGGGCACGGCGGACACCACGGTGGCGCGTGGAAGGTCGCATACGCTGATTTCGTGACCGCGATGATGGCGCTGTTCATCGTGTTATGGCTCATGGGATCGAGCGAGAGAATAAGGAAAGCAATCAGCGCGTATTTCCGCGATCCTTCCGGAACCGGCCAGCATGCCGGGAGCGCCACCACGGGAACCGGTGAAACGGTTTCAATCAATAAAGAAAATATGTCGCGCCTGAAGGATCAGTTAGAACAAGCGCTGAAGAGGAGCCCCGAGTTCGAGAAATTGAAGGATTACGTTCAAATGAGCGTGACCGGCGAAGGGCTCCGTGTAGAGTTATTGGAAAGCGAGAAGGGGAACTTTTTTCAATCGGGGAGTCCGGTTCCGACCGGCATAGGGGAAGAGTTGATTATTAGCCTCGCAGAGCAGCTCGGGAAACTCGAAAACGATTTGCTGATCGAGGGCCATACGGATGCGCGGCCATTTGGCCGAACGGACTACACCAACTGGGAGCTTTCGGCGGACCGCGCCAATGCGGCGCGGCGGATCATGCAGGCAAACGGTCTCCGCGAGGGGCAGGTCGTCCAGGTGCGCGGGTTCGCTTCGCAGAACCTGCGCGATAAAAATAATCCCGAAGCGGCGTCGAACCGGCGAATTTCTGTGATCGTGCGTTATAAGAATGCTGGGGATGCGGCTGATGCCGCGGCCGCGGCGAACGAAAAGGATTAGCCTCCGCGGTTTCGTTTCGCAGAACTCGAGCCTGCTCCGCCCTTACTCAATCGCCCGGTCTAACAACACTGAAAACTGGCGCGATTTATCGCTCACGCGCGCTTTCAAGGCGGCTAGCTCCCGCTCAATGGTGCGCTGCCGGTCCGCCAAATGCAGACACGCGAGAACGGCCACGCGCGTGGCATCGATGTTTCCAGCGCGCTGCGCGATGGAGGTCATGAGTTCATCGATCTCCTGCGCAAGCGCTTCGATATCGCCCGATTCCTCGGTCGCGGTGACCGAGTATTGTTGGTGGAAGATTGTGACGCGAACCGTGTTCGAGCCCGCCGAGTCCATGGCCGCCGGCTACAACAGCTCCATCTGTCCCAGCAGCTTTTCGATCCGCGCCTTCACCTGCTTTCGCTCGGTGCGAAGCGTATCGATCTCCTGCCGGAGTTTTTGATTCTCGGATGAAGCGGCGCTATTCGCCTTGCGCGCCGCATCTACCTCGGCCAGCGCCGAGTCGCGTTCTCCGCGCAGCGTTGCTACCAGATCGACGGCGCGGCGAATGCGATCCTCCAGACTGGCGAGAGCATCGTCTTCGAGCGATTCAGATTGCAAAAGGGGAGCCGCGGAATCCATGTTTTACGCCTTTACCGCCGCTGGAGCCTGATCGAGCGCCGTCTTGGCCTGGCTTACAAGCGCGCTGAACGCCTGGGGATCGTTCATGGCCATGTCCGCAAGAGTTTTGCGGTTGAGCTCGATGCCTGCTTTTTTCAAGCCGCTCATGAACCGGCTGTAGGAAATGTCCCCGGCCCGGCAAGCCGCGCCAATGCGCACGATCCACAGCGACCGGAAATCGCGTTTTTTAAGCCGGCGGCCCACGTAACCGTACCGCAGCGACTTCTCGACCGCTTCCTGCGCTGCGCGATACAGCTTGCTTTTAGTAAGGAAAAAGCCCTTGGCGAGGGCGAGTGTTTTGCGCCGGCTGTTACGGCGCTTCGTACCACGTTTTACTCTCGGCACGTTTGTCTCTCCTTGTAGAAATTCAAATGCGGCGAATCAGGCACGTGCGGCGCACTGTCCACCGGTCCCCGCAAAAACGGGGGTTAGTAAGGAAGCATGCGATGGATTTCGGGGCTGTTGGCGTCGTCCGCCACTTTCCCTTGGCCCAGGCGCCGTTTCCGCGAGCGCGCCTTCGAGGTCAAGATGTGACGGGCGAATGCATGCCGGCGTTTAATCTTGCCGGTTGCCGTCTTCTTGAACCGCTTGGCCGCACCCTTATGGGTCTTTAGCTTTGGCATAAAGATTGTCTAGGAAGTTGCCGCGAGGCGCTGCAGGCGACAACCGTTGTCAGGATAACACAGAAAGGGCGGCCTTCGCCTCAGATGGTTCGCCCCAAAGATCAGCGGACTCGCGGATTCGCTGGGCTAGGCTTTAATTGCAGAGGTTCGATAACCGCACCGGCGGCATGAAGCCCGCCGCAGGCTTTAAGCCGGGCTTAAGCCTGCCCCACTGCGGGCTGCCAACTTCTGCTATTAGGTTCTCGAGTGATTCTTCAGGACGTGCCGAGCACGCTACGACGGCTGCATCCAATACGAACGCCATCAGCGCTTACGGCCCTCGTCGCGGGCGGAAGAATCTCTGTGACCGTCACCTTTTTCGCGTGCTTGCGAAGCTCCAATATCGCGGCGTGAGCTCGATCGATTTCTTCCTGCCGGCGAGCGCGCTCCGGAACAATGCGGGCGATTGCCCGGCCGTGCCTCGTGATGATTGACGTCTCACCGCGCTCGACTTCGTCGAGGAGTTGGCGAGCAACCAATCCGCGGTCCGGCGTGTGGCGATAACGCGGCTTTCGGAATGCCTTGTTCCGCACAGGCTAAATTCAGTAAGAACTCGCTAGTACCTGCCAATATCGCGACGCGACTTTGTCCAACGCGTGTTCACCCGAGATATGAACTGCCGCGCGGGATCCGATTTCCAGCGCTGCCTCGCGGTCCCCTGCTAGCCAGCGTAGATATTCCGCAAGGGTGTCCTCCTCGCCAGGGCGCCGGTCTACGCGTAAGCATGCGTTTTCCGGAATTCGGGCTATCTCCTCTCCCTCTGAAAACACGACTGTCTTTCGGATACCCATCATCGAGATCGCGATGCCGGAGGTTTCGGCGGCCGTGGGAAAGCGAAGATTTACGCAGACATCTGTGGCTGCTGCCCACTTCCAGAAGTCGCCTGCATTCAAAAATCCGGCTCGAAGGATTGTGGGATGGCGATCAAGCTGCGGCGCTAGCGACCGCTTCAGATCGCGCGAGGTGAAATCGCCTTGAACCAGCAGCACGGCATCGATGCCGGCCGCCCAGACCCGCTGCATCGCCCGCAGAAGCACCGGAAGGCGCTTGGTTTCGCGCAGATGCCCGAACACTCCAACCAGTAACGTTCTCGGCCTAAGCCCGAGGCGATCTCGAAATCGGACTCTGTCAACTGGATCCGGCAACACTGGACTTTCGAAAAAATGCGGGATCTCGATCACGCGTGCCTGCGGGTTGTGCGCGCGTACGATCCGGGCCGCCGCAGGATTATGTACGATTACCGCGCGCGAGGCGCAAACCAGCCGTTTCAGCATCGGGTATTCGAAGTAGCGCGGATCGGCCGCCGAGCGCGCCCGGGTCGCCCACAGCGTCTCCGCCAAGCTTCGGTTCCATTCGCCGTAGTTGTAGACGAACTCTTCGATGTAGGCTGCGCGGCTGAGCGTGCCCAAAAAAAAATGGTGCAGGACGGCGTCATGCAGAACCACAACGCCGGGCCGGCTCACTGCGCGCGCATATATTTCACGGTGCAGTTGATTGTTGCCGATGTGATAGAGCGCGACATCGGCGTCGTGAGCGTTTGCGGTTGTCTCACCGTATCGGCTTAGGGCGGAAAGAAGCGTCGCAGCATAATCTGCAACACCCGTGCGAGCGGGCGGAAGAGGCGCGAACGAGCCAACTTTCATTTCGGACGGCGGCCGAAGAGCGCCGTGCCTACCCGGATATGCGTCGCTCCTTCGTCGATTGCGGCTTCAAAATCGTGCGACATGCCCATGGACAGTTTAGGCAGCGAATGCGCGCGAGCCAGTTCGGCGAGACGCCGAAAGTATGGCCGCGTGACTTCCGGATCGTCATTCCACGGCGGCATGGTCATCAGTCCGGTCAGCCGCAGGTTCGCGCAGCCGCGAATGCAGTCGATCAGGGCAGGCAGTTCTTCCGGGGCCGCCCCGGCTTTGGTTTCCTCTTCCGACAGCTTGACCTCGATCATCACTTCAATCGCCTTGCCGCCGCCATCGAGCCGCTTGGCGAGCTTCGGAGAGTCCACGGTTTCAATGGCGCTAAATAGATCCCCGGCGACGCGCGATTTATTCGATTGCAAATGCCCGATGAGATGAAACTCGGCGCCCGCGAGGTCCTTGACCTCGCCGTGCTTCGACTCAAACTCTTGCACGTAATTCTCGCCAAACACTCGCAGGCCGAGATCGAATGCTTCGCGAATGACGCGCGCCGGAAATTTTTTTGTCACGGCGACAAGCGTCACATCCGAGCGTCCGCGGCCCGCGCGGCGCACTGCGTTCTCGATCCGGTCCTCAACCCTGGCGATATTCTCGCGTAGCATCAAACATCTATGATCTCCGACAGCCAGCCCGGCATCGATGCGGCCGTGGCCTCCGGCACTCCGTGGCCGGCGCCTTGAACCGTAACCAGCTTCGTGCGCGCGGGGATTAGCGCGACGGCGCCTTGCATCTCTTCAATCGTGCCGAAGGGATCGCGCGTACCATGCACAAACAAAGCAGGTATGCGAAGAGACGAGAAATGTTCCACTCGCGGCTTAGCGGCGGCGCCGGGAGGATGCAGTGGGTAGGACAACAACAACATTCCCCCGGCAATCCGCGGATCCTCGGCAGACACCATGGTGCATTGCCGGCCGCCATAAGAGTGGCCTGCCAGGCAGAGCAGTTTGCCGCTCACCATTTGACGAAGTTCCTCGGCCGCCCGGCGAATTCCATCTTGATCGCGCTTCGGATTCCCGCGTGGCGGACCCTTCGGACGGTCCTGGCGAAACGGGAGATCTCCGCGCAGGACGATAAACCCGCTGTTACAGAATGCTGCAGCGGCGGCCTTCAGCAGCGCCCCTTCGCAGTTGCCTCCGGCGCCGTGAAACAGAGCCATGGCCGCTCGTGGCTCGCCTTGCGGTTCGTGCAGCCATCCGCGCACCAGCGGCCGCTCAAATTTCTTCCCAGGCGATTTCACCTTTCCCCCAAACGGTCTGACGTCCTACGCCGGTCCACCGGGCGGCTTCTAAATACGTAACAAATTCCGCCAGATCGCCTTCGTATTCGGCCACACCGATAAATCCGCCGAGCGAGTGGCGCTGGCCCGTCCTCCGGCTGACGCGCTCGGCCTCGATGTGATCCAAATCGCAGCGCATCATTTGCACGGACTCGGCGCGCTCGGCCATGGCTTTGAATTCGATGGGCAATGGGCCTGCTCCGTATAGCGAGCGCAAGGTGCTCACGCGGTCACGGATGCGGGAAAACAGCACTGGAAAGCGTGGGGCAGGTTGCCAACCTGCGCGCGATTGCCACTCGCGCAGCGCCGGCATGTCAGCGTGCGAAGGCGGGTTGGCAACCCGCCGCAGGATAGCATCCTGCCCCACTCCTTTCAATTCGGTGGGTGTCACGAACTGAACTCGTACTTTACGGATCGGGCGCGATGCCGCGGCTAACGAAAGCCGTACTGGTTGGGCGCCTTTTAATGCGACGAAGGGCGCGTGCACTGCCCCGCGAATCGCGCTGGCCACGGGATCGATCATGGCCTGATCCATCTCGAATAGGTTGATGCCGATCTCGAACGCTTCGCCCGTCTGAACACGGACGCCATCCAAATGAGCGGCGCGCAACACAAACGGGCGGGGTGGATCATGCAACCCGCTCGGCCCGCTGGAAGCTGACGGCGCGAACAACCGTCGATATGCTTCGGGCGACTGCCGCAGCAGCGCCTTTCCGAACTTGCCTCGGAGCAAGTTCGCGCTTTCGCCCGCGGCGAAGTGAATGGGCCGGTCTGCCACGAACCGGAAGCGCAGCGGATAAAAATCGAATGTCAGCTCCGCGCACGCGTTACTGTTGATAGAAATGCTCTCGCTGGCCGCCATCTGTGCCGCTCGCACGCGGATTCAGGATACCATCCGGGTGACTCCGGCTCCATATTCGGAAAACCTTTCGCGCGAGGCGGGCGCAAGCATCTATTTAAAGCTGGAAACGTTGAACGTCACGGGCTCGTTCAAGGAGCGCGGCGCGCTGAATCGCATCCTGCTGTTGACCGAGGGAGAGCGCGCGCGGGGCGTAATCGCGGCATCGGCGGGCAATCACGCGCAGGGGGTCGCGTACCATGCCTGCCGCCGCGGCATCCACACCCAAATCTGCATGCCGAGTTTTACCCCTTTGGTGAAAGTATCGGCGACACAAGGCTGGGGCGCGGAAGTCATCCTGCACGGCAAGAATTTCGAGGAGTCCTTAGCGGAGGCGCGGCGGCGCGAAGCGGCCGAAGGCCTGATCTTCATTCACGCCTTTGAAGACGAAGCAATTATCGCCGGACAAGGGACTATCGGCTTGGAATTACTGGAGCAGGTTCCCGACCTCGATGCGATCGTCGTTCCCGTCGGCGGAGGGGGCTTGATCGGCGGCATCGGCTGCGCGGTAAAGGAATCAAAACCAGGAGTTCAAGTGATCGGCGTGCAGACGACCGCGCTGCCTTCCATGAAGGCCGCGGTGGAAGCGCACCGGCCCGTGCTGCTCGAAGCGGCTCCGACGATCGCCGATGGCATCGCGGTGCGCAAGGCGGGCGCATTAACGTTTGAGCTCGTCGAGAAGTATGTCGATGACTTGGTTCTTGTGGACGATGAGGAAATCGCGATCGCGATCTTGCGGCTATTGGAAACTCAGAAAGTGGTTGCCGAGGGCGCCGGAGCCGCGGGCGTTGCCGCGCTGCTTCAGAAGAAGACCCGCTTGGAAGGGAAGAAGGTCGGGGTGATTATCGGCGGCGGGAACATAGATGTCACGCTGCTATCGCGCATTATCGAGCGCGGCCTGGTGAAAGGCGGCCGCCTGGTTCGTCTGCGAATTCCGCTCCCGGACCACCCTGGAGCGCTGCAGCGGCTCACGGCCATTCTGGCTTCCGAGTACGCCAACATCATCCAAGTAATACACGACCGCGCTTATTTTGGCGTGCATCTGGGAGAAGGGATCGTGGATATCACCGTCGAGACACGCGGCCGCGAACACGCCGGCGAGCTGCTGCGGAAGCTGTCGGACGCGGGTTACCGGTACGAGCGGATCTTGTGAAGCCGTTATGATAAAAACTTCGCATGCTAAAGCGCCGCAGCATTGAAATCCCCGGCCTTGAACACACCCATCCTATTCCCAACGCCAGCCGTGTTGGGCCACTGCTGGTGACCGGCGGCATCTACGGAAAAGATCCTGCGACGGGCCAACTCGCGCCCGACGCGGCGGGGCAATGCAAGCTGATGTTTGAGAACATTCGCCGCGTGCTGGAAGCAGGCGGTGCGACCCCGGAGCACGTCGTTAAAGTGAATGTCTGGATGAAGAATAAAGATGATCGGGTTCATCTGAACCCCGAGTGGCTCGCGATGTTCCCGAATCCGCACTCCCGGCCGGCGCGTCACACGTTTCTCGATGCCGACCAGCCCTACGGCGCTTTGGTTTCCTGCGAAGTGATCGCGGTGATCGCGGAATAGCATGCGAGAAACCATTTCGCCGGCGCGCAAAATCGATGGCGTAATTACATTACCCGGCGATAAATCCATCTCGCATCGCTATGGCATGCTGGCCGCCGTAGCCGAGGGCCGCAGCACGATTGCGAATTATTCGACTGGCGCGGACTGCCAGTCTACGCTCGGCTGCATGGCCGCGCTGGGGGCTAAGATTGACCGCGATGAAGAAGGCCGGGTAGTGATAGAGGGCGGCGCTCTCCGAGAACCCGCGGCGCAGCTTGATGCGGGGAATTCCGGTTCAACCATCCGCATGCTCTCCGGGATTCTCGCAGCCCAGCCGTTCACTTCCCAGATCGGCGGCGATGAGTCGCTTTCGCGACGTCCGATGGCTCGCGTCATGAAACCACTGACGGAAATGGGCGCGTGCATCGAGGCTCGCGACGGTTCCTATCCGCCATTGACGATCCATGGGCGCACCCTGCAGGGCATCGATTATACGCTGCCTGTGGCCAGCGCCCAGGTGAAGAGCTGCATCCTGCTCGCCGGAGTTTTCGCGCAAGGCGACACAATTGTGCGCGAGCCGGTTCGCACGCGCGATCACACCGAAATCGCGCTGCGCGAGTTTGGCACGGATATCGAATCGGAAAAGCGTGTGATCAGACTGCGCGCCGGAGCCCGGCTCAAAGGCCGCGAGCTTTACGTTCCAGGCGATCTCTCATCGGCATGTTTCTTCTTAGTGGCAGCACTGATGGCGAAAGAGGCGAACCTGATCATCCAGGGCGTGGGGCTGAACCCCACGCGTTCGGCGCTGCTCGATTTTCTGGTCTCGATGGGCGCTTCGATCAAAGTACTCGATCTGCATCAGACCGCGGGCGAGCTGATCGGCAACCTGCGTGTGCGGACGTCGCAGATCGCCGGCGGCGTGATTGAGGGCGCCATGACCACCGCCCTTATTGACGAGATTCCCGCCCTGGCCGTCCTCGGGGCGTCATCGCGCGACGGACTGACGGTTCGCGACGCCTCCGAGCTGCGCATCAAGGAGACCGACCGCATCGCGACGATCGAATCTAATTTCCGGCGCATGGGCCTGGAGATCGAAACAGCGCCCGACGGATTTCGCGTTCCGGGCGGGCAGTTATTCCACGCCGCCGAGATCGACCCGGCCGGCGACCACCGCATTGCGATGGCATTTGCCGTGGCCGCTCTCGCCGCCGACGGCCCTTGCACGATCGAGGGCGCGGAATGCGCCGGGGTTTCGTTCCCGGAATTTTTCGATTGGCTCCGGGAGATCGCTGAAGCGTGATGCGCTTGCGGCGGTAGAACCACACGGACTAGTTGGTGCTTCACCCTCCCGTTCCAGGGGAAGAAGTAGCTGGTCGTTGCCTAATTTTCCGTCGGGGTCTTTTCCAGATGATCAACGATCAGTATTTCCACGGGCAGCTTTGTCCGCTCCAGCTTTAACCCAAGTTTCTCCATGTTTTTGAAAATGGTCGAGCCGCCCGCCGGGTCCGATGCCGCGGCAGGGTCGCCTGATGGAGGGCGGCTCCCCTTCAATGCCGCGAACTTGGTCGCCATGAACGGCTCCATATCCTGCGCCCAGATCCAAATTTCGTAGGCGCCCTCCAGCCCGGTCTTATCGATGACGGGACGATCCATGAATTGGGTCATAGCATCGGCGAGCAATGGCATCGTCACGCTAAGCATTTCGATCTCCGGCGCTTGCTGCCCGCTCTCCGTGCGGCTCATGCGCATCGGCCCCCATGGTCCTTGAGTTACCACCAAATGCCCATCGATTTGACGGGCTTGCAATGGCCCCTGTGGCGAGTTCAGCTTCTCATCGCTATCCTTAGTTGCCGGAGAATTAGTCGCGGCCGGTTTCAATCGCGGTCCGTTTCTGTCAACTGAAAGCGCATACACTGGCTGCTCCTTCATTTCGCGATGCACTGCCAGCTTGAATCGATCGGCCAGTAGCTTCTGAAGCATCTCGGGAACCTGCGCCGCTGCAGCGCCCTCGGGAAGATTCGCCAGAATATCGAACCTCTGCTGGTGCATCCAGTCCGGACCGGAGAGCTGATCGGGCCGGATGCGGTGTGCGCGAACGATAATTTGATCGAGCGGCATGAAGCCGATGTCCACGCGCGATCCGGAGATCCTCAAGCGGCCCTCGTTGAAGCATCCAAATGCGCAGAAGAAGGGCTCGGGCGCAAGCCGGCGCTGATCCGTCGCGGGCCGGATCGATGCCACCTCAAATGCCGGCGCTTGCGCCAAAGCAAGCATCGGAACGAAAAGAAGACCACTAGCAGCCCGTGCCATCGGCATCAGTATACGGCATCCAACTACTGAAGATTCTGTTACCGTTCTGCAACATCTCTGTGGCATCCTAACCCCATATGAGAATCTCGCCGCGCTACATCCTTGCCCTGACTCTCGCCGCTATGTTCAGCCCCGCCATTCATGCACAACTCGTGCTCGGCAATATCACCGGCACAGTCACCGATCCTCAAAACTCGGTGGTGCCGAACGTGAAGGTTGAGATCAAGAACCTGGATACCAACCTCCTGGTTACCGCGGCAACCCAGCCCGACGGTTCTTATCAGATCGCGAATCTGCCGATTGGGACGTACTCGGTTACTTTTTCGCATGAGGGCTTCTCAACAGAGGTTTTTAGCGAGATTCTGGTGCAGGCGAACCGTACTACTACCGTGGACGCACAGATGAAAGTGGGACAGGTTGCCACAACGGTAGAAGTAACCGGCACGCCGCTGCGCAACGAGGTGGACGCGACCGTGGGCTATGTTCTTGACTCGCTGACCATCCAGAACACGCCCCTCGGCACCGGTAGCTTCACGCAATTGGCGATCTTGAGCCCCGGCGTCAGCGCCGATTTCCTGCCTGGGTCCGGAACGAACGCGGGCCTCGGCAACCAGAACATCTGGGCTAATGGCCAGAGGGACACCAGCAATAGTTTTTCGATGAATGGCGTCAGCACGAATAATCTGTTCAACGGTAAGTCCTCCAGCCAGGTCACCGAGAACCGGTTCATCCTGAACACGGGACAATTCGTGCTGAACCATACCGGCAACGAGGCGCAGACGGCTACGACCGTGTATAACGCAATCGGTCAGGGACTGCCGACTCCGCCGCCCGAAACGATTGAAGAGTTGCGGGTCAATACTTCGCAATACGATGCCTCGCAGGGCGGGACTTCGGGAGCTCAGATCGCTCTGATCACGAAGACCGGGACCAATCAGCTCCATGGCCAGAGTTATTACTATGTTCAAAACAACGCCTTCAACGCCGCGCAATTCTTCCGCAACGCGGACCCATCCATTCCTGCTAGCGGAAAGGTGCCGGCTTTACATTTCAACAAGTACGGCGTGGCGCTTGGAGGACCCATCAAGCACGACAAGGTCTTCTTCTTTGTCTCTTATCAAGGCCTAATCGACCATGACGCGCTCAGCAGCCAGGCGACGGACACAGTTCCGCAACACCTGACGGACGACCGCAGCCCGCAAGCGCTTGCCGCCGTGGCCAATCAGGATTTCGCCTCGACGATTGGCGGCAACCCGGTCACGCCGGCGCAGATCGACCCAGTGGCGCTCAAACTGATGCAGGCCAAAGTCAATGGCCAATATGTGATTCCTTCCGCGACCGTCACGGATCCTAATGTGGCGAAACAGCTCGGGTACAACGCGCTGGTGAACGGGGTTCCATCCGTCTTCCGAGCCGATATGGCCAACGGCAATCTGGATTGGAATCCCAACGACAAAGACCGGCTCTCCGGGAAATTCTTCATCAGCAAAAACCCAAATAAGAGTCCGTTCGCGCAGAGCAACGTCATCGGATTCCCCCAGAGCTTGGACGCGGAAAGCTGGGTAGTTTCGTTGAACAACACCTACGTGGTAAGACCGAATCTCACCTGGGAGCAGCGCATCGGCGTAGTCCGCCAAGGCGCAGCCGCGGTGACATCCCAGGCGCTCACGCCGCAAGACATCGGCATGAATCTATTCGGCGGCACGAATTTTCCGGCGTTCGAAATCCGTACCGCCGACGGTACGCTAACGAACTCGCTGTTCGTCGGACCGCGGAACGGCTCGAATTTTTCCAACAACGCCGCGGACCAAAACCGCGGCGATGTGTCGACGAACCTGAATTGGGTCGCTGGACGGCATACGGTATATTTCGGATTTTCGTTCAACCGGACACAACTCAATATCATCAACGGCGCGACGGACGTCGCCGGCGTGGCCACGAACGATTTCCCCGGTTTCCTGCGAGGCACGTTGTACACTCCGTTTTCTTATCTGTACAACGGCGCGGCGAACCGCTATCTGCGCGCCAACACTGCTGGAGCGTATGCTACCGATACTTGGAAGATCAAAAGCAATCTGACGATTACCGCGGGAGTTCGGTATGACTTCAATGGGCCGTTTTCCGAAAAGTACGGCAACTTGAGCAGCTTTCATCCGGACGCGTATCAATACAACGCTTCCACTGACACGTACATTAGCAGCGGGGTCGTCGTGGCCGGGAATAATCCCACTCTCGGAACGAAAGGCGTGAGCGATTCGACGCTTACGGACCGGCAATGGGGAATCGGGCCGCGGGTGGGCATCGCGTGGAGTCCGCGTTTCGTGAAAAATCTCACGATGCGCGCGGGCGCGGGAATCTACTACGATCGCGGTGAATACTTCTCATATCTTTCTCCGGGGAGCGGTCCCAATGGCACCGGAGGCCCGTTCGGTATTACATTAGCCGCGCCATTTGTGACTAAGGTGTCCGCGACCTCTTCGGGCACGCTGGAGAACCCTTTCGGTTCCGTCCCGCCTCCGCCGCCGAATAATCCGAACGCGGTCACCGCCCTGCTGCCGAACCTCGCACAGATCAAAAACGGCGCCAACACGTATGTTTTCGGGGGATACGATCCGTCCAACACCCTGCCCTACACGGAAAACTGGTCCTTCGATGTGCAGTGGCAACCGGCCAATAGCTGGCTCATTTCCACCGGGTATGTCGGCAACCATGGCGTGCATCAGGTGCTGCCGATTCCATTCAATCAGCCGTTGATAGCTACGGCATCCAACGCAATTAATGGCGAGACGACGTCCTATGGATTCAATGCCGTAGCTTCGGAGAGCCTGAAAACATTCGGCGGAGGCAATGCGAGTATTCGAGTCCCCTATCTCGGGTTTGACACGCAGTCGGTGTTCTATAAGACGATCGGAATCTCGACATACAATGCGCTTCAGGTAGGTCTGCGGAAGAGGCTCTCGTCCGGTTTGCAGATTACGGCATCCTATACGTGGTCCCATTCGCTCGATGAGCAAAGCGGCCTCGGTTTGTTCTTCAACGGCAACGATCCCACGTATCCGCACCTTTCCTACGGCAATTCCGCTTACGACCGCACGCACGTGTTCATCACCAGTTACCTCTATGAATTGCCTTCGCCCGGAAAAAAAGGATCGTGGACGGCCGCCGCGGTGAATGGATGGCAATTGGCCGGAATGATCACGGCCCAAAGCGGGCAGCCATTCAACATGTACGATTTTTCGGGCGCCGTCTCCGGAGTCTATAACGGTAGCTTCCCCAACGTTTCCGATCCGATCATCGGGTTCCAGCAAGGTGTCACGCCCAGCATGGCGATGCTTCAGGGCACGATGGGCGTAAATCCAGCCAAGCCGTACATCGATGTGAGCAAGCTTTACATTCCGGTGATTGCCCCCGGCACAAGCGGTGTTCCCGCCGGCGACACTGTGGAAACGGGCTGGGCCAACAGCGGCCGCGATGTTTTCCGCGGTCCGTTCCAGAGCCGCTGGGACCAGTCCATCGCGAAGACTTGGCGCATCACCGAACGGTTCGGCCTCCGCTACAGCGCCGAGTTCTACAACGTCCTGAACCACCCCAGTTTCGACGTGCCGAACAATAGCGTGAGCCTGTACAGCGTTTCGAGCGGGAAGGTGACTGTCCGCGCGCCCTCAAGCACGGCCGGCTATATTTCGCGCACCATCGGCAGCCCAAGATTCATTCAGATGTCGCTCCGGCTGACGTTCTAGATCTGGGCCCACGACGCCTTAATGCCCCATCGCCGCCTGGCCCGGCTTCGGCTTCTTCGCGAAAAACAGGAGCACGATGGCGCTCATGGTTATGATCCCCAGAATCCAGAAAATGTCGATGTATGCAAGCACGGATGCTTGTTGCTGAAGGAGGAAATACAAACGCGCATAGGATTGCCGCAGCGCCTGGGCGGAGCCGGCGCGCGTGGCTGCGCGATTCGTCATCTCCGAAAGCAATTGCTGAAGCCGGGGATTGTATTGGAACATGTGGTGCGAAAGATAATCCTGATGTATCTGCGTCCGGCGCGCGAGGAGCGTCGTTACCGCGGAGATGCCGACGCTGCCACCGATGTTCCGCGCCAAATTCGTCATTGCGGCGACCTGATTACTGGACTCCGGGCGCATGTCCGTGTAGGCAAGCGTATTCACGGGCACAAAAATGAACGCCATCCCCGCGGCCTGGTACACGCGCCACATCATCAGGGTCTTATAATCGATGCCCAGAGTCAGATTGGTCATTCGGAACAGGGCGAAGCTGACAACCAGCAATCCGAACGCGATGATATAGCGCGCATCCACTCGCGATGAAAGAAAGCCGACAAGCGGCATGAACGCTAATATCGCGAAACCTCCGGGCGAAAGGAGCTCGCCGGCTTTCTCCGCCGTGTAGCCGAGCGAGATCTGCGCGAACTGAGGAATCAGCAGGGTCGCGCCGAGCAACGACGAAAACGCGAGCAGCATCAGCAGATTTGCAACGGCGAAACTCGAGTTCTTGTAGAGACGCAAATGCACGATTGGGTGCTTCTGACGCCATTCCCATATAACGAACACAACCAGCGCGGAAACAGAAAAGATCGTGAACCACGTGATGAACGGCGAGGCGAACCAATCGTCGCGCTGGCCCTTGTCGAGAACGACTTGCAGCGCGCCCAATCCGGTGGCCACCAGAACCAGTCCAGTGAAATCGATAGGACTCCGCTGGGCCTCCTCCCTTGCCTTACGCATATGCGGAGGGTCCGAAATCATAAAGCTCACGAGACTGAGCGACAGGATGCCGAATGGCACGTTTATGAAGAAGATCCAACGCCAACTGTACTGATCCGTAATCCAGCCGCCGAGCGTCGGGCCGATGGCGGGCGCTAACACCACCGCCATTCCGTACACCGCGAAGGCCATACCGCGTTTGGCGGCGGGGAAGGTATCGGCTAGTATGGCCTGTTCGCTTGGTCCCAAGCCTCCGCCGCCGAGGCCCTGCAAGACGCGAAAGAAGATCAGCGCGCCCAGGCTCGGAGCCAATCCGCAGAGGAATGAACTCGCCGTAAACAGCGCGACACAGCTCATGTAAAAGCGTTTTCGACCGAAGCGGTCGCTGAGCCAGGCGGAGATGGGCAGAACGATCGCGTTTGAGACCAGATAGCTGGTGAGAATCCAGGTGGACTCGTCCACGCCCGCCGACAACCCGCCCGCGATATGCGGCAAAGCGACGTTCGCGATCGAGATGTCCATGACCTCCATGAACGTCGCGATCGTGACGGTCAGCGCCACCGCCCAGGGGTTATGGCCGGGATGCCAGCCGTGCGCTGCTATGTCGTCCGGCGCTTGCGGCACATCTATCCCACCGTCACCTTCGGCTCGACGGACATTCCCGGCCGGAGGTCCTCGAGTCCCGCCTGGCCCGCTTTGAAGCGGATACGCACCGGCAGCCGCTGCACCACTTTCACAAAGTTGCCGGTGGCATTTTCAGGAGGCAGCAGGCTGATGACAGCGCCTGTGGCCGCGGGCATGCTTTCCACATAGCCGTCGAAATCCGTTCCGAGCGCGTCAACGTGAATGCGGACGGATTGGCCGGGGCGCATCCGGCGGAGTTGAGTTTCCCGGAAATTGGCCGTCACCCACACATCAGCGATTTGAGTAACGAGGAAAACCTGCTGCCCGGGCGATAGGCGGTCGCCGACCTCGGCCACGCGCTTGGCCACTATCCCGTCCACCGGAGTCGCTATATTGGCATACGACAAATTGAGCAGCGCTTGCGCGAGCTGCGCCTGCGCGCCGCCCATCGCGGCTTGGCGCGCCTGCACATTCGCCTGGCGGATCTGAAGTTGGGGCTGCGCGGTCTGCTGGGCCTGCAGGGCGCGTTTTTGCGCCGCGGCTAGATCCGCGCGCCGTTGTTCCACCGCCTTGGCGGCCGCGGCAGCGGTGGCTTGGCTCGCGGCCACTGTCGCCGCTTGTGCTTTGGCCGTAGCGACAACCTGATCGAATTGCTGCTGCGGCACCTCGTCTTTTACCGCGAGAGGCCGGTAGCGCTCCACGTCGGCTTGCGCCTTTATGTTATTCGCTTCCGCCGCGCGCACATTTGCAACCGCGGAATCATAATCGTGCTCGGCCGCGGTTACACCTGCCTGCGCGCTCGCAACCTCCGACGCCGCGGTAGCGATCGTGGTCTGGTTCGTAACCTGGGTGACCGGAACGTTCGGCTGCTCAGCCGTCGTTTCAGCTTGCGCTTGAGCTACCTGGCTGCGGGCCTGAGCCACCGAGACCTCATAATCGCGAGGATCGAGATCTACAAGAACCTGCCCCGCTTGAACATACTGATTCTCCTCCGCGTGAACCGCGATCACGGTGCCTGCGATGCGGGAAGCTATTCCGCTCGTATGAGCGTCCACCTGCGCGTCGTCGGTGCTTTCAAACTGCCGCGAGTGCAGATACCACAACAGCGCCGCGATCGCCACAACGAGAACGGCGCCGATCAGCAGCCATTTGCGCAATGGATGCGGTCTTCTGCGCTGCGGACGCTTGCCTTTGTCCGGCGGCGGCTCGGCCGTTTGTTCCCGTCGCGGTTCCTGAGCTTCATCGCGCGGAGGAGCCTCGTGCTCCGGTGGCGCTTCGTGCTCCGGCGGCGCTTCGTGCTCCGGTGGCGCAAACGTGCTCCGGTCGTCTGGCATATTATTTTCCTTGAAGCAGCAATGCGATCCCCTGTTCCGTTTGGCCCATCGCCCGGGCCAGGCTTACTTGCGCGAGGTTGAAAGCAAAGACCGCGTTGATGTAATCCTGTTCAGCCGTGGCCACGGATTCCTGCGCTTGTACCAGCTCGACCGTGTCGGCGACTCCGGCACGGAAACGGTCCCGGGCCTGCGTTAACGTATCAGCGGCAAGCTTGCGGTTGGATTCGGCAACACGCACCTGAGCGGAAGCTGCTTCGGCGTCAAGAGCGGCGTTACGCACATCCTGCTCCGCTTGCGCCTTGATGTCTTCGTATTCCGCCCTGCGCTGCGCAAGCGCGGCGTCAGCTTGCTCGATGGATGCGCGAATCCGGCCGGACCTGAATATTGGGAAATTTACGGCGGCTGTAGCTAAAAAAGTTCCGTGCGACTGCGACGGATTGACGCCCGTAACGCCATAATCCGCCGCCACATCGAGCGAAGGATAATATTCGGAGGTCGCGGCTTTCTTCGCCAGTTCGGCTGCTTTGACCTGCGTCGCAGCCGCTTGCACGTCCGCGCGGCCTGAAAATGCACGCTGAATCAAATCATCCAAGTTCGGGGCTGGGAGCTCGCGATATGGAATCGTGTCGGACAGTGTAAAGCGCTGCGCCATCGGCAGTCCGATCAGGCGGGCAAGCGCGAGTTTCTGCTTTTCGAAATCGTTGAGGATCGATGTGAGCCGCTGCTGCTCCGTTTGCAATTCCACGAGGCTGCGGTTCACGTCTATGCGCGCGTTTAATCCGCTGAGATTCCTATCCACCGCCTGCCGGTAAACCGTTTGCGCGGTTTCGATCTGCGCCCGGGCCGTATCGATGCGTGCCGCGGAGGCGAGGAGTTGCAGATACGACCCGGCGACTGCTAGCGTCACTACTTGCCGCGCGTCTTTAAAGGAAAGCTCCGAAGACCGGGTGTTCTCCTGGCTGGATCGCCAGCTGCGAAGGCCGGTCATGCTAAACGACTGGGTGAAACTCGCGCGCAAATCGAAATAATTGAATGGTCCGACGATGGTAGGAAAGCTGAAGCCGGGAATCGGAATATTGGGATGTAAGCCGATAGTAGCGAGATCGATCTGCTGAACGGTTTCCCGTAAACCGCCCGCGACATCCGGCAGCAGTTGCGCGCCCGCTAACAGCCGTTGCGCTCGGGCCTGGCGCACAGCCTGGCTGGCGCCAATGCTCCCGAGGTTGTACTGAATCCCGCGCTTAATTGCATCTTCCAGAGTTAAAGCGAGGGGCTCGGCCGCCGCTGTGCCAACCGGCGTACTGCCTTGATAAGCGCCTTGTATTTGAATGGAGGGATTCAGTGTGTTAACGGAATTCGCGCCAGCGCCGGTTTGCGGCGTTTCGATCGTTATCACCGCTCCGGTTGGTTCGCGGCCTGAGAGAGGAAGCGGTTGTGCGGACGGCAGTTCACGGGCAACAGGCGGCGTTGCCGCTTGGCCGTTGACGAGCGGGAGGGTCGCCGCCACAAGAGCCGAACACACCAGTATTTTGTGGTATTTCATCTTCCTTTAGATGAGACGATTATGAAGGCAGGGGCATTTCAAACGGTGGTTCGGGCGACAATGAACGCGGAAGGCAGAGTAGACTAAAAGCTAGGAAGCTACCTCGACGGAATGCCTGAACTGGTTTTCGAGGTCGTTCAAGAAGAGGATGGCGGATTCTCCGCCGAGCGCCTGACCGAAAACATCTTCACTGAGGGAAACTCCTGGGAGGAGTTTGCGAAAGAACGTCGCTGAAGCTGAAGATTCCCAGGGATGCCTCTGGAAGCAATTAGCCGAAGTCTCTGCCGAAAGTGGCATTACGGCGAGGTCCATCAGGCCGGAAACCACATCGTGGGGATTCCGGCGAAGCTGAACGGTTTTTCCGAATAGAAGCCGGACGGCATTCCGGCGTGATCCCGAACACAATCGGAGCGTAGCGACGCTGGCAATTCAATTGTGGAAGAAGCGTTCGGCTTCATCAAGACAAACCTGTCCGGAACCAAGCGAGGAAGCCGCAAGCAGAGAAAGGGGTCCGGGGAAAGGGGCGGCAGCCCTTGTCCCCGCTCAACCCTGGAGAGTCACGGAGCGCAGTTGACTGGAGTGATCGCCACCTCGCCATTAGGCCGCGATTTATATTAACAATGAAGTCGCTACCAGGCTCGTAGAGCAACTAGTTCGCTGATGGTTTTTCCACGTGGTCAATCACGAGAACTGTGGCGGCGCCCTTTGTCGATTTCAACTTCAGCCCAAGCTGCGACTGTATTACGGTGAAGATCGATGGGCCGCTGAATCTGGTGACAGTTCATCTTCGGGATATTCCGTGTGGATATTAAACAAGCCAGACAGTTCGGTATTATCTATGACCGGGCGGTTGGTGATGTCGGCAAGCGCGGACGTAACCTGCTGCATCGTAATTCCAGACGCGTTCCATCTGCCTTGCGTCAAGACGTTGAAACCACAGAAATCGCGAGGCCTAATGGGCGTTGATGGCGACGCAGGCGTGCTCGGGTCGTACTTGATGCAGTCTCCCTCTTTGAACGCCTGCATTTTGGACCCGCCCTTCGCCAGAGTTAGCGTGTAGGCCGGAAGTTGACGCGTCTCTTGATGGACTTTAAGATGGAACCGCTCCTCCAGCAGCGATTGAAGCATCTGTTTCATCTCATCTTGGCTAGGGCTGCCCTCGGCTGTCGCTTCGATGTCGAAGCGGTCGGACTCCAACCAACTCGGCCCGCCGACTAACTGGTAATACTTCATCGTCCAAGCGAAACCAATGATGTTCGAGACACGCTGATTCTTGACATTCAATCTACCGCCAGCACCAAGACAGCACGCCGAGGCACTACCCCCATCGGTCCGCTGCTTGATAGAGGCCACGGCGAATTGGGGCTTCGGCGATGATTGCGCCCGGGTGGGTATGCTCCAACTCATAGAGACCACAGCGGCAGCAACTGAAACAGACACGACGAACCGTCGGCCTATCCGATTGATTCGATCTGCCATGAAACCAATAGTAACCGAATCGTTCCCATCTTCTCGCGTAATGTTTCCGAACGCGAGCCATGGTTTACCTGAAGTTATCCGTTCAGTTTGCCCCGATTTTGGCCATTGAATCGCCACGCATCTCAATGGGATGGGCATTGTGAACAAGCCGGTCGAGGATGCCGTCAGCCAGCCTCGGATCGGTCCTCGGGCCAGCCGGCCTGGGTAAGACCCGCAATCCGTTTCGGATCGGTACATTCAACTCGATTCTCCGAGCCCCCATGCTCCGATAAGGTGTTGCAAATAGTTCTCGGCATCCGCACGAAACATTGGGATGCTATTCGTACGCGCGTCTTTGCGAGAGATATCGAAACCGTCAGGACGTCCTTAGAGCCAGGGCAAAGGGCAACATCTACCCGCAATCTCCGTGGACCCCGGGGCTGCGAAGGAAAGAACGTTGCAAGACATCTCGCAAATACGCAGACAACGCAAAAGAAACCCGCCTGTCTCCGCCGGGTCTCACGTCAATTCTAAAACCAAATGCTCTCGGTGTCCCGAAGCGGTCGCCGCCTCCAAAGCGAATTCTAATACCCGCCGCGTTTCCAGTGGGTCGACGATCGCGTCCACGTGCCCGCGCGCGGCCGCGTAGCGCGGATCGAGCCAGCGCTCGTAATCCGCGCGCGTTTGCGCCATGCGCCGCTCCAGCTCGGGCGGAACGGATTGGCGGGCCGCGTTTAACCTGGCGAGCTCCGCCCCATGCACGGCCTGCACCGCCGCATCGCCCTCCATCACTCCAATCCGAGCGGTGGGCCATGCGAAGGTGAAGTTCGGATCGAAGCCCTGGCTGGCCATGGCATAGTAGCCGGCGCCGCTCGCGTGATTCAGCGTGACGACGATCTTGGGAACCGTCGCGCAAGCCATGGACTCCACCATCTCCGCTCCCGCGCGAATGATTCCTTCGCCCTCGGCTTCGGTCCCCACCATAAAACCGGAAACATCCTGAAAGTAGAGTAGCGGTAAGCCGTGCCTTTCCGCGCCTTCCACGAAGTACGCAACCTTGCGAGCCGACTCGGTGTAAACGATTCCGCCGATTCGCGGACCGTCGGGCGTTTTGAGAAACCCACGCCGGTTCGCGATGATTCCGATTGCCCTTCCGCCAAGCCGGGCATTGGCGCACAGCATTTCCGTGGCATGATGCGGCTGGAACTCGAGGTAGTCGTCTGCATCCACGATGCGCGCGATCACTTCCTCCACGTTGTAGGGCAAGCGGTGATCGGGGGGCAGCAGATCGTAAAGCCCTTCGGCTGGTTTGGCGGGAGCAGTACCTTTGGGGAGCGGAGGAGGAGCCGGCAATTCACGCATCTTCTGACGAATCAGGCGCAAGCACTCGCGGTCGTCCTTCGCCGAATAGTGCGCGACACCGCTTTTTTCCGTGTGCAGCGAAGCGCCGCCCAGCGCCTCCGCATCCACGACCTGGCCCACCGCGCCTTTAACCAGATTCGGCCCGCCCAGACCCATGAAGCTGGTCTTTTCGACCATGACGATCACGTCGGAGAGCGCCGGAAGATATGCCCCTCCGGCGATGCACATGCCCATCACCGCCGCGATCTGGGGGACGTGAAGCCTGCGGCGCATCAGCGAATTGTAATAGAAGATTCGCGCGGCTCCGTACTCGCCAGGGAAAATGCCATCCTGATACGGCAGATTCACGCCCGCCGAATCGACCAGATAAATAATCGGCAGGCGGTTGCGCATCGCGATTTCCTGCGCGCGCAAAATCTTGTGAATCGTTTCCGGCCACCAGGCTCCGGCTTTTACGGTGGCGTCATTGGCCACAATCACCGAAGGGCGGCCTTCGATGCGAGCCAGCCCGGTAACGACTCCTGCCGCCGGGGCCTGTCCGTCGTACTTGTCATACGCGATCAGCAGCCCGATCTCGAGAAACATCGATGCCGGATCGATGAGCGCCGCAATGCGCTCGCGCGCGGTCAACTTGCCGTCGGCATGCTGCTTTTGGATTTTTTTGTTGCCGCCACCAAGACGCAATTTGTCCTCAAGCTGCTGCCACTCCTCCACGAGAGCGCGCATGTGGTCGGTTGCGGTCGGGGTCAAATACCATGTTACGGCGGGCGTGGAGCGTAAAATCAAGTAATGCAAATCGTGGTGGCACTGCCGGAATCGTTAGAGCCCCCCTTCCACCTGCGCAAGGGCTGTGAGGGCAAGTTCTCCGATGACGCGTTTGCTGAATTCTGCCGGGCAAACCCCAATTTGAGAGTCGAGCGGAATGCTCAGGGAGAAATCATCGTAATGCCGCCTGCTGGAGGGGAAGCTTCTAACCGCAACCTTAAGGCGAGCGCCCAACTCTCCGTCTGGGCGGATGAAGACGGTCGTGGCGAAGGCTTCGATTCTAGCGCTGGGTTCCGGCTATCAGATGGCTCCATACTTTGCCCTGATGCCTCCTGGGTCTCAAATGCAGCTCTATCCGGGCTGACGCCAAAACAGCGGAAGGAGTTTCTTCCACTCTGTCCCGAATTTGTGATTGAAGTCCGCTCTCCTAGCGACAACCTTTCAGAGGCCAAGCGCAGAATGGAGCTGTGGATCGAAAATGGCGCGCAACTTGGCTGGCTTATCGACGCCGACGCGCGCACTGTGTACGTCTACCGCAAAAATCGTGCGCCGAAAGTTCATCGCGCGATTACCGAACTCGCCGGCGAAGACCCTGTAAAAGGGTTCGTGCTCAAGCTCGCGCCTATCTGGCGAGGGCTGGCGTAGCAAGCTGTCCAACCAATTCCGACGAGGGAATCGTCCAGCCGAAAAATCTCTCTACGTTGCGCACACTGGCTTCATGCGAGGCTTCGTCCGTGGCCATCGCGGCATCCGCGATCAGAATCGGCCAGTAGTCGAGGAAAAAGGCGTCCCGAAGGGTCGATTCCACGCAAACGTTGGTAGCGATGCCGGTGAAAAACAGATATCGAATGCCCCGTTTGCGAAGCTCGTCATCGAGCGATGTGCGGGCGAAACCGCTGTAACGCGTTTTCACGATGACCAGATCTTCCGGGCGCGGCTTCAATTCGTCCACGATTTCGAAGTCCCATCCTCCGACGGTTACCAGCTTGCCTTTCAGCGCGGAATCGCAATTCATCATCCGGATGGCGAGCTCCTTGTGCCAGTTCGGCGATTCCGGTCCGCCGCCGTCGCTCAGATCGGGCTGGTAGCCCATCTGAAGAAATACGACGGGCATGCTCCGTTGCCGCGCCGCATCGATGACTCGCTTTACGCATCGGATCACTTGCGGCGCGCCGGAAATGTCCATGCCCGCAAGGTCCAGCAAGCCTCGCTCGCTGGCGAACGCATTTTGCATATCGACGACAACAACCGCCGACTTGGTGAAATCGATGTCGATGGGTTCCGGCTTTGCATTTAGTTTGGGCATGTGACCTTTCAGGCACGCACGCGGGGTTTAATTAAAACCCGGCGCCTTGTGCTTACACTTAACCGCTCAGGCGGGCTGAAGCCCGCCGCAGGCTTAAGCCCGGCTTAAGCCTGCCCCACAGCGGGTTGCTAGGCGGTTGGCTCATCTGCCCATTTTAGCGGGGCGTTGCACGGGCGGTTGAGAGGGTCGTCGAAATGGTTCGGACTCACACGGACGGAGCAACCTAAGCGGCCTGTGGCCAGCGGTGTGAAATCGCGGCCGAAGACCACCTTGGTCCCACTTTGTTCCAGCGGAGCAAGGGCCAGCACCTGCATGTCGATCAGCTCACCTTCGGCTCCGACATGCCCGACCACCGCTTCCACGCGAACGTCCGCCGGTTCAAGCCCCGCCAAATCCACGGTCGCGCGCAGCGGCACGGGAGAACCGCTCAAGACCGCGCTGCCATTGGAGGCAACATCGTAATCGACGATGGCGATCCGCGGCCATTTTTCGTTCATGCTACGAAGCCAGGCGCTGTGCGCCCGCGCTTTTGCGAAATGGCCTCGACTGGTTTCGATAAAGCCCTGATGCGCTGGCTGATAGAGCTGCGAAGTATACTCCTCCACCATGCGCTGGCAGTTGAAATTCGTGCTGACGTACGCCAGCGATTGCTTCACCCGGGCCATCCACTCGATGGGGACGCCCTGCTCGCGGTTGTTGTAATACATTGGTACGATCTCATCTTCTAGAAGCGAATAAATCGCCGCCGCATGTGCATCGTCGCGATCGGGAGAGTATGGCTCCCGGTCGCCGATCACCCAACCGCCGGTGAGTTCGCCCGCCTCGTCGAACCACCCGTCCAAAATGCTGAGATTCAAAACGCCGTTCAATCCGGCCTTCATGCCGCTGGTTCCGCAGGCCTCTTCGCCGCGGCGCGGCGCGTTGAGCCAGATGTCGACGCCGCCCACGAGTTCCCGCGCCACCTGGATCCCATAGTTCTCAACGAACACGATCCGCCCCTGGAATTCAGGATTGCGCGAGTGTTGGACGATCTCACGAATCAGTGTCTTACCGGGAACGTCGAGCGGGTGCGCTTTCCCGGCGATCACGATCTGAACCGGCCGAGCCGGGTCCGTCAGAATCCGCTTCAAACGATCCATGTTGCGAAAAATCAGCGTCGCGCGCTTGTAGGTGGCAAAGCGGCGGGCGAATCCGATGGTGAGGGCTTCCGGGTTCAACACATCGTGCAACTGTTTTATTTGCGAAGCCGGCGCTTTGCGGGCAACGGCGCTTTCCACGGCTCTTTCGCGCACGAATCCTACCATGCGGCGCTTTCGGCGGCGGTGCGCTTCCCACAGTTCTGCCGGCGGGATTTCGGAAATCTGCTCCCAAATGCGGGCTTCCGCGTGTCCTTCACGCCAATCCGGCTGCAGATACTGATCGTACAAGTTCGCCAGATCGCCGTTAATCCAACTGGGAAGGTGGACGCCGTTCGTGATCGACGTGATCGGCACTTCCCAAACCGGAAGTTTGGGCCATAACTCCTCCCACATCTGTTGGGAAATGCGGCGGTGCAATAAGCTGACGCCATTTCTGTAAGCCGAGGTCTTGAAGGCCGCGACGGCCATCGAGAACGGCTCCTCGGAATCATTCGGATGCCGCCGCCCCAGGGCCAGCAGATCCTCAATGCGCATCCCCACATCGGTGCAATAATCCCGGAAATACTCGTGCATCAGCGCAGGAGGGAACAGGTCAATCCCGGCGGGGACCGACGTATGCGTTGTGAAGAGATTGTTGGAACGCGTCGCATACTGGGCTTCCTCGAAGCTCAACCCTTCTTCCTTCATGAGGGTCCGAATACGCTCCAGAGCCAAAAACGCCGAGTGGCCCTCATTCATGTGATAAACCGTGGGCTGAAGACCCAACTCTTTGAGCGCTCGCAACCCACCGATTCCTAACGCGATTTCCTGGCGGATGCGCTGCTGAAGATCGCCGCCGTAAAGCTGGGCCGTAATTTCGCGATGGCTGGGATCCGGATTCTGCTGAACGTTGCTGTCCAGAAGGTACAACTTCGTCCGGCCCACATCCACGCGCCAAACCTTCAGGTACACCATTGCTCCCGCCAGACGTACTTGGACCATCAGGTCACTGCCGTCGCCGCGCGTGACCGGTGTCACCGGTAACGAATAAAAGTCGTTGAGCGGGGTCTTTTCCATCTGCCAGCCGTCTGGAGCAAGCGTTTGCTCAAGATATCCGTTTTGGTACAGTAGTCCCACTCCGACCAGCGGCAGCGTTAGATCGCTGGCGGCTTTAAGATGGTCGCCTGACAGAACACCTAAGCCTCCGGAGTAGATCGCCATTGCGTCTATCAGACCGTACTCCATCGAGAAATAAGCGACTAACATGGAGCCGGCATCGGCGGGCGCGGCTGCAACATACGAATCGTGAATCTCGCATGCGTGCCGGTACAGCGCCAGATATCGGGGGTCGGTGGCGGCCCGTTCCAACGTGTGTTGTGGAACTTGCCCCAGCATGACGACAGGATTGTAACCACATGCATGCCAGATGGCAGGGTCAAGCCGGCGGAAAACGGCACGGATCGTATGGTTCCAGCTCCAAAGCAGGTTTAATCCCAGCTCAGGCAGTCTTCGGAGGGCTAGAGGCAAGGCGGGGCGAACCAAGAATTGCTTAGAAGGACGGATTTGAAACGACATTCAGCTCTGCGAATTTCGGCCCTCGTGACGGAGAACAACAGCATAGCAGAGAGCCACCAGAGCGCGCTTTTGACATTAGCACGCGGACTGCCACTGTGACTTTATGTTACAACGCGGCAATAACGCCGGTCTTTCTATGCGAAACAATTGCCGAAATTAAGACCGGCGTGGTGCCAGCCTTTCTGAAGTCGAGAATCGACGATCATTTAGTTAAGCATCGGTCGTCATACAGAAGCTCCGCATGGTCGACATAGGGACGCCTCACATAAGTGGCCGCGCGTTTCGCGATTCGCGAGTAGTTCCAGGACAGAAGCTTTCGTACGGATGTTTTGCAGACGGTTGTACCGCTCGCGCAGCGCTTCGTAACCACATGAGTCATCTTTTCGCCCGCGATTCGCCTGAGCCAGGCGGCGTGCCTCCGGATCTTTAAATATTTAAACTGTCCCTATTTATCTAGACATAATTCGACCTTGCTACCATCCGAATGGCGGCGCCGCTGCTCCCGAAAGAGTCGTTTGTTTCCAGGCCATCTGATCGAACCACAACCGCTCCCCGTCCGTCGCGACGTTCACTAACCCGTCTTGATCGGTCCGCAGAATCGCTGTGTGTCGTGCGGAAAGCCTTTCCACAACATCGCGATGCGGATGCCCGAATGAATTCTCATATCCCGCTGAAATAATGGCGACCGAAGGGCCGACGGCATCCAAGAAAGGCTGCATCGTCGATGTTCGGGAACCATGATGGCCGACTTTGAGCACGTCCGCATGCAGCTCGCGTTCGTCCGCTAGCAGTATGCCTTCCATGGGCCGCTCCATGTCGCCCGTCAGCAGAAACGATCTGGATCCATACGACACTCGAAATGCAAGTGAATCGTTATTGCCGGTTTTCGATGCCAGGTAATCCACCGGCGGCGAGAGAATTTCGACACGTGCGCCAGAATAATCCACCGCCTCGCCCGCGTGTTTCTGTGTCACCTTAACGCCAAGCGTGGCTGCCTGGTCGTTGAGTTGCGGGGATGCATTCGCCCCCGTCCACAGCTCTGTGGGGCGGAAATTTTCGAGCACGGCGGGGAGGCCGCCGATATGGTCCTGATGCGCGTGAGTCTCCACGACACAATCGAGGGACCGAATGCCACGATCCCAAAGATACGACGAAACCACGTCCTCGCCGATATCAAGGTTCGATTTCCGCGCCCGCCCGAATTGCAAAATTCCGCCGCCATCAATGAGCATGCGTTTTCCCTGGGGGAATGTGAGCAGGAGGCTATCGCCTTGCCCCACATCGATGGACGTGAGTTCGAGGACGCCTTTTTGCGCCGGGGCCGGCCACGGCTGCCATAAAAGCAATGCGAAGAGCGCTATCACCACTGCTGTGATCAAAATACGTACACCGCTCCCTTGCGGTCGCGGCTCGGAAACCGTCGTGCGTTCGCAGGGGGATTCACACGAGAACTTGTGCAATTTGCCAGTAGGCGTGCGCAGCCGCACGGCCAGAGACAGCAAAATCAGCGCGATTGGAAACGCGACCGCAAGCCATAGAGGCGGATTCGGCACCCGCCACGACGGTTCGAGACCCGCATGCCACTCCGCCACGCGCGCCGAGAATTTCAGCAGCGCGCCTGTCACAACGGCCACCCAATGCCAGTTCGTGAAAATTGCGGCGAACCCGAGCGGCACTACGGCCTCCATCAGCGGACAGATCAGCAGGTTCGCGCTCACGCCGGTGAGAGATACGCGATGGAAATATTCCGCCATCGGCAAAGCCAGGCCGATTTGAATGACGGATGAGATCACCACCATTTCCACCGCATACAAACCCGCGCGCGCCGCTAGCGCCAGTCCGCCCTCGATCCACTTAGGCGGGATACGAGTCCATAACTGAAGCGTCTCCGCGGCGAGCCGAAGCTCAACGCGCGCTTGCGCCACTCGCGGATCGAGGTGCGGATCGATGGCCGCATCGGATATATCTCGCATTCCCCGCGCCAGCGGCGCGATGCGCGGTTCAAGTAGCGGCGCAGCCAGGGCGCCAATCGCGGCTACGGATAGAAACGAGAGCTGAAAGCTCGGATCAAAAAGCTGATTCGGATCCCACGCGAGGTACACCAGCGTGATCGCCGCCAGCAGATTCATGACCCGTGTGCGCCGGAACAAAAATCGCGCGGCGAGAAACAGCGTGAAGCCTCCGGCGGCGCGGACTACGGGAGCGGACAAGCCCGAAACCAGCGCATAAACCCACGCCGCTAGCGCCGTTAAGGCGAGCGCGGAAAGCTCCGGCAGCAGGCACAGCCTGAGCAGGAACAATAGAACTCCCGCAAGCACCGTGACATGTACACCCGAGATCACCAGCGCATGAAAGGTGCCCGTACGCCGGAAACTTTCCGTCCACACGCGCTGGATCCCTGCCGTTTCTCCGATCAAAATCGCCTGCATCATTCCAGAGGCATAATTATCGCCCTCGTACAGATGCTCCAAGCGATCGAGCGCGGCCGTGCGTAATCCATATACGAAACTGAGAAAGCGCGAGCCGCAGCGCCCCGGAAGCAGGGTGGGTTCGGAGCCGCGCGTCATGGTGGCTGTCCAGTAGATGTTCTGGCGCGAAAGATACGCCGCATAATCGAAAGCACCCGGGTTATTGAAATTGTGCGGGCTTCGGATACGCCCCTCGATCTCGACGGTCTGGCCGTAGGCCAGGCGCGGAGCGGGCGAGTCGTCGTCGACGGAGCGGCTTACTCGGGCCCGTGCGCCGGGCGCGAGCTCGAGCGTGAACTGCTCCCGCCCCGGCGAAAAGACCGTCGGCTCGACGACACACCCGCCCAGGATCACGGTCTCTTTCCAGCCCGCGTCGACCTGGGGAGGAGGACCTGGCCGGCGCCACGCCTCGACTAATGCACCCGCACAAATGAGTGCGAGAACAACGCAGACGTGAGTGAGCCATTTCGTCCTTGGCGGAATTGCCAACGCCAAAAAAACCACCGCGGGGCATGCGGCTTCACGCACGGAGAACGGGAACCAGTGGCCCAGCAAGATTCCCGCGGCGAGGGCGGCCGCCGGAATAATCAATGGATCTCGCACTATTTGCTAGTTCGCCGGGGCCGTCAAAGTTCTCATTGCAAACAGCTCCCTGAAAATGTTGAAATATGTTGAGATCTATGAAAAGTTTCTGGTTATCCCTGTGCCTCGGGTTGGTTGGCGCGTCTTGTCTTTCCGCCCATCACTCCCTCGCAGCCGAATATGACGAGAAAAAGCCCGTGAAGCTCGAAGGAACTCTCACGAAGCTCGACTGGCGCAATCCACACGCCTTCATCTTCATGGACGTGAAGAATGCGAGTGGCGGCGTGGACAAGTGGCAATGCGAGCTGGGCTCGCCGAACGCGATGACCCGCGCCGGCTTCACGCCGGATTCGGTAAAAGAGGGCGAAGAAATCCTGCTCGACGGCTTGTTGGCAAAGAGAGGAACGAATATTTGCAGCACGCGCGTAGTGAAGTCGAAAGATGGGCGCACGCTGCTGAGCCAGCAAGAATCGCGCTAGGAGAACCATCATGACGTGCCGCATTGCAATGGTTGCCGCCGCTCTAGTCGCCGCGGCGGGGCTTGTTTCCGCCCAGCCCAAAGGCGGGCCGGGCGCTTCGAAGGGCGGCGGATACAAACCGCCCGAAGGCCCCGCGCCCAAAACCCCCTGGGGCACGCCCGACATCAACGGAGTTTGGCAGCGCCCCTATGTTCCGGATATTGAGCGCAGCGTTGGCAAGCTGCCGTTCACCGAATGGGGAAAACAACAGTGGGAAAGCTATAACCCGGAAGAGGGCGACTACACCGGCTCGTGTCTGCCATTCGGTCATGTGCGGTCGATCAATTCGCCCGACCCCATCCAGCTTGTGCAGACGCCCACGCATCTGGCGTTTCTATATGAGCAGAATTCGTGGTTCAAGATCCTTCCGATCGATGGCCGCCCGCAGAAAAAGAAGGTGCCGACCTGGTTCGGCGATTCCGCCGGGCACTGGGACGGCGACACGTTGGTGGTTGAGACTACGAACTTCAACGGCCTGACTCGACTCGACACAGTAGGCCATCCGCACAGTCACGAATTAAAAGTCACCGAACGCTTTACGCGAACAGACGCCGGCCACCTGGCGTATCAGATGACGCTCGACGATCCCAAAACATATACCAAACCGCTGGTCAGCAACCGCACGTTCACGCTGCGGACGGATTGGGAGATTCTGGAGTATTCGTGCGAGGAAAACAACCGCGGCTTGATTGAGGGACGCATCAAGTTTCCGGACTACGACGGCGGCGCGAAGAAGTAGCAGTGGGCAGATTGCCAATCTGCGGCGGGTGTTAACCCGCCTGCCGACCTTTCCTCCTGGCCCGACCAGCGCGGTTGGCAACCGCGCGCCGGATGGCATCCGGGATGGCATCCGGCCCCACAGGGTGCGATACTAACTCTCTTGCGTAGGGAAATTTCATGCGGTGTCCGCTTCGCCGACTTCCTTTCATTTTTTTCTTTTCACAGTTAATTGTTTCCGCGGCCCTCCTTCGGGTCGGCCCTCAGGGCCAGTACGCCACGCCATGCGCCGCTGTGCTGGCGGCGCAAGACGGCGATATCATCGAGATCGACGCAGCCGGCAGCTATGACGGCGATGTGTGCGCCATCTATAGCAGCAACCTGACAATCCGCGGCGTGAACGGGCGCCCCCACATCGATGCCGCCGGAAACAATGCGCAAGGCAAGGGCATTTGGGTCATCTACGGCAACAACATGCTTATCGAAAACATGGAGATGAGCGGCGCTGCCGTGAGCAGCCATAACGGCACGCCCATCCGCGCGGAAGGCACGAACCTGACTCTCAGGAACTGTTATTTCCATAATAACGAGGAAGGCATCCTTGCCGACGACAATCTCAGCAGCACGATTTTAATTGAGTACAGCGAGTTCGCCCAGAACGGCTTCGGCGACGGCTTCTCGCACAACATGTACATCGGCAACGTCGCGCAATTTACTCTGCAGTTCAGCTACTCGCACCTGGCGAACGTCGGCCACCTGGTGAAGTCACGGGCCGCGGTGAATTACATCCTGTACAATCGCCTCACCGATGAAACCGGCACGGCCAGCTACGAACTGGATCTTCCCAATGGCGGCGTGAGCTACGTCATCGGCAATGTCATCCAGCAATCCGTCACCACGGGCAACAACCACATGCTCACCTACCTCGAAGAAGGAACTACCAGCGGCAATCCTTCCGAGGCGCTTTACGTCGTGAACAACACGTTTTTTAATAGCCTGGGCCGCGGAACATTCGTGTTTGTCGATTCGAGAGATACCACCCCGGCGCTCCTCGAAAATAATTTCTTTAGCGGCGGCGGAACCGTCACCACCCAGTCCACTGCTGTGCTCACCACCAATCTCGCCGGCACTCCCCTCTACGTGAACAGCGGCGCTTACGACTATCAGCTGCAGGCCGGGTCGCCGGGAATCGATGCCGGCACTACTCCAGGTTCGGCATCTGGTTTTTCTTTGGCGCCGGCTTACGAATACGTCTATAACTCGTGCGGGCAGGTGCGCCTTGCGGCGGGGCCGATCGATTTAGGCGCCTTTGAGTACAATGGCGGTGGTCCCATTTTGGGCTGCTCGCTGAACCCGGCTGGTCCGACCCTCGGTTCACTGGGCCTCCAACCCGCTTCCGTGATTGGAGGCAAATCAACCAGCGGGAACAAAATTGCGTTGACCAGCCCCGCCGGACCGCAGGGCGTGACGGTCGCTCTTGCCTCCTCGGACGCGCACGCTTCGCTGCCGTTGACGGTTAGGATTCCCCCGGGCGAGAATTCGACCACGTTCGCCATCCACACTTCCCCCGTCGCCGCGTCCACGGTTGCGACCATCTCGGGAACATTTGTCGGCAGGATCCTCTCCGCGCCGTTGACGATTCAAGCCGCGACCTCCCTCGGTTCGATCAAATTGGCAAGTACATCGATGGCGGGCGGCGGCACGGTAAACGGAAACGTTGTTACGCTCTCAGCGCCTGCGCCGGCCGGCGGCGTCACCGTATCACTGCAGAATGGAAATCCGGCGGTTCTGTCCGTTCCTCAATCGGTCACCGTGCCCGAGGGGTCGATCTCAGTGTCATTCTCTATATCAGCAGCCGCGGTGTCGCAAGTCACGAGCGTGGGAATCAGCGCTTCATATGCGGGAAAATCCTCCGCAGCGACTATAACTGTTCAACCGCGATAGGGGCAAACAAGCGGGACGGATTGAAGCGTAGTAGACTACCTACTATGCTTCCCGGCACACTCGACATGCTGATCCTCCGCACGCTCCTGTTTGGCCCGACGCATGGCCACGCGATCGCGACTCACATTCAACGGACTACCGACGACGTGCTTCAGGTGGATCATGGCTCGCTCTATCCGGCTTTGCATCGCCTGCAAAAGAAGGGCTGGATTGAATCGAAATGGGAACACAGCAAGGAACATAATCGCGAGCTCAAGATGTACCGCCTCACGCGCAAGGGCCGAAGCCAGTTGGCCATTGAACAGTCGAAGTGGGATCAAATGGCCGCGGCAATCGCGAAAGTCATGAAGCCGGTACAGGAGTAAATGCGATGTGGTGGCGCCGCGAACGCGAACCGACTAAGTGGGGCGCGGCGAAACAAGCGGTGTCATGATTGTTGGATCGACCCCGGCCGCAAGGCCGGGGGTTTGAATATGCGAGTCAGCGCACTCTTAGTTTGAAACGCGCTGCTCCGGTTTCGGCTCCGGTTTCATGTTCATCTGAAATGCGGGGCTTTTTACGATTCCTAGTACAAGGGACGAGAATTTGAAGTTGCTCGGAGCCGCCTCGCGAACGATCGAGCGCACCATCGGCATGTCCTGATATTCGACTCCGCGGCCGAGGCCGTAGATCATTAGCTTTTCGGCGACCACGCGCTCGAACTGATCGGAGTAGCGCGCCAGCATGTCACGCAAGCCGTCGATGCCGGTGATCTTAGTGCCGTCCACCAATATTCCGGAGGCATCGATTGGCGAGCCATCCTCCTGCGTGCGCCACGCGCCCACAGCATCGAAATTTTCCATCGCCAGCCCGATAGGCTCGAAAATCGCGTGACAGGATGAGCATACCGGATTGGTATGATGCATTTCCATCGTCTCGCGCATTGTGGGCGCCTTAGCATTGCCGGTCACATCCGGCGGCTTGTCTTTGATTTGTGGAACGTCCGGCGGCGGGTCGGGCGGACTGACGCCGAGGAAGGTTTGCAGAAACCATTTTCCGCGGGCGACGGGCGAAGTGCGAACGGCCACGGACGTCTCGGTCATCAGCGCGCCCTTGCCAAGCAAGCCGCGGCGCATGTCCAGGTCCGGCGTCAGCGTCACACGGCGGAACTGCGGGCCATAAATGTTCGGGATTCCATAGTGCTTCGCCAAGCGTTCGTTGACGAACGTATAGTTCGCGGTAAGCATGTCCAGGATGCTGCGGTCTTCATGGACAATGCTGCTGAAAAATAACTCGATTTCTTTTTGCATTGCCGCGCGGAGGTTGTCGTCGAAATCCGGGAACAGATTAACCGCGGGATCGCTGTTAGCCAGCGAACGGACGTTCAGCCATTGCCCGGTGAAGTTCGAAACCAGCGCGTCGGATTTCGGATCGGCGAGCATGCGCACCACTTGCTTTTCCAGCACGGCCGGATCTTTGAGTTTGCCCTGTGACGCCAGATCAATCAATTCGTCGTCGGGCACGCTGCTCCATAGAAAGAAGGACAGCCGGGAAGCCAACGCGAGATCGCCGATTCTGTAAGCTTTGCCCGCCGCAACGTTCGCCGGTTCCTGTTCGAGGCGGTATACAAATTCGGGATCGGCCAGCACACGCTGTACGACGGCTTCGATGCCGTCATCGAAGCTTCCGCCATCCGCCCGGCCCTGTTGATAGAACTCCATCAATGAGGACACATCCGCGGCCGTTGCCGGGCGGCGGTACGCATGCTTCACGAGCGTTGAAGTGATCGTGCGCGCGCAGGGCAACTCGTCTTTAGAATTTGCTGGGCGGCATACAAAAATCTTCTTGCGGGCCGCCGTGTCGGTCGCGCCCTTGGCCGCATAAGGGCCTTCAATCCAGACCTGCCCGACATGCGGATAGAACAAGAATCCGGGAATTGACCCGGGCGTATTCATCGTGCGCTGGAACGGGCGATTCAATTCGCTGCCGGGCACATCGTTTGTGGCAAGGAACGTTACGCCGACAGTGTGTAAACCGGCTTTTACCGGAATTCGCTGCGTCGATTTCCCGTTCCCGGTGGTGTTCGATATTTCCTTGTCCCAATCGAACAGCCTTACTCGTTCGCCATCTACGGTCACTTCTAGCTGCTCGCCTTTTACGCCGCCGAGCACGGCCTGGAAGTAGCCTGTGACGCCCTTGACTTTAAATGTATATTCGCCGTCGGCCGGGAATTGATGCTTGATGAGGATACCGCCGCGAGTCCCGAACGGCAGCCCTTCGATGTGGTAATTCTGCGCGGTATCGGCGGGAACTTCGAAGACCGCCTGTGTGGGGGCGGAGACATCTCCGACGGCGAGCCGCGCGATTTTTCCCGCCGCAGACAAGTAGGCCTCCATCAATGCGGGAGAAAGCGTCAGCGCGCCCGCGATATTATCGAAGCCGCGCGTGGAATCGTCGGAAGGCAAAAATTTGGTGGCATCCACCTGAAGCGCAAGCACGTCGCGGATGGCGTTGGTGTACTCGGTACGGTTCAGACGGTGAATACCCGGCGCGGGGAGATACGTGACCGCGCTGCGGTCGAGCTCTTTTTCCATCCAGGTAATCAGCGCATTGCGAGTGGCCGCATCCGGACGCTCCATCCCGCTCGGCGGCATCATCCCGGCGCGAAGCTTTCGCACCACCTTTTCGCCGATCTCGGCGTGGTCGCCCAAGTGCGCCAGATCCAGTTGATCCAGCAGCAAGTTCGCGGTTTTGGCGGTTTTGTTGTGGCAGACAACGCAGTACTCGTCGAGAACCGCGCGCTGCGTTGTAACGTCCGAAGCCTGCGTGCGAGCGACATTGCGCACCGGCGGCTTTGACGCCGGCGGCTGGGAAGACTGGCCGGAGAGAAGCACCGGCATAAGCACCGCGCAGCCAATTCCGAGAAATATTTTCACGATTCCTCCCACACGTGTACCGACTCGCCGATCATATCATTCCGCGGCGCTCTCCGCCACCGCCGTTTGGTTCCTGTTGCATGCATATCCGCCGTGCAATCAGAAACTTAGCTGAATTCTACGACATGCGGCAGCGCACACGCCTCCTGTTGGATGGCGTTAGAATCGGGCTATTAGTTACGCCATGAAACTTGGCCGGCTCTCAAGTCTACGGGGCCGTGGCTTTGTTCGCGCTTTCCACCGTTCGCTTCTTAGCCGGCTTCTGCAGTTCGCGGAGCGCATCCGATCCAATCCAGCGCGCGCTGCGCGATTCCGATTTTTTGAGCCGCTCCGCGGTTTTCACTGCCGCTTTTCGCAGCGCGGGGTTTCTTTTGCCGATTTGCCGCAAAGCCCAATTCACTGCCTTCTTCACGAAATTGCGCTCATCCGCGGATTCGCGCTCGATCACAGGCAGCATGGCCAGGAAAACGCGGTCGTCTGCTCTCTTGTCATGCACCGCGAGCGTCGCCACCAACGCGAACGCCGCCCGTTTCACGTATTCCTCCTTGCGGGCGCTCCAATCGACGGCTTTCTCCCACGCGAAACCGGTCTTCCGGAATAGGTGCATGCACGCGTTATCACAGACCGCCCAGGAATCGAACTGCTTCGCCCAGCGCTCCATCTCGCGGCGCGTCAGGTCGGCCGGGTCCATGATGTAGGCGGCCAAAATACGGGCGTCGTGGACTCCCGTGTTCCATAGCTCCCCAGCGAGCCTTGAATCGCAGCAGATTTCGCGCGCTAGCTGTTGGATTTTAGGAGCCGCGACCCCATAAGCCACCGGCGGCGCGATGCCGAAACGAGCCATGCCCGCGACATTCTCCGCGCTTCCGGCTTCCTGCAACTTCGCGAGGACTTCATCCGTAGTCATCAGGGCCGATGATAGCGCGTTTCGCGAAGGCGTTATTATCGGGGCGTGGGACATGATCCTTTTCCCGGTCCCGTCGAGCTCCCCATCGAAGACGTGTTGGATCTGCACTCCGTTCCGCCAAGGGACGTGAAAGGCGTGGTCGAAGAATACCTTTTGCAAGCGCGCGAGAAGGGCCTGAAGGCGCTGCGAATCATACATGGGCGGGGCATAGGAGTACAGCGGGAAATCGTGCGCGGCGTGCTAGCCGAAACCACTTTCGTCGAGGATTACCGTGACGCGCCCGCCGAAGCGGGGGGATGGGGCGCGACCATTGTTACCCTGCGATAAGTGCCTTTTTTCCGTAAAGTACTGGTGGCTAATCGAGGGGAGATCGCGGTTCGCCTGATTCGCGCGCTGCGCGAGTTCGGTATCGCCAGCGTGGCGGTGTACTCCGACGCAGATCGCGCCTCGCTCGCGGTAAGCCTCGCCGATGAAGCTGCCCACATCGGCCCTGCGCCATCGTCTGAAAGTTATCTGCGCATCGATAAAATCATCGACGCCGCGCGGTCGCACGGAGCGGAAGCGATCCATCCCGGTTACGGTTTCTTGAGTGAAAACGCGGAGTTCGCCGAAGCTTGTACGGAGGCCAGAATCGTTTTTATTGGGCCTCCGGCGGATGCGATCCGCAAAATGGGATCGAAGACCGCGGCACGGAAGGTGGCCATTGCCGCGGGCGCGCCCGTGGTGCCCGGCACGGAAGAACGAATTGTAACCGTGGAGCAGGCCCGCGAAACCGCGCAGCGGCTCGGCTATCCGGTGCTGCTGAAGGCCGCGGCCGGAGGCGGCGGAAAAGGCATGCGGCGAGTCGATACGGAGGAAGACGTGGCCGCTTCCTGGCGCGATGCGGCGAGCGAAGCCCTGCGTGCCTTCCGCAACGACGAGGTCTACATCGAGAAGTACGTTCTTGAGCCCCGGCATATCGAGATTCAGGTTTTAGGCGATCGCCACGGAAACCTGATTCATCTGGGAGAGCGCGAATGCTCCATCCAGAGGCGGCATCAGAAGGTTTTGGAGGAATCACCGTCGCCGGTGATGCTGGAGCACCCCGAGCTGAGAGCGCGGATGGGCGAAGCGGCGGTGCAGATTGCGCGAGCCGCTGGATATGCCAACGCGGGCACGATGGAGTTCCTGGTGGACCGCGACCGCAATTTCTATTTCCTGGAAATGAATACGCGGCTCCAGGTGGAGCACCCGGTGACGGAACTTGTTACCGGGCTCGATTTAGTGGAGTGGCAACTGCGAATTGCGGCCGGCGAGCGGCTGACGTTATCGCAAGCGGATATTTCCTGGCGTGGCTCGGCGATTGAATGCCGCATCTATGCAGAAGACCCGGCGAATCAATTCCTGCCATCTCCGGGTCGCATAACATACCTGAACGAGCCGTCCGGCCCGGGCATTCGACTGGACTCCGGCGTTTACGAAGGCTGGACGGTTCCGCTCGATTACGATCCGCTGCTGGCGAAACTTATCGCCTGGGCACCCTCGCGCGAGCACGCTATCGGCAGGTTGGACGCCGCGCTTGCCGAATACGCGATTGGCGGAATTCGCGCCAATACTGCATTTTTCCGGCAGATTTTGGCCGACTCGGATTTTCGCTCAGGCCGGTTATCGACAGATTTTTTAGTCACACATGCTTTAGCTTGTCCTCCGGAGGTTGGCCTGAAAGCAGAAGCGGCGGCGGCGATTTCGATGGCCCTGGAGCAATCAGCCCCGATGCCCGTCCTTTCCGGCCCAAGCGCCAGCCGCTGGTTAAGCTTCGGGAGAGAGTCTCAGCTTCGATGAAAGTTGAAACCATCATCCAGGGCCGCGCCGGACGGCTTGGATTCGAGGGGCAGCACTTCCGCTATGAACGCGAGGATGGCCAGTCGATCGAAAGCGAATTCTCCGCTGCGCGGCAAGACGCCGGCACGCACACAATACTGATCGGAGGACGAAGCTATCGCATTACTCGGGGCGCGCCTGGCGAGACGCTAGTAAATGGCTGGCCCATTGCGGTCGAGGTTGTCGACCCGCGCGGTCTGCGTGCTCGCAAATCAAGTACTTCGGGCAGCGGCCGTCAAGAGGTCTCTGCTCCCATGCCGGGCAAAGTCGTGCGCGTGCTGGTGGCGCCTGGCGACATGGTCGAAGCTGGGCAAGGATTACTTGTCGTGGAAGCGATGAAGATGCAGAATGAAATGAAGTCGCCCAAAGCTGGCCGGGTTGTGGAAGTGCGCACTCGCGCCGACTCCGCCGTGCGGCCGGGTGAGCCATTGGTGATTGTGGAGTAAGAATGGAATCGAGTTGCGCGGTTTGCGGCGGGACCGGATGGAAGATCGTGCAGCGGGCTGGCCTATCCGGCGCGGAACGCTGCCATTGCGCCGCCGCCACGCGGGTGCAAGCGATTAGGGAAGGCGCGGGCATTCCGCCCAATTACGAAACTGCAACGCTCGATAGCTTCAAAATTCCGCAGGATAATCCCACCGCGCGCGCGGGGCTGGGAACTGTACTGATGCAGGTCCGCGGCTTTGTTCGCGAATTTCCGGCGTCCCAACGGCCAGGCTTGCTGCTGATCGGCGATCCAGGCACGGGCAAGACGCATCTGGCTGTCGCCGCATTTCGGGTGCTTCTGGAAAAGGGACACGAAGGAATTTTTTTCGATTACCAGAACTTGCTTGATCGTATTCGCTCCAGTTACGACACGGCTTCGGGCGCCAGCGACCGCGAAGCTTACCGATCGGCGCTGGATTCCGAGATTCTATTGCTGGACGATTTAGGTTCGCATCGCGTAACGGACTGGGTTGAGGACACGGTCACATCGATCGTGACGTACCGCTGTAATCATCGCAAGCCTCTGATCGCGACCACCAATCTGGCTGACGAAGACATTACGGGGCGCGAGCTCAGCTACCGCGATGCGAGTGGCGTCGCGGTGAACCGCAGAAGCCTGGCGGAAGCGATTGGAACGCGAGCCCGGTCGCGGTTATTCGAAATGTGCAGGGTAGTCAAAATGCCGGCAGTAGAGGATTACCGCATCCAAACCCGCATAGCGCGGTAGTAGTGGCTCAGCGTTCGTCTACGCTTATTCGCTTGGCACCGGGAGCAGTTCTCGGACCCGGATTGCCTCGGAGCGCCCTTCCGCCGAAACTATCTCGTCCTCAGAGAAGATCTGGACGAGCTTATATTGATTGCCGTCCGTTTGCCGGTGGATGACAAGCAGGCGCCGCGGCAAATCCAGGACCCAATACTCAGGCACGCCGGCGCGGGCATACAGCGTTGCCTTGCGCTGCAGATCGAACTGGGCCGTTGTATCGCCTACTTCGAGGACGAGAAGGACCTCATCTCCTCGCGGATGCCGCCAGTCGTAATCCGGCTTCGATTCGCGGAGCACGGCGAGATCGGGTTCCGGCAAGCTCCTCTCGCGATCCGGCACGCCCGCCTCAATCGGGAGTTGCGCCTGAACCCGCTCAAACCCGAACCAGCTTCCGAGCGCATTTCCGGATCTACGAATCGTCGAGGCGTGCGGTGGGTTTTGCCCCATCTTGTCAATAAGTTCTCCATCGATCAGTTCATAACGCTGGTCTTCAAATAGACCCGCGGCGACCATGCGCTCCACGTCCTCGCGTGTGAATTTCTTGCGTGGAAGAAGTAATGCGGCCGACATCTGTTCTTACGATAGCGCCGCGACGATGCGCGCGCGCAGTTCGGGGTAGGACATCGCGCCCGGATGATACATCCGCACTGTCCCCTTCTTATCCACGAGCACAAGCGTCGGCGTGGTGCTCACCCCGTATATCTGAAAGTTTTGTTGATTGATTACCAAAGGCCCCTCAATCAATCCTGGATAGAAGCGCTGCCGAACTTCATCGATATAGCGGTTCTCGATGGCAGGCGTCGCATCATCGCCATTCGCAACGTAGCCGTAGCGCTGCGTCGGGGCAATCAGGACCAGGCCTTTCGCGGCGAACTCAGATCGCAGTTGTTTAAGAATCGCCGCTTCGGCTTTGCAGTCCGGGCACCAGTGCGCCCAGAAAAACAGAAGGGCAGTCTTGCCTGCGGGCAATGCGGCACCTTGCAACGCCGGTGCGGGCTTCCCTTCCAAACTAAGGAGATTGATGTTCTTCTGGATGCGCGGCTGAATGGAAGTGGCTTTAAACTTCGAGAGTTCGCCGTTCAAGTATGTAACCGCATCGGTTCGCTCGCCCTTTAGCGCCATCGCCTCTGCCTGGACTTCGATTGCGGCGCCTAAGGCCAATGCCAGGGGCGCGTTCGGATCCTTGCCCAACGGATGCTTCTTCGTTTCCGCCACGCTCAGCCGATAGGTTTCCTGGGCGTACTTCTCCGCGCCGGGGACATTCTTTCGCGCAAGCTCCGCGCGACCCATCCAGCTCATGGCTTCCAGCAGGTCGGGGGCGACGCCACGAACGCGCCGGTAATTCGCCACCACATTTGCAGCGCCCGCGAAGTCGTTGTTGTTAAGATGCCCCGCCAAATCCTGCATAATCGCGGACTCCGCTTCGGCGGATAACGCCGCGGCCGCCACAAACGCAAGCAGGGAGCGCAATTTCACAACTTTAATCCTTGTAAATAGCACCGGAACTCCTCCCCTAAATCATGACGCTTAAGAGCGAATTCCACGGTGGCTTTTAAAAATCCGAGCTTATCACCGGCATCGTAGCGCGTCCCTTCAAAGCGGTAGCCGTAAATCGGCCTGCTACGTAACAGATGCTTTAATCCGTCCGTTAATTGGATTTCTCCACCGCTGCCCGGTTCAATCGCATCCAGCGACCGGAACACCTCCGGGGTCAGTACATATCGTCCGATAATCGCCAAATTCGAAGGAGCGTCGCTGGCTTTCGGTTTCTCTACCATATTGCGCACACGATATAAGCGGTCCCGCCCGCCCGCGTGGGCCACCGGCTCGGCATCCACCACTCCATAGGCCGAAATATTTTCTGTGGGAACTTCCATCAGAGCGACGACGGGAGCGCCGTAAAATTCATATACATCGATTAGCTGCCGCAAGCAAGGCACTTCGGAATCGATAACATCGTCAGAAAGAATTACGGAAAACGGCTCATCATTGACCAATTCCCGCGCGCGCAGTACTGCGTGGCCTAAACCTAGCGCTTCCTTTTGTCGCACATAAGATACATCGATCATGTCGGAAACGGCGCGCACTGTGGCAAGCAGATCTTTTTTACTGCGAGTCTCGAGCAGATGCTCTAGCTCGAAGCTCACGTCAAAGTGATCTTCGATCGCGCTCTTTCCCCGGCCGGTGACAATGATGATGTTTTGTACGCCGGACTGCATCGCCTCCTCAACCCCGTACTGAATCAAAGGTTTATCCACCAACGGAAGCATTTCTTTCGGCTGCGCCTTAGTGGCGGGGAGGAACCGGGTACCCAGACCCGCTGCGGGAAATACGGCTTTCCGTACTTTAGCGATCATCGCTTTTTGATTCTAACAGTCGATATGTTTATCGACGGGCAACACGCCGCCTTTTACTACGAACGCATTAAAGCGGGGAGCGGGGCGGAACGAGGGAAAATCGTTCTATGCGCATTTTGATCGCGGACGATAGCATCGTCACGCGCCATTTACTCGACGCAACCCTGCGCAAATGGGGTTATGAAGTGGTCGTCGCGACCGACGGGAACGAAGCTTGGCGCGTTCTGCAAGGAGATAATCCACCAAGGGTTGCGATTCTGGATTGGGTAATGCCGGGTCTAACCGGGCCAGAGGTGTGCAAAAAGGTACGGGAACATTCCCGCGATTCCGAAGGCGCGTATACATACTTGCTGCTGCTCAGTTCCAAAAGCCAGCGCGAGGATCTTATTGAAGGTATGGAATCGGGCGCGGACGACTATCTTACAAAGCCCTTCGACCTGCACGAACTTAAGGTGCGGCTGCGGGCCGGCACGCGCATCATCGACCTTCAGCGCGAGCTTCTGGCGGCCCGTGAGGAATTACGCGAACAAGCCACCAAGGATTTCCTAACGCGCCTTTGGAACCGGTCTTCCATCATCGACATCCTGCATCGCGAGCTGACTCGTGCCGCCCGCGAAAACCGTAGCGTCGGAGTTGTACTGGCCGATCTGGACGCCTTTAAGGCTGTGAACGATACTTATGGCCATTTCGCGGGCGATGCCGTGCTCCGCGAGTTCTCCCGCCGTATGCTCAACTGCATGCGACCCTACGACGCCATCGGCAGATATGGCGGCGAGGAATTCCTGGTAGTGCTTCCCGGCTGCGACGAGCACTGTACGTCCAGCCAGGCTGAGCGCATGCGCGCGGCCCTGGAAAGCGAGCCGATGTTGATTAACGATATTCGCTACCAAGCCAGCGCGAGCTTCGGCGGCACAAGCTGGCATCCCGGCACGAATCCGCATCCCGAAAACCTCATCCGCATCGCCGACAACGCGCTTTATATGGCGAAACATCAAGGGCGCAATTGCGCGGTGATGCTTCCGTGCGCGGCGGTAGCTCAGGAGACCGCGGGGTAATTAAAGTCCGTCGCGGCTAATCATCCCGAGTGACTTTAAAATCGCCCTTCATCGATCCCTGCATCCACGTCCCTACAATGGCGCGGCGGACGGAAGTCACGTCTTCGATTTTGCCCTCTATAATGACGTGAACCGGCTTGCCCGAACGGTCCTTAAGATCCGCTTCGAGATGCACGCCCCAGTTGCCGGCGTCCAGCGACGCGTTCTGTACCTTTCCAGCATCAGGTCCCGGGTTAACCAGGCCCGTAATGTTCTTACCGTCGTAATTCAGCACGAACGTCACATCGGTGCGGTCTTTGGCGTTCGGTCCCCAATTGCCATGCCACGAACCGACCAGCGGATGGCCCTCCTGGCCCATAACGAAGGCGGCGAAAACTGCCGCTGCCCAAAAAAGTCGTGTTTGCATCAGTGCCTCACCAAATGATTGTAGTCGCGCGGCTCTCGCCATTGTAAAAGTAGAGGTGAGGATTGGACCAATCCACGCCCGACCTGCTCGCTGTCCTAACGATCTCTTCACATGAATGCAAGCTGTAGTCGTAAAACATGACGTTCGCCTGAAAATCGCTTACAATCGAGAGGATCAAGAGGGATCAATGAGAATACATCGATTCATTCCGGCGGGAGCAGTTGCGGCGGGGATTATCTGGATCGCCATCTCAGCCATCGCGCAGGATGCGACCAAAGCCCGGCTATCTCCGGTGCCCGCCGATCAGAAAACGCGCGCGGATCTGGCAGGTTCAGGGTCCGTAACCGCGACGCTCTCCGGCACGAAGCTAACCGTCAATGGAAGTTTCGAAGGGTTGAAGTCTCCGGCGACTATGGCCGAACTCCACAGCGCCGTCGCGCCCGGAGTTCGAGGCCCGCTCATCACGCAATTAACCGTCACCAAAGCGACCAGCGGTTCCATAAGCGGCTCGGCCGATTTAACTCAGCCGCAGATTGCCAATTACCGAAAAGGTGGCCTTTACGTTCAGCTCTATTCCGAGAGAACTCCCGAGGGCGTGCTGTGGGGCTGGTTATTGAAGTAGATTAGCGGTTTCACCGGCAAAGCGCGCAATCGCGCTTTTACATCGTTGTAAGCAGCCCGTGCGCTCCGTTTTGCGGGCTGTTAATCTATAAGATTTTGGAGGTCCCAAGTGCGAACTCTCAGAAACCAGCTCTTAATAGCTCTTGTTCTTGTTTCCGTATGCGGAGTCCTGATACTAACCGGTCAGCAGCGTCCCGCCGGCCCGTACACCGCGGACCAAGCGGCGGCCGGGCGAACTGTTTATCAGGCTAACTGTGTCGGTTGCCACGGCCCCGATCTCGCCGGCCGCAACGATGCTCCGCAGCTCGCGGGCACTCAGTTCATGGCCAATTGGGGGGGACGGTCCGCAGGCGAGCTGATCAACTTTATGCAATCGGCGATGCCTCCCGGCAATGCGACGCTCGGCGAACAAAATTACATAAACATAGCCGCGTTTATTCTCGATTCAAACGGCGCGCGGCCAGGCACGCAGGTCTTGGCTGCGGCAAACGCAGTTGCGATTCGCACGGTAGCGACGGGTCAAGTCGCCGCGCAACTTGCAGGCGGCGCCGCTGGAAAGCAAACTAAGCAACAGGCCAAAGGTGGTGGTAAGCAGGCCGCCCCCGCAAGTCCCCGCGGCGTGACGGTCTCTGGCGAAGCGAAGAACTTCACTCCGGTAACGGATGCCATGCTTCGCAATCCGGACCCCAGCGACTGGCTCATGATCCGCCGCGATTACAAAGCGAACAATTTCAGCCCGCTGAATCAAATTACGGCGGCGAATGTGAACGATCTCCGGCTGGTTTGGACCTGGGCGATGAACAACGGAACGAATCAATCCGCGCCTATTGTCCATAACGGCGTAATGTTCATCAACAATCCGGGCAACATCGTTCAGGCTCTGGATGCCAAGACGGGCGAGCTCATTTGGGAAAACCGTGTCGGGGAAAACGATGCCGGCAATTCGCAGCGCGGCCTGGCGATGTTCGAAGACAAGATTTACGTCACCACCGGCGACGCGCACATCTTCGCGCTGGACGCCCGCACGGGTAAGAACGTTTGGGACACGGTTATCGGCGATCGGAGCGTCACCAACTACTCCACCAGCAGTGGTCCCATCATCATCAAAGGAATGGTAGTGCAAGGCCTCGGCGGCGCGGGCTGCACTCGCTACCAAAATGAGAAATGTTTTATTAGCGCCTACGACGCGCGCACCGGAAAGCTTATCTGGAAGTTCTATACGATCGCAAAAACCGGCGAGCCAGGCGGCGATACGTGGGGAAGTCTTGGCGACACGTTCCGCGCCGGCGGCGATACCTGGATTACCGGCAGCTACGATCCCGATCTCAATATGACCTATTGGGGGACCGCGCAATCCAAGCCGTGGATGCGTATTTCCCGCGGATCCGGCAATGGCGCAACCCTCTTCGCGAACTCTACTGTCGCCCTGGATGCGGACACCGGCAAACTGAAGTGGTACTTTTCGCATGCTCCCGGTGAGTCGCTAGACCTAGACGAAGTCTTCGAGCGCGTTCTCGTCGACGATAACGGCCAGAAGCTTGTGTTCAGCGCGGGCAAGGTCGGGATTTTATGGAAGCTCGACCGCGCCAACGGCAAGTATCTTGGCCACAAGGAAACCGTCTTCCAGAACGTCTACGATTCCTTCGATCCAAAGACCGGCGAGCCGCATTATCGCAACGACATCGTCGAGCAGCAGTTCGGGCAATGGATCCAAAGCTGTCCGACTTCTGAGGGCGGCCACAACTGGCACGCAATGACTTATAATCAGCCGACGAACCAGATCATCATTCCGGTCGCGCAAAGCTGCCAGGAGATGAATGCGCAAAAAGTCGAGTTCGTGGAAGGCGGCGGTAACGGCGGCGGCGCGGCCCGGCGGTTCTTTGAAATGCCGGGAACGAATGGCAACGTTGGCAAGCTCGCTGCCTATGACGTGCGCACGTTAAAAGAAAATTGGAAGCTTGAGCAACATTCGCCCTTTATGACCGCCGTGCTTTCAACGGCAGGCGGCGTGGCATTTGTCGGCGATATGGACCGCATGTTCCGCGCGGTTGACGTGAAGACCGGCAAAGTGCTCTGGGAGACTCGTCTAGGCACTTCGGTCCAAGGCTTCCCGCTTTCGTTCAGCGTGAACGGTAAACAGTACATTGCCGTAACGACAGGACTTGGGGGCGGCAGCCCCCGCATGGTGCCGAGCGTCCTCGACCCCGACGTCCACTACCCGAACTACGGCGCGCAACTGTACGTTTTCGCTTTACCCGACCGACGCTAAGTAGGGCAAGCTTGAGCTTGCCCTAACGAAGCCGCTTATAGCAGCACTATGCTGCGTTGAATCTCGCCAGTCACTCGTGCGCCTTGATCGTCGACGAATACGTCTACTTCGCTGCGAATACCGAACGCGGGAAGGTAGATCCCAGGCTCAACGGAGAAGCAGGTCCATGGAATGATCTTGCGTTCGTCGTGAGTCTCAAGATTATCCATATTTGCGCCCGTTCCATGCACTTCCGACCCTATTGAATGGCCGGTGCGATGAAAAAAATATTGTGCATATCCCGCTTCACGCACGCATGCGCGAGCGGCGTCGTCGACTTCGTAACCGCGCAATATCTGCTTCGCGGCAACGGCGTCCACAACTCGCCGCACCGCCCTATCCCGAGCCTCCCTTACCACGCCAAAAACATTCTCGACTTCAGACGGCGGCTGCTCCCCGCAATATCCGGTCCACGTAATGTCGTAATAGACGCCTTCCGGCTTGTCCAGCTTGGCCCACATATCAAGGAGCACAAAATCGCCCTTACGGATCTCCGAGCATGCATCCTGCTTCGGCTCGTAATGCGGATTAGAGGCGTTCGCGTTGACTGCGACATCAGGCCCGTGATCCGTAAACAACCCTTCGTCGCGAAACCGGGCGAGCACGAACTGCTGAATCTGCCATTCCGTGATCCGTTCGCCCGCCCGGACTTTCTCCGAAATTCGCCGGAACGTTTGCGCCCGGATGCGATCCACACGTCGTCCAGCCTCCAGGTGCGCCTCGAGCTGCTCCGCGCTCCATCGCGATTCGAAGTACTGGATCAAATTCGCCGATGTTACAACCTCTACATCCAGTCCGCGAACCAATTCCACCGTCCCGGCGTCCACCATCGCCACATACGGAACGGCGCAATTCGGCGAGTATTGCATCGCAACGCGCCGAGCGCCGCTCAGCAACGAACGAATGCCGTCAACCAGTTCCTTCCACCCCGCGTAAAATGCGGTCTTACCCGGCAACTCCCTCAGAGTGTCGGCTTCAATCCGGTGCGCTAAACCCCGCGGCTCGCCGGTGGCGGGAATAAAGTAAAACCATCGCCTGGTAACCATCGACCCCGGCGTGAACTGAAGCACTCGATACGCCAGCGGATCGCGCCGGTGGTGGTCGAAAAACAACCACCCATCCAGGCCTTCCTCCGTAAACGCTGCTTGTATTTCCGCGAGCCTCACAGCATCACTCCCGCTTCCTTCCGGAATTCCACTGTCGTCTTAAAATTGGCTAGCCCGGCAACGTCGCGCGAATCCACCACCGAAAATGCAATCGCGTCATCCAGCCAGTCCTGGCTGAAGCCCTCGGCGTATTGCGTGGCGACTGTCAGCGTGTAGTCCTGCCGCGTAAGTAAGCAATCGAAACTGAAATCGACCTCGAACGTTTCCCCCGCCCGAACACGCCCGAGATCGACACCTTCGATTCTTGTATTCGTGCCGTAAACATCGATTCCCAGCCGGTTGCGGATCAGCATTCCTACGACAGGACTCTCGAGATCGCGCTCCGCTCGCGCCCGCACGCGAATCGTCACCGGCGAGCCCGGCTCCAAGCTGCGCGCCGGCCCGCGTTTGTCGCGCAGTTCGATATCGAGAATCCGGCTCGCGCCATCGCCATGACGGTAGCTGCCCGACGCCATTTTGCTGCTCTGCACTTCGCGCTCGGGTTCCTGCCGCTCCAGCACCAACCCGACATATCGATTCACCACCTCGCTCGGCGCTCCATAAGCAGCTACTTGCCCTTTCAACATCAACGCAGCTCGATCCGAAAGCCGCTTCAGCAACCCCAAATCGTGCGATACGAACAAAACCGTAACACCGCGCTTTTTAAGCTGTTCGAATTTTTTGATGCAGCGATTCGCGAAAATGGCATCGCCCACGGCCAAAGCTTCATCGACAATTAAGATCTCGGGGTCAACGTGAATCGCAGTCGCAAACGCGAGCCGCACATACATTCCGCTCGAGTATTCCTTCACGGGCCGGGCAATAAAGTTTCCGATTTCCGCGAATTTTTCGATATCTGGAAATACGCGCTCCATTTCCCGGCGCGTTATGCCGAGAATTTCTCCGCTTAAAAAGACATTTTCGCGGCCGGAAAACTCTGGGTTAAATCCGGCGCCGAGTTCGAGCAGCGCTGCGATTCGCCCGCTCGCCAGCACGCGTCCGCGAGTCGGCTCTAAAATTCCGCTGACGATTTGCAGCAGCGTGCTCTTGCCGCTTCCGTTCGGCCCGACCACCCCCAGAACCTCGCCGCGCTCAACACTCAGGTTGACATCGCGCAATGCCCAGAACTCAGCAGCCGGCTGGTGATTGATGAAGGGAACGGATTCCATCAACCGGTCGAGCGGCCGGCGATAGAGGCGATAGACCTTGGAAACATTCTGAACCCGGAGCATAGTAGGGCAGGTTGCCAACCTGCGCGCGATTGCCAATCGCGCTGACCTCTAGGATGCCATACGCAAACTCCGCCGCAATCCCTTGGTCAGCGGAACTCCGTAGCCGATGAGGCAAAACTGATCGAGTGCAAAAAGCACTACGCTCTCTAGCCCCTTGCCCAACGCGCATCGCGCCTCTTTCGGCCACGTGGTCGTAGAATCGCCGATCCCAACCAGGTGACTGCGCTGCGTTTGCGGAAACCCGAACGAATCGTCAATAGTTTGTTCGCACTGATTCAGGTTGCGTCCCAGCGTGTAACCGAAGCACTCCGTCTTCAAGCAGGTCAGCGTCGACGGCGTCCAAGCGCTCACAGGAAAGTTGATCGCCTGATTAAAAGCAGTCGCGTTCACGTCCGTCGGATAAAGAACCTCGAAGCGGCAACTGGGCTGTCGCGACCGAACGTAATTCATCATAGTAGTCGTGAAATTCCCGAGGACCGCGGCGAGAAAAGCTGTCTCCTGCGGATAGGCGGCCGGACTCACCGAGTTTGTCGTAATCTGCGCCATCGGCCGGCCGTACTGCGCCTGAAATTGCGCCGCCGCCCAAGAATCGTAAAAAGGCATCCCGTGAAAATCGACATATCCCGGACCGGGCAACATGCCGTTGTTCGGAAAATACCACCACTGCACCTCTCCGAATTGAAGATATGGCTGCAGCCCCGCGTTCGCCTGAATGGTGGCGAGTTCCGCATACACTTCTTGCCAGAATGCCAGGCTGGCCGGCGAGAAATTCGTCTGCAAGGATGGAGTGGGAAGCAGGATCGGATCTCCGAGCGGACCTCGTTGCGCAATGCCCGCGGCGGGTGACGGATCGCCAAATTGCAATTCCATGCTAAACGCCGCGGCGCCATCCAGTCCATAGCCCTTCAGCGCGGTAAAGTAGGCGAGGGTCCAATCGCGCGCCGCCCGATTCAACCGCGGCATCGCGTTCAAGTCCGTAAGCCAGGTCCCGTCCACTCCTCCAGAGAACTGCGGGCCAGTCGGATTCAACTGCCAGACTGCTGGAGCGGACGAACTCGCCGTTAGCGTGATGCTATTTCCCGCCGTACCCATCGAGCGCGAATAAATCGTGAGCACATTTCCAGTCGCGCTTGCCCAAAAGCTCATGTAGCCGCGATTCAACTCGTTCGCGAATGCCAAAGCGAGCGTCGAGGCCGTATCGCCCATATGCGCGAGTTTCGTCAGCACGGTACCACCTACGGTAGTGGTCACCGAATTCGTTACGCTCGGATTCGTGTCCGGTCCGCCCGTGAAAGTCACCTTTCCCGAGGCATACATCTGTCCCGGCATGGTGAGTTCATAAAACCACAGCGCGCCCAGGTAGTGATTTGCCCGCCCTGCAAACCCGAGCGTATCGATGAACCACGCCGTCCTCTCCGCCGGAAGCGCAAGCGAGTGATCCGTGTCCCAATCAGTAGCCGCAGTCATTTGTGGCTGGACGGTGAAGCTCGGCATTGTGGTCGCCGGAACAGCCGCTTCGACGAAATCGAGGTACAAATCGGCATTAGCCGGACCTTGATGCGTAATCGTCAGCCTGTGATTGCCCGCCGCGTACTGGCCGACCGGCCACCGGATCAGCACGTCTTCACCGCTTTTCAAGAGATTGGCCGCGCCCGCGCTGTGCCCATCCACCGTGATCGCCGCCGTCGCCCCGTTCCCGGTGTAGCGCAGCCCCAGATACAAGGTGTGTGCCGCTGGAGCTTCGTACACGCACTGCGCCGAACTGCCCGGCGACTGTGTATATTGAATCGTCCCACCCGAATAATTTCCTCGCAGCATCGTCCATGCGCCCGTGTACGTCAACGCAGAGGAATCGTTCTCTAAACGTCGGCTTCCCGGCCCCGCCACAGAATAAGCACGATTGGTTCCTGTAACGGTCCAGTTCGTCACCTGCACCTGGAACTCGCTTCGTGCGTACGCGCCGGCCTGCAAGTCCGCCGCGTAGGTCCACCTCAATCGGCGAACGTGATTCGGATTAACAATCGGATGGAGCGTCGTGTAGTCCGGATCGATGTAGCCCTGAAGCGAGTTGAACGCAATCGTAATCTTCCACTGCGTGGGCGAAGTGCCATTCGCAAACTGTTTAGTCGGCGCGTCCCAGCTCAGCGTCGAAGCGCCGCCGGTCGCCGAGCACGCATACGAATACAGCGCAAAGCGGTTTCCATTCACGCCCGTCGTGCTCGATCCGATCGCCGCCCCGCCCGTATAATACACGCGAATCGTCGATCCGGTCCGCGTCGCCCTCAATAGCGCCGTCGACGCAAACGCGAGGACTATCTGATCGAGGACCCCTCCAATCGACCCTTCCCATCCGCCAATTTGATACGTGACGTGTTCGTTCAGATACGCCAGCCCCACAAAGTCGCCCGTGGTTAACGTGCCCGACAACGTGAAGTCAGCGTACGCTTCGGCGTAAGCCCCCTGGACTGGAGTCGCCAGCGGAGCCAGCGGCACCTGATAAACCTGCTCGGTTCCGCTCGCATCTGGCGCCCACACCCGCAAAAACGGCCAGCTCACGGTGTGATACAAATCTGAATCCAACGGGATACAGTTGGTCCGAGTTTCGTTGTACGTCAGCGTAAGCCCGCTCAGATCGCCATCCGGCAAGTTGCGCAGCGCGGGATGATCGTACACATTATCCCGGTTCCAATCGACCACAGCCCAATCGAACTGCTGCCGCCATGTGCCTGATAACGTGAATCCGGATGGAGAAGCATTGCTCAAGGCGGCGATCGCGGAGGGATGAAAGAAAAAGCACTCCAGATCCCCATCGGGTCGCAGTTTATCGAGCATATTACTCACAGCCTTATCGTGACCGTCAGATCCTGAGCGGAAACCGTATTCGCTGCAGTCGGAACAGACAGAATATCCAAACTCAATGCAGCATCAGCCGAAAGCGGTGGCAGCCCGAATCCGCTAACCACATTCGAATTTGTTGCGCCGTCCGCAATTGTCAGAGTGCAATACACAGTGCTCCCTTGCCGCAACTGCAACTGCACCGGTGCGCCGCTAGGCGCCGCGCCAACCACCGCAAATATATCGCGCGCAGCCTCTGTCGTATCGATCACCAATGGCGGCGCTGCATTGGTCTGAATCGCGAGGTATCCTTCCACCTGAATCGACAGTTGGCCGCCCGATAGTGTTCTCAAGCCTTGGTCCACCGTCGCTCCAAACGCGCCCACTGCCACCGGACTTCCCCCGATCGTGTTCGTGACGAAAAATTCGGCCGTCCCCACGCGCACGTCCGGCAAAAAGATCGAGTAGCCAAAGCTACCGCTCGCCTGGCTTCCGAAGAATCCCTTCACAAATGGCACGATCGTGACGTTGCGCTGCAGGTGATAAATTGGCGTTCCCGCGTTATGCACGGCCGCCGCGCTCCCATGCGACGCTCTCGTAACCGTATATTGCGTCCCGCCGCTTGATACCGCGCTCACCTGAAAAATCTCCGCTTCGATCTGGATCAGATCTCCCGGGAAAGCCGTTCCCGACGGGCTCAATGTGACCGTGCTATCCGACGTGCCGATCGCGGCAGCGAGCGAGAAACCCGTCGGGCTGCTCAGCTCATCCCAATAGAACAGCGAAAGCGTTCCCGCCTGAATCGTGTGCGTGTTCGTCAATGTCGTGAACGCCACACCGAGTAGCTCGATACTGCCCTGCCCCGCTAAATTTAGTCCGAAAACCGGCAACGGCGGCACATCCGTGTCGACCCCGCCGCCTAGCCCGCCACCGATCTGCCATCGCGTTACCGGATTCAAATCGTACGTGCTTTCTTGATCCAAAACGTTCGCGGACCGCCCCGATATTTCCACCGTAGCTCCCGGCCGGTTCGGTACGTCGATCTGTGCCGGGCTTGTCGAGCTTAGTCCCCCGAATTTCCAAGTGCTCTCGGTTACCGCGAAGAAGCTCGTGGTATCCGGTTCGACCGTCCACGGCGGATTCACGGTAAGTGTGGTCGCGTTGTTGCTTATCACCAGCCGCTCTTGCGCAGCCCCCTTGCCTTGGGTGATTCTCACCAACCCGCCTTCAAAATCGTTCGGCAGCATCCCCAGCGTGCTATTGCCGATTGTCGTCGGCGAATGGATTCCGACGACATTCTCCGGTTGCAGCTCGAACCTCCAGTAGAAATTCGCGTGATTATAATTGCCGTCCGGAGGCCCTGCAAGACTAGCTGTAGCGCCCGCGTCTGTATAGGTCTGCGCCACCGCGGTATTCGCGATCAATAACAACTGATATGGATTCGGCCCTCGATAAACGTTGACGCTTCCCGAGCCCTGGGAAAAGCTTAAGCCCGTCAACTCCACGGAATTCGTGTTTCCGCCAGCCGCAATCACGGCTCTTACGATAAATGAAAGCCCGCTCTCCGCTCCATTTCCATCCAGGGCACTCACCGCGTAGTAAAGCGTCTGCCCTCCGGCGAGCGTGCCGCCCGTCACGTTTACGGTCGGATTCAGGCTCAGCAGCGGAATATTCACTCCCGCCGCGGCCGGAACGGCCGGTGTATCGAACGCCACCCTCAACGTGACCGAGTATCCTCCATCCGCCGTCGGCGTCACGCTCTCGGTAATACCGAATTGCTCCACTCCGTTCGAATCCAGCACGCTCCCCACCAGCGGCCGCGGAAGCCCCCCCTCCGCGCCGCCTTGCCGCCGCCCTCCCGCCGCGTTCGCTCCCCCCGTCGTGTACCAAGCATCGTCGTGCCACTGCGCCGTCACTAAGACGGTTTGATAGTTCATGCCCGGCGCGAGCTTAACCACCCGGAGCGGCTGCCGCTCCAACCCCTCCTTCAAATATGTAACGCTGATTATGTCGCCGGGAGAAATACAAACGCCCTTCACGGTGGTCTCAAATTCGACGAAAGTATTGCCGCTGAGGCTCTTCGCGAGTTGCAGCTCCATCATCCGGGTCGCCTGGTCGAAGTTCGGTAATCCCAGCGCTTGGAAAGCCGCCGTCACTTCACGCCCCGTCAGCAGCGAATCGTCAACATCCACCAGCGATAAACTATCCTGCTGATAATCGTTGTATTCGTCTTGAAACTCCACCGTGAGGTGATTCGCGATATCGGCCCCGCTCTTCGAAAACAGCCGGATGTCTGGCTCCCCATTCGGCTTTCTCAAAATTCCCGAGAACGTCGCAGAGCCATCGCTGAATTCGTAGGCAGGCCAGCCGCCGTTCAGCGGCTGCGTGCTGTTGCTCCCGTTCGGCAAACCCGGCTGTTGCAAAGCCAGGGTGTTCTCCACTCGCAGCGTCAACAATCCACTCACGCCGAACGTCAACAACAACGACGACCCCAGCCGAATCCCTTTCACCACTTCCGCGGCGCTTCTCCTGCTCTGAATAATCAAATTGCACTCGAACCGCGGAGTCAATACGGTGTTTCCGTAAAGGTCGGTTGTCTGAATCGTCGCGCCGCAGTACGTCGCCGCGTTCGCGAAGCTCACGAGATCGATATCCGCCTCGGTCCATCCCGTGCGCCGCAGCACGTCCAACAAAACCCAGGCTGGATTATTCGTGAACGACACGCCGAGCGATGCCCCGGTCGTATCGAACTGCTCCAGCTTCATGCCTTGGACCAGAACCTTGACCTGCGGCAGCGCGTTCCCGCTGCTAATTGCGTTTGGAACCACCACGCTCAAATACGCCATGCTGCCGAACGGATCTCCCAGCGGCGTGCCGGCCGAATCGGTGAAGTCGTAATCGAAACTGCCCGACCGTGTCCCCGTGCTGATCACGTTGTACCAACCGGTCGCCGTCATATTCGCTCCCGAAACGCCCAGCGGAATCTCGTAGTCGTTCACCAGCACCTTAACGATGCCTTGGATCTCGCCCATCGAGATCAGCACTTCCATCCGCGTCAGATTTCCGTCGTTGCGCGCGAACACCACGGCGGGCGTCTGCCACGCCGTTCCATAAACCAGCGGAACGAAGTCGTTGTACAGCGCCGTGTTCACTGCTCGCGGCGATAAGTGCGTCCCCTGCTCGCCGAAGCTTCGCACCAGAATCTGCGAAGGGAGAAACTCGATGCCGCCGAAGCGCCGCGTGACATTATTCGACTGGTCCGTATCGAACATCCCTCGCGCTACGCAATTCGCCCGCGTGTAATCGCATGTCGGGAACGGCGTGCCGTTGTTCAGATTTCCCACGCCGCCCGCCTGATCCGGCGAGTATCCGCACCGGTATAGTGGCGAGTAGATTCCCTTCGCTCCGCCCGTAAGCGCCTCTTGCCGCTGGACCGACGAGGAAGGAAAAATCCACGCGCACCTGCGCTGGATTCGTACATCCGGCAGTAAAATGCGCTGCAGGTTCAGACGGTTCGTGAAAGTAACCTTAAACCCCGATTCCGTTATCTCATCGGCGGCATTTCCGACACCTGAGAAGATTACGCGCGTTTCCGATACCAGCAGCCCCGCAACCAAATCGAAGAACACTAGGCTGACCGTGACCCGCGCGCCACGAAATCCGGTCTGCCGCTCAATCTCTGAAAAATGCGAGTCCGCGTTCGCGAGTGTAATTGTGATCTTCGCCGCGCCGTCCAACCCAATATCCGATCCAGCCTGCAGCTCGAAAAGGTTGTGTTTCAGCAGCCGCGAATTATAGGCGTTTCCATTAACTGTAACGGCGTGCGTGCTCCATCGTTCAAGCGCCCCCGATGCCAGAGCGCAATCGAACAGAAACAGGGGCGTGAGTGCCGCTTCGTGTTCTTTCAGCGTATTGATCGTCGGCATCAGCCCTCCGTGCTCATGATCCGAATTGTCGCGTCATAAACATCGGTGCTCTGCGCCTGTACTGTAATTGCGTCCGTCGCAAAACGAGCTTTCAGGTAAACCCCCCCGGTCGCTCCCGTCATCTTGTAATCCGATGGCGCGGTTTGTGCATCCACCTGCATTCCGAAAATATCCACCGCTCCGCCTGGGTTCAACTGCAACCCAAACGTCACGCCGACGCTGCCTTGCCCCAAATTCACCGGGAACCAAACCCTCCGCCATTGCGTTGTAAGCGGGCACGGCAACGTGGCTGCGCCGGCAATCAGCGTTAGATTCGATCCCGCCCCGCCTCGCGCCCAAACACTCAGCGCATACCGGAAATTCTCCGGCACAGGTAATGTCTGCTGAACCGCTTGCGCAGCTCGCCCCGCGTTGACGATATGGGTTGCCCGCGTGGTCCCGAACGGATCGCTTATGCCTGATGTCAATTGAATCAGCGCACCGTTCGCCCACGCTCCCGCGCTGAAATTTTCGCTCTCGGCTAACAGATTTCCCGCAGGATCGACAAACGTAAATGTTTGCCACTGTCCGGAGGCCGATCGGAAGAAAGCCTCTATTGATGTCCATTCCGCCGCCGTCAGCCCCTTCGCCTGCCACTCCCATGCCCGCGCCGACGCATCCGGATCGGTGTACACGACCGTGCTCCCATCCGGAAGCGTGTTTACCACCGTTCTTAAATTGAGCTGCCGTACCAGCGGATACATGGTGATCTGCGGAAACACGGGCATCAGCGGTTCTCCCTCACGATTAACTCCGTCCCGCCTTGCCCTTGTCCTTTCAAATCTGCCTTAAACGCATCGCTAGCGAAACTGCAATTCGGATAAACACTCCCATCCCACGGATCCGTGAACGAAAAGCTGCCCGATTGCCCCGCTTCACTCGCTAGGAAATTCTCCAAATTGCTCAGCTCGGCCTCGTCCAGCAGCTCCAACTTGATTTGCCATTTGCGCAGCGGCGCCGCAAATGCGATGAACCTCTGCTCAGTCCCATCCAGAAATCGGTATACCTGTGTCGCAGTCTGTGTCATCCGGCTGGAAGGATACTGCGCGACCGCGCCGGTCTTGAGCGTCGGGAAGCTAGCCATTCATGGCCCCTTGAATAACGTCGTTAAGCACGCTCGATTCGAGCATCGCCTGCCTCACGGCCGCGGCGATATCCTGGCTGCGATCCAAAATCGACTGGCTATCCAACGCCTGCACTTGAACCGTGATTTGCGGTGCTGCCGATGTTGAAGTCGCATCTAATCGCGGCTGTCCCCCTGCTGCATAATCCGCGCTAAACGCCTGCGTCGGAGCCGCCTCGCTCATTCCCGCATTCACCGAAACTGACGGTGGAAGCAGAAATGGAGTTGGCGGTCCCGGCTGGCTGCTACCGCCTCCGCCAAATAAGCTTGCCAGGCCCGTAATCAGCGGGCTTAACCCCGTAAAAAGGCCTAATGTACTTTGTAGCGTGCTGGTCACGTGACTCGCCGTCGACGTTCCCGCTTGCCCAAGCTGGGATGTATTCTGATTGACTGCCTGAGTATTCTCGGCGAGTGTTTGTGCTTCGGCCTGGCTGGCTGTCTGCAACTGTTGCAATTGTTGCGTAAGCTGATTGAACTGATCGGCGACCGCGCTACTTCCGCGGGCTCCCGCCAACGAACCGCTGACCACCCCGCTGACCGTCTCAGGGGTCTTGCCCAATACTGCGTTGAGATTACTCTTCAAAATGTCACTGGCCATTCGCCTGCTCCGTCCGCCACTCTTTTTCCAAGATCAAAAATGCATCGGCTTCGCGAGCCGCCAACTCCCGCACGTCCGCTCCGCCCGCAAACTTCCAGGCAAAAAAACTCTCAACCAAGGCGATGCTCGCCGGCATTACAGCCGATTTTGGACACTCATCGGTCGACGCCCGCGCGCGAGTCCACACCAGTCTTATTGGCGCTCGTTCAGCCTCTGGCAAAAAACCGCACCGCCGCTTCCGCTCCAGACCCTGCCGTCTGCACTGATCGCATTTCCACGCCGCGGGATCGGAGTGCAAGAAATGAAAGGCAACGATCAGTTTTTTTTTTCGTCCTCGGTTAGTCCACATTCGGCGCGGATTTTGCCGAGAATCTCCATCGACAAATTGAGCGGCCCCCGCTCGATAAGCATCTGCGGCGTCGCGCGCTCTCCATCTATATCGAGCCCCTCGACCGCTTCCAGCCCCCACTCCAAGTACGCGCGATCGATCTCCGCTTGCAACACCGCCGCTTCCAGCTTCTCCCGCGCGTCGCTCCCCGCCTCCAGAAATTCAAGCCTCTTGCCGATCTCTCGTACTCGCCGCGCAAACTCAATCCGCCGGCCCAGTGAAATCCGCGCTATCCGATACCGCACGCCGGCCATTGCTTCAGCCTCAAACCACCGCGAACTCTCATACACGCCTGAGAGTGGGGCAGGTTGCCAACCTGCGGCAGGTTGCCAACCCGCCTGTCCGCGCGAAGACGCAGCCTCCATTCCACTCCCCTCGCCTGCCCTATCCGAATGCAACGTAGAGCTCATCATTGGCGGTCCCTTGTGCCCTGCTGTTCTGGAATTTCCATTGCAGCCGCGTCTGCTGATCGTCGTACTGCGGAACTTCCGGCACCATCGCCGGCATGTATGCAGCAAACAACTGCCCCGATTGCTCCCCGAGCTGGATCATCACGCTAATCGGCGACCGCTGCCGCGCGGCCTGGTACAACTGTTTCGTCTGCGCATCGTCCTGTTCGAAAATCGTGACATTCAGCGACACCTCTCGTGCGCCCGCTTGAATACACACTGGGAAATCGCTGCCGAATTCATGCAAGCGCAGCGAAATATTATTTTGAACCGTCAGCTCGGCCGACGTCAAAGTAAAAAACTGCACCGGAGTCGCCCCCATCCAGACCTGCCCCAAATGCCCCGGCACAATGGTGTAATCGAAACCCGCTGAGGAGGGCTCGCTCGGAAACTGCGTCAGGTTGGCTTCTCCGCTCGTGAAGCTGGCGCTGTCCATCACGTCCCGCGCCGGTCCACTGAAATCGAACTGGTGAAAATCTCCATTCACCTTGATTTGCACCTTATCCATTGCCGCACCGTTCAAAATTCGCTGCACCGCTGTGCTTGGGTCCCAATAATCGTAAAGCGTGACACTGCTTAGATCGTTCGCGACGGCATATGTCATCGTGTTCCCCACCGTGGCCCCGCCGGTTAAAAAACTGAAAGGCGCATTGATGAATAAAGTCGTGGTATTCTGCACGGCGGTTACGAATCGAATCTCTCCGCCGTTCGTGATTGCCTGCCCCGGAGCCAAGCCGTGCGGACCTGCAAATTGGAGTTGCGTCTGATTCGTGATCGACTGCACTGTACCGCCTCCAAAAGCCTGAGGAGCGGCGCCCAGCGCTGCTTGAAACAAGGGCCCATGGCTCGGCGCAGTGGAAGTATTCGTCCACTCCGTCATTGGAGTGCTCAGCTCGAACGTCGATGTCTTGCGAATACGGTTTGGCAGACCGATAAATGTGCGGGTCCCGGTTTTATCCTTACGCCCGGTCGTCACCGGCGTTTGCTTCGCATTCAGCCGCAACAACGGAATTCGATTCTGTCCCGTTATCGCCGCTACCTGGCCATAACTTGATTCCAAAGCGGCGTAGACCCGATTGTTATTCGACGATATGTAACACGACATAGTTAAACCCCCACTCGCTCCTATTGCGAAAAGTCCACTTCGAAGCTCACCTTCGCCGCCTGAATGTAGTTCTTGCCCCCATGCCGCACCGGCTCGAATGCCACCTCGTAGCCTCCTGTGTAATAAGCGCCTTCACCCCAACTCCCGCGGTTTCCGTCCAACACCTGAGTCACCCCGTCCACGTAGAGACGCACCTGCTCTTCAATCCCTTCAATCCGGTCTTGCGACATCCGTACTTCCGCCACCGTTCTAACAGTGCCTGAGAATTTGCGGAATTTTTCTGTCAACGAATTCTTCACTCGGTCCGTATACACATAAATCACCGGGTACTTCAACGCTTGTGCCTTCTCCGCAAGTTCGAACGCGACATTTTGATTAAAAATGTTCGCCGGCGGAATCTGCGGAAGCGGCACACCGGTATCGTCTGCCATTTGTGACACCACCGGCGCAATACCAGTGTTCGGATCGCGCAAAAACCCGACCATCTTTCGCGCTGCCACGCTAGCCGTTGTCGCCATTTCTTATCCGCGCCTCAAAGTCCGCCCGCCGATTACGTATGTATCCGGAATCTGCCCGTTTCCCACCACCGTCCCATTCACCAGACCCGTCCCCGGCAACGTGAAGCTGCTCCCCAAGGGAATGGGGGCCGCATTCTGCAACCGTTCACAACCCGCTGCAAGCGACATATAAACATTGAAACCAGCCGCCACCGGCGGCGGATGTACCGCGGTAATTACCGGCAAGCTCCCAGCGGGCGCGTCGTAAGTCGTCTCGCAACTCGGCATGCCTTCCTTACCTCCCGTGCCCACCCAGCTCACCCGGACGTAGTAAGTAGTCGCCGGAATCAAGCCCGCCACGTAGCTGAACAACGGTGGTTGCGCGATCGGAATCGGCAGCAGCGCCATTCCGATTCCGAACCGCAACGTGTGCTCTCGCGCGTTTTTGCTCAATTCGTGATATTGCTCAAATTGCGCTTGATACCTGTTGTTGAGCTGATTATTAAACGCATCCCGGTAAACCACCTCCAGCGTATGTACCGCATGCCAGCGCTTCATTTGAGGAGTAATGACAACATCCGAAACCCCGATCGTCCGCCGGATCGTCGATTGCGGATCGCTAGATCTCGTATGGTCCAGCAACACGTCAAGCACATCTTCTTTGATCTCTGTCAAAGCCAGATCTAGCTTTGCATCCAACTCGATTTTTTCTGTGCTCGCTAGATCCAAAATCGACGATCCATATACCCTCAAATCCTCGATGTTGTTCGGTCTGCCGTCCGTTAAGAGCATGGTGTGTTACGCCTTCTTCAACGGCTTGGTGGCGATCCGTGCCATCTTGTCCACCGCCTCCGCGGCATCGTGGCTCTCCTTCCACTTCCGTTCTTGCTCGGCGCGAAACTCAGCCGCCTCCTCTGTGCTCGCCACCACCGCCTTCTCCTCTGCGATGAGCTTAGCTGCCAGCTTCTTCGGCACCTCCGATTTCACGCCCGCTCTGCCGCCCTCTTCTGTCCGCCGGCTCACAACCACCACAAATGGCTCCGTGAGTTCCGCCTCAATCTTTCGAATCTTCTGGTAATAGACGCGTAAGTCCATAGTTCACCGGTAGAGCAGGCTTCAGCCTGCAACGGGGGCTTCAGCCCCCGCTGCAGACTTACCCGCCCTCGCCCTCTCTAGCTGTTCACCTGTACGCCAAACGCGTTCCGCAACACGCCCGCGCCATATAGTGCGTCTACCGTGAACTGCTGTGCCAAAGTATTCGGCTGATAGCTCATGGTGACCCGCATACCGAAGTTGCCCAGTTCTGCGTACTCGGCGATGGCGCCCGTCCCGGGCAGCGGTTGCGGCAATCGGCGCACTACCAAACCGACCGCATCGCGCCCGAATGCGAGATTGTGAGTCGTTACCGGGCTGCTGCCTGTCTTCGTGACGAACTGCGAACGGAAGATGTAGAAGTCCTTCATCTTGCCTACAGCGCCATCGATCAGCGCCCGCAGACCCGCCTCGCCGGCCGTTTGGAATTCGCTGAACCGGGGAATCTGTCGCAGTGTCGAATACGTCACCGAATCCACCACCAGATACTTCGCCGCGCTGGACGGCATCTGCGCTTGGAACAGAGTCGATTCTGCCGCATCCACCACCGCTTCCGTAATCGGCGTTCCGCCGGTGCCCACCGGAGTGTTCGCCGTAAACGATGGATACAGGCCCAGCAGATCCGACTCGATTCGCTCGGCAATCGCCACCACCGCCGGCTGCATGTAAAGCTTCAAAAGGTCCGGCACGGCCAGCACTTTCGTAACGTCCGGAATCTGGAACGTAGCTTCCACATGCGTATTCAGTACGATCTGCGCGTTCCCCAAATTCGGATTCTGCGTCTGCACCGTGCCGCCTTCTGCGATGTTGTTCGCCACCAGCGTCGGCGGAATCGGCACGTTCACCGTGTCTCCCGTCTGCGCCAGCACCGGCTCGTAGTCGCGATTGACCAGGTTGCCCATAACAAGGTTCCCTAAGAGCGCGGGCAGCGCATCCGCTGCCACGAGCTTGACAATCGCAGTCGCCACATTTGCTGAAGTAAGAATTGCCACTCGATTTCAGTCCTCTCTTCTGTTGTGTTTTGTTCTTCTGTCCTGCCTACATCCCGCGCAGCGTCTGCGACGCCACCCTCGCGATCTCCTGCCGCACCCGGTCTAACTCCTCCGCGCTCATGCCGGGCTTAATCTTGTCGATATCAATGGCCGCCTGTCCACCCGAACTTCTTTGTCCGGCGCTTGCCCCCGATCCTCCCGCGAGCCTCGCCGGCAGCAGCTCCGGATTCTCTCCAACGAAGCGCGTCAGATAGTCCTTCATATCGACCCCGTCTTGCGCCATCAGGCGGCCATCCTCGCCTCGTTGAATTTCGTCCTTCACGGCCTTGTACGCCAGCTCCACTTTCGCGACCCCGAGCTTCTGCAGCTCCGCGCGAATCGACGCGCTTCGCTCCGCCTCCTCCGCTTTCGCGCGAGCCCGCTCTGTTTCAGTAACGAGTTCATTCACCCTCTGCTCAAGCGTTTCCCGCCGGCGTCTCTCCTCCAGCAGTTCCGTTTTGTATCCTGGCTCCGCCTTGCTTTGCTCCGCCCTCACGAACTCCTGGACCACCGCCTGCACAATCTCCCGAATATTATTCTTTCCGCCTTCTTCGGCCATCTCTTGTTCCTTTCTCTTCTGGTGGAGCAGGCTTCAGCCTGCAACGGGGGCTTTAGCCCCCGCTTCAATCTCCCCGACAATTCGATCCTTCACGTCCTGCCGCGTATCGCTCAGATACTTCAATGCCAATCTCTTGAAAACTTCCTTCTTCAACGTCGGCGAAGCCATGCCCAACGCCAACAATTTCTCCGCGTTATCCAGCTCCGTCGAAAAATCGGCGATGTCGAACTCATCCATTCCTGTAACGCCGATCTCGAGAGCGTCCTCCCGTGCCGCCCCGATCGCTTGCAGAACCCGCCGGATCTGGTCCTTAACCGAATCCCCATACGCCCGTAGAACTTCTTGCGTGATCGAAAAATCCATCTGCTTTGCCAGGCCGGATTGCCTGCCGCCCTTATCGAGCGACCCTCCCGCCTGAGGCAAATAACACACGCGATAAATCTCCTCCTGCAAATGCATCAGGTTGTCCGAAGCGATCTGATAAACCTTGCCCTCCGGCTCAGTCCAACCGAATTTGTCCCCCGGCCCGAGCTGGATGTAGTAGCTCTCGCCGACCATCTGTGTCCATTCGCGATCGGAATAGACCACCGGCATCGCAAACAGCCCCATCGTCAGTGCCCACGCCAGCGCGTTCGATTTATTGAAGTGCTCCAGTTGCAATGAGCCCGCCCGGTTCAGCATCCATAATCCTTCCGGCATTCGGAGCCCAAACAGTGGCACTTTCCCGAGCTTCGCTAAGCCATGCGTGCCTTCATCGATCAACCTCGGCTTTTCGCCGGTCGTCGAATCGCCGGAGCTTGAGTAAACACGAAATCTCTGCCTGTCGTAATACAGCCACCGTGACTCAATCCGCCAGTTCGCGTCCTCCACGCGGTCCTGTTTCAACGACTTCGTTCGCAACACAACCCAGTCAAAGCTGCCCCGATCGTCCAAATTCCAATTAATGAGATCGTCCGCCGCGTACTCCACCAGATACGCCCGGGATGCGCCCACCGCATCTTCTTCCCCGCGCGTCCCGAACTTCAAGGGCACTCGTGGAAAATCCACCAGGACATAACTGGCACCCGTAATCAGCGCCTCAATAAACTGGCGCCGGAAAAAATCCGCCAGTTGTGTTCCCTTTTGATCGATGTCCTCGACCAATGCGCAAAAGAATTTTTTCGCGGCGTCGTTCGATCCTTCAAACGTCACCACCGGCTCTTGCCGGAACAGCGTCGCAGAGTACCAATCCACAATCGAGCCGATATAGTTTTGGTAAAACACTCGGTTCAACCGTTCGGCATACACGTCGCCGGGCTCTCTTTGCCGGCGGATCAAATAATCCTGGGCGTTGATCCGCATCTGTTCCCCGCCGACGTACAGGTCGCGGTACCTTTTCAACATTGCCTTCCGCGCAACGTAATCCGGATGCTCCCGGTCGATATCAAACATTTGATCTCCGCCTATACCAATCGCCGATTTCCTTCCATCGGCGCCGCCTTACTCTCGAATTCCCGCCAAACCAGGTATCCCAAGGCGTCGGAAAGGTGCGTTCGTTTCGCATCCCGCTCCTTGTCCACCACCTGGCTCCCCTCTTTGTAAGTCACCTGCTCCAGGTCCTTAATTAGTTCCGTGCAGCCTGCGTCGATCTTTAACATCCGTTGTCCGTCCGCCGCCGCCAGCTTCGCGTTCATCAACGCGATCCGGTCGCGCACCGGAGGATTTTTTAGCGGCACTTTGTAATCGACTTCTCCGTACTCGCCGCTTCGGAAAAATTCCCTCACCATCGCTAAATCCGATTTCCCCGTCGTCTGCATATTTGCCCCCGATGCGTCGGCATAAATCGCTAGCCCGCCCGAATGCCCGGGGAACCGCCGGGCAAATTCCTCGCACGCCTGCGATGTCGTCGCCCGGCTAAGTACGATTTCGTCGAGAACGATCACTTCCGGCCCCACTACCTGCGCCACCACCGAAGACATCGGATCGACGTTAAAATCCAAAGCCCACAGCAGCGGCCGCCACCGGTCTATGCTCAATTTGGCGACGTTCGCCTTTCGATCGAATGCGTAATAAACCCGCCCCGCATGCATGCTGACGTATTCTCCCAGCGCCTCCTGCTCAAAAAACCGCGCGTCGTAGCTGCTCCGCAATCGCTCGTAATAATCCGGAATCTGCTCCAGCAAAAATCTGTTCTCGAACGGCTTGGCGACCACCGTTTCATAGCCCCGCACCGGCTTCGCAATAAATCGCTCGTACACCCAATCGAATCCCTTCGGAGTCCACACCGCGAATCCGCACAACCGCGTCGCTTTTGGATCGCGTAATCTCCCCTCCAGCCGCAGCCATGCTCCCTCTGAGGTGTACGTCAGTTCATCCACTCCGAACCACGCCAGATTGCTGCCCCTCAGCCGCTCGAACTCTTCCACTGCCCTAAACAAAATTTTCGATTTTGTTTCCTTAAATAACACGAAATTCTCCGCCCGGTTCACCTCGTGCGGAATCTTGTTTTTCTCCAGCGCCTCAATTAACGACGACACTGTCGCATCGCGCAACATCGGATACGTCGGCGCCCCGATCAACCCCGTTCTCCCCGGATTTACATATGACATCCGGATCGCTTCCTGGCACAGCGCCTGACTCTTACCCGACCCGATCGGACCCGAGAATCCCTTGAATCTCGCCGTCGATTCGTGGAATCTCCGCTGCGAAGGCAGCGGACTGTATTCTATGTGCCTTTGTCTGGCTCCTCTTCTTCCCTTTTCGCCGGATCGATCCATCTCACCTCGATATCCTGTGCCTCTTCGTCCTGCAGCTCTTTATGAAGCTGGACCAACTTAATGTAGTCGCCCACGCTTGCCTTAACCTCGCCCCGCTCCACCAGCTTTTGTTCAACCTTCCCGATTAGAGTCTCGACAAGTTCCGCTTTATTCGTCTTCTCGGGCGACGTCGCGCTACTCGGAGCGGGCTCCTCCGTCGCCTTTGCTGGCTTCACCGGAGTCTGTGCCCGCTTGGCTGAAATCTTTACTGGCTTGGCTGGCGTTTTCCGCTTGGCTCCACTCACACCCGAAGCGTACAATTCGACCCTGCGGACGTAGTACACCGCAAGCGCCAGCCTCAACAAATCAAAAAAGTTTTAGTTTTTGTAAAAGAGGTGAATGTAGGCAGGACGCCAGGCTATTTAGGCCCTATTCCTCTCCCAAATAAACCGCAGCCCGTCCAACGTGAGATCTTCGTCGTAAGTCTTCACCCACTTCGACGACTTTGCAATCATATGCGCCTGCCCGCCCGTCGCGACCGTCTTCATCGAAGGCCCCAGTTCCCCGGCAAGCCGTTCGAGTATCCCATCGATCATGCCGGCGAATCCGTAATACAGCCCCGATGTAATGCTCCCCACTGTATTTGACCCGATCAGCTTATCCGGCTCTCGGAAGTCCACCATTGGCAGCCGAGCGGTTTGAGCGACCAATCCGGAAATCGACATCCCAATCCCTGGGCAAATCACGCCCCCTAAAAAGTCCCCATGTCCCGAAACAATGTCGAAATTGATTGTCGTCCCCAGATCCACCACCACTGCCGGACCGCCATACTTGTTCAGCGCCGCCACGCTGTTCACCAGGCGATCCGCGCCCACTTCCCGCGGATTGTCATAACAAATCCGCAGCCCCAGGTCCGTCGCCGAATTCACGAAAACGATCCGTTTATGAAAGTACCGCCCCGCCATCGTCTCCAGCGGTTGATCCACCGCTGGAACCACGCTCGAAATAATTACCCCTTGCACCGCGGACAAATCCAGCGTCGAAAGCGCAAACAAATTCCGGATCAGTATCCCCCACTCATCCGCTGTCTGCTCTCGGATCGTCCGCAGCCGCCATCTGCCCGCCAGCCGCTCGCCCTCGAACGCGCCGATCGTTACATTCGTGTTCCCCACATCCAGCGCCAGTAGCATCGGCCCCTAAACCTCAATGACTCTTCTTCCCTCGATCCGGTACTGCCCCGAAAGCACCAATGCAATCGCTTCTGGGTAAATCCGGTGCTCTTCGTTCAAAATCTTGGCCGCGAGCGTATCCGAGGTATCTTCATCAAGAACCCGCACAACCGCCTGTTTCAAAATCGGACCCGAGTCCAACCCCTCATCGACAAAATGCACCGTGCAACCCGAGAACTTAACGCCATGCTCCAGCGCTTGATGTTGGGCGTCCAATCCAGCAAAAGCGGGCAGCAGCGAAGGGTGAATATTCAGAATTCGTCCTGCAAACGTTCGTATAAATTTTCCACTTAAAATCCGCATGTATCCGGCTAGACAAACCAGATCCACGCGCGCGTCGCAAAGCTCGCGAATCAGTTCCCGATCGTATTCTTCCCGATCGGTCCCGCGCGAAGGCAAGCACATAGCCGGCAACCCGCGTTCGCGCGCCAAAACGATTCCCCCCGCATCGGCGCGATTCGAAATCACCACTGCGATTTCCGCATTCAGCCGCCCTTCGGCAATCGCATCTGCAATCGCCATAAGATTCGAACCCCGCCCCGAAAGTAAAACTCCGAGCCGGCCGCTCACCGGTAAGTCACGCCCCTGCCTCGCACGACCTCGCCAATCTTGTGCCAGGGCTCTTTCGAAGAGTCAAGAATTTCCGCCGCGTCATTCAGTCGCTTCGGCGAAATCAGCAATATCATCCCGATCCCCAAGTTAAACGTCCGCCGCCAGTCGTCCTCGGGAATCCGGCCGAGCTTACGCAAAACATCGAAGATCGGCAGCACGGGCCACGATCCCACCTTGATGCGCACCCCCAGCCCGTTTGGCAGAATTCGCGGCGTATTCTCGGTGATGCCTCCGCCCGTAATGTGCGCGGCTCCTTTCAACACGCCTGCTTGATGCAGCGCTTGCAGCGGCTTCAAATAGCTTCGGTGAATTTTCAGCAGTTCCGCGGCAACGGACCCGCCCAACTCCGCCAGCCGCGTATCCGCCGCGTGCCCCGCCACCTCGAACAGCAACTTCCGCGCCAGCGAATAACCGTTCGTATGCAAACCTGTCGATGGCAGCCCCAAAACAACGTCTCCGGCCTTTATCGAAGCCCCGGTAAGCATTTTTTTCCGCTCGACTACGCCCACGATAAAACCTGCCAAATCGTACTCGCCCTTCGCGTACAGGCCCGGCATCTCGGCGGTTTCTCCCCCGATTAAGGCGCAAGAGTTCGCCTTGCATCCGCGCACGATTCCTGAAACCACGTCCGCCGCAATCCGTGCCTCCAGCTTCCCGACGGCAAAATAATCCATGAAAAACAACGGAACCGCGCCCTGCACCGCAATATCGTTCACGCAGTGGTTGACCAAATCCTCGCCAATGGTCGAATGTTCCCCGGTCAAAAAAGCCAGCTTGATTTTAGTCCCGACCCCATCCGCTGAAGAAACCAGCACCGGCTCCCGATAGCCCTTCAAGAAAAATCCGCCCCCGAAACTCCCAATATCGGTAAGCACTCCCGCGGTGAAAGTTTTCCGCGCCATCTTACGGATCGACTCCACAGCCCGATCCGCTTCGTCGATATCTACACCGGCATTCTTATACGTAATCCTGGGTGGTCGCTGAGACATTTGTTGGAACAGATTACAAGGTACCAGAGCGGACCCGCCATCACTCCTCCCGTAGCACTTCTAAGGGCTTCTGCTGAAGGATTCTGAAGCTCGCCAGCCACCCCGATGCATTCGCCAGCAGCGCGGTCGCTGCGACCGCCACCAGCGTCGCCCAAGGGTCGAACTGGAATTTCGCGTCCAAAAGGCGTTTGAGTAACAGGCTCGAAAACCCGGCGGCCAAAAGCGATCCAAGCAGGCCTGCAACCGCGCCTAACGTCAGAAATTCGATCGAAAATATCTTCCGCACATGCCGGCGCGTAGCCCCTAGCGTCTTCAGAATCACAACCTCGCGGACACGCCGGAAACGAGTCCCGGCAACGCTGGCTGCCAGAATAATCGCGCCGGCCAGAATCGCAAAACCCGAAAGGAAGCGGATCACGAGCGCAATCTGATCGATTACTTGCTGCGCGATCGCTAAAGCATCGGCGATGTTTACCACCGTAATCGTCGGATATTTTTCGAATACGGCCCGCTGTAACGCTCCCACCGCCGCTGGGTGCATCCGCACGCCGCCATAAAACACCACTGGCAAACCCTCTAACGCTTCTCGGTTGAAAATGAACTCCGCCGAGGGCGTCGCGCGCATTGCTTGAAGTTCATGGACCGCCGCAACCCGCGCGTGAATCGTCCGTCCGCTCGCAGTCATTTCGATGACCGACCCCGGCTGAATCTGCAGCGTCCGGGCCGCCTCGTCATCCACCGAAAGCACCGGTTCCGTCGTGCCCTTTGGCCACCACGAGCCGCGCACAATGCGAATATCCGGCGGCTTCAACTCCTCCCATGTCATCGAGCGAGTATTCGTAAACCGCCGCCCCACTCCACGCAAGTTGCGATCGGAAATCGGCGCGCCATCGATACTTACAATCCGCGCGGAGACGCTCGGACCCAGCACTGGTTTATCCAGCACGCCCGGCTGTTTCTCGATCAGCGCCTTCAACGGCTCCGTCTGCGCCGCGGTCACGCCAACCAAAAAAACGTTCGGCATATCCGGAGGCGCCGTCGCGATAATCTCCTTCACAAGTGACCTCTGCACCAGATACACGCTCAACGTAAACATGACGCCTAGCCCAAGCGCCACCAAAATCGCCTGCGCCTGGTTTCCCTGACGATACAAATTCGCCAATCCTTGTCGCGTCAGCGCAGCCACTCTCCAAGGCGACCGCCGCACGAACTCCCGCAGCATCCGCAACAAAACCGCTGCCACTGCTGCCAGCACCACCAGACTCACCACCAGACCGCCCGCGAAATACGCACCCACTTTAGGCGACTCCGCCAGCCACGCTGCAATTCCGCTTATCCCCGCCACGATCGCAACGCCTGCGGCAATCGACCCGCGGTTATCGATCAGGCGCCGCTTCCATGGGAGCCGCGCCTCGGGCATATCCCGCCGCAAAATCAAAGCCGGCCGCACGCTCCGAATCGCCAGCAGCGGAGGCAGCGTGAATAGAAGAGTCGTCAGCACACCAACGGCGATTCCCTGAAAAGAAGCCGCGATGTGCCAGCTCATGTGAGTATCGATCGCGAATAGCTTACTGATCAACGCGGGGAAAACTTGCTCTACGCCGCGCCCGACCAGCACGCCGGCGATGCCTCCAGCCAAGCCCAGCATCAACGTCTGCAAAACGTAAATGCGCATGATCTCCCGCGACGTCCCGCCCAGCGATTTCATCACGGCAATATGATCCATCTTCTGCTGCAGGTGAGCATGCATTGCCATACCAACGCCGATCGCGCCGACAATCAACGCAATCAAGCTCACCAGGCTGAGGAAAACCGTCGCGCGGTCTAGTCCATTCGTAATAATCGGGTGGGATTGCCGGAAATCCGCGACGGAAGAATCCGGTAGTGCCCGCTTAACCGCCGCGCGCACTTGCTCCACCGGCGGCGCGCCCGGCTCGAGCTTGAATAGAACTCTCTGCGCCGCGCGGCTGCCGATCTGCATTAGCCCGGTCCGCTCGAACGCCTCCCGGGACATCATCATGCGAAGGCCGATGTTCAAGCTGCCGGACATACGGTCGGGCTCTGATACCACGGTTGCGGCCACGCGATAATCCTGCCCGCCCACCCGGACCAAATCCCCAATTTTCACCTTTAGCCGGATCAGGACGTCTTCTCCCGCCACGAGAGTGTCAGGTCTCAGCGCTTCATTCAGCGGCATCGCGGGATTCAGCGTGACTGTTCCGTAGTATGGATATCTCGAAGGGTCGACGGCTTTAATCGACACGAGCACCGGTGGAGCATCCGCCGCGCCCCGAGCGGCCGAGGCCATCGAAACCGTTTCCGTAATTAGCGTCCGCTCCACTCCTCGCGCCGCGAGTGCGTCTAGTTGCTCAGTCTGCGAAGCATCGGGCAAAACAAACTGCCGCGCGGTGACATCGGCCGCCATTACCGTGCGCGCCTCGCGCGTCAGCATGGACTCGAAGCTCTGGCTGAATCCTCGCACCCCAGACAAAGCGCCTACTCCCGCCGCGACGCCCAGCACCACGAACACGAACTTCAACATCGAAGATCGCGTTTCCCGCCACGCGATCCGTGCAGCCGTTGCTAGAGATAATTTCATTCCGATTCGCGTCCCACCGGCGCAGCCTGGCGAATCTCATCCGCCACGATCGCGCCGTCCCGCAGCATCACGATCCGATCCGCGCGCGAGGCCAGCATCTGATCGTGCGTCACCAGAATCAGCGTCGTGTTTTCGCTACGGTTGAGACTTAGCAGCAGATCCAGCACATGCTGCCCATTCACGCTGTCCAGATTCCCCGTAGGTTCGTCCGCCATAAGGACCGGAGGCTTAGCCATAAAAGCGCGTGCCAACGCAACTCGCTGTTGCTCCCCGCCCGAGAGCTGGATTGGACAGTGATCCAACCGGTCCCCGAGTCCAACGCTCTCCAGCAATTTCCGCGCGCGCGCGATTCCCGATTTTACGTCGCCGCCCAATAGCTCATACGGCAGCAAAACGTTTTCTTCCGCCGTGAGCGTCGGAATCAGCTGATAGCTTTGAAAAACGAACCCGATCTTTCGTCCGCGAACCAGCGCCAGCGCGTCCTCGTCCAGGCCCGTGATATCGGTACCGTCGAGGACGATTGTTCCAGAACTCGGTGTGTCCAGCCCGGCCAGCAGTCCAAGCAGCGTACTTTTTCCACTGCCCGAGGCCCCCATTATGGCCACAAACTGGCCCGCTGGCACTTCGAAATCGATCCCGCGCAAGATCTCCACTCGATGCGTCCCGGTATCGATGACCTTGGTGAGATTGCGTACTTCCAGGATCGCCACTACTCCCATTATTCAGCATCCGCGACAGCCTTCCCGTGATTTTGCAGCGGTCACGGCGTCTTGCAGCCTTCGCACTGTTCTGCAAGCCTCCGCACTGCTCTGCAAGCCTCCACACTGTTCTGCAAGCCTCCACACTGTTCTGCAGCCTTCATGTGGGGCAGGCTTTAGCCGGGCTTTAGCCTGCGGCGGACTTCAGTCCGCCATTAGCCGCCCCTGCCACCCAAAGTGCCGGAAACGCCACCAAACTCACCGCAAAACCCGCCAGCGCATCCGCGCCGTAATGATAACGGCCATAAACCGTCGCGATGGCCACGCACACGGCGTAACCGGCGAAGCTACATCCAATCCAGCGCTTCTCCGGCAGAATCACAAGCAGCGCCCAAGCCGCCGAAAATGCGCTCGACACATGCGCGCTCGGAAAAACACTCGAATGAATCCCATATCCGCCGAGAATCATCATGTTCACGTTTCGCACCATAGCCTCGACATGAGGCATGTCCAAGCCCGGGAAAACAATACGCGGAGGCTCGGAAGGGAAATACGGGAACAACGCATAGGCTCCCAGCGTCGCAGCCAAATAAGCCACCCAAAACTGCCGAGCGCGCAACCCTTTTCCGTTCGCATAAAGCACCCATACAGCGATCGGCGCGACCGCGTAAACCAGCACGTAGCAAAGCTCCAGGAATTCCGGCAACACGCGTCCGGCGCTCTCAATCGCCGCGCGCAATCCGTATTGGTCCAGCAGCACCCGGTCCCACAGTACCCACACACGTTCCAAGTGATGGTCCTGCACGGCTGGAGTAAACCATTCCATTTCCCTGTAGGCAACCAAAGCCGCCGCCAACGGCGCAAAATCGCGAACCACAGGTCTGCACAGCGCCGCCAGCCAAAACAGACCGGCGATTGCGGCCGCAAGCACCAGCGGCCGCCAAGGCGCGCGAACAAAGAAGGGAGCAATGGCCGCCACATACAGGAAATAACCGATGGCCAGCCACTCAGAGAACCGGAACCGCGGCACGTGTTCCCATCATAATGGGCAAAGGAGCCCGTCCATGAAGAAACCCATCCTTCTCTCGGTTCTGTACGTCCTCGCGCCCGCTATTTCGCCCGCCCAGATTCCCGCGAACGCGACTCCCGCCGTTCGCGCAACGGGTACCGCGAGTGTTTTCGTCCAGCCCGATCAAGCCATCGTGGATGCCACCGTGACCACAAGAGCCACTACCGCCCAGGCCGCCGCCTCTCAAAACGCGACCCAAACCGCCTCCGTGCTCTCCGCCCTCACTCAGCTGCTTGGCAGTGGCGCCAACATCAAAACCGTCAATTATTCGATCACTCCGAACTTCATGTACCCGCCGAACGCCGCCACGCCTACCTTGCTCGATTACAGCGCCAGCAATACCGTCGAGGTGACATTAAGCTCAGTTACCACCGTAGGCTCGGTCATCGACACCGCGGTTCAAGCCGGCGCAACTTCCGTAGGAGGCGTTCGTTTCAGCCTCAAGGATCCCGAGCCTTCGCGCAGTCAGGCGCTCCAACAAGCCGCTACCACCGCGAAAGCGCACGCCAATGCCATGGCCACGGCTTTAGGCAGGACCGTGGGTACCATCGTATTAATCCAGGAAAACAGCACGGCGCAGCCTGTGGTCCCCGTGATAGCCGCCGCTGGCGCGGCCGCCCCTGCCACTCCGATCATGTCCGGACAAATCGAAATCGACGCCAACGTCCTGCTCGAAGCGTCCCTGAATTAAGTACTCTTTCCTGGAACTCCGGGGGCCCGTAGTTCGTAGAATGGGCATGAGGACTAGCATGAAGCTCTTCTCTTTCATAATCGCCGCCGCTCCTTTATTCGCCGGAGTCAACTCCGGGCTCCTGAATCTGGTCATGCCCGACGCCCAGGCCATCACTGGCGTCCAGGCCGATGCCGTCCGTTCCTCGCCCTTCGGCCAGTATGTGATTTCGCAAATTCAACTGGATCCCGGCTTGAATCAAATAATCGGTTCCACTGGCTTTGATCCGCGCCGCGACCTGCATGAAATCGTTGCCGCTAGTCCGGGAACACAGAGCGGCCTCGTCATCGGCCGTGGTACCTTCCAACCTTCACTGATCTCGTATGCAGCCATTCAGGCAGGAGCGGTTTCCACAAATTATCGCGGCATTCAAATCCTCAGCGGAAACGGTGCTAGCCAAACCGGCGCCGTCGCTTTCCTCGACAACACCACTGCGCTGCTTGGGGATGTCGCCTCGGTCAAGGCCGCTATTGACCGGTACATCGCCGGCGCGGTTTATTCCGCACCGCTGGCCCAACAGGCCATTCAAGTGAGCGCGGTGAATGACATTTGGTTCGTAGCCTCCGAATCTCCTGCAGCCTACTTTTCCGGAAAGGCGCCGAACCAGGGAATCGGAAATTTGGCCAATGCCTTCCAATCGATTCAACAGACCTCGGGCGGAGTTAAGTTCGCCTCCACCGGAGTAACAGTCGGTCTCGCTCTCGTTGCCCGATCGCCCCAAGATGCGCAAGCGCTCGTCGATATCGGCAAATTCCTCGTCACCATGGTTCAGTCCAACGGCGGGCAGAACGCTGGAGCCACCAACGCCGCAACCTTACTGCAAGGTGCGAGCTTCAACGTGAACGGTTCTACCGCAACTGTGTCTCTTTCGCTCCCCGAGCAGCAGATCGAACAATTACTGATGCCTGCCGGCGCCACGCCGAAGAGCCGCCGCGCCGCCGCGCGGTGACCCAGTAACTCCGGTTGCGCGGCGCCTGAATCCCACCATATAATCTGGCTGAAACCTCGAAAGGAGGCCTGATGAGAGCCCTCGCCCTCCTCGCAGCCGCCGCTTGCGCCGCCGCGCAAACTTATCCTGTCACCCAGGGCAAGACATACAAATTCGAAAAGATCGCAGACGGCATCTACTATGCCACCGGAGGAGGTGGCAGCAACAACGTAGTCGTCGTGAACGACGCCGATGTTCTGCTCGTCGACGATGGAACCACCCCCACCGCCGCACGCGCCTTCATCGCAGACGTCAAGACATTGACGAGCAAGCCCATTCGCTACGTCGTCAACACCCATTTCCACTACGATCACACCGACGGCAACTCGGTCTTTCCTCCCGATGTCGACATCATCGGCCACGAATTCGTCCGTCACGCCATTCTCGATTTCGACGTGCTTCACCGCGAGCCGTTCATCACCTCGCAGGCGCGGATGCCCGCTGCGGAACGGGACACCATCAAACCCACTCCACCGAATGTGACATATTCGTCGAAAATGATCCTCAACAAAGGCCCGCGCGAAATCCAGTTGCTGTTCCTCGGCCGCGGCCACACGGCGGGCGACACCGTCGTCTTCCTGCCGCGAGAACGCATCGTCGCCACTGGCGATCTTATGGAAAGCCGTCTCGCCTATATGGGCGACGCATACTTCGATGAATGGGTGACCACGCTCGAGAACCTCAAAAAGTTGGATTTCGCCACCGTCCTGCCCGGCCACGGCGCTCCCTTCAGCGATAAGGGCCTCATCACCGCATTCCAGGCTTATCTCAGCGACCTGGTCAAGCAAGGAACAGCTCTCAAAAAGCAAGGCGTCTCAGCCGACGATGCCGCCAAGCGCGTCGATCTTACCGCGCATGCCAAAGCGTTCCCACAAATTCAAGGCCCGGGCGCGGATATCCGCGGCATGCGCCGCCTCTACACCTGGCTCGACGAGAAATAGTATGTGGGGCAGATTGCCAAATCTGCGGCGGCTTGCCAAGCCGCCTGCACGCGTCCTGATGCTGGCGATGGTATTTACGATTCCACTCGCCGCACAATGGCTCAACCGCCCAACCCCCGGCATCCCCCGCACCTCCAACGGCAAACCCGATCTCTCCGCGACCGCCCCGCGCACAGCCGATGACCGGCCCGATCTCTCCGGCCTCTGGTATCGCATCTCGCCCAAGTATGCCCGCAATATTGCCGCCGACCTGCAGCCCGGCGAAGTCCAGCCTTGGGCGGAAGCCCTAGTTGCGCAGCGCAAGGAATCCCTCGGCAAGGATTACATGAACGTCCTCTGCCTCCCGCTCGGCCCCGGCTACACCACCTCCGCCGATAGTACCGGAGCCGAGATGATGAAAATCATCCAGACTCCGTCGCTAATCCTGATCCTCAACCCTGATCTCACCTATCGGCAAATCTTCATGGATGGCCGCACCCTGGAAGCAGCGCCGAATCCGAGCTGGATGGGCTACTCGGTCGGCCGCTGGGAAGGCGAAACGCTGGTGGTCGAAAGCTTCGGCTTCAACGATCGCACTTGGCTCGATCACGACGGCCATCCGCATTCCGAAAACCTACGCATCACCGAGCGCTACCGCCGCCGCGATTTCGGTAATCTCGATATAGAAGTCACATTCACGGATCCGTCCGTCTACGCGAAGCCGTGGACCGTAAAGGTCCGCGCGGAACTCGCGCCCGATACCGAGATGATCGAATGGGTCTGCGGTGAGAATGCAAGCAGCGCGCTCCAGCATTGGGTTGGCAAAGCTTCCGATGAGAAAAAGCTCGAAGTAAAGGTCGCGCCGGAAATTCTCGCGAAGTACGTAGGCGTGTATAAGGAACAGCCGAAACTATGGCGGCTGGCGCCGCGCGTGGTTGAAATTTCTCTATCCGGCGATACTCTCTTCGGCGACATGGACGGGCGCGGAAAGACTCCCTTGACCGCACAATCGCAAACGTCTTTTTCCGGCCTGTACGGCCTCGGCGTCGAGTTCACCAAAGCCGATCCCGTCACCCAGCTTTTTGTAAAACACGTCTCCGGCGACTATCGCTTTACGCGCACCAGGTAGGACAAGCTTCAGCTTGTCCACTCAGATTGCCTATTTCCCAATCAGAGCAGCAAACGCTCCCCTATCCGCCGCATAAAACGGCCGCGCTACCTGGGCAGGCACAGGGAAACCGAGCAGGCAAACAAAGGTCTGAATAGACTTTGCGATCTTTGCGTCTTAGCGCGAAACGCTTTCTCAAGAGGCGCCACAGCTTTTCGCTACAGTTGAATCCTCGAAAACAAATGTCCACCCACGGCCAACAACGCCGCAGCGATGATCGACAGCACCACCAAATCCAGCGCCAGCCCAAAATGCGGCAGACCGATTAACGCGCTGCGCAAACCATCCACTCCATACGATAGCGGATCGATGCTCGCGATGAAATCGAGAACTTTGGGCAGGTTCGTCAATGGAAACAACGCGCCCGACAGGAAGAAGATCGGCATCACCAGAAAGTTCATCACCAACTGAAAACCCTGGAAATCCGACAGCACTGAAGCGATCGCAGTGCCCAGCGCCGTGAACATCACCGCAATCAGGATCATCACCAATACCGCATATGGCAGCGTGGCGAAGCTCGTGACCCGGAAACCGGCCGCGAAACAAATCAAAACAACAATGAAGCCCTGAATCAGCGCGACCGTCGCCCCTCCCAGAGTGCGGCCGATCATGATCACCACGCGCGGCACCGGCGCGACCAGCGTCTCTTTGAGAAACCCGAACTGCCGGTCCCAAATCAACTCGATGCCGGAAAAAATCGCGGTGAACAGAATCGTCATGCCGATCACACCTGGCGCGAGAAACTGAATGTAGTTTCCTTGTCCGGCTCGCTGGAAGATCGGCCCAAATCCGAACCCCAGCGCCAGCAGAAACAGCAGCGGCTGGCCCAGCGATGCAATAATACGCGGTTTCGAACGCACATAACGCTTGATCTGCCGCAGCCACAAGATATAAATAGCGCTCATTGTTCCCTCCCTGTCTTCGCTTCGCTCATCGTCTTTTCCCCCTAAACATACGCGCCATAGCGCGCATTTGGTCCAGCGAAGTTGCTTCTTCCTGGCGGATGGTCGATCCCGTCAACGCCAGGAACGCCTGCTCCAGCGTGCTCGCGGCGGTCTGCGCTTTCAGCTGTTCCGCCGTCCCCTGCGCCACGATTTTCCCGTGGTCGATAATCGCGATCCGCTGCGCCACGCGCTCGGCTTCCTCCATATAATGTGTCGTCATGAACACGGTCACGTTCTCTTCGCGATTCAGCTTCTGTACATGCGTCCAAAGCTGATTGCGCGTCTGCGGATCGAGCCCGAGCGTTGGTTCATCCAAAAATACGATTCGCGGCGTATGCAGCAAGCCGCGCGAGATTTCCAGTCGCCGCTTCATTCCTCCCGAAAACTGTTTCACCGGATCGTTACGGCGGTCCCACAACTCGAACAGTTTCAGAAGCCGCTCAATGCGCTCTACCCGGACCTTGTGCGGCACCTTGTACAGCACGCCATGAAAATCCATGTTCTCGTACGCCGTGAGTTCGTCGTCCAGGCTCGGATCCTGGAAAACAATGCCGAAACGCTTCCGCGCTTCGTTATGCTGCACCGCCGGATTCAGCCCGTCCAGCTCCACTCTTCCGCTAGTGGGTTTCAACAGCGTAGTCAAAATCTTTATGGTCGTGGTTTTGCCCGCCCCGTTCGGGCCTAGAAACGCAAAAATCTCTCCTTCCGCGACTTCGAACGATATGTCGTTCACTGCGGTGAAGTCGCCGTATTTCTTCGTCAGATTCATTACACGAATCATCAGGCCTCCGGTTTCGCCCGCTCAGTGATCTTCGCCATCAGCTCCAGAAAGATCTCCCTTTCCCCCGGGCTCAGGGGTTCCAACCAGCTATGCGCCATGGATAAGCGCTTGCCTTTAAAATTTTCTTGCAGCTGCTTGCCGAAATCGCTCATCCCCACTTGCACCACGCGGCGGTCCTGTTCCGAACGCGTGCGAACCACCAGCCCCTTCGCCACCAGCCTATCGATCGTGTGCGTGGCCGTACTCAAAGGAACTCCCAATTCATCGGCGAGGCCGCTCATCGTGCTCCGGCCCTTAGCGTGGATCAGGAACAACATTCGGTGTTCTTCGCGGGAGCACTCCGGGCCTTCAAAAGCCTCTCCCTTGCGCGCCAGCATCCACCGGCGGAATAGCGTATCGAGATAACCGAGCAACTGGCCCGACTGCCGCTCCAGCGCCGCGGGCGGGCGCGTACTTCGACTCAACAATATTTGCAATTATGAAGTACCCGTAGGCACATGTCAACCATAGCGCTTCCACAATGGATTTTTGTGCTTGACACGCCAAAAAATTACTTCCATACTGCAACTATTATGAAAAATCTGGTTACCAAGGCTCCGGCGATCGTTGCCGCCCTGTTCTTTGTAGCATCTTCCGCTCTGGCCGCCGACGTGGACGGAAAATGGACCGGCACTGTGTCCACGCCAAACGGCGATTTCCCGCAGGCATTCACCTTCAAAGCCGACGGCGCGACCCTCACCGGATCCATGACGGGCCTCGATGGCGCCGAGGTCGCGATTAAGGACGGCAAAATCAACGGCGCCAATATCTCCTTCTCGGTTTCGCTCGATTTCGGCGGTATGCCGTTCATGTTGAGCTACACCGGCGTCGTCGCCCCGGATCAAATAAAACTGACCGGTGATGCCATGGGCATGCCGTTTGAGCTGGTGGTCAAGAAAAATAAGTAACCACCGAACTCTTTGACCGCCATCAGACGTGCCGCTCTGGGCGCCTGCTTTGCTGGCCTCATCGGCGAATCGATACCTTTCTGGAATTTAGTACAGACCGCCGTTAGGTCGGGCATGTGGTGGCTCCTCGCGCTGGCCGGGATCTTCGGTGCAGCTTTACCGCTTTTTTGTTTCGCGTTATATCGGAACGAGCAGCCCCTAGCGTTTTCCCGACGTCACCGAGGTTTAGCCCTCGCAGCAGCAGCCGTACTCGCGGCAAATTTCCTTTGGACGATGGCGGCGCTCATCAAGGGACTTTATCTTGAAAAAATCCGTGGACAGTCGTGGACTTACAATGAAGCCTCCAGTTTAATTACCCCACTACCGGATATCACGATAGTGCTGCTATTGCTGACGGTCTGGTGGAAATCGCCGGATGAATCGCCAAGCCAAACGTCCGCGGAACTCCTGCGAACCCTAAGTTTGGCAGCCGTCGTTATATATGGGCTTTTGGTTATGTTCCTCTTTGTGAGGCTTCCGCTGTTGCCGATTGCAATAAACCAGCTCAGCGACTTAGCACGGAAGTTTGGTCGAACCCCTCCCTCCCTGGTTGCACAATTCACGGAAGGTGTGCGGCTACTCCTGGTTCAGGGTTCTATTTTCATCGCGCCATTTATCGTTTGGCGCGCAACCCGCCGCAAAGCGAGGTCGCACAATGGGCTGCAAACAATCGAGGCGGAACCCTAACCGTCCGCCTCGTGTCGGAGATCCGGTAAAAACAATTGTCGGATATCAGCCGCGCTTTGAGCTCTTCGCAGTCTGTGTCCGAGGAATCTCAGCAACAGCGCCAGCCGAAAACGATACGGTCGGCAACACAATCGACGTATCCACCAGCCGCGCCATGTCCTGGATGGGCAAACCCTCGGATTCGCGAGAGAACCTCAAGGCCCTGGAGCTGTCGTCGAAATCCACTCGAATCCAATCGCCGCCCCGCACTTGATCGGTAGCGATGAGATTGGACATCGGTTGAACCAGCAGCCGTTCGATGGCCCGTTTCAAATGGCGCGCGCCATATTTGAGGTCCGTTCCTTCCGCCAGGAGAAAATCTTTGCCGGGGTCTGAGAGAGTGAAGACGAAAGCCCGATCGGCGGATGTATTGAACACGCGCTGCTGTACCATGTTCAGCTCGATGTCCAAAATCTTCCGGAGTTGTTCGGCGCCCAAAGGCTGGAACGTGACGATCTTGTCCAACCTGTTTATGAACTCGGGCGTGAACTTTCGCCGCGCCGCTTCCACTCCACTGCGTGCCAGTTTGCCGGTAAGCTTGTCGTCGAACACGCCTGCGGTGACATTTTCCTTTGCCTCGGCTGCGTGGAAGCCCAAACGGGGGGAGAGCAGCGAGCTCATTTCGGAAGCGCCCAGGTTGCTTGTCATAAAAATCATTGCCCTGGAAAAATCTACCTTCCGATTGTCACCAAGTGTCAAGGTTGCCTTGTCTAAAATACCCAGCAACAGATTCCAAAGCGCATCGGACGCCTTCTCAATTTCATCGAAAAGCACAAAGCTCAGCTTCACGTTTTCCGTGTGATATTGGTTCAGCACTTCCTGCGATAGCAACGGGTGCGTTTCACGATGCCCCAGATAGCCGGGGGGCGACCCAATTAGCTTCGCGATCTCATGGCTGTGCTGAAACTCAGCGCAGTCGATTTTTATAACTGCGCGGGCGTTTTTTAGCAACGCCTCCGCAGTCGCTTCCACAATTCGAGTCTTGCCGGACCCCGTTGGTCCTAGAAACAGGAAGTTCCCTATCGGTCTGCCGGGAGGATTCAGACCCGTCAGATGCATCTGGTAGATGCTTACGATTTGCTGAATCGCTTCTTCCTGCCCTACGATCATCCGGCGGAGGCCCATTTCTAACGATTGTGCGTCTCTTCCAGTTTTGTCCGGATCGAGCGGGATGTTCTGCCGTTCCATTTTGTCCACCGCCTTTCTACTCCGGGAGGCCATCTGCCTTGGCTCTCCTTTCAACCAGCTTTGAGGCAATTCTAATGCCATCTCTTAGATGCTCCTAATTCGGCCAGGGTTCCCACGTAGCGATTTACCTACTTCCACCTATTTCTTAGGCTTCGAGGGCCTTACTTCAACCGAACTCACCAGCGTTCTTGCAGGCATCGATAGCACCATGTGGACGATATCGGCCACATCTTCGGGCCAGATTCTCCAATCAAGTGCACTCTTTTCCACACCAATTTGTCCTACATCGCCGCCCGAAACGGACCGCTGCGGAGCAGAAACGGCCGAACGCGGCGCGCTGAAGTCGGTGGCAACGCTTCCAGGCATCACATAACTCACCCGCACATCCTCGCTTCTCAGCTCTTGCATCATCGCTTCGGTGAGCCCATTCAGCCCAAATTTCGAGGCGTTGTATGCAGACCCACCGGCGAAGGCGTGCTTTCCAGCCAAGCTACTGATATTGACGATGTGCCCGCCCTTTCGATTTCCGAATCTGTATAAAGCTTCACGTGAGCAGTAAAAAGCTCCGCTGAGGTTCGTTTCAAGCGTTGCCTTCCATTCTTCAACCGTGAGATCGCGGAGCGGGCGGAATACGCCGATCCCGGCGTTGTTGACCAGAACATCCAGACCCCCGAACTGCTCGTCGATGAACCGGAACAGAGGTTCAACCTGCTCATGTTTCGTCACATCGGCAGCTTTGCCCTTCACTTTACCGCCGGGTTGCGATTGCATCTCCCGCACTGTCGCCTCGACATCCTTCTGACTGCGCCCGCAAATCGCGACAGCAGCGCCATCGGCCAGCAGCCTTTCCGCGATCGCCCGCCCGATGCCGCGCGTTCCGCCGGTGATCAGCACAACCCGGTCTTTGAGGGAGTTTGGATTTCTCATGCTCCGATGATATAGATTTGTGGGGCGGACCCCTGGTCCGCAGCCGGCCCCCTGGCCGGCTTGTGCAGCTATTGATTCACACTAGCCCCTACCGGGTGATAAAATTTCACCCTGGAGGCTCTTGATGAAAGCTCATGTTGCTCTAGTTGCAGTGGGAGTGGTAGCCACGGCCGTGCCGGTGCTCGCACATCATTCTTTTTCGGCGGAGTTCGACTCGCAGAAGCGAATTAGCCTTAAAGGGACGATCGCAAAGGTCGAATGGATGAATCCGCACATCTGGATTTATCTGGATGTAAAGGACGAGAAAGGCGCCGCGTCCCGCTGGCAATGCGAAGGCGGCCCGCCCAACACGCTCACCAGAAATGGCTGGACCAAGGATGCCTTAAAGGAAGGCGATGCGGTGTCTATCGACGGAACCCTTTCTAAAGATGGTTCCCGCACCTGCAACGCTACTTCGATCATGCTGCCGGACGGACGCAAGGTGTTTGCCGGATCCTCGGGCGGTGATGCCGCCGCGCCGGGCTCGCAGTACGTGAATCCGAATTCTGTAGGCCAAGCCAAGCAGCAGAAGCAGTAGCCACACGATTCCCGCTGTGGGGCAGGCTTTAGCCGCGGCTTTAGCCCGGCTTTAGCCTGTGGCGGGCTTCAGCCCGCCTCTGCGCGGTTACGTGAAATTCTGCAATAAAAGCACAATCGCAATTGGTTTCAGGTTCTCCCTCGCGGGCTGACCATCAGGAGCGCCGGTTTCACGGGAATCGCCACAAACGCCTCGGTGGTGGTCCCTCGCATAACCAATTCCACCGATTCTCCTGGAACCGGTGGTAGTTTTCAACCACTCTACGGAGGACGGTATCCAACCCCGCCGCCGGGCGCCGAGTTGTATCGAATCTCGCGACGCTGACCGCCGCAGCCCGCTGTAAGCCGCTATTTAGCGAACGTCAATCGCAGCCCCGTCGCGAACAAAACATCATTCTTCTTGCGCCCGACATCCGGATTGCTCAAGTACCGGTCGCTAGCCGTGAACTGCCATCCGAACCACTTGCGAAGAGCGGTAACTACCGTCATGTCAAAGTTCATGCGATAGTTCCCGGTGTAGCAAGTTCGGAAAGAACGAGAATTTCTCGTTAAGGGTCGTAACGTTGTTGAATTTATGAATCAACGTGTTGCCGATCACAATCTCACCGGACGTCCGGTCAAGGCCCGAAGTGAAGAATTCGCGGTTTAGCGACGCTCCGCCGAAAGATCGAACTGCGTTCTTTCGTCTCTCACTACGTGATACCCGAGTCCCCCGGCTGGCGCGAAGCGCAGGTTCAGGCTCTGGAATTGATCGTTCTCCAGATCCACCGATCCGAAAACGAACCATCGTGGCAAAAAATCCAGGTTATAGGCGAGGCCGCCGCGCTTGGCATTAGCGGTCGTCGCCTTCACTCCATTCACCTTGCTCGAAGCATAGATCTGCGTGTAATAGACAGCAATCTTATCTCGCGTCGTTACACGGGCGGCGTTAGAGTTCAGGGTGAAGTTATCGTATCGGCGTTGCCGCGCGCGAGCGCGTAACCCAGATCCAGCGTGCCGGTCCATAAATCCACCAGTCGCGGATTCAGGTAATGATCGATTTCGGCCTCGTAGGCCTTCTGCGCCCCTTGGGAACGCACGAATTCGATCCTGTCTCGCGTCGTCGAAACAGTCCCCGCATCGCGCGTCGTTACTTGAATTCCGCCTTCAGGCGTTGTTATCACTGTCCCAACCACTACTTGCCCATCTTTCAAACCGACATTGAGCTGATCGGTCGAACTGATCGCCGTGACGGCGTCCCACGGAATTTTGACCTCGCCCGCGAATTCCGCCTTAAAAAGAAGTTCCTTCGTATCCGATCGAACGATCGAACCGGAAAGCCGGTCGCCATTTTTCATGGTGACCTGGTCTGCCGCGAAACCCATTGAAACGAGAACCGTCGATATTGTAAAAGCGCTCGAAATTTTCATGTTTTTCTTGAGTAGAATAACTACAGTCTGGTGATGACCTCTATGCCAGTTCGCTTGATTTATCTATCCCTCTTCGCCGTGCTAATCCAAATAGCGTGCTCCCACACACCCAAACCCCCCGAAACGCGCCACGACGACGTTTCCGACGTCCTGCACGGCGTCAAAGTGGATGACCATTACCGCTGGCTAGAAGACCAGAATAGCCCGGAAACACGCAAATGGATCGACGCCCAGAATGCATATACACATTCAATCCTCGATAAGTGGTCTGGGCGCGAGGCGGTCTCGAAGCGTTTCACAGAGCTGCGGCGCGTCGAAACGATCGAAGCCCCAGTCGAGCGCGGCGGACGATTGTTCTTCCGCAAGCGTCAGCCCGAACAGGAGCAATCGGTCATCTATATGTCGCCCGTCGGAAGCGACGCCGAAGGTGAGGTCCTGGTCGACCCGAACCCGATGAGCGCCGACCATTCCACCAATGCCGCGATCGCGGATGTTTCAAAAGACGGAAAAATCCTTGCATACATGCTTCGGCTAGGTGGCAAGGATGAGTCTGAAATACATTTGATGGACGTCAACGCACGCCGCGAGTTGCCGGACCGCTTGCCCGCGGCAGTTTATTTCGAGGTCGATTTCCTGCCCGATGGCAGCGGTTTTTATTACGCAACCATGATCAACGAAGGTCCGGATGCCGGACCGCGGCTGCGTTTTCACAAGCTCGGCACGGATGTCGCCTCCGACACGGATGTTTTTGGAAAGGGTTATTCGAAGGAAGATATCGTCGTCGGCGCGCCCTCGGAGGATGGCCGTCATTTAGTGGTCCAGGCAATGCACGGGTCCTCCGCGGATAAGGTCGAGATCTGGACTCAGGACCTGATGAAGAACGGACCGATCGAACAGATCACGAAGGGCATCGATGCTCGCTTCTTCGCCTTCCCTGGAGGAAACCAGCTCTTTCTGCAGACCAACTGGAACGCGCCGCATGGCCGAGTCTTGGCTATGGATTTCGCGAATCCAGGCCGCGAACATTGGCGCGAAGTCGTGCCGGAGACCGAGGTGCCTATCGATAACATTGCGCTAGCCGGCGGAAAACTCCTGGTGAGCTACATCAATAATGCAAGCTCCGTCGTGAAGGTGTTCCAAGCCGATGGAAAGCCGGCGGGCGAGCTTAAATTTCCCGCGCTAGGCGCCGTGTCCTCCATTCAATCGCGTTGGGAGAACCGCAACGCGTTTATCGGATATTCCTCATTCGTCATTCCCTATACCGTGTACCGCTGGGAATCGGCCACCGGCAATCAATTCGAGTGGGCGCGCCAAAAAGTCCCGGTCGATAGCAGCCGGTTCGCGGTAGAGCAGGTATGGTTTCCTTCAAAGGACGGAACGAAGATCCCGATGTTCCTGGTGCACAAGAAAGGCGCCAAACCCGAAAACGTCCCGGCCTTGCTGACAGGATATGGAGGGTTCGTAATCAGCCTGACGCCGGATTTCTCGCCGGATGCAATCGTCTGGGCAGAGCACGGCGGAGTGTACGCGCAAGTGAATCTCCGTGGCGGGGGGGAGTTCGGCGAAGCTTGGCATCGCGCGGGCATGCTGGACAAAAAACAAAACGTTTTCGACGATTTCATCGCCGCTTCGGAATGGTTGATAGCGAATAAGTACACTGACCCTTCGAAACTGGCCATCCTGGGCGGAAGCAATGGGGGGCTGCTGGTTGGCGCCGCGTTAACGCAGCGTCCGGATCTATACCGCGCCGTCGTGTGCTGGCATCCGCTTTTGGATATGCTGCGCTACGACCAATTTATGGAAGCGCAGTTCTGGGTTTCGGAGTATGGATCCGCGAAAGACGCAGAGCAATTCAAATGGCTGAACGCTTATTCCCCATACCAGCACGTCAAGTCTGGCGTGAAGTATCCGGCGGTCCTGTTCATGACCGGCGACGGCGATACGCGCGTCGCGCCGCTACATGCACGCAAGATGGCCGCCCTTCTTCAGGCCAACACCGCCTCCGACCGGCCGATCTTATTGCGCTACGAGCTTACGGCCGGGCATTCCGGCGGCCGGTCGGTGACGCAGGGCATCAGCGATGCGACCGACATGTTCAGCTTCCTGTTTGAGCAGTTGGGCGTAACGGGTTAGCCCATCGCTGGCGGTTGGGTCAGCCACGTCATAAGCCATTCGGCGGGGTACACCTCCGGGCGCGCAAGCTTAATATAGACTTAATGTTCCTCCGGAAACTCAGGCAATGAACATAACCGCGTTGTTCATCCAGCGTCCGGTAATGACGGCACTGTTGATGATGGCAATCCTGTTGTTCGGCATAGCGGGCTATCGCGCCCTGCCCGTCAGCGACCTGCCGAATATCGATTTCCCAACCATCCAAGTGCAGGCAAGCTTGCCGGGCGCCAGCCCGGAAACGATGGCCGCATCCGTGGCGCTGCCGTTGGAACGGCAGTTCACCACTATTCCGGGCGTAGATTCGATGACTTCGCAAAGCTCGCGCGGGAGTACGAACATCACCTTGCAGTTCGTGCTGGAGCGGAATATCGATGCGGCTGCGCAGGATGTGCAAGCCGCCATCGCCGCGGTGGTGCGGCGCTTGCCGCCCAACATGCCCGCCCCTCCGCAGCTTCAAAAGGTGAACCCCGCCGACCAGCCCATTCTGATGATGTCGCTGAACTCGAGCACTGTGTCGCTTCAGGTAGTGGACGAATATGCGGAATCCATCATCGCTCCGCGAATCTCGTCTATTAACGGTGTCGCGCAGGTGAACGTTTGGGGATCCGCGAAGTATGCGGTGCGTGCGCAGCTTAATCCGAATCAGCTTGCCGCGCGCAATATAGGAATCGATGAGGTGATGGACGCCATCTCGCGCCATAACGCGAATCTGCCGTCCGGAACTCTTTGGGGTCCGCATCAGGCATTCACTGTCCAGGCCAACGGCCAAGTCATGACGGCGGACGCATATCGTCCCTTGATCGTCGCCTATCGCAACGGCTCGCCCGTGCGCCTTGAAGAGATCGGCCACGTGAGCGACAGCGTGCAAAACGACAAGGAATACGCCTGGTATAGCAAGAACCGGGCGATTATGTTTCAGGTCCGGCGCCAGCCCGGGACCAATACCGTCGAAGTCGTCGACCGCATTCAGAGGCTCATGCCGGAGTTCCGTTCGCTGGTGCCGCCCGCTATCAACCTGGACACGGTCTTTGATCGGTCTGTATCCATCCGTGAATCCGTCAACGACGTAAAATTTTCGCTCGAGCTCGCGATGGTGCTCGTCGTCCTGGTCATCTTTCTTTTCCTCCGCAACGTTTCGGCCACCATCATCCCCAGCCTCGCTCTTCCGCTCTCCGTAATCGGCACCTTCGCGGCCATGTCGCTGCTTGGCTACAACCTCGACAACCTTTCGTTAATGGCTCTCACGCTTGCCGTGGGTTTCGTGGTCGACGACGCGATCGTCGTGCTGGAGAACGTCGTCCGCCATTTGGAAATGGGCAAGTCGCGGCTCACGGCGGCTCTCGAAGGCGGGCGCGAGATCGCGTTCACCATCCTCTCGATGACGATTTCCCTGGCGGCCGTATTCATTCCGGTGTTGTTCATGGGCGGAATCATTGGCCGGCTCTTCCATGAGTTTGCAGTCGTAATCATGGTAGCCATCATGATCTCCGGGTTCGTCTCGCTCAGCCTGACACCGATGCTTTGCAGCCGCTTCCTGAAACCGCCTTCGGAAAAACACAACGCTCTGTACCGCGCCTCCGAGCGTGTCTTCGACTGGATGCGCGACTCCTACGCCTGGACGCTCCGCGGAGTTGTGCGGCATCGCTTCGTTTCGCTGGTGGTGGCGATAGGGACGCTCGTCGCGACGATCTACCTCTACGGCATGGTGCCCCGAGGCTTCATTCCCAATCAGGACACGGATCAGATTCAAGGCTCTACGGAGTTCGCGCAGGACGCGTCTTTTAGATCCATGGTGGATTTGCAGGAACGTGTCGCGAACGTGGTCCGCGCCGATCCGGATGTGGAAGGTTTCATGTCGCGCGCGAGCGCCGGCGGCGGTGGAAGTCAGGTGGGTAATTCCGGGAACCTGATGCTGCGTCTGAGGCCGCGAGCCGAACGGACTCGAACTCCAGAGCAGATTATCGAAGACCTTCGTCCGAGGCTCAGCGGAATCCCGGGCGTTCGAACCTACCTTCAGAACCCTCCTCTCGTACGCATCGGCGGCCAGCAGAGCCGCAGCGTCTATCAGTACACGCTGCAAGCTCAGAATTTGGAAGACCTGTACAGCTCATCTCAGGAATTCGAAAAACGAATGAGGGAGATCCCCGGTCTCACCGACGTGAACAGCGATCTACTGATCTCGAGCCCGGAAATCCTGCTCGACATCGACCGCGATCGCGCATCGGCCCTGGGAATCAAAGCGGATCAAATCGAGGATGCGCTCTATAGCGCGTACGGCTCGCGCCAGGTCTCCGATATTTATGCGGCGACCAACGATTACTGGGTAATTATGGAGCTGCTTCCGCAGTTCCAAACCGATCCCACGGCGCTCGATCTGCTGTACGTCCGTTCGACGACCACTGGCAAGCTCACGCCCCTCAGCACGGTCGCCAAGGCGCGCACTACTGCCGGACCACTCGCGGTGACGCACCTGGGGCAAACGCCATCGGTTACGATCTCCTTCAACCTGCAGCCGGGTGTCGCCTTGGGTGATGCCGTCGACCACATCGAGCAGGCCGCGCGGGAAACGCTTCCCGATACCGTTCATGCCACATTCCTTGGCATGGCGGCGGCATTTCAATCTTCGCTCACCGGCATGGGTTTCCTTGTCATTATGGCGATCCTGGTGATCTACATGGTGCTTGGGATTCTGTATGAGAGCTTTATTCACCCTTTGACAATTCTTTCGGGTTTGCCTTCGGCGGGCTTGGGCGCGCTCGCGACCCTTTTGCTCTTCCGTGACGAACTGAATATCTATTCGTTCGTCGGGATCATTATGCTCGTCGGCATTGTGAAGAAAAACGCGATCATGATGATCGACTTCGCGCTGCAGGCGCAGAACGTTCACGGCGCGACTCCCGGAGACGCGATCTATGAGGCGTGCCTGGTCCGCTTTCGCCCCATCATGATGACGACGATGGCGGCGCTGATGGGAACACTTCCCATCGCTCTCGGCATGGGCGCGGGCGCGGAGGCTCGGCGGCCGTTAGGTTTGGCGGTCGTTGGCGGCTTGGTCGTTTCCCAGCTTCTGACGCTCTACATCACTCCCGTTGTTTATGTCTACCTGGAACGCGTCCGCGGCATCTTCAAGCGCCGCAAGCGCACGGTGAAGCGGACCGCGGAAGTCCTCCGCGAGCCCGCGCTTCAGGATTGAGATATGCCGAAATCTGCGCGCTGAGTTGGGCCGCCGGGGGGCAGCACCCGCCGGCTCGCCTCGCAAAGGGCGACCGGGCGAGGATACGCGCCCTACGCGGCTAGTTCATACAGCAACTCAACGTGGCTCCGCACGGCGCCATTTAAGCCTTGAATTTTCGGGTTATCCGACTCGATCAAATAGTATTCATCGGGGGCGTGAGCGCCATTTCCATGGCCCAACCCAAAGTGGACTGCGGGAAGTTTCAACGGCTCGCCAGTGAAAACGTATCCTGGCCAGGAACCCGCCTGCCGAGGCCAAACGATGGGATCGATTCCGTTGCGCTTGTAGATGGCGCTTTCCACGCGAACCGGCAGAGAGTCTGGAGAAGTGCTCGTAGGATCATAGCCGCCGGTCATGTTCACTTCGATATCTCCGAAGCCCTTCGCGGCCAGATGGGCCTTCAGCTTGGCGAGCGCATCCGAAGCGGTCATGTCCGGGACCAGCCGCAGATCCATCTTGGCGACGGCTCTATGGGGAAGAATAGTTTTACCGCCAGGTCCCGTGTAGCCGCCAACCAAACCTTCAATATTGATCGTCGGCTGCGAGCAGAGCAGTTCCAGGGACTCGCGGAAGCTCACGTCGTGCACCCAATGCTGCACGCCAAGCTGCTTCTTTAGCAAAGCCTCGTCCTGGCGTTTCGCGGCCTCATCGATCATAGCTTTCTCCGCCGCGCTGACGGGTCGCACTTTGTCCAAATAATGATCCACCAGGATCGTATTGCCGTCCGGCGAAACCAGCGAGGCGAGTGCTTCCACCAAGTGCCAGGCAGGGCTGTCGAGCCGCGCCTTATTGCTTGAGTGCACGTCCAGCTTCGGGCCGCGGCCCCATTTTTCGCCCGTCGAAACGAGCTCCAATTCGACGACTCCCTTTGCGCCGAGCGACATGGTGACCGTTCCATCGAGCGCTTGCGTTGCGGAAGGCGTCAACACACCCATGCATTTCTGTAAGGCGGCAGTGACATCGGGACGCCGCACAACCTGTTGAATGTGCGGCGAACCGATTTCTTCTTCGCTCTCACATACAAACACAAGATTGACGGGCGGCTTCCGGCTGCTGCTTCGGAGCGCGTGTACGGCCGCGAGGAAGGCACCTTCGGGTCCCTTAGAATTCACGGCGCCCCGCCCGACCAGCACCTTCCCGAGCCCTGGCTTGTCCGCCAACGTAGGAGTGAAAGGCGGCGAAGACCACTCCGACGGGTCCACTTGCTTAACGTCGTACATGATGTAAACCGCCAAGGTCTTCGGTGCGCCCGCGTCTAGCGTGGCGAATACGCCGGGATGCAGATCGGTGGGGCATTTGATCACTTGCTGGCATCCGATCTCGCGCAACATGCGCATCATCAGCTCCGTGCCTTCGTTGATGCCCTTGTTTTCCGCCGCGATGGTGGGTTGGCGGATCCAATCCTGAATCAGGCGCAGATATTCGGCATGGCGCTTTTCGATTTCCGTAAAGACCGGTTTAAGATCGGGCGTCGAATCAGCCTTCAAGGCAGGCGCGAGCGCGGCAGCGGCACTGAATAGAAAGGTGCGGCGATCCACCTCAGGCAGGACACCCCTCCGCTTGTCCAGGCCAGGTACGACAAGTTCCCGCTTGTCCAGGTCAGGTAGGACAAGCTTCAGCTTGTCCAGCGCGGAAGACGCAGATTTGGGTGACATCAAACCAATCTCCTTAGATCTAGAAACGAAGCCTCAGACCGAATTCCATCTGCCTTGGGTTGATCGCCGGAACTCCTCCCGCCGTTCCTCCGATCCCCGACAACGCCCCTACGGTCGACTGATCCGTAATCACGCCCCAAGTCTGCGGACTATCGATATTCAAGGTGGGATTCGCGGGTTGGAAATGATTCAAGATGTTCGTGATTTGGAATAAAAGCGTCGCACCGAAGCGCTCGTTCAAAACAATATCCTTCGAGATGCTCGTGTCCAGCGTCCACGACGGCAGACCCCGAATGACTCCCGCACCGCCGCCCGATGTATCGTAGCCGAGAATGGGACGGCGGAATAATGCATATGTAGCATTTGGGTCGGCAAACAAGTTGATTCCGGATCCCCCCTTGGACGCGTTGCCATTGACGCCCGCTCCGCTGGCAGTCACGTTGTAATGCGTGGAATTGCCGCCTGTGAAAGGACCGGTGAGCACAGCGTTCTCAAAAGCGCGGTTGTTGTTGCCGTAAATTTCACCAAAAGCCTGAGCGTCGGAGTTGCTACCCGTTCCGACGTTCACCTGTAGCGGTGCGCCGCTCTGAGCCATAAACAAGGGCGATATCGACCAGCCGCCCAATGCGCGTCCCCATCCTTTCTGGCCTTTCCAAAATTGCGGCTGATAAACCATCATCAGGCTGTACACGAAACGGATATCGAACGGCTGCGTTCCGTACGATGCATGCACGTTCCAGGGGTCCACTACCGTGATGGAGCTTGAAGATTGTTGCAGACTTCCCGTTCCAAGCGCGCGGCTCCAAGTGAAATTGGAACGGGCTGTCAGTCCATGCCAATCCTTCGCCGTAAATGAGAGGAATGCGCCATTGTAGTTGCCGTATCCGAAGTTCGTGTAGTACTCGAGTGATGAGAGTTGCGTGCCTACCGCGCCTCCCGCCTGGGCGGGAGAGCTGAGCAGGGTCCGCCCTAGCGTCCACGAAGGCGCCGCATTCAGGCCATTCCACAGGCTGTATACTTGCGTCGCAAGTATCGACGATTTAAAGTTCGCGGCCACTGCAGCCGTACAGGTACCGAATTTCGCGCAATATGCCGATCCGGTCCCGCCGAGAGCTGCCTCAAAGAACGGCTGCGCTGAGACAGCGGTTGAGCCGGAGCTCAGCTGCTGATAAAGGTTGGCATAGGCATTGGCAAAACTTTGCCCGTCAAGCGTAGTCATATACGGAACAGCGTCGATATTAATCTCTTGAAACTCGTCCCGCATGCGTCGTCCGATATAACCGGCCTCGATCACCAGCTTCTGCGAGAGCGCGCGCTGTACGGTGAAATTGAATTCATCGGAGTGGCTGGGCTTGAAATGGGGATCGAGTTGCGATCCATCGCCCGCGGACGCATTTCCGCCTACGCCTGGAAAATACGGCTGAGGAAGTGTCTGTGAGATCGCCGGTAAAGGGGCACTCATGCCGTCCGCGCCGATGCGGAAGGCGGTGGTCGGATCCACGCCGCCGTTGCCCAGACACTGGCCGCTCCGGCTAGCGCCAATGCACGATATCGGCTGCAACAGTCCCGTACCGAGCAGCGGGACCAAGACGAGACCAACGCCGTTCAGACGGCCATAGATCCGGCCATACCCGCCGCGGATCACGGTTTTGTCATGGCCCAAAATATCGCCTAGCACGCCGTTATCGGCTTTCGGACTCCAAGCGGCCGAGACCCGCGGACTGAACCCGCCGTAGAAGGTATTGAAAGGGTACTTCTGGCCCCCGCCCGTATTGCGGACCGTCGCGAAACCCACGATAGGATCGTAGACTTGGCCGGCCAGCGCGGCTTTTTCTTTTTGCGCCAGGTAATCCGCAAGCTCGATCGGATTGCCTGCCGAATCCACCAGTCCCACCTGTTTGCCGTTAATCTCATAAGGCGGAAGCTGCAGCGTATATGCCAATCCATAGGTCAGCGTAAAGGTGGGCTTCATGCGCCATGTGTCGCTGAAGTATACGTTGTAAGCCGGAATGATGCTTTGATCGAAGCCCGGAGTTCCTAACGGATTCAAATTCAAATTCGCGCCGCTTCGCGTGTACATCACCTGGGGCTGGCTGACCATCCCCAATGCCTGTGCATAGAGATTCGCCCAGTTGGTGATCTGCGAGGCAGGCAGATTCGCCGGCTCATATGCAGCGGGAAAGTTGATGCCGGTCCCATTGGTGATCTGATAAACCACGGATGTATCGATACCCACTCCGTTGTCGTTGCGTTGATGATAGTCGTAGTTGCGCTGATACGTTCCCCCAAATTGGAATAGATGGTTCCCGCGCAGTAGGCTGAGATCATCGCGTATCAACCAATCCTGCCCGTCCCAGAATCGGCTGCGTGTGTTTTGCGCGTCGACGTTGTAAGGGATCAATGCGTTCACCGCGGCGGTTTCTCCGCCCATCTCCAACGCGCCCCCTAAACCGGGTATTTGTGGCGGTCCGCCCACCGTCGACCATTCCCAATAATTACGCAGATAACTGACGCGGAAGTCATTAGTGAGGTTCGGCGTTATTGCGCCCGTCAGTCCGGCGACGAGGTACCAGGGTTTCTGCGGCCGCGGCGCTGAAGAAGACGGTACGCCGAACGTATCGCCTGGTAACACGCCTCCGATATCGATCTGGGTGGTCGCCAGTTGCGTGAACCGGTAGTACCGATAGCTGGACATGAACTTCCACTTGCTACCGAAGTCGTGATCCAGCCGGACCACGAAAAAGTCCGAGCTTTGGGGCAAGCGTATATTCGCGAGATAGCCTTGCTGATTCACACCGTCCGAAGCGCCCGAAACGATGTACTGCGGATCATTCGGCATTGGCATCATCGTGTTCCAGATCTTCTGGACGATGGGATTGAAGCCGAGTCCACGCGGGTCGCAGAAGGAACCATTGCTGCAGATGGCGGGTTGGTACGTGACCCCGCTAACGGTCACCGGAACAGGATTCAGGTTGTAGGCCTGATAAACGCCCGCGGAATTCGGAATCTGAATGATTCCGTTGCGCAGCAGGAGGGAAGGCACGGCCTTTTCAAACGTCGTGGTTTGCGGAAAGCGGTAGCCTTCGTAGTTGGCGAAAATATACGTCTTGCCGCCCCAGAACGACGGCGTCAACGGACCGCCGCCCGCCATGCCAAACCGGTTCCGATGCGTTGAAGGAAGCGGAGTATATGGCAAACCATAAGAAGGGGTGTGATTGTTCTTCCATAGGTTGGCGGCTCCGATGTTGGCTGCGAAGTAGTGTTCGTACGCGGCGCCATGAAATGTGTTGGTTCCCCGTTTGGTCACCATTTGGACTTGGCTGCCTGCCGCGCCGGCGAAATCGGCGGTTTGGTTGCTTGTTCCAATCTTGAACTCTTCGATGCTTTCGACGGGCGTGGGAATCACACCGGATGGAGAACCTCCCGTGGACGAAGTACCTGTGTACCCGTTGCTAGGAGTATAGGTTCTCTGGTTGCCATCCATGTCGCTGCTGTTGTTGCCGCCGTCGAGCTGAAAGCTGTTCTGATCCTGATTGGCCCCCGCGGTGTTTCCAAATGCAGTCACGCCTACTTGAAGCACGGCCAGTGTGGATGCATCGCGTCCGAGGTTGGGTAGCAATTGCAAAGAATCGCCCGAAATCGTCGAACCGATGGTGGCATTCATAACTTGCAGCTCCGCTCCAGCGGTCGCCTCCACCTCGATAATTGTCGTCGCCTGCCCGATCTGCATGGCGAGGTTCATCGTCAGGGCCATGCCGACATCTACCTTTTGCGCCACCAACTTCGCGAGTGCAAAGCCTTCCTTTGTGACCGTCAAGTCGTAAGTTCCCGGCGGCACTGTGGGAAATGTGTACCGGCCAGCCTCATTGGTGTTAGTGACGCTTGTGGAATTCGTGGAAGTTTCCGTGAGGGTGACTTTGGCGCTGGGGATTGCCGCGCCCTGCTGGTCCGTTATCTGACCCGAGATTGCTCCCGTGGCCACGTTCTGCGCATGTGCCGCAATAGAGCTTAGAAACAGAGCGATGCCCGGGCAAAGCCGCTTCTGAATAGAGTACATAGCCCTCCCTCCTCAACTTTGAACTTCTCGACGTTCCCGAATGAGGTCAAATAAATGCGGAATGATTGCCTCAGGAACTTCCAACAGAGAAGGAGGCGGACCCGTATATTATGCTCGCGGACCCTTACGAATGCAAGGATAGTTTTACGCTACTTGCCGCGGTAGTGGTTCACGTCCCGGTTATTCTCGCCGCAGACAAATTCCATGATCTCTTCGTCTGGGGGCGCGAGCGTCGCCGTGAACGTGCGCTTCCACGGGCCCGTGAAAGCGTCGGAATCGTCCATGGTTATTTCCACCTCCAGCCGCCCGTATTCGGGCCGGCGGATTCGCTCAACCGTGTGCAGCTTTTCGGTGTGAGGAATTCCGGAAAGCGACAGCCAGGAGCGGTCGTTGTACCCTGCCGTATCCACCACAAGGGTATCGCCTTCCCAGTGCCCGATCGAATGTCCCTCCCATGTCGGATTCATGTCCTTGGGGTGGCCCCGGCCGTCTAAGAAAATCTGCCGCACGCCAGGGGTATCCGATTCATGAAGCACCACGATCAGCTTCGGCGTCTGAACGAATTTATATGGAAATGCCCGCGTGATCGGCGCGGCATTCGCGGGTAAGCAAAACCCACCCGGGTAATCCTTGGAATCGTTTTCTTGACGCTGGCGATGCAACTGGTCCGCCCACGGCTGGAGCGGTGGAGGAGGACTATCCGGATTGTACACATTGATCCAAATTCCCGAAACATCCGGCTTCCCATCGGCCGTGCGCGGAGCCGGCCCCCTGGGAACGGCCGCGCGCTCGCGGAATTCATTCAGAAGAAGAATGGGATCGTCGCCGATGGTGCCCAGGTTAGCGCCCCAGGGCAGTCGGATATTAAGCCTTCGCGTCTCTCCAGCATTTACGGCGACTCCGGGCTGGGTAAAAGACCCGTACTGGCAGCACGGCATAGGAACACTGACGTCGTATATTCCAGGCGGAAGATTCAGGCGATATTCACCATTGGCCGAGCTGAACTCGCGAACCACCGCGCCGGTCGCGGAGTTCTTTGCCTGCACTGCGGCTTCTTTCACCACACCGCCGTCGGGGTCGGTGACAGTGCCGCTGATTGCCGGTTGTCCCGAAGCGATCGAGCTATAGATCACTGCGAGGCCGATCGCGATTATCTGTATGACAGTTCTACGCATTTCTCGGAGGTCCGAGCGGTTTCCTAATCTTACATTCGCCGGGCGCGTATATTCCAGTGTTGAATTTGAAGTGATACTCTTATGATTAAATTTGATGTTAAACTGTATCAGATGCGAAAGTCGGCACGCTCGGCAAGACCATTAAAACGCCGCACTACGCTTACCTTGCCGGTCGACGCTCTGGAGCGCGCAGAGCGCCTTGCTATCGCGACCGGGGTCAATTTAAGCAGTGCGGTCGCCCAAGCGCTAGAGGAAGGGTTGCGTTCCCACTCCGCAGTGGAAAGATCGGAACAAGTCCTGAGGAATTATCGGAAGGCGTTCCTGGGCTTCACCGAAGATGAGCTGCTGATTCTCGATGGTGTGGCCCCGGAATCGAAACCTGACCGCCGGGCGTGATTGATCCCGAACGCGGTCCTTTCTTATTCGATACCAGCGCGGAAAGCTGGTTGCTACGAGCGCACGACCCGCTCGTTGACGATTGGATTCGCCGGTACCTCTCGCATTACCGTTTGCAAATATCGGCGGCAACCGTAATGGAGCGGATTCGCGGCTATGCCCTGTTGTGGCGAAGGCGGCATCCCGAAGAGCGGCACAGCGTAGAAAATGCACGTATCGCTTACCTCTCCAACCTCGACCGCGTGCTACCAATCGACTCGGCTGTGGCTGCCGTTGCCGGTGAAATTAGCGCGCTGCTTCCAAACCCGCCCACATCGCCGAAGAGAGCGCGTTCGTTTATGGAAGGCCGGCAGGAACGCTTGGTACGCTGGCGTTTCGACGCCATGATCGCGGCCACGGCCCTTCTACACCGCCTCCCGCTGATCCACAATAACGCCGCTGATTTCGAATCGATACGGAACGGCATCGAGACCGCTCCTCTCCGCTTCCCCGCTCTCGGTCCTTTAGAACTCATCCGCTGTAGCTCGCTATCGGCGTGATCAGCGAATAGCATCTGGTCCCGGCCTCTTCAGCTTCTAACCGGACCAAATCAAGAGCCGCTGGCCTTGAGCCCGCACCCGTCCGCTCTTGTTGCAAGCGCGGGAGAGTTCGTTCCTTCGGGTGCACTACCAGTTGCGATCGTCGGCGGCAGCGTCGTGGGCCAGGCCATGACTTCCCCGGTTCTCCTCCGAGGGCATTGGGTCAAATCTACTCGTTCAACGAAACGGCAAATACACGATCCGATCCCGCCCCTCCTCCGCGTTCGATGCTGCCCAAACCAGGAGTAAGCAGTCGATGATCTGCCCGATTGCGCTTGGCTGCTTAGGAAGGATGAATAAGCCCGGCACTGACTCTCCCGCCTGAATGCGGTTGTGAAAGTAACCCGCCATTGTATTCCGGTCGTGGCTGATCAGGATTCGATCCTGCTCCGCAGCGACCTTTGAGAAGTGCCGGATCTCCGGTTCCTCTCAGACCGGCCGTTTTCACGTGCAGAATGTCGATAGCCGGTTCGCGAGAACGCAAACCGTCGACAATGTCTGCCTCGACATTCTCATCCGCCAAGAAGCGGATGCTCACGAACGCTTTGAAAACAATTTTTCGCGGGCTGATTGCAAACGAGCAAACAGTTCGGGATTCTGCCGGCTCAGCGGCGGCACCAACACTTCAAACCTGCGGTCGACTTCCTCAATGAAGTCATCGATCAGCTTTTGATTGTCGAGGTAATACGCGATTGCACCATACGCCTGGGCGAGTCTAACAGCTGGGAAGGACTCAATGATCTGTTCGGGAGTACGGCCTTCCTGGAAATGCGCAACAACAGAATCCAGCCCAACCCGTGTGCCGGCGATCCGTAGGACACCGTTCTCCTGATCTATATATGGCGATTCTGGAAAACGCATACTCTCGACTTCACTCTATCATTCACCAGCGGCGGCACCGATGACAGCGCAATGGCAAAAGGTGGCGTAAAGCCGACTGAGGGGCAGGCTTTAGCCGGGCTTTAGCCTGGCTTTAGTCTGCGGCGGGCTTTAGCCTGAGCGGTTACGTGAAGTTCGGCAATTAAGCACTAATGCGTCATCGCATAGATAATGTAGTTCACTCCCTGACGAATCCCCTGCGCGGAGTATTTTTCGGGATAGTAGGGATCATCCGCCCACTCCCACGAATCGCCGGTGTCCTGATTGAACCACCCCGCGACCACGATGCGGTTCTTGTCGTCGTAGATTGCGACCCAGCGCGGCACGGTACCGCCGTTCTTTGAGCCTTCGCGCAGGTGATCCCGGCCGACGATGATCTGGCGATCGTTCAAATCGTAAACCGTATGAAAGATCGCGTCCTCGTTGGGAATATCCACCATCTGCCGGTCCGGATACGCATACTTGATGCGCCGTTCCCATTCGCCCCACTCCGCTGGACCGTGGATATCGTCGCCGATGAAGAAGCCGCCGCGATCGAGGTACTCGCGCAACCTCTGGCCCTGCTTCTCCGTTAATCCCCACTCGCCGGCCTGCACCGCATAGAGGAAGGGCCAATTGAAAACATCATCACCGTCTTCGATGTCGACCGCCTGCTCCACCGAACGGGCGTTAATACGCGTCAACCGGCGCACGGCTTCGAGAAAATGACGGTCCGCGCGCGGATAGTCCTGCGTCCACAACGATAACCCGTAATGGTAATCGCCCGTAAAACGGCCGGTGCGCTGGTAGCCGTCCAGCGGGCCTCCGGGGAACATCATACGCGCGAAAGCGAACTCGGTTTTATCTTTCCAGTCGGCGGGCAGAGGAATATCCCCCGCGTAATATTCTGTTCCCGAGAACTCCTTGAAAGGTTTCTGGAAGGCGTAGAGGCTGCCGAACAAGGCAACCGCCAGGCAGACGACAAATACCGCTCGTCTGCTCCAATGCATCATGCGGCAACGGCCGTTAAAGTTCGCTTAACGATCGCTTTCGTGAGCGGCAGCTTGTACTTATTTTTGGCCAGCGGTTGAGCGCCTTCAATGGACGCCGCACCGGCTTGGGCGGCCAGTTCCGGCGTGATTCGCTTGCCGGCGAGCATCGCTTCCACCTTCGGCAACCTCCACGGGATCGGAGCCACGCCGCCCAGCACCACGCGCGCTTTCTTGCAGAAGTCGCGATCCATTTCGAGTGCAACGGCGACGCTCACGATTGCATGCGTCCAAGACTCGCGGTCGAGCTCTTTGTGATAAGTGCTGCGCAGCCCGCGAGGCGCCGCCGGCAAATGGATTTCCACCAGGACCTCATCGTGCGCCAGCACATTTTCACGGGATGGATCTTTAGAAGGCGGAGCGAAGAATTCCGACGCCGCTATCGTGCGCTCGCCGGCAGGACCCGCAATTCGGAACTTCGCGTCCAATGCAACCAGCGCCGGCGCCGTATCGGACGGATGCACGATATAGCTCGGACCACCGCCGAAAATCGCGTGGAATTCGTTTTCGCCCGCGATGCTGAAACAGGTTTTCCCGCCATTTTTGAAACACGGAAACCCGTTGCGAAAATACCAGCACCAGGGCCTTTGAGAAACATTTCCCGCGATTGTGCCCGCATTGCGAATCTGCGGGGTCCCCACGGCTCCGGCTGCGTCCGCGAGCACCTTATAGCGGCTGCGGATCGTCGGGTCCTGGCTAATGGTGGCGAGCGTAGTCAAGCCGCCGATCCGTACCTCGCCGCCCTGCTCAGTGATTTTGTCGAGTCCGGGGATCGTCTTCAGGTTCACCAAAATATCCGGTTGAATCAGGCGCTCCTTCACCATGCCGAGCAGGTCGCTGCCGCCGCCGACGACCGCCGTCGTCTTGCCCTGCTGTCCCAACAGCTTCACGGCTTCCTGCACGCTCTTGGGATTCACATTGGTAAAGGTTTTCATGCCAGGGCTCCTTCCGACAACGCGCCCAAAACCTTGTCGCGCGTTAACGGCAGTTCCTTAACTCGCTTTCCCGTGGCGTTGAAGAACGCGTTCGCAACCGCGGCCACAGCCGGGATGATCGTCGGCTCGCCCAGTGTCTTCGCCCCGTAAGGCCCATACGGATCGTCGGTCTCCACCCAAACAACCTCGATCTCCGGCGCATCCATATGCGTCATGATCCGCGCATTGTAGTACCCGGCTGTGAGCGGGAGGCCCGAGCGCTTGTCGTACAGCAATTGCTCGTGTAACGCCATGCCGATGCCCGTCGTTGCCCCGCCCTTTACCTGGCTCTCCGCCGTCAGCGGATTCACGATCCGCCCGCTGTCATGCGCGGCGACAAATTTGGTCACGCGGATGTGCCCCGTTTCGGTGTCGACTTCCACCTCTGCGAAGTGAGCCGTAAACGAGTAGCGCGCCAAGTCGCGCAACTGTGGATTCGGCGCGGCATCCGCGCGCCAGAACTGATCGCCCTTCGGCAGACCCTTTTCGGCGATCTGCTTCTTCAGGTCTTTCGCAGCCTCGATAACGGCCTGACCTGTGAAGACGGTCGTGCGGCTGCCCGATTCGCCCACCGAGTATGGACACGTGTCGGTATCGCCCCATATCACCGTGATCCTGTCGAGCGGAGCTTCCAAAGCCTCGGCCGCAATCAGCGCCATCGTGGTCTTCGCCGCCGTGCCGCAGTCGGTCACGCCGACGTGCACATCATAATTGCCTTTGGAATCGACGCGTAGAATCGCATTGCTGCGGCCGAGGCTGGAGGGGAACATTCCCATCCCCATGCCTACGCCGCGCTTCACCACCCCAGTGTCTGCTGCCGCTGGACGCCAGCGCTGCTTCCACCCGAACCGCTCGGCGCCTTTGCGAAGGCAATCCTCCAGGCCGCTGCTTGAATACGGCTGCTGATCGCGGAACTTGCGCGTATAGTTTTTCAGCCGGAACTCCAGCGGGTCCATTTTCAATCCGTGCGCGGCATCGTCCATGACGGATTCCAGCGCGAACACGCCTTGCGGATACGCCGGCGCGCGGAAATTCGCGGACACCGCCTTGTTGGTGTACACCATATACGACGTTTTTTCGACATGCGGAACCTGGTAGACCTCCACTCCGCTGATATCGCCCGCGCCCTTGCGGTACGGCCCCATGCCGCTATAACCGCGCATTTGGATCGCGGTGAGCATTCCGTCGTTTTTCACGCCGACTTTGTAATACTGCACCGTCGGCCAGCGTCCGTGAACGGAGATGAAATCTTCCTTGCGCGTAAATTCCAAGCGTACGGGTGCGTCCGCGCGTTTGGATAATTCGGCCGCCATGAGGTCAAAGTCATGGCATTGATTCTTGTTGCCGAACCCGCCCCCCATGTATTGGCAGATGACCTGAACTTTTTCGACAGGTATCTTCATGTCCTTGGCGATATCGGTCCGGCAGTTTGCGATCCCCTGCGTCGAGGCGTAGACAATCAACTTGTCGCCTTCCCAGTGCGCCATCGAAGCCCGAGGCTCAAGCTGCGCATTGTTGATGTGCGGCGTTTGGTACCTGTCTTCAAAGACGTGATCGGCGGCTTTGAAACCTTCTTCGATATTGCCGCGCTTTTCAATCGCCGGTTCGGCCTTGCCTTGGTTATTCGGCGAGAGATTGCCCCCAGGCTGAATTTCCGGAGCGTCAGGTTTCAGAGCCTCCTCAGGCTCCAGGACAAACGGCAGCGTTTCATAATCCACTTCGATCAGGCGGAGCGCTTCCTCGGCCACATATCTGTCCACGGCGGCGACCGCCGCCACCGCATCACCCGCGAACCTCACCGGATTGTTGAACAGATACCGCTTGTTGCGCGTGTCCCCGCTGGACCAGATGATGTCGCAGTTATCATGCGTCAGAATCGTTTTTACACCCGGCAACGCCTGCGCCTTCGAAAGGTCGATTTTGCGGATGCGCGCGTGCGGATGCGGGCTGCGCAGCACCCGTGCGTACAGCATGTTCGGAACGGCAATATCCGCTGTGTATGTAGCTCCGCCGGTGACCCGTTTCAGCGCGTCGATACGCGGCGTTGCGTGGCCGACTGAATTGAGCGTGGTCATGCTGCGTTCCCTCCGCTGCCGGTCGATGGACCGGCGGCCGATGCCGCCAGCACCGCCTCAACATAGTGGTTGTAGTTCGAGCAACGGCAAATGTTGCCTGTCATGCCGGCCCGCACCTCCTCGGCGCTCGGATGGGGATTGTGCATCAGCAGCGCCTTCGCGCTCATCAATTGGCCCGACGTGCAAAAACCGCATTGCGGACCGTCGTGATCGATGAATGCTTGCTGCAGCGGATCAAGCCTGCCGTTCTTCGCCAGCCCTTCGATCGTTATAATCGATTTCCCATCGATCCAGACCCCAAGCTGGCTGCACGAGTAGACCGATTTCCCATCCAGGAGCACGGTGCATGCGCCGCACTCACCCCGGTCGCAGCCGATTTTCGATCCCGTCAGGCCGAGGTGATCGCGCAGCAACTCGACCAGCGTCCAGTGGTCCTCCACTTCCATGCCCCGCTCGGCGCCATTAATGGTGAATTTAATCTTGGTGCGCGGCGGGGAACTGGGCGCGCCCTGGGTTCGGTTCTTAACGTCGGCGCCCGGTGCTTGCCCTTTCAGCGGGGCCACGGTCGCCGCCGCGACTAAGCCGGCGCCGGTGCCCTCCACGAAATGCCGGCGAGAGATCTTACTTGATGACTTTCGGCTCATCGCAAAACCTCCTGACGGGGTTGATTTTAGCACGTAGGACAAGCTCACCGGGCCGCGCCGGCTTTGTCAACGCATGTCGCATTTTTCAAAGCCGCTACAATGGTCCGTTTGGGTCAAATATGAGCAATGTCATCGTCCTTGGCGCCCAATGGGGCGACGAGGGCAAGGGGAAAGTTGTGGATTTATTAGCGGAGCGCTTTGATATTGTCGCCCGCTACCAGGGCGGCCATAACGCCGGCCACACCGTCTTTATTGGGGAGAAAAAGTTCGTTTTAAAGCTGATCCCGAGCGGAATTCTGCGCGGCGGAGTTCTTGCTGTCATCGGCAACGGCGTAGTGGTCGATTTGGCGGCGCTGATTGAGGAAATGGGCACGCTGGAGGCAGCGGGAATCGATGTCCGCCGGAATCTGCGCATCAGCAACCGCGCGCACGTGATTTTTCCATTTCATCGCCTGGTGGAGAAGATGTCCGAAGCGCGGGAAAACCGCATTCCCATCGGCACCACGGCCCGCGGCATCGGGCCTTGCTATGAAGACAAAATCGGGCGGCGCGGAATCCGCATCGCCGATCTATTCGACTCCGAGAGCTTCCGGCTGTTATACGACACGCTCGCCGAAGATAAGCGCACGCTGGCCGCGACGTTCGACCTCCGCGAGTCCATCGATTACGCCGGCATCCGCCGGCAAACGGAAGAATTGGCGGAGCGAATCCGTCCGCTGGTTTGCGACACGTCGAAGTTGCTCCACGATGCCATAGCCCAAAGCAAGCGCGTTTTGTTCGAGGGCGCGCAAGGGGCCATGCTGGATATCGATCACGGCACCTATCCTTTCGTCACCTCTTCCAGCGCGACCGCCGGCGGCGCATCCACCGGCACCGGCGTCCCGCCTACGCGCATTAACGGGGTGATCGGCGTGTCCAAAGCCTATATCACCCGCGTAGGCTCCGGGCCGTTTCCCACCGAAAGCAAGGACGCCGCCGGCGACCTCCTGCGGCGCGAGGGCAATGAGTACGGAGCCGTTACCGGCCGGCCCCGGCGCTGCGGCTGGTTCGATATTCCGCTGCTCGCATACACCGCCATGGTGAATGGCTTCGACACCATCATGATGACCAAGCTGGATGTGCTGGACCAACTCGATGAAATTCCGGTTTGTGTTCGCTATCGCGTAAAGGGGGCGGAGGTGTGCGATATGCCGGCCACCTGGCGGGCATTGGAAGCCGTGGAGCCTGTTTATGAGCGGCTGCCCGGCTGGAAAACCTCCACCCGCGGCATCTCCCGCTATGACGCCTTGCCCGCCCCGGCACGCAATTACTTGACATTTCTGGAGGACCGAACGGGCGTGGAGATCGGCGGCATTTCCACCGGTCCCGAACGCACGGAAACAATTATCCGCAGGGGATCGGCGCTCGAACGGTTGCTCGGGTGAACTTTCGTTCACGCTTTCGCGCGTAACCCCTTTTTTTGAATCGGCATCCATCACTTAGAAGTAAGATCATTGGTTGGTATCGACCGCTCTAGGAGAGAAGATGAAACGAGTTTGGTTAATGGCTTCGATCGCGGCCTTGCCCGCATCGGCCGCGATGGCACAAAATGACGATCCTCCCGGCCGCGCGGCCCGCCTCAGCTATATAAGCGGTACCGTCTCGTTCCAGCCCGGTAGCGTGGAGGACTGGGTTCCCGCCACGCTCAATCGCCCCCTGACCACCGGCGACCGCCTGTGGACCGAAGCCGGAGCGCGCGCCGAAATGCACATCGGCTCGGCTGGAATACGGCTGAATGGCCGAACCAATTTCGCCTTCATGAACCTCGACGATCGCACGACGCAGGTGCAGGTCTCCCTGGGTACGGTCAGCGTGCGCCTCCGGCGCCTTGCTGACGATGAGAGCTTCGAGATCGACACCCCGCAGATGGCGCTGACGCTCCTGCGCCCGGGCGAGTACCGCGTCGAAGTGAACGAGGCCGGCGATGCCACCATCGCGAGCGTCCGCGGTGGCGAAGCCGAAGCTAATGTGGCGTCGCAGGCCGTCGCCATTCATCCCCGCGAGCAACTGCGCGTCATGGGCGCGGATCAACCCGTCTTGGACACGCGCACGATTCCCGCCTCCGATGCTTTCGATAACTGGTGCTCGGACCGCGACCGCCGGGAAGATATGTCGGAATCCGCCCGGCATGTCTCTCGCGATATCCCCGGCTATGCCGACCTCGACGGCAACGGCGCGTGGCGCGAATATCCCGATTATGGCTGGGTATGGTCGCCGACCGTCGTGGTCGCAGGCTGGGCGCCGTATCACTACGGGCACTGGGCTTGGATTGCTCCATGGGGCTGGACCTGGGTGGACGATGCGCCGTGGGGCTATGCTCCGTTCCACTATGGCCGCTGGGTTTTCGTGGGCGGAGGCTGGGGTTGGGTTCCCGGGCCGGTTGTCCCGCGCCCTGTGTATGCTCCGGCGCTGGTGGCGTGGGTTGGCGGACCAAGCTTCAGCGTAGGCATCGCGGTCGGCGGCGGTCCCGCCGTGGGTTGGTTCCCACTTGGGCCACGCGAAGTGTGGGTGCCCGCATATCGCTACAGTCCCGCCTACATCGAACGCGTTAATGTCACCAATACGGTCATCGTCAACCGGACCGTAATCAATAACATCAACGTAACCAATGTTACCTACGTGAATCGTACCGTCCCCGGGGCCGTAACTGTCGTGCCGCAAAATGCAATGACGGTCGGACGCCCCGTTGCCGTTGCGGCGGTTCGCGTCACCCCGGACGTGGTCGCTCGGGCGGAGGTACGGAACGTTTCGGTGGTAGCGCCTGAGCGAACGGCTGTATTGGGGCCGCGGGTTCAGGCGTCCGCCGCGCCTCCCGCCGCGGTTGTGAACCGTGCTGTGGTCGCCAGACAGACCCCGCCGCCTCCCGCGCCCGCCTTCGCGCAACAGCAGCAAATGTTGCGGCAAAACCCGGGCCAGCCGGTTCCGCGCAGTTCGCTGGCGGAGATTCAGCAGCGCGCTCCCGCGCAGAGCGGCTCGCCGCGTCAGGCCATTCGACAGGTCGGCCCGCCTCCGTCTGCGCCCGCGCAAGTCCGGCAGAACAATCCCGCAGCCTCAACTCCGGGCCAACCGGCCCAGGCTCAGCCCCCAAACCGCCGGTCTTCAGGAGAACCGCCCGCGGGACAGGCTACGCAAGCGCCGGCGCAACAACAGCCTGAGTTCCGGCGTAATCCCACGCCGCAGCAGGCGCAGCCGCAACCGCAAGCGCCGGCGCGACCTCAACCCACCGACCGGCAAACGCCGGCGCAACAGCAGCCTGAGTTCCGCCGTAATCCCGCGCCACAGCAAGCGCAGCCGCAACAGCAAGCGCCCGCGCGACCCCAACCCACCTCCCGGCAACCGGCGGCGCAACCCGCGCCCCAATCCGCGGCTCAGCCCGAATCGCGGCGAGGAAATCAGCCCTCGGGTAACAACGGCCGGGAGAACCAAAAAGGCCGTGCAGAGAAGGAAGACAAAAAACGGAACGACTAACGAGTGCTGCTCGATCAGCTTGAGCTGTACAAGACAACATTTGGCAAACCATCGGCGCAGCGCGTTTCCGGCCTGCTGAAACGCCTCGGGAGCGCTCGGTTTAAACATCCCGGCGAACTCATCCGGCTGCATGAAACGACTCTGTTTCTCCGAGCCTTTCCGCAAAGTCCGCCAGTGGCGCGGCTCTGCGACGAAATCTTGCTGGCCTTCGAGGACCGCCTGCGAGGCGTCGATACCGGTGTGTTTGACGACCCCAAGATTTCGGGCATCGCGGGAACAGCAGTCTCGACGAACTTTAGTTACGAGTTCGCCCGCAGTCTTGTCCAGCGCCATGGCGAGGCGGTCAGTATCGATTGGGAGAGCTATGAACGGCCGGAGCGCCTTGGCCCGGTGCTCGCTCGGTTGTTGCCGATGGCGCAAGAACTCTACGCCGTCGAGCCGCACGTAGATTGGCGCGCCTGGTTCGAGAAATCGCGGCGGAGCTTACCGTGGCTGCTTGAAAATGTGGATCCGCTCACGTATGAACTGCTCGAAATTCCGATTCGCTGGAAACTGAGCGCGCGCTCTTCCCGGAGCGGTTTACGCCTGGAGCGCCGCGACCTCTTCTGCCGCACCGGCCCGTTCCTCAAACGGGCCGAAGTTTCGCTCGAAGCTGAGTTCGCCGCCCCCCCGATCCGCGCGCGCCGCCTTTCCTCGACCGAAGCGCAGCTGGTCGAAGCCGCAATCATCGACGCATCCGCCGCCCGATATCGCGAGTTGCACGGATTTCAGCACCCCCCGCGAAATGTTTATCACGCCGATCTCGGACGTGGTGTGGATCTGTACTTCTTTGGCGTCGCTGAAAAACAGCAGTTGCCGCTGAGAGACTACCACTGCGGCATGTTCTTCACGAATGCCGTCCCGACCGGCTATGTTGAAGCCCTGTCACTGAAGGGGCACGCCCAAATCGGCTTCAACTTGTACTACACATTCCGGGATGGCGAAACAGCCTGGGTATTCGCGCGCATATTGAAGCTGATACGGGAACAAGTGGGCGTCGATTCCTTTTCGATCGATCCTTATCAGCTCGGCGACAACAACGATGAGGCAATCGAGTCCGGCGCGTTCTGGTTTTATCGGAAGCTCGGATTCGATCCGGCAAACGAAGAAATCGCCCGGCTGGTGGCGCGCGAGGAGGCCAGGATCGCGCGAGACGGCGCATACCGCTCCTCTCGCGCGGTGCTCCGAAAGCTGGCGGAAGTGCCTTTATTCTACGGGGGCGGATTCTACGCCACGAAGCTGTGACTTCAGATACTCCGCCAGGCCGCCCAGCTCTAAGATCTTTCGCACCGAATCGGGCATCGCGGGACAGGAATACTCTTGAGCGCCGCGGTGAATTTTTCCCGCCGCCAAGTCGATCCGAATTTCATCGCCTTCCTGAACGGCAGAATAAAGCTCCGGGCACTCGACAATGGGTAGTCCATCGTTGATAGCATTCCGGTAAAACGTCCGCGCAAACGAGCACGCGACCACAGCCTTGATGCCGAGCCCCTGGATAGCCGTCGCCGCCTGCTCGCGCGCGCTGCCGCAGCCGAAATTGCGGCCCGCCACCAGGATTTCGAAGCCGCGCAGCTTATCCGGAAACCCGTCGCCAAGCATCTCGAAAGCGTGTTGCGCCAGCCGCTCGCGATCGATATAGATCAGATATCGTCCGGGAATAATTACATCCGAATTGACGTTGTCGCCGAATTTGAAAATGCGCCCCTCGATAATAGAGTTCATATCTAATTCATGAATTCCCGCGGGTCCGCGATCTCGCCTTTGATAGCCGAAGCGGCAAGCGTAGCCGGGCTCGAAAGATAGATCTGCGATTTGGCGCTGCCCATACGGCCGAGGAAATTGCGGTTGGCCGTGGAAAGGCACACTTCGCCGTCCGCGAGCATGCCTCCGTCTCCCGCGCACGCGCCGCAGCCGGGATTGGTGACCAGGGCGCCGCTTTCAATCAAGGTTTGCAAAACTCCCGAATTCATGGCCTGAAGTAAGATCTGCTTTGAGCCCGGCGTCACGATTAATCGGACGCCCGGATGAATCTTGCGGCCCTTCAAAATCCCAGCCGCGACAACCAGGTCTTCGTATTTGGCATTAGCGCAAGAGCCAAGGAAGGCCTGGTCGATGTGGGTTCCGGCCACCACGCCGATCGCCTTGGTATTCTCCACCTCATGCGGACAGGCCACCATCGGGTGTAGCTCTCCAAGGTCCACCGGTATCCGTTCTTCATACACCGCATCCGGGTCCGCGTAAACCGGCCGGTACGCCGTCTTTTCGAGCCTGTTCTCCAAGTACTGCGCCGTCTTTTCGTCCGGGGGAACGAACGCGCATTTTACGCCCATTTCCATGGCGAGGTTCGTCATGGTCATCCGCTCGGACACGCTCAGGTCCGGTACGGAACTGCCGTAGAATTCCACCGATTTGTAGCTGCATCCATCCGCCCCGAGTTTGCCGATCAAATACAACATCAAATCCTTCGCGTAGACTCCTCCGGCGAACCGTCCGTCCAGCACAATCTTGATCGTCGCCGGCACTTTCATCCACAACTTTCCGGTAATCCAGACCGAGGCCACTTCGGTATAGCCGATCCCGGTGCCGAGCGCGCCCAGGCTGCCATAAATGGTGCAATGTGAATCCGTGCCGACGATCAGATCGCCGGGCTTAACGTGCCCTGCCTCCATCAAGACGAGATGTGCGATGCCCGCGTCGATGTCGTAAAACTTCTGCACGCCGTGCGCGCGGGCGAAATTGCGAGAGATCTGCTGGTCGGCGGCATATTTCTCCGTCTTTGCAGGTGAAATGTGATCGAGAACAATCGCCAGCCGGTCCGGATCGTATAGGCTCTTCGCCCCGATCCGTTGCATAACGCTCGCGGAGCGCCACGTCGCAGTGTGGCTCATCACCAGGTCCGGGTAGGCATCCACGATCTCTCCCGGCGCAACGCTCGATTTGCCCGATTTAGCCGCAAGGATTTTCTCGGCGATGGTTGCTCCCATGTGTACGCTCCGATCATAGCTGATGATAGAAAAGGATTCCGATGCACAAGTTTCGATACGCCGCGCTGATTGCGGCAGCATTGTTTGGATTGCTGATTTTTGCGAGGGCAGCGGTGGGCCCGCTGGTGTTTCCGGTATCCGTCCGCACACCCATCAACATCGAGAGCTTTTGTGCGTTGCTGATCACGGTTGTGTTCCTCTGCGGCGGCACGGACAACACGCCCGCGACCCCGAAGAGGCAAGCAAATATCGCTATAGCCGTGTTTGTAATAGTGGCCCTGGTCGTAGCCGGATTTTGGCGCGCGATCGGAATCTATTTCCTCGCTGACGACCTTGTTTTAGTTACCCGCGCAAACGCCTTCCACTTGTCCAAAGTGAAGGAACTGTTAACCACAGCCGAGGCGGCCGCCTTTTTTCGTCCCCTGGTCCACTTGACGATGGCCGGGACGGCTCAATGGGCGCACTTCGATCCGCACATGTGGCGGCTAACCGCGGTCGCGCTTCACGCCGTGAACTCCGTTTTGGTTTTTATGCTGGCGGCTCGCTTGGGATTGTCGCGAATGTCTGCGCTCCTCGCCGGCGCGTTATTCGGGGTCCACGGCCTTCTTCCGGAAAGTGTCCTTTGGATCGCAGGTTGGTTTGGGACACTATCCACCTTTTTCGTCCTGTGCGGGTTGATTCTTTTTCTCGAGCATCTGGCGCGCAAGGGCCCGTCTCGGGTGTGGTATGGAATCGCAGCTTTGGCCGCGATGGCCTTCGCGCTACTGACGAAAGAAACGGCGTACGCCTTCCCGCTCCTTGCGTTGTTATTGGCTTGGGACCGGCAAGTCGTGGTACGCCGGGCGGTGCCTATGCTTATTGCATTTTTTGCGGGCGCAGCAGTCATCTTCGCCTATCGTTGGAGCTTGCTCGGGGGAATCGGCGGATACACGGATCTAAGCGGCGGTGGTCCGTTATTGATGAGGCTGAGCATCATTTCTGCATTGCGAAGTCTACTACTCCGGATTTGGGCTGTGCTCTATTTCCCGGTTAACTGGAGCCGTCAACCGGAGCTGTGGCTGGCTCTCCTGACAGCTTTGTACATAGCCGCTCTCGTGTGGCTCGCGGCAAAGTCGAGTAATCGACGATCGATTGCGTTCGCTATTGCTTTCGTTCTCGTTTCGGCTCTACCGCCGCTCGAGCAGTTGCTCATCGGCCCGGACTTGCAGAAATCTCGCGAGCTCTATCTGCCGCTGGTAGGATTTTGTCTGTTGTTGGGGCGAGCCGCGGAGGCCTTGCCGGCGAGCGGGCGCGCGGTCGTTTCGACGACGCTCGTCGTCTTTAATCTCGCCGCGCTGCAACACAACATCGACATCTGGCGAGATGTCGGTGAAACCGCAAAGCGGACCTGCGCCGCGGCCGCGGCGTGTTCCAAAAACGGCAGCTCCCGAGTAAGCGGCGTGCCCGGCAGCCTGGATGGAGTTTATTTTCTCGGCGTGGGTTTTCCGGAATGCGTCGGCATGGCGGCGCAATCATCGGCGAGCGCACTCCCTGCCGTGAGTGATCCAGCGGAGCTCACCTGGAATGCAGACAAACGCGAACTAAGCTGCAGCGCGACCCACCACGGATCGCCTTAAAGCTTCCGTTCCGTCAGAGCTTCATTGCAGAGGCCCCAATTCTCCAAATTGAATATTATCGGCGTATTCAGACGGCGCATTTTCGTGACCAGTTCGACAACATCCTCATTTCGGAGCGCAGGGACTTTCTTGCTTGCAACGCGGGCCGTTCGCTCCTGCTCGCCTTCGGGCGTCCACCCGGCCCCGGAGGGATGCTCGATATGATAGATCCGCAGCGGGTCGTTGAGAATCGCTTCCCGAATACCAGCGTGATGCGCGGAGTAGCACAAAAGACTGTCGATATGCATCGGCCAAATCGGGATTTCAGCATAGCCCCGCAGAGCGAACCAACTTTCGCGCGACATTAACGTGAAGTCTCCGCACCCATTGGTATGTAAATAGGCAGCGTTTGTCATATCGTGTGCGAATGGGGTGGGCGCTTGCGGGGTAGTGGCCCAATCCACCGACCGTTTGGCGCCGCAGACCTCGAATTGCCAGGTCGCGGCCTCACGTCCCCACATTCGTGGCGCCCATTCTAAGCTGAATACCCGCAGGTTGAGAAAACGCAGATCGGTACCGAGCGGAACATTTCCGCCGGCCACGCGCAAGTAGATTCGCGCGCTCTCAATTTCGGCTGGAATAGCGAGCGCGATCCGGCATCGCCCTTCAATCGTCGCGGTGGCCAAAGTTCGCCCATCTTGGCTGGCAGCATCTAAACGCAGTGGTCCGCCGGCGCTCGGCCCAGCCTCCAAATCGATGAACAAGCGCGGCAACTTCCCGCCAGGGCGACGAAAAATAACTTCAGCGAAGGGCTGCATCCACCGGAACTTTTCCCCCCCGTAGCTCTCGGGTGGGTACCAACCTTTTCCGAACAGGATTCCAGTTCCCTCGGTGACGACATCTGCCGCCTGAAGTTTACGATTGCCGTAATTATCAATCTCGAAATCGCCCTCGCGCGTGTGGACCCGAAGCAACCGGCCTGCGCAATGCTCCAGCAGACCGTCTACGGACCAGCCTGCCGGAATATTCCTGTCCACGTCGTAGCGGTCGATGCGATACATCTCGGCGCGATTGAGTCGCCGCGAAGCCAGGAATTGCATCAGTTCCGCCGAGAAAACGATGTCGAGATTCGTGGCAAGCACAAATTCGCCATCGGCCCGCCGGAGACCGACATTTTTCGCGATCATCTGGTGCAACGGAATGCTTTCCGGATGCGGGAATAGCGCATGCCGCTCGGGCGGCACCGTAATGAAGCGAATGCGGCAGTGTTCATGCTTTTTGGGCCAGGGAATCGCATCCGCCAAACTGCGGCATCCCGGGACCGGGTTCCACTCCACCACGATTAACTCGGAAGCAAGCCCCAAAGCCTCCGCCTGCTGAATCCATGAACCGGCGAACGCGCCCATGCGCGCGAGCATATTACCTCCGTGATCGTCGTTCCTCGCCGCAACAACCACGGAAATGTAAGGATTCGGCATCCGAATCGCAGCTAAACCTTCACCGGAGTGCCGACCACTGTTTCCCGCAGCGCAAAATCGCTCAGCCCCCAGTTCTCGTGGTTGAAAATCATCGGAGATTGAAGACGCGCCATCTGCGCCGCCCAGGCAAGGACTTCATCATTGGCGACAAATGTCAGTCCTTTCGCGGCGATGCGGTCAAAGAGTTGCGATTGCCCTTCGGGAGTCCAGCCGGAACCCGTGCCATGTTCAATGTGGTAAATCCGCATGGGCTCCAAAAGCGTTTCTTCGCGCGCTCCTCCGTAATGCGCGGCGAAACAGAATATCGAATCCAGATTCATCGAAAATACATCGAATTCCGGGTATCCGCGCAAATCGAACCATTTCTCACGGGCCAGTAGAGTGAAATCGCCGCAGCCGTTGCAGTGGATGAAATCGATTCCACCCGCCCCGGGTGGAGACATGCCGGTTGCGGTTCGAACCCCGTGGCGGAGCATACCCGTAACTCCGCCGGCGTTCACGTACATTCTCAACAATCTCGCCATCCGCGGGGACACGGGTATCGTAACGGGCACCAGCGGTCCGCCATGAGCAAGCTTCGTCACTAAATATTGAAAAGCGCGCCAGGCATTCGCCGCGCGCCCTATCGGGCCGATCGGTTTGAGCTTCACACCTGCGGTCGGTTTCCGATCTAATCGAGCATGGAAAACCCGTAAGCACAGCACTCGGGGATCGGCGCCGGCTGGTGTTCTGCAGCCGTTCGAGCGGAACACCAACCGTGAATCGGCGAACATCGCACGCGGTATTCGCAACCTGCTTCTCCGCCGGAGCGATATTCGGCGCGATGCGTTGCCGGACACGATTTCAAGATCAAGCACCGGGCCGCCCACGCCAGGACCGGGCTCGATGTCGAAAACGAGCGTGGATCCGGGCTGATTGTCGTTTACAACCAACTCCGCGCGATCGAAAGCCCAACGGAATCGTGACCGTCCCAGGCGCTCCGGAGGCAGCCACCCTGGTCCGAATACGATCCCGGAATCTACATCCGCAACGTCAGAGGAGTGCAGCACCGCCGATCCATCAGGCGCAGTGGAAAACGTTCCTTCCCGGCGGTTGATGCGGATCAAGTGCGTCCGGCAGTATTCAAGCTGTTCATCCAGCGACCCGCCGGCCGGAACATCGCTCATGGCGTCGTGCCGGTCGATGCGATACATGCGTTTCGGATCTAATTGCCGCCGGGCGAGAAATTCGGCGAGTTCGTTCGAAAAAAGAATATCGATATTCGTAGCCAGAATAAATTCGCCGCGCGCCCGCCTGATGCCCACATTTTTGCCGATCATTTGATACAGGGGCAGTGCTTCCGCGTGAGCGTATCTGCGGTGTAACTCCGGGGGCACTTCGACGAAGCGAACCTCGCATGGCCCAAGATCTTCGGGCCATCGCAACGCGTCCTTCAGCGCCGGCCGGCCATCCGGCGGATTCCATTCGACGATGATCAGTTCGGATGGGATTCGATAACGCCGCGCCTGCGCAATCCATCCATCCGTAAAAAGCTGCATACGGCCGAGGAGATTGCCGCCGTGGTCGTCATTACGGGCGGTTACAACGAGAGACAGGTAAGGATTCTGCACTATTGCGGAGTTGCCGTGAGACAAAGGTGCCAACCGAATAAACGCTCCAGTACGCGAAAAAGCCGCCGGGGCATCCAGCGAAAATACCACACCGTTTTATATTCGTACCGCACGTATTCGGGAATGCTGTACCGGAAGATATGGTCCACCTTTACATCCGTCACACGAAACCCGTGCCGTTCCAAAAGCCGCCGGCCTTGGCGGCGCGAGTAGCTGTAGGTCACCGGGCAGCCCGTCTGCGCCTCGGAGTGTTGCGCAATAAGACGATCTAGTTTCCAAAATTGCCCTTTTCCGTAACCGAACAGAATCCACAAAACCTTCCAGGACCACGTGTTGTACACCATGATGCGTACCGAGCTGCCAGGATGAGTGTACTTCTTAATCTCCTCGATCACATGCCCCGGGTCTGGTGTGTGATGAATCACCCCGAACGAATAAACCAGATCGTACGGCGCCGCGGGAACGTAATCGCTAAGTCGCTCCGCGTTCGCCTGAACGAAACATATCCGGTCCTCCAGTCCAAACACCTTTGCCCGCTGCCGAGCGACCTCAAGCGACTTTTCCGTTAAGTCTATCGCCGTAACCTGCGCTCCATGGCGCGCGAAGTTGATGGTATCGGTGCCGATCCCGCAGCCGATCTCCAGGACCTTCTTGCCGCGCCACCGCTCGAACTCCGCAAAGCGCGGAATGTGCGATTCTACCGAGTACTTGCGCGCCTCCACTTCGTCGAAATATTCCCGCGTGCCTACGGGCTTCGGCGAATGGCGGATGTTACATGGACGAGCGTTCCAGTAAGCTGAAACCTCCGCAATCGACGCCTGATCGAAAGATCCGGATTTCGTAATGGTTTCCATCATCCTCGTGCTTTACCGGTCGACATGGATCGCCGCAGCCGTCCGCGACTCGCTCGCTTCAACAGCGCGCTTTAACAGGCTTTCTAGTGATGGCAGAGGCGTGGCAATCATCAAAATCTGGCAAGAAAACAATCCTCCCGAAAGTGAGATCAGCATACGATTTATTTTAAGACTCTGCGAATAACTTCTTGAATCGTCCGCTCCGCGTTGTAAGCGACAACGAATCTCAAAAAGCGCTTTTCCCTGCCGGCGAGCGCGTGGATATCCATCTAAGGTCCTGTCGCGCGCTCGCGTATCCTTCGTTGGGGTCCGGCCTAGTACGCGACTGCTCATTTAATTCGCCGTAGAGTGCTCACCGTTATAGTCCGCGGTAGCCGGAATGCTTTCCTCACGAATACCATGTCCGGGACTCGATACATTCTCGCGGCGGTAATCGCCGCGGCTGAAATATTTCTCCAGCCATATATAAAGAACAATAAATAAATACCGGCTCCCCATTTCCTTAATTTTGAGTTTCGACTCGCCGGTTTTTCGATTTCTCCAGGTGATAGGCGTTGTCGTCCACGAGTAGCCCCGAACAATGGTTTTTAGCGGAAGCTCGACCGTCAGATTGAAATGCGGCGACAAAATAGGACGGCAGCCGTCGATAGTCGTGCGGCGGTACGCTTTGAAGGCGTTTGTCACATCGTTTAACTTGATGCGAAACAGAAGCCTGATGAATAGGTTCGCGAGGCGGTTCAAAGTTAATTTAAGCCACGGATAGTCGACGACCCCGCCTCCTTTTAAGAATCTTGAACCAAAAACCGCGTCCCAACCTTGGTTAAGGAGCCTCCAGTACGTCACTGCATCGCGGCAGTCGTCCGATTCGTCGGCCATCATGATAACCGCGGCATCGCCTTTGAAATGAGCCAGGCCGTGCATTACGGCGCGTCCGAATCCATGTTGACCGGTATTCTGAATCGGGCGTACCGCCGGAATTGTAGTTGCCAGTTCGGTTAGCAAGCGCCACGTGGAATCTGTGCTCCCGTCATCCACCACTATGATTTCGTGCGGAACGCCGTTCAGTCGCAGCTCCAAATCCAGATGCTCGATCATGGAGCGAATACAGTCCTGCTCGTTTCGCGCCGGAATGATGACGCTAAGTAGTTGTAAGGGATTCGATTCTGTGTTGGAACTCACGTCGCAACTCCGCAGTACTCAAGCCAGCCGGGATTCTCCCGTGCATGTCCGGCAATTTCTTCAAGGATCGCTGTAAGAGGTTTTGCCGGCCGCCAATCAAACGTTTTTTCAGCAAGACCCGAGTCCATTACCAGCCAAGGTACATCAAACGGGCGGTGGACAGAATCCGCGACCGGCGTCATGGCTCCAAAGCGGTCATCGCACCACGCCGTGAGTTGTGCGAGTGACATGGAGTTATCGTCGCCTCCGCCGGCGTTCAGTACGCAGCCCCGGTTCGCTCCGGAGCGCATCTGAGCGATTATGAGCGCCGCGAGGTCATCGGGATGAAAAGCATCCCGCACTTGCCACCCGTGGCCCCCGAAGCCGATATACCGAAGCGGATGTCTGCCGGCATGCGCATGTATCCAGTAGGAGAAGATGCCCTGTTCAGCGGTGCCGAATTGCCCCGCGCCTGCCAGGACTCCACAGCGATTTACCCACACCGGAAAGCCGAAGGTGGCGCCGTACTCAAGCGCCATAGTTTCCGAGGCGAGTTTGCTGGCGCCATACAGCGATACCGGAGGCGCTACGGAGAACTGTTCCGAAATTCCCCTTTCGCTAACACCCGGCTGCACGGACCCCGAGCGATCGAGCCGAAAAGCACATCCTTCAGCGTGGACGGGAAGAGCGGCGAGCGCTGGGACGGAGTACACACGGCTGCTGCTGAGAATAATCGCGCCCGCGTTGCATTGACGGCAATATTCCAGCGTGTTCACTACGCTCCAGAGATTGTGTTCTAGCAATTGACGGCTTGTGGATTTCCCGTCGACACCGGCGAGCACGCTAGGATTTGCCGCGGCGTCGATCACCCAATCGGCTGCGGGAAGCCCCTCGAAATCGCTGGCCAACCGCAAATCACCATGAAACAGGCGAAATCCCGCGCGCCGTAAAAGCGGCCGATTCAGTTCGGAACCCGCGCGGCCAAGGTTGTCGATGCCAAAAATTTCCGCGCCTTCTAACCGTGCCTGAAATGCGTGAGCCAGACGGCTGCCGACGAAGCCACAAATTCCGGTAATCAGGATCTTCATGAACGCACATCAGGCTCTGGCAATGTTGCTCTTCTAGTTTGGCCATCAAACCAGGTTCTCTCAGTGAAGTTTAGAATCATCGACAACATCTTGCAAAACAAGATGAATATCCCCCAGTTGTGAATGCATCACTGCGCTCCTCTGGTTGCCCACAATGATTCCGCGCTCCGCAAGAAGACGCGTCCGTTCAGCCGTCTTGTCGGTGTTAAGCGTGAGATGCGCGAAAGTCGTGTTCGAATCCACCAGTCGCTTGATGTCACCTTCACGTGCCGAAGGCAATTGCTTCGTAAAGTCGAAGTAAGCCCACAAGTACAGCGAATACGCGGAATCGAACAGATTAGACGCGGGCTCGTGAAGATCGTACCAGAACCGCACCGTTCTGGTTCGCGGAACGCTCGAATCGATTACTCCTTCAATTCGCATCAAGGTCTGAAAGACATCCGCGTTCTCGTTCGTCCACACATATCCCAGCGCCTGGTCGCGAGCCGGTCCAAGGAACAGAGCGATAAAGATAAGACCACATGCCGCGGTTCCGAAAATACGCGAACGCCGCGGGACCGCAAGTAAAACCGGTGTCACGAGCGACAAGACGGCGAGACCGATCCAGAATTCGGAAAAGGAGATCGGGGGCACACGCGATTGTGCATACAAGACCGGCAGGGCGATGCCGAATGCCGCCAGCGCGGCGGCGATGACGTACCCCGCCGCGGACGGTTTCGACCTCGCGTCCCGCTGGAACATAGCTTCGCCGATAAGGAGACCCGCGCAGGCCATCAACGGGCAAACCATATACGAACCTACGTACGCCACGCGCAAACTTACATTGTGGAACCCGAACTCAAACAAACATAACAGCCCGAACGTCGTGATCCAGCAGAGATAAACCGGCAGGTATATGCCAGTCCTGGCGCTCCGCCGAAACAGCACTGCCCCTCCCGCAAAGACCGTAAACAACGCAGGCCCCAGCCTGTACGCTTTCGGAATCCATGCATTACCGGTGCCCCACATATTCGCCAAATAGTCCGGGTGGGCGCGGACGTATTCGATCATCCTGACCTGCGGCAGATAGAACTGGTAGAGGTTGAGCAGCCATTTGCTCAATATGATTAGGATGGCCGAAGTGAGAATAGCGCCTGACAACGCGCCTACGGCGGTATGCACAAACGCTTTTGGATCCCGTTTATATCTCCAAACAGGAACTACAAGGATTCCCAACAGCACCGGGATGGCGGCGAGATTTGTGGCCGCGCATAATGCGAACGCAATTCCCGCGCCCATACTGTACTTGAAACGCACGGGCGGCGGATGCGCGAATAAAGCTAAAGCGGCGAATGCGTACGCAATGGCCGGCCCATCCGGATAATCCCATGAAATTGTAGACATGAAATACGGATTGGTAACGAGAACGATCGACGCCAATACAGCCGGAAACGGGCCATAAGACCAATAGACGATAAAGAAAAGCGCAGTGCCGCTAAAGGCACAGATCAGTGCGTTCAACAGCACGCTCGCCGCCATCGGTGGGGCGATCTTGAACACGAGAACGCCGGGGATAATCCAAGGCAGACGCGAGGCGTAATAGGTGGCTCCGAAATGGCTGACCATGTACGTGAAGTGCGTGAAATATCCGGTGTAAAACCATGGGTCAAGATAACCCGCGGCGGCGAAATTCGAATATGGTCCGAAAAGCAGGAATAAAATCGAGGTAGCCAGATTTAGAAAAAACACGGCTGGGCCGAACGGCATTGCCCAGCGCCCGAACCGCGCAACACTCGGCGTTTGGGGGAAATCCTTTTCGAGTTTTAAAGATGCGGTAACGACTTGCGCCATAGTCGAACTACGCCTTTCGCGCAACCACAAGGAACTGCTTTCCGAAAAGCCGCCAAATCCATCGCGTCGCAAGATAAATTCTCAGCATCGAAACAGGATAGGTTCGGCCTTGCGACATCGTGTAGGGCAGAAAACGGCCGATACACACCTCAATATCAAACGCACACGATTTTAGGACCTCTGCCAAAGAAAGTTCCGTAAGAGGAATGTAATGATCGAAAAAATCCCAATAGCCGCCAGGAACGTATTTGATATTGGGCCCCATCGCCACCAGGCGGCCGCCCGACCGTAGACATCGCATGGCATTTTCCAGCGTTCGCTGCAGCGCCGCCTTGTCCGGCAAATGTTCAAAGAAATTACTGGTGAAGACCGCGTCCAAACTATTAGATGCCAGATCCCAGTCTGCCGAGCAATCCTGCCGCAGAACGCGAATACCCGGAGCCGCGAGTTGATCTACGTCGGGGTTGAGATCCATCGCGAACTTGTTCCGGGCGCGGACGTTGTTAATGAATTCGCAATAGCCGCAGCCGAGGTCGAGGACGCTGGACTCGGCTGGTATCCACTCGGAAAAGAAATCGCACAGAACTCTCCAAACTCTAAGCCGGTACTCGGATTGGCCTGCGAACCGAGTTTTATAGATGTTCGAAAGCTCGGCCGGAGTATGTGCTGACATCAGTTCTCCAGGATAACCCGGCTCCACGCGCTAAAATTAATCCTGATTCCCTCATGCAATTCATCGAAGAAAGCCTCATCGAACTGATCGCTCAAACAGCCACAAATCTGCCTCCCGACGTCCGCGCGGCGATGGGTATCGCCATTGCGAACGAGGCGCCCGGCACCCAGGCGTCGCAAGCTCTCGGCATAATCGCGTCCAACATCGATATGGCCGCCTCGGACGAAGGTCCGATCTGCCAGGACACCGGCATGCCGACCTTCGATGTGCATACTCCTGTCGGAGTCAACCAGATCGCCATTCGAAAAGCCATTCGCGACGCGGTCGCCGAAGCGACGCGGCGAGGCAAGCTGCGGCCAAACTCCGTCGATTCGCTTACCGGCAAAAATTCGGGCAATAATCTGGGCATCGAAACTCCCGTTATCCACTTCGAGCAGTGGGAAAACGATGAAATCGAAGTGAAGCTGATCCTCAAGGGGGGCGGCTGCGAGAACAAGAATATCCAGTACTCTCTGCCTGCAGAACTCGATCATCTAGGCAAAGCCGGGCGCGATCTGGAAGGAGTTCGCAAATGCATTTTGCACGCCGTCTGGCAGGCGCAGGGGCAGGGATGCGCTCCGGGAGCTGTGGGAGTTTGCGTCGGAAGCGACCGCGCGCACGGATATCTGCTTGCGAAAAACCAGTTATTCCGCACCCTCGATGACAGCAACCCGGTTCCCGAACTCGCAAAGCTCGAAGCGGAAATCGTCGAGGAAGCGAACCGGCTCGGCATCGGCGCGATGGGCTTCGGCGGCAAAGTCTCTCTGATCGGATGCAAGATTGCCGTTGCGAACCGTCTGCCGGCGAGTTTCTTCGTGTCGGTTGCTTATGAGTGCTGGGCCTTCCGCCGCCTCGGGGTCCGCCTGGATGCGCAAAGCGGCGCGATCACGCAGTGGCTGTATCGTGATCCATCGCGCCCTGTAGAAAAAATGGCGCGCAGCGAAGGATTTCCTCTTACCGGCCGCGAAATCGCGCTCCGCGCTCCGCTATCCGAGGAGCAGGTGCGTTCGCTCAAGGTTGGCGACGTCGTCATCGTCAACGGAGAAATGTTCACCGGTCGCGATGCTGTCCACGCTCATCTGATGAAGAATCCTCCGCCGGTCGATATGCGCGGTTCCGTGCTCTACCACTGCGGACCGGTGATGCTGAAGAACGGCGATACGTGGACGGTCAAAGCCGCCGGACCCACCACCAGCAGCCGCGAGGAGCCATATCAAGCCGACATAATTAAGAACTACCGTGTTCGAGCCGTGATTGGCAAGGGCGGCATGGGTAAGAAAACGCTGGCTGCGATGAAGGAATGCGGCGCAGTTTACCTGAATGCGATCGGCGGCGCGGCTCAATTCTACGCGCGCAAAGTCGATCGGGTCCTCGGGGTTCACCTCCTCGATTTTGGAATTCCCGAGGCCATGTGGCATTTGACTGTGCACGATTTCTTAGCCATCGTCACCATGGACGCGCACGGCAATAGTCTGCACGCGGGCATCGAGCATGAATCCGGCAAAGCCTTGGAAGATTTGCAAACGGTGAAATAGGCGCGGCATGCTTCTGCCGCGCTTCTACCCCATCCTCGATACGGAAACTGCCGCGCGCCACGGCATACGTCCCGAAAGCGCCGCGCTGGAAATGGTGGCTGCCGGCGTCAGAATTCTTCAGTTGCGGCACAAGGGTTTCTGGTCTCGCGAAACCGTCGATCTGCTTCAGCGCATTGGCGCCATCTGTCGCGACGCCGGAGCGCTGTTCGTCGTGAATGATCGTGCCGACCTCGCTCGCCTGATGGGAGCTGCCCTGCATCTGGGCCAGGACGACCTCCGGCCGTCCGAAGTTCGTTCGATTGTCGGAGCAACAACGCCAATAGGTCTTTCTACCCACAACGAAGCACAATTGCGCGCCGCGGCGGACGAGCCCGCGGATTACCTCGCGCTAGGTCCTATCTTCGGCACAGCTTCGAAGCAGAACCCCGATCCGATCGTCAGAGTGGATGGATTGCGCCGCCTGCGCCCGCTCTCGAATCGTCCGCTGGTCGCGATTGGCGGCATCACGCGCGCGAACGCGATCGAAGTCTTCGATGCGGGAGCGGATTCCGCGGCCGTGATTGGAGATTTATTTCCGAATGTCCGCGCCCGGTGCCAGGAGTGGATCGCTCTCACAAATGCTGCACCTCTTCCTCAAGCTCAATCGCGTATGCGGCCTTGACGCGCAGCTTAAGCTCTCGAATTAATTCGCGAAGCTGGCGCGCGGTTCCCCCGCCCGTGTTGTAGATGAGATTCGCATGGTACCCGGCAACCACAATCGGTCCATTGGCCATCCCCTTCGCGCCCACTTGCTCCAGGAAGTAGGCGGATGGCACTTTGCCCTCTCGAATTACGGTTGGCGGGATCATCGCCCGCACGCACTCCGGCAGATCGGCAAGTAGAAGGTTTTTGAAAATGCTGCCCGCGCACCGCATGGAGGGAGGGTATTTCTCGTTGCGGATGCGAAGAATTCCTTCGGCTGTAGTCCGCAGTTGATCCTCATCGCCGGCTTCCATGCGCAGCCCCGCCGCGACAACAATCCAACCCTTCCGCGCCTTGAACACGCTCTCCCGGTAGCGGAAATCGCACTCGGCATTACCGATTTCGCGACAGCGCCGGCCATCATAGAAACGAACCCACTCGATGCGTTCCTGGATCGAATGACCATAAGCTCCCGCATTTCCGTAAACCGCCCCTCCTGTCCATCCCGGAATTCCAGTCATCGTCTCCAGCCCTTTCAGTCCGCGCGCAATGCTGAAATCGACCAGATGTTGAAGCACGGCTCCTGCTTCTACCACGATTCTGTGATCGTCAACTTCGATACGGTTGGCCGTGTATCGCAGTACCGCGCCAGGAAAGCCGGCATCGGAGGCGATGAGATTCGTGCCGCCGCCGGCCAGCGCGTAAGGACATGCGGCCCCTCGAACAACATCAAGCGCGGCGGCCAGAGCCTCCTCTGTCGATGCGTCCGCGAGCACACAGGCCGGTCCTCCCAGCCCAAAACGCGTAAGGCCGCTTAGCGGGACGTTTTTGCAAATTTCGAGACCGGGAATGTCCCGGAGGCGGGCAAGCATCGTATTCTAAACTTACCCTATGTTCGCCGGATTTCCGCCCGAAGCGCTCAAATTTCTACGCGGTTTGGAACGCAACAATCGACGGGAATGGTTCCAGCCGCGAAAGGAGATCTTCGAAACCAGCGTCAAAGCGCCGATGCTGGAGCTTGTTGAAGCTGTTAACGCCGAATTATTGCGCTTCGCTCCCGATCACATCACCGACCCGAAGAAAGCCGTGTATCGCATCTATCGCGACACGCGATTCAGCCCGGACAAAACTCCCTACAAGACCCACGTTGCCGCAATCTTTCCCCGGCGCGATAAAGAGCGCCACACCAGCGCCGGATTCTATTTCCATATCGCGCCGAAATCGGTGGCCATCGCTATGGGCGCTTACATGCCGGGGCCGGTGGAACTGTTCGCGGTCCGGACGTGGCTTGCCGCGCATCACCAGGAATTTCGCGAAGCAATGAAATCCGTCGAAAAGCTAATGGGCGAGCTTCGCGGCGACTCGCTTGCGCGCAGCCCCAAGGGGTTCGATCCCGCGCACCCCGCCAGCGATTTAATCCGGCGCAAGGCTTGGTATTTCGGCGCCGAGCTGGAGCCCGAAATTACCGAATCACCCAAGCTGCTCCCCGAGATCGTGAAGCGCTTCCGCGCCGGAGCGCCGGTGATTGAAATGCTGAACGCCGGGCTGGTGCGTAAGGCCGCCGAAGCATGATCGAATGCGTTCCAAATTTCTCCGAAGGGCGAGACGCAGCGATCGTATGCGCGATCGTAGAAAGCATACGCGCCACGCCCGGCGTTCTGCTTCTCGGATGGGAATCCGATGCCGACCACAATCGCAGCGTCGTCACTTTCGCGGGAACGCCGGAGCCGGTGGTAGAAGCGGCAGTCCGCGCGGCGGGTAAGGCCGCCGGGTTAATCGATCTCGCAGGCCATTGGGGCGAACATCCTCGCGTCGGCGCGGCGGATGTAATTCCTTTCGTTCCGCTTGCCGGCGCATCGCTCGAAGACTGCGCAAAAGCTGCCCATCGGGCGGGAGCTGAACTCTGGAGCCGATTCGGCATTCCGGTTTATTTCTACGAAGCCGCGGCACTGACGCCCGGACGGGAGCGACTCGAGAAAGTGCGGCGTCGCGAATTCGACGGACTTCCTCCGGACATCGGCAATCTCACTGCGCACCCATCCTGGGGAGCCTCCATGGTCGGAGCGCGCCACATCCTGATCGCGTATAACGTCCTGCTAGAAACCGCCGATACCGCCATCGCCCGCGCGATCGCGAAGAAAATTCGCGCGTCTTCCGGGGGATTCCCGCACGTGAAAGCCATCGGCCTCTTTCTCGCGTCGGCCAGCCGCGCTCAAGTCTCCATGAACCTGACGAGATTCATGGAAACGCCTCTCGATCGGGTTTTTGAAACAATCGAGGCGGAAGCACAGCGGCTGGGCACACGCGTTTTAACCGGCGAGTTGATCGGCTTCATTCCGCGGCGCGCCTATGAGCTTTTCCCCGCATTTTTCGATCGAGCTGAAAACTTCAATCCAGCGCGAATTATCGAGAATCGAATTGAGCAGTTGTTAAACTCGAACTAAAGGTGCTCGTTTCCATCGAACCCAGAACTGTGCGGCCAGCTTGGCTGCGCGCGCCCGCCCCTGTTGGTGAGAACTACCGCGGATTAAAACAGTTAGTCCAATCGCTCCATCTCCACACCGTCTGCGAAAGCGCGGCCTGCCCCAATGTGGGCGATTGCTGGAATCGTCGCACCGCGACCTTCATGATCCTCGGCAATGTATGTACGCGCCGGTGCGGATTTTGCGCCGTTCAAAAAGGCGGACCCCTTCCGGTCGATTACGACGAGCCGCGCCGGGTCGCCGAAGCCTGCGCCGCGCTGGGTCTCAAATTCGCCGTGATCACCAGCGTGAACCGCGACGACCGCAAGGACGGCGGAGCGGAGTTGTTCGCCATGACGATCCGCGCCATACGCGAGCGGGTTCCCGGATGCGGCGTCGAAGTCTTGGTCCCCGATTTCCAAGGCTCACACGCGGCCATGGACATCGTGCTCGAAGCCGCGCCGGACATTCTGAACCACAACACGGAAACGGTTCCCAGGCTGTACCGCCAAGTGCGGCTGGGCGCGCGATATCAGCGCTCGCTCGACATGCTGGCATATGCCAAGCAAGCATGTCCTTCGACGCCAACCAAGAGCGGTCTAATGCTCGGCTTGGGCGAGACCATCGCAGAAGTGCTGGAGGTCATGCGCGATCTGTGCGCCGCCAATGTTGACATCCTTACGCTCGGACAATACCTCCGGCCATCGCCCAAGCATTTGCCGATCCTGCGTTATGTGACGCTAGACGAATTCGCCGAGCTCAAGCGCCGCGGCTACGAAATAGGATTCAGCCACGTGGAGAGTGGTCCGCTAGTGCGCAGTTCGTATCACGCCGCCGACGCCATTCTTTAAGCAGCCCCTGTGGGGCAGGATGCCATCCTGCGGCGGCTTGCCACCTAAATTATGCGCGCAGACCATTCCTCCTGCGCGGTTCTGATATCCGATCTGTAGTCGGGAAAGCTGTTAAGATCCGACTAGTTCTGCTCTCCTCCTATAGGTTGTTGTTTTGTTTGGCCGTTTCGTGCATAGAAATTTATGCACGACGGCTTTCAGAGGCGGAGAGCCGTGGCCAGCACAGGCGTGAAGCCTCTGGCCGTCGACGTGATCGCGCGCAGGCGATCCATGAGCCGCGCCATACTTTCCTT
>JAFAQY010000106.1 GCA_019261985.1 Bryobacterales bacterium | reverse complement strand
GGGGCGCCGACCCGAATATCGTGGGCACAACGCTCCGGCTCAACAATGGCTTAACGATTATAGGCGTCGCGCCGAAGGAGTTCACCGGCATTTTTTTGGGACTCAGCGCCGATCTAATCGTGTTGCCGTCCTCCGCAAGTATGGATCCGGAAAGGCTCGCGCGCAGGGATTACCGCGAGTTCACTCTGATGGGCCGGCTGAAGCCCGGCGTGAGCAAGAAACAGGCTGCCGCCGAAATACGAACTCTTGAGCAGAACCTTGCGGCGGAGTATCCGCAGACCGAGAAAAACCGCGTTCCGGTCCTAACGCGCGCCATGACGCTTCCTCCTGATGCGATTAAAGATGCCGAGATCATCTCTGCGGTATTGATCGCGCTCGTTCTCTTGGTGGTAATTGTGGCGTGCGCGAATGCGGGAAGTCTTTTGCTGGCGCTCGCAGTAAAGCGGCGGCAGGAGACTTTAATCAAAACCGCCGTCGGGGCGACGCGCGGAAGAGTGATCCGCGAGTTTCTTGGCGAAAGCTTGCTTCTGTGTGCGGTGGGCGGCGGCGGCGGGTTTGTTATTGCTCAGCTTGTGTTGGAGAAGCTTTCGGATTTCAGCACCTTGCTGCCGCTCTTCGGAACCATCAGGATTGCCGGGAAACTTCAGCCCGACCCGACTGTGATCGCCTTTTCGGCGCTCCTGGTAATTGTCGCGAGCGTTGCGACAGGGCTGCCTTCGGCGCTCTACGCTTCCTCGGTGAATTTGTCAGCGGGGCTAAGCGGTGAAATCGCGATTGGAGGACGGCGCAAAGGTGTTATCCGGAATACGTTGGTCGCGGTGCAAGTTGCGATCTGCACACTGGTGCTGGCAGGCTTCGGACTGTGCTTGCGGAGCGTGGAAAAGCTGCGGCACGTGGACCCCGGCTTCTCCGCGCGGAATGTCATTGGGGCTCTGGTTTTTGACATAGAACACGATAAACACCCAGGGGAACAGGAACAACAAATATTCCGTTCGTTGCGCGCCGCGGTGTCGCAAATCTCCGGCGTCGAATCAGCCTCGCTTGTGGATGGAATTCCGTTCTTCGGTGGATTTAATCGCAAGCCTGTCGAATCGCCGGGCGCAAGTAAAACGCTCGGCGTCCCATCCGCGGTGGTGGACGAGAATTACTTCGCTACGCTCGGTATCCCTGTGTTCAGCGGACGTGTTTTCAACTCTGCGGACCGGAAGGGCGCGCCCGATGCGGTGATCGTTAATCGAAAACTTGCGGAGACATTGTGGCCGAATCAGGACCCGATCGGTAAAACGATTCGCGCGGGCAAGCCTCCTGAACAGGGCATTGTGGTCGGGGTCGTGGCTGACGGCAAATACAACGATCTGGACGAAGCCCCGCAGCCATTCATGTATTACGCGCTCAGCCAGCACGACCAGATGCAAATTCAGATCATCGCCAGGACCAAGGGAGATCCGCGCCTCTGGCAGGAGCCTCTGATTCGGGCGGAGCGAACCGTTGGGATGCAGGTCCCGGTGCCGCCGTTCACCATGGGTGACTTACTTTACATCAATATGCTGGTTCCGCTGTTGACATTGTGGGTTGTCGGAGCCTTGAGCCTGCTCGGCGTTTTGCTCGCCATTACGGGGCTTTTCGGCGCGGTCGCGTATTCCGTCGGCGAACGCAAGCGCGAGTTGGGGATTCGCGCGGCGCTCGGCGCGCTGCCGGCGGATTTACTTACGATGGTGGTCCGCGAGCTCGCGGCAACGGCCGGCGCGGGGATCGGGGCCGGCATTTTGATCGCCGCGGCGGCAACAGTACTGGTTCGCTCCCAGCTTTTCGGTATTCAGCCGGTCGAATGGGTGGTGCTGATACCAGTGCTTCTGGGCATGGCGGCCCTTACGGCGCTAGTTTCATGCCTGGCGGCGAGGCCGTGGATTTACGGCGATCCGCTCGAGGCCGTGCGGCATACCTGAGCCGCCGCCGCGGCCACGTATTATCGATCTGAAATCAATACCGCCTCCTGATGAACTGCATTGCTACTTAGCTTTCAAAAAGGGTCTCGGAAGTTCCGATTGACGGATTATGCTCAGCAATGTGCCGCGCCGGAGCTGGTTGTGAAGGGGCACGGTTAAAGTCCTACCGTCGAAGTGTTTTTGCATGATCCGGTGACTGCCTCTTTGACGAACGGCAATGAAACCGTTCTGTTCGAGAATGCGCAAACCTCCGTGCCCGCCAGGACCCGAAGCTTACCCAACCGGGACCTCGACCTGCGTTACAAACACTTCGCGATGGAAGCGCCTCTCGATCTCCGAGGCGGAAGCAGTTTCGAAGAACAGAGTAAGCGCCTCGACTAGATTACGGCAAGCATCCTCGATTGAATCGCCCTGGCTTGCAACATCCAGTTCTGGACAAAGCGCCACGAAGCCATCATCCTCGCGTTCAATAATAGCCGTCAGCCGTTGTGAGGATTGCATGCTACTTCTTCAGCCGCAGATCCTTATCCAACTGCTCCACAATCTTCTCCGCCATTCGGTTCAAGTGCGGGGCGTCGGTGCCTTTGCGCTCCACGAACGTGCTCCAGAGGACGTTGTGGGTCTTGCGATCCACCAGAAAGAACGAGCCTTTGCCGCGAGAGAGCGGGGCCATGGTGGGGCTATAGTCGGCGCCCTCCGTCGACTCCGGGGTTTTTTCGCCGGCATTGTGCAAATCGTGCATAGCCTGCTCGAAGCTGATGCCGATGTGGTCGGTGAAAACGGCGTCCGCGGTCTGCGGGTCCGTGACCACGTTGAAGCGGTGGCTCGCCGTAAGCTGCACGGCGAGATATTGATCGAGCCCGCCGGACATCGGCATCAGGTAAACGGACTTGACGGACGATAAATCCTGGCCCGTAGCCGCTACATTCGCGGAGGCAAGGGCCGCCGTTAAAAACACAAACAGCTTCATGGACTAATGATTACACAGGGTATGCTGGTGAATTCGTGTACAAGGGTCAGCGGATCACGGTCATCATTCCGTGCCTCAACGAAGAACAGGGTGTCGAGCAGGTCCTCCGGCGGCTGCCGGACTTCGTGGACGAGACCATCGTGGTTGATAACGGGTCTACCGACCGCACCTCGGAAGTCGCGCGTAGCTTTGGGGCGCAGGTGATTCGGGAAGATGTGCGCGGTTACGGCCGCAGTTACAAGACCGGCTTCGCCTCGGCCACGGGCGATCTCATCATCACGCTGGACGGCGATCATAGCTATCCGCCCGACGCCATCTCCTATTTGCTCGAGGCTTTTCTGCACCTGGACATCGATTTCTTAAATGCCTCGCGATTCCCCGTGCGCGATCCCAAGGCGATGAGCTTCATAAATAAGCTAGGCAATCTAATTCTTTCGCTTGCGGTGTCGGTACTATATTTCCGATGGGTGCGGGATTCCCAATCGGGGATGTGGGTTTTTCGCCGGTCGATTCTGAAGGGAATGAAGCTGACGTCCGATGGCATGGCGTTTTCGGAGGAAATCAAGGTCGAAGCGCTCAAAAAGCACGGGGTGCGATTTGCCGAGATATCGATTATGTATACTTCGCGGCTGGGAGAGACCAAGCTTAATTTGTGGCGTGACGGCTTTTATAATCTTTGGTTCATTTTGAAAAAGCGATTTTCGTAGAAAAAAGCGCACAGCCCGCTCCTGGCGTTGTGCGCGTTGAGAAAGATCATGACGGTGGCCGCGGTCATCCCCCATTGGAACCGCCGGGATCTGCTTGCCGGGTTGCTGGATAATCTGAAGCAGCAGACTCGGCCTTTTGATGACGTAATTGTTGTCGATAACGGATCCTGTGACGGTTCCGCCGATTTGGCCGGACGCGCGGGCGCGCGGGTTTTGCGGTTGGAAAGCAATCTGGGGTTCGCGGCCGCGGTGAATAAGGGTATTCAGGCCGCCTCGTGCAAGTGGGTTGCGATCTTGAATAACGATGTGACCTTAGAAGCGGGCTGGAATGAGATGCTGCTGCACGAAGCCGAGCGCACTGAAGCATGGTTTGCCACAGGGAAAGCTTTAACCGCGCAGAACGCGGAGTGTATCGACGCGACATTTGACGAAATCGCGCGCAGCGGATGTGCCTGGCGGTGTGGAGCAGGCAAAGCGGACGCGCCTATTTGGAACAAGTCACGCGTCATTCGCATAGCGCCTATGACCGCGGCTTTGTTTCGCCGCTCGTTATTTGACGAGATTGGTTTGCTCGACGAGGGGTTTGGGTCGTATCTCGAAGACGTGGATTTCGGAATTCGCTGCGCGCTCGCTGGACGCTCCGGCATCTATGTTCCGCAGGCGGTCGCGTATCACCGTGGAAGTTCGACATTGGGCAGGTGGAATAAGGACACAGTGCGGTGGATCGCGCGTAATCAAGTAGTGTTAGCGCGCAAGTACTTACATGGCCAAGGACTTTGGCCAATTATGGCCGGACAGTTGCTATGGGGCCTCGTGGCTTGTCGCCATGGGAGGGCATTGTCTTACGTGCGGGGCAAAGCCGCGGGCCTGAGAGATATGGCGGTGGGGCTTGACGTCCGTAGCCCGGGTTGGAAGTACCGGAAGTACACGCCTGAAGCAGTCCGCGTCCTATTGGAAGAAAGTGAACGGACTATTTTTGACTTGCAGCGGCACACTGGCTTTGACTGGTATTGGAGGATTTACTTCTGGATGCTGCGGCGGTGATTGTCACACACAACTCGGAAGCATTTATTAAACGATGTACTGAGGCGCTGGCGGCCATGTCTCCTGGTACAAGAACGGTTGTTGTAGATAATGCATCGAGTGACGGTACCTTGACGGCTATCGATAATCAACCTGGCCTGCAAATTATTGCGAACCGGGTGAATCGGGGGTTCGCGGCGGCTGTGAACCAGGGTGTTCAAGCCGCGGAAGCAGAATTCATCCTTCTGGTGAATCCAGACGTAAAAATCCTCACGCCGGTTGACAAACTCATCGAAGCCGCCCGGCTGTACGGGCTCGCCGCCGGCCGGCTTGTAAACGAGTACGGAACGGATCAGAAGGGGTTTGCCCTCCGCAGTTTTCCCCGGCCGGCGGACCTGATTTTCGAGCTCGCCGGCCTGAACCGGCTGTGGCCGTCAAATCCGGTAAACCGCAGATACCGTTGCCTCGACAGGGACATGAACCAGCCAGGTCCGGTGGAGCAGCCGCCCGGCGCTTTGCTTATGTTCCGGCGGGACGTGTGGAAGCGCTTAGGCGGCTTGGACGAGCGATTTTTCCCTATCTGGTTCGAAGACGTGGACTTTTGCGTCCGATCCATAGCGGCAGGCTACCGGATCGAATACGTTCCCTGTGTTGTCGCCGAACATCACGGCGGGCATTCGGCGGGCGCGTTACCGCCCGGATGCCGAGCCGTACTCTGGTGTGATAGCCTTTTGGAATATGCTGCTAAGCACTTCCGTTCCTTGGACTACCGGGCAATCTGCCTGGCGGTGGTGCTCACTTCGGTTCCGCGGATGGTCGCGGGGATGATTCGACAGCGGACCCTATCTCCAGTGGTTGGTTATTCGAAAGTTGTCCGGAGCGCAAGCCGTCGTTTTATCTTGGGGCGTGGGAGCCGCCAGGGGCATCGGAATTCATAAAAAACATATCAATGGCCTCCAAAACGTCACTTACCGTCACATTGGTGACATATAACAGCGGAAGATTTATCAAGCGCTGTTTGGAATCGGTGCTCGAACAGAAATACCCGAACTTCGATGTTGTGGTGGTGGATAATGCGTCGACGGACGGGACGATAGACATCCTGGAGCAGTTTTCGGGTCAATGCCGCATTTACTATAACGATCAGAATATCGGGTTTGCCGCGGCGCAGAATCAAGCCATTGCGTTATCGCAAAGCGAGTGGATTCTGACTCTGAATCCGGACGTGCTGCTGTTGCCTGATTTCATTCAGGCGCTGGTGGATGCAGGCAGCTCAGATCCTAAAACCGGAACTGTGTGCGGGAAACTACTCACCATCCGTGCGAGTTTCGATCTCCCGGACAAACAACTTGTTGACTCCACCGGCATTTACTTCACTCCCATGCTGCGCCATCTGGACCGCGGCAGCCAGGAGGTGGATAACGGCCATTACCTGAATTTCGAATACGTGTTCGGCGCCACCGCGGCCGCCGCGCTTTACCGGCGGGCGATGATCGATGACATTTCGATTCAGGGCGAATTTTTCGATCCGGATTTCTTCGTGTACCGCGAGGACGCGGATGTGGCATGGCGCGCGCAATTGATGGGCTGGCGCTGCATGTACACGCCGCTGGCGCGCGGCTATCACGTCCGCAACGTATTGCCCGGAAATCGACGAGCGTTGCCCACGGTCATCAACATGCACTCGGTGAAGAACCGGTTCCTGCTGCGGATCAAGAACATGACCCCGGATCTGTACCGGCGCAACTGGCTTTCGATCACCGGCCGGGACCTGGTCGTAATCGGAGCGTGCCTGTTGCACGAACACAGTTCGCTGAAAGCGTTCTGGTATCTCGCGCGCAACTGGAGACGCTTTTGGACCAAGCGGGAAGAGATCATGAGGCGGCGGCGCGTGAAGGACGACTACATCGCCAGTTGGTTCTCTTATGAGCCGGTAAGCCGGCCGGCTCCGCGCCTGAGCGCGCGGGCGATCGCCCGATCGACAGCAAAAACCCGTTCCGCGCGGGGTTAAAAGGTGGGGCGGACGATCGGTTTTTTTTGGCCGCCCATTTCCAGGCTAGTGTGAAGTTCGCCATCCTCGGCACGCGCGGAATTCCAGCGCGCTATGGCGGATTCGAAACTTTCGCGGAACAGCTTTCTGTCCGGCTCGCCGCGCGGAGCCACATTGTAACCGTTTACTGCCGCGAACGCGACAGTCGCGGGACGTATCGCGGCGTTCGCTTGCGCTATCTTCCCACCATTCGCCACAAGTATTTGGACACGATCGTTCATACCTTTTTTTCGACACTCGATTTAGCGCTGGCGCCGAAGCAGAACGCCGTGCTTTATTGCAATGCCGCTAACGCAATCTTTACCTGGATTCCGCGGCTGCGCGGCATGCGTGTTGCGCTGAATGTCGACGGACTGGAGCGGAATCGCAAGAAGTGGAATGCGGCGGCAAAGGCTTGGTATCACCTTTCCGAGTGGCTGGCGACATGGTTGCCTGATGTCGTGGTAACCGATGCCCACCGAATTGCGGAATATTATCGCGAGCGATATGGCCGCGCATCCGAGATGATTCCCTACGGCGCCGAAGTTGGCGCGGTGGAGACTGCGGCCGCGCTAGAGCGGCTGGGCCTGGAGCGCAGGCGCTATTTTCTTTACGTCAGCCGAATGGAGCCGGAGAACAATGCACTGCTCGTGCGGGAGGCATTTGAAAAGACCTCGACAGATTTCAAGCTCGCGCTGATCGGCGACGCTCCTTACGCGGTGGAATATATCGCCCGGGTGAGGAACACGCGCGATCCGCGAGTCGTAATGCCGGGGGCTATCTACGGCCGCGGCTACCACGAACTCGGCTCGCACTGCTTCGCTTATGTCCACGCGACCGAAGTCGGCGGCACGCACCCGGCGCTAATCGAGGCGATGGGGCGCGGCGCGCTCACGCTTTATCTCGACACACCCGAGAACGCGGAGGTTGCCGGAGGGGCGGGACTCGCCTTCACCCATGCGAATCTGGAGGGAGTCATACAGCGTGTGCTGTCGATGACCGAGGAGGAACGGGAGCAGTGGCGGCGGCGGGCAGTGGAACGGGTTCGGGAGCGGTACAGTTGGGAAGCTGTGACGGACGCCTACGAGAAATTGCTGACAAGCTTAGGATGCGGAGCTGGGTAGAAGTTTCGCTCAGCGCCATTCGGGCGAATTATCGCGCCGTACACCGCGCGATTGGCGGCGCGGCCGAGATTATGCCTGTAGTGAAAGCCGATGCCTACCGCCATGGCGCGATCGAAGTCTCGCGAGCACTGGAGGCGGAAGGCGCGCCGTGGCTGGCGGTATCCAATATCGAAGAAGGGATCGCGCTCAGGCGGGCGGATATTCGGGCACGGATTCTCGTCATGGCGGATTTCCTTCCTCGTGAACGGGATGTCTGGAGCGAGTACGCCCTTACCCCGGTTGTCCATTCGCTAGCCGATGTGCCGCTCGCGAGTGTTCCGTACCATTTAAAAATCGATACAGGCATGGGGCGGTTGGGAACACGGGCAGCTCCGTGGGAGGTCGTGCGCGCGGTTGCAGCCGGTCCGGCGAGGATGGAAGGCTTGATGACGCACTTCGCCTCGCCCGCGAACTATTCGAGCCCGCAGACGGCCGAGCAGATCGTAAAGTTTGAGGCCGCTTTGCAAGCGCTCTGCGCGGCAGGACTGCGGCCTCGCTACGTCCACTCCTCGGCGACGATTCCGGTCGCCTACGGCCGCCGCGATGCGTGGGGGAATCTGGTCCGCCCTGGCCATGCGGTGTACGGCTACGTGTCGCCGGCGCGCGGGCCGGCCCCAACCCCGGCGCTGCCTGTCGGGCCGGCGCTAACGTGGAAAGCGGCGGTATTGGCGGTGAAGGATCTCGAAGCCGGAGCGCTGATCGGCTACGGAGGCATGCACCGCGCCGAACATCCGATGCGCATTGCGGTCCTCGCGGCCGGTTACGCAGACGGCATCCCGCACCGGCTGTCGAACAAAGGCAGCGTGATCGCCAAAGGCAAGCTGGCTCCGATTGTGGGCGCCGTGTCGATGGATCTGACGACCATCGATGTAACATCATGCCCCGAGCTGCAGGCCGGCGACGCGGTGATGCTGCTGGGATCGCAAGGCGGCGTCGCGATCGACGCTCAACAGATCGCGCGGCAGGCGGGAACGATTTCCTATAGCGTGCTGTGCGGGATCAGCGCGAGGGTGAAGAGGGTGTATGTGGACTAGTGATTAGTTAAAGGCGGGCTAAAGCCTGCTACTAGCGCTATATGATTTGACGATGGCCGGTGCGCCCAAGCCGATTCAACCCGCGATAAAGGGCAATTTGTCTGTCAATATGACCTTGCGCGAGTTCGATAACGGCTATTGGTATGCGACGGAACTGCGCGCATTTGCCATCGAAATGAAAATTCCGTTTGCGAGCAAATTTCGTAAGGACCAGCTTGAGGCTGCGATAAAGAGTCGCCTTTTCGCCAAACCAACTAAGGTTGCCGCAATCTCGGCAACGCCCAAACAAGGCCCCCGCGACGTGGATCGAGGATTGCGGCTTGACCTGCCTGTCGTTCACTACACGAGCAACAAGCAGACGAAGTCGTTCACCGAGCGGGAAGCCGCGAAGATCCAACCGGGTTTCAAGCGTGCATCTGGGACGCGATATCTGCTCAACCGGTGGCGCGAGGAACAAATTGCCGCAGGTCGCGGGATTACGTATCGCGACTTGGTGCTTCAGGCCATCGCGCTCAATGAGAGCAAGCGCGGCCCCTTGCGGGCCGCGTATGGGCGGTACATCAACTTCATTTCCGACTACATGGCGGGCAATAAAGGCGCGGCCCACGACGATGCTGTTAGGGCGTGGCATGAAGTCAAGGCGATGGATACACCGAAAACGTACGCCGCATGGGCGCGGCTATCGCGGAGGCGCGCGCGCGGCTAACTCTTTCGCGCACGCCGCAAGGGGACGTAATGAGAGCGAATCAGATAAACGTTATCGCCCGGGCCGTGTTTAGCCACTTTCAACAGATCAATCACGCCCAAGAAACCGGACTCAACCGCTAATTGATGGCTAATGTCCTGGATTGCGATCTGCTCGATGGAAGCAATCTCGATCTCGCCATCCTCCATCCGGTAGCGCCCGCCGACCTTGACGTGCGGCCGTTGCCAGATGCGAATGCTACACGTGATTCGTCCGCTGCGGACCCCTTCCCGAAGCCGTTTTGTGAAAACCAAGACTTGAGCCTACCCGAATGGGGTTGCGCTCGAACTGCGCGGAGCGGGCCTTAACCCGCGCCGCGCGCTATCAATACTAGTTATTGGTGGAACCGGCCCTCAAGCACGCCCTTTCCCAAGATGTGCCCGTCGATAGCCTTCATGACATCCGCGCGAGTCGCGTCCGGACCCAAATCGAGCTTGGTATCCAACGCAAACAGCTCGAACGTGTAGTGATGATACGGCCCCGCCGCGGGAGCTCCCGGACCCATGTAGCCGACAGCGCCGCGAAGGTTCTTCGCATTGATCGTTCCATCCGGCAGTTTCGCCTCTCCAGGCACTCCGCCCTGAAGCTCGGTTGCGGTGCCGGGAATGTTGAAAATCAACCAGTGAGTGACATCGTCGAGCTTCTTTTGAAGAGCGACGTCGGGATCGTGCATTAGCAGCACGAAGCTCTGGGTTCCGGCCGGAACATTTTTCCATTCCAGTTTCGGCGAGGGACCCTGCTGCCCGCCCTTCTGGCTGTACTTGTCCGGAATGACGCCGCCGTCTTCAAAATCCGGCGAAGTCAACGTGAGTCCAGGGCCGCCGGGACCTTTGCCTCCGCCCTTTCCTTTATCCTGGGCGAGCAAGGCGCCGAACGCCAAAGAGAGCAGAATTGTGGTTGTTGCAAGTGTTTTCTTCATGAGATTCTCCTTCGGTAAGTGAGCGAATTGTTAAGCTGGGGGATAGTGCAACCGGGCTTGCAGCGGACGATGTGACCTTCCATCGCGTCCAGCGTCTTCGTGGGCATTACGTTCTCGTTTAAACGGACGTGGATACCTAGAACAGAATATCAAGCCGCGGGGCCTTAAAAACGGTGCGCGCCCTTACAGGTGGACCCAGAACGAGTTTCTCTCACTTTAAGTTCGCGTGATCGGCGCGGCCGCCTGAGAAGGTCCGGCCTCGTGCCGTCGTTCAGCCAATTTCAACATGCACAGCGAGGTAAAAGTGAAGTACGAGCTCATCCAGATCCAATAGAAGTATGGGGAGGCGATCCTGACCCAGCCAAACCCAACTGCGACGAAGGACAAGGCATAGCCAACCGAGGCCGCAGCGCAGGCGCTTAGAAGCCATCTATCCGTCGCACCGCTCCGCGAGATTTGCGCAATTCTCAACGCAAATGCACCGAGGCTAAGGGCCATCAACACGAATAACAGAGAAATCGGACGAAAACCCAGCGGACCTCTAACCAGCGGAGAAATGCCGATCGATCCAAATGCGGCAAGAGCGAGGCCGTGCAACGAGAGGAGCCAGGAGCTGCTCCTACCCGCGTTCCACACACCCGCGGCGACCGCGCAGGTTCCCGCTAACAGGGCTACTATGCTCATGTCCCAAACGGTAGCCGGAAGCGCGAATCTTCGCAGACCCAACGGTCCGTACGGATTCAGAATCATGTTCAGCATAAAAAGGTGCGTGGCCGCGCACATCGCATCGAGGATGCCGCACAACACCAGCAGCCACCATCCCTTCATGTGAGCCTCCAAGCTTCCGAACGGCGCGAGCCGCTCCCGAAAGCAGGTCCAGAGCCAGTCCGAGAACATCAGCAGAACGAAGCGAAACAAATGCTTGTTTATAACGGCAGCGCGACAGCTGTCCCGGAACACCTGCTCGACTTCCGGCCCGAACTGAATCCGAAACGCCTTCGGATAAACGCGGAGCATGATCGCGTATAAGCGGCAGATACGGTTTACCCACCTGGAGTCGCCTGGCATTATGCGTTTCCTCCCGCGAAAACACGTTTCGATTTCGCCGCCGCCAGCGCCTTGGCAAGCCGTTGTGCTTCCGCACGCACGACGCATACGCCCAGTGGCTTCAGACGGTAATAACGGCGCCGCTCGTCATCGAGAGCGGGATCGGGCCGCTCGTCCGACTCTTCGATAAGGCCAGCCGCCAACATTCGTTTTATACATCCGTATAGCGTGCCCGGTCCCAGCTGGAGAGCGCCATCTGTCTGGTTGGCTACATCCTGCATGATGCCGTAGCCGTGGCGTTCCTCGCCGGTTAGCGCCAGAAGGATGTGAAAAACAGGTGGCGTCAGCGGCAGAAGATCGTCAGGTGATTGCGTCCGGCCCATATACATCCGCTACGGATATATTGAACGGATTTGCGGCAACCTGTCAAGCGAAAACTACAGGAGTGCTCGCCGGACGGCACTGCTAAGGCGCGCCCGGCACACCGGTTTAGAAAGTAAACCGTCCGACGATCTGCCCCGACCGCGGCTGCGCGCCCGCCCCGGCGATCGTCGCGACCGTGCCATATCCAGCCGTGTATGCTCCGCCAGAAGTCGAGGTAGGAGTCGTGACCGCGCCGGTCGCTGGGGCCGAAAGGAAGAGCCGGTTGAAAATATTCTGGAACTCGGCGCGAATGAAAAAATTGTACCTTCCTTCCTTGCCCATGCGGAAGTTCCTGCCGAAACTCATCGATTCGGCGGGCTGCCGCTGCCAGCGGTAGCTGTTGTAGAACGGAGCGGAAGCACCCCACTGTCCCGACCCAGGATCGGCCCAAGCTTTGGGATTAAGAACGACCGTGGTCTGCGGATTAAAGCAGCCGCAGTTCGGATCCACGGCGAGCGGATTTACACCGGGAACAAGATTGTCGAAATTGACAGGAGCACCGTTGAAACCACCCTGCCGCAACAACTGATTGATCAGCTGATTGCTGGAGGTCCCGCTTTCAATCAGAGCGCCGTTCTGATAGCGCAGCAGCCATCCCAGCTGCCAATCCCGCGCCACTTGGGAGAGTACCTTCATTCCCGTGGTATCGGCCGCGAACTTGGGCGTCGTATAGGAGCCGGAAATGATCACCTGCAGCGGTGGGACCAACCGGTTGAGCTGTTTGGCAAGCCCTAAGTTATAAATGTCTTCCATCACCGGGTTGTAGGTAAGGAAGATCGGGGCTTCCGAGCCAGCGCCAAGGTCCGTGGCCTTGGCCCAAGTGAACGACGCTTGCGCCGAAAGGCCATGCGAGAAGCGCTTTGTGGCTTTAGTCTGCAGCCCGTCGTACCATGTTTTGCCCATGGGAGGCCCCAGGAATGAGGACGGATTACCACTCGCCCACTGCGGCACCGGACGGATTTGCTGGTTGACGGTCTGATTGGGAGGCATTCCCGGATACGCCGGGAAAAATCCATGTTGGATCGCCTGCGGAGAACTGATGAGACTGGTCAGCAAAGATAGATCCGCCGGATTATTGCGGCTGAGCCCGTAATGCGCCAGCGTTGAGTCTGTCAGACAATTACATTGGTACTGGTCGAGGCCTTCCGCGGACCACCAGACTCCGCGATTTCCTACATACGTAGCTTCTACAACCAAGTCCCTTCGCAGTTCGCGCTGAATTCCAATGCTCCATTGGTAGGTCCGCGGCGGCCGGGCACTCGGATTGAAGATTGTGTTCGGAGACGAAGGCGGAAGCAGCCCGGCCGTCAATATCGGTTGTTTGCCCGGATTGAAGTTCGGCCACGTTACATTAGGGTACGGATTTTGTTCGAAGGCATTCTGTGCCGGAGGGATCCCGTAACCGAGGGAGTTGAAGGTATAGTAATCCGCCAGGCTGTATTGCAGCCCGTTCGGGGTCTGCACCACACCGTATGTAATCCCGGCGCCTCCGCGCAACACAGTCTTGGTGTCGATCTGGTAGGCCGCCCCGAGCCGCGGCGCGAAAGCATACGGGTAATTGTGGGAGATCTCGCATTTGCAGGTGGCCCCGTAGATGACGGCGCCCAAACGGCCTCCTACTGTTGGATTTGGCGTGGAGAAAGACGCAATCGGCATGCGGCCGTATTGCTCCGTCAAATAAGTCTGGAAGTCGTACCGCAGGCCATAATCCAGGGTCAACTTCCGAGTAACCTTCCAGGTGTCTTGCGCAAATAGTCCGATGCTGTGTTGGCCCGTCTTGGTCTGGGTGTTCGGACTGATCTCAATATCGTCCGGCAGGCCCAGCATAAAGCTGGCGTAATTGAACCCTGTGGGATTGGCAATGTTGAAAGGCTGCAAATTCTGCCAGGGATCGGCGGTTTCGGCATTGGAAATGCCAAAGGCTCCATTGGCTCGCCATCCGCTTTTCTCCGGATATCCATCGATCAGGAGTTCACCCCCGTATTTGAACGAGTGGTTCCCCTTAACCCAAGTCAAATTGATATTGGCGGTCGATTTCTCCTCCCAGAGGAAGGCAATGAACGCCGGACCTAAGCCCCCGCCCGCGGGGCCTCCATACCCACCGCTGTTCACGACGAAGGCATTGTTCAGCAAGGATTGGCCGCCATCGAAAAATCCGCCGATCGAGGGGAAGCGGTTGGTCTGGAAATAGCCGGTCATGCCGAGGGACGCCTGATCGAAATTCGGATAGTCCGTCGGCTGATACTGCTGAATGTAACCCACGCCCATGTGTAACAGCAGAGTTGGCGTAATGCTCTGGTCGTAATTCACGCGAGTGGTCACGTTCCGCAGGGCGACCGGGGCCGGGGCATTGTAGGCCTGCGTGACGCCGTTGGCATTGGGCGAATTCTGTAGCAGCCGCGAGAAGTACCAGCCGACTTTAATCGTCGGGCTAATGGAGTGATCGAGCTTGAAAGACCAGTTAGTAGTGTGCAGCCAGTTTTGATACGCGGGAGCAAGGTAGTTGTTGATGATTCCGGGTTGGTTCGGGAGCGGGAAAAACGTCTGAATCTTGGCGGCTACCGGATCGAACCTGGTGAGCGGAATCTGCTGGTTCAGGAATGGAGTCCGGACCGATGCTCCATTGACGGTTCGCGTAGTATTGGGATCGAATATCTCGCCGGCCAATAGCGTCTGGCCGGCCGGGTCTACGGCGGGCTGGCCCGCGTTCGGCTGGCCCGGGGCATAGACGATTGTGGCGCTGCAGCTAGCAGCGACAGTGCCATTACAGCCGGACGTGGAATAATCGCCATTTCTGTAGGCCTGGGTTGGTACGGTTTGAGTGCTGTTCGAGATGGTCCTGTTTTCCAGGTATTGCTCGAAATTAAAGAAGAAGAATGTTTTGTTTCGACCGTCGAACACCTTGGGAATGCGAACCGGACCGCCAATCGTAAATCCATAATCGTTCCGGCGCACTGCATTCCGGATGTGCTGGCCTTCTTTGGCCGGGTTTTGCGTGCCTTCATCGGTGAACGGCAAACCCGCGTTTAAGAATTCATTTACGAAATAGTCGTACGCGCTGCCATGGAACTGATTGGTGCCCGACTTCATGGTGTAGTTGATCGCGCCGCCGCCAACCTGGCCGTACTCCGCCGCGAAATTGCTGGTCTGGATCGAAACCTCCTGGATGGCATCCACGCTGGCTCCCTGGCTGTACTGCTGGATGGTTTTCCAGATGTTTCCGGTAGCGTCCTGGCCTTCGATGCGTATGGCTTCGCTGTTGCTCGGCAAGCCGTTGACTACCATCGCATTGTCATTGGAAAAAGTCACGCCGGGAAGCAGTTGCATGGTTTGCAGCGGATTCCGGATATTGCCCATCCCCGCTACTGCGCCTCCCGCTACGCCCCCGCCCGTTATGGTGAGAACGGGGAGCTCACTCGCTTCCGTGGCGGTGATCAAATGGCTCATCTCTCCGCTTTCGGTCTTGAGGAGAGGCGCGGTTTCTGTGACGGTCACCACATCGCTCGCCTGGCCGACCTCCAAAGCTATGTCCTTCCGCGTATCGGTTGACGTTATCACCTGAACATTCTGTTGTACGAACTTCTTAAAACCGGCGGCCGTGACAGTGATTTCATAGGTGCCCGCCGGAACCGGAATGACGTAGTTGCCAGTGGCCGACGTGCCCCCACGATAGATGGTCCCGGTATCTGAGTTTTTTACTTCAATCTGTGCTGTCGCGATCACAGCACCGCTCGGATCCGAAATCGTACCGGTGATCGTACCTTGGTTGGACTGAGCATACGCGCTCAGCGCCGTGAGGAAAACAGCAAGCGTCCACATGGACCGCATAAACTAACCTCCCCTGGCCAGAATGCGAATTTTGAAGCTTAGGTCCCCGTTGAACCTCGGCTGAATATATACGAGAGGGAAAGGTTAGTCAATAATGTAGCGCTGATAGAAGAGATCAGCCATATTGATAGCATCTCGACTTGAGCGCCGGGAGCGCCTGTTGCGCGCTTCTGCACGCGGAAGCTGCGGACGTTGCCCCGCGCGCCAGATGGCTCTCCGCACGCAACTCAGCGCAGATTCCGCTTATCCCTAATGCCGCTTACGCGGACTATCGCTCGGCAACGTCGCAAGCATAGAGCATTGGAAGAGAATACCGACGCGCCCCCTGGCAAGATTGGCCCGGCGGTTGTGGTTGGTCATACGCAAGTGCTCCCTAACTTCTCGCGCCCCTTCGGGAAAGGTTGATTAAAAGTTCAGGCGAAGGAAAGGCTATTTGATATGGTGAAGACGTGCTGACCTTCATCGGATTCCTAGAGGAGCTTGAACGCAGCCACCAGACGGTAGTGATTCCTAAGGACGAAGTTGAGCGGCTGGTGAGGCGGTTCGGCCCGGCGGTGCGGCAGATGGGTTTGTGGCGCCATAGTACGGACGGTTCCCTCGAATTGTCCACATCCAACATCGCAGCGGCCGCGCGTCTTGTCGGCGACAGCGTTCTAACTGCGGCGATTGAAGAATTGAAGAGTCCTACGGAATTCTTGGGTGTGTTCGACCGTTCGGGTTGCGCCACCCTGCAACTGGTTGAACAACTGGGCCGCCTGAATCGGGAACACTTCGAGCGAAGAGTCCAGCGGTTCCAAGACACACGTGATCCCGTCGAAGCAGACCGGCTGTGGAACGAGATTTCGTTGGAGTTGTTTGGCGCCTGATTGCCGCGAATCGATTGGATGGCCCTTCCACCCGCGATTCGCGAGCACCTGCGTGTGCGAACGCGCGAGCGCGAATTGAGCAAGAGCGACTTGGCGGCACTCCTCGCGTGGATCAAGACGGATCCCGAAGTGCCTGACGGCCCCTGGTGGAAGGATTTCGGATCGAAATTGCTGTGGCCCAGTTGGATTCGGGGAGTCAGCAGGCACTCAGCACGTGGCCTCGCAGAAGCGCCGAGGCGGCAGACGCGAGTGTCCACGCCTGACTAGAACGTAAACCTCGCCACCACCTGCCCCGCCCGCGGCTGCGCCCCCGCTCCGTCCAGCGTCGGAACATAGCCGTAGCCGCCGGTGTAAACGCCGTTCGCCGTTGGTGGGCACCGTCGCCGGGTTGGTCAATGCGCCGATGCTGGGCTGGTTGGATTCGCTCAAGTTTCCCGTTCCCACCACAGGTTGCGAGAGGAACACCCGGTTGAAGATCTTCTGGAACTCGGCAGGGACGAACAGATTGTATCTGCCATCGTGATCCATACGGAAGTTGCGGCCAAAGCTCATCGACTCGGCGGGCTGCCGCTGCCAGCGATAGAGCACTTTCATTCCGGCGCTGTCCGCCTGGAGCTTAGGCGTCGTGTAAGACCCGGAAATGACGGTGGCCAAAGGCTTCCCTAATTGGTTCAGCTCCTTGTTGAGGCCGTAGTTGGAAATACTAACAGACCGGCGTTGACGCTTACAAGGGGAGCCAGATGATCCTGTTCACCCACTCCTGTGCGTCGGACGCGATCCATACCAGAAGAATGCTTTCGATCACCGCCCGATTCGACACGCCCTGAAGGACAATCAGCACGCCGGAGCTCGCACTGCCCGCCGCAACAAACTCGTGAAAGTGTCCTGGCATTGAGTTCTCATCATGTGAAACGAGTATGCGGCCCTGCTGCATTGCGCGGCGAAGGACCTCTGGATCTTCTAGGTTATCCAGCGATGCGTCCCACGCGCTCCAGACGAATTGCAGCCCTGAGGTCGTTATCTGCTTGGAAGCAGGGCTTCAACTAGTCCGAATGCCCTTGCCGGAGTTGTGTGCGAGCGGATTCAATCCGCAGATGCAAGCTCTCCGGCAGCGACTCCAGACCCTGTCGCGATTCTGCGAACCGCTTCTGCTGTCGAAGCAAGTAGGCGTCAATCGCCGGCTGCTTCTCGAGGTAATACGCGATCGCACCGTATACCTGAGCGAGCGTTAGTCCCTCGAACTCGGCAAGGATGGTTTCAGGAGACATGCCTTCGTTGAAGCACTGAATGATCGAATCCAGGGATACTCGTGTCCTTGTTAGGTAATTGCCCTTATTGCGTTCTTCTACGTATTCTATGGGCATAGAGGCTGAGTTTTAATCCGATTATATCCTTCGATGACAAATACCCCACAGCAGAACCAGTTTACGACCCGGAATGTGGACAAGCTCTGAGGATTTGTGGAAGGTGACCGAGCAGCGCTGATGCCAACTTCGAGACTCGTTATTCTTGTCACCCTCCGGCCTAACGAGAAAATCGCCGCCGACCACTTACCCTGAACGAGCGCGTTAACAAATAAGACGAGGTGAGAAGCGATTCGGGATTCGCGGCAAAAGCGGACTGAACCTGCAAGCGATGGGTCCTCGAATCGTCCGTAGGCGACTTCGAACACGAAGTGTAGTCCCAAGGTGCCGGATTCGCGCGCCCCTGCAGTTTCACCGCGGCGTCTTCAAAGGTCTCGTGCTCGTCGCATTTCAATCGTACGGTCCATCGGCGCGCTGCTGACAATACAAGCGTTAAAAGGTAAACCTCGCCACCACCTGCCCCGCCCGTGGCTGCGCCCCCGCTCCGCCCAGCGTCGGAACGTAGCCGTAGCCGCCGGTGTACACGCCATTCGCCGTCGTGGGCACCGTCGCCGGGTTGGTCAATGGACCGATGCTGGGCTGGTTGGATCCGCTTAAGTTCCCCGTTCCCACGACTGGTTGCGAGAGGAACACCCGGTTAAAGATGTTCTGGAACTCGGCGCGGACGAACAGATTGTATCTGCCCTCGTGACCCATGCGGAAGTTCCGGCCAAAGCTCATCGACTCGGCGGGCTGCCGCTGCCAGCGATAGTTGTTGTAATACGGAGCGGCAACACCGAACGTTCCGGGCGGCGCATCGGTCCACGCATTTTTATTAAGGACGAGCGTTGTTTGAGGGTTGAAGCAATGGCAGTTCGGGTCGACGTTCAGCGGATTCACGCCCGGCACAGGATTCCAGAACGTAACCGAGCCTCTATCCAGGTTGCTGGCGCGCGCTAGTTGAAGGTTCAACTGGTTGTTGGAAGGCGGACTCGCAATCAAATTCCCGCTCTGATACCGGAGCAGCCATCCAAGCTGCCAATCCCGAACTACATGGGAGAGCACTTTCATTCCTGCGGTGTCCGCCTGGAACCTAGGCGTCGTGTAAGACCCAGAAATAACCGTGGCCAGAGGCTTCACTAATTGATTCAGTTCTTTGTTGATAGGGTAATTGTAAATATCGTTATACAGCGGAACACCCGCGAGGGAATTAATATTGCCGGCTTCCGATCCGGTACCGATGACTTCGCCCTTAGCCCACACGAAGGATGCTTCGGCTGACAAGCCGTGCGAGAAGCGCTTGGTCCCCTTGGCCTGGAGCGAGTCGTACCAAGTCTTGCCGATAGGCGGACCAAGATCGACAGCGGTGGGGGCAATCCATTGCGGGACTGGACGAAGTTGCTGAGCGACGGTCTGCGTCAGCGGCATTCCTGGGTAAGCGGGATAAAAGCCGCGCTGAATCGCTTGCGGAGAGCCGATCTGGCTCGTAAGCAATGCCCGGTCTGCCGCGTTGGCCAGGCTCAGCCCGTGCGCGGCAAGATTCGCCTGGTTCAGCGAGTTCGAGGAGATCTGATCCAGGAAGGGCGCGGCACCCCAGACCTCGCGATTTCCGACATAGGTAGCTTCGACTACCAGGTCTTTTAACACTTCGCGTTGGACGCCAATGCTCCACTGCCAAATGCGGGGAGGCCGCGCCTCGGGCGAGAAATAGATGTTCGGATTCGAGGGCGGAAGTAAGCCGCCGCTCAAAACCGGGTACTTGCCGGGGTTGAAGTCGGGCCAAACGATATTCGGATAAGGATTTCCACCTTGCAGCCCATTGGGGACCGGGGTGATGCCGTAGCCGAGGGCGTTAAACGTGTAATAATCAGCAACACCGTACGAAAGGCCCTGAGGCGTCTGCGTAATTCCGTAGGTGATGCCCGCACCGGCGCGCAGCACGGTTTTGGGATTGATTTGGTAGGCCATTCCAACACGGGGGCCGAAGGCGTAAGGATAGTTGTGGGAGAACTCACAGTTGCAGCGCCCTCCGCCGTAGCCTTCGTAAATGCCGGCGCCCAAAAGTCCTCCCACAGTTGGGTTGGGGGTGGAGAAGGAAGCCATCTGCATGCGGCCATGCTCCTCCTTCAAATAGGTCTGGAAGTCATAGCGGAGGCCATAATCTACCGTCAGCTTGCGAGTGACCTTCCAGCTATCCTGCGCGTAAAATCCCACTAAATGATTGCCGACCTTGGTTTGCGTTATCGTGCTGAGCTGAAGATTATCCGGCAATCCCAAAAGAAAACTGGCGTAATTGAAGCCGGTGCCATTGGTGAAATTTAGTGGCTGGCCGAATTGCCAAGGGTCGGACGTCTCCGCGTTCGAGAAACTGAAGTAGCCGTTAGCTCGCCAATTGCTGTGTTCGGGGTATCCTTCGATGGTCAGCTCACCGCCGAACTTAAAACTGTGGTTCCCTTGAACCCAGGTCAGATTGGTATTCGCGGTGGGCTTCTCTTCCCAAACCGTCGCCTCAAAAAAAGCGCCAACACCGTTCGAGTTGCCAAACGCGTTCGTGGTGCCGCAGGGGATCGCAGCGGAGACGCAGGCCCATCCGCCCGTCGTACTTTGGCCTAATCCCCAGATGGTGGGGAAAAGACTTGTGTCGAAATAGCCGTGAAGACCGAGCTTAGTCTGATCGAAGACCTGCGGGATGGTCGGCTCCATCTGATGGAGATAGCCGGCGCCTACGTGCAGAAGCAGCGTGGGCGTGATCGATTGATCGTAATTTACACGCGTGGTGTTGTTCCGATAGCCTGTGGGCACGGAGCCGGTGAACGGCTGCGTGAATCCGTTGGCATTGGGCGAGTTCCACCCATAATGCGAGTAGTACCAAGAGAGCTTGGCTGTCGCGCTGATCGCTTGATCGATCTTCCATGAGAAGTTGGTCGTGTGGACCCAGTTCACGTAGCTGGGTATATCGAAATTGTTTATAATGCCCGGCGAATTCGGCAACGGGAGCATGTTTTGGATCGCGACAGCCACCGGATCCATGCGGGTGACCGGAATCATTTGGTTGGGAAACGGAGTACGCACCTGAAATCCGTTTACCACCCGCGTGGTGTTGGGATCGAAAATCTCACCATAAGTTAGAGGCTGGCCGGCTGTATCTACAGCGGGCGCGCCGTTCAGGGTCAGCGGGACGGGGCTGGTGTTGCACTGGTTCGCAACGGCGTTGAAATTGAAACAGCCCGTGGTGGAGAAATCGCCATTCCTATAAGCTTGCGTGGGCACGGACTGCAGCCCGTTTTCTACCACGCGATTTTCGCGGTATTGCTCAAAATTGAAAAAGAAGAAGCTCTTGTTGCGGCCGTCGTAAACCTTCGGAATGCGGATGGGCCCGCCGATCGTAAACCCGAAATCATTGCGCCGTTGCACATTGCGGATGTGCTGGCCGGCTTTTCCTGGACCGAGGACAGTGCTCGCATCGGTAAACGAAAGCCCGGCATTGAACGCTTCGTTCACCAGGTAGTCGTAGCCGCTGCCGTGGAGCTGGTTGGTGCCCGACTTCATCGTGAAATTGAAGTAGCCGCCGCCGACTTGTCCGTATTCCGCCGCGAAGTTGCTGGTTTGGACCGACACCTCCTGCACGGCGTCGACGCCCATGGTTTGGCTCCTCTGCTGATAGACCTTCCAGATCGTGCCGGTGGAGTCCTGGCCTTCAATGCGGATGCTCTCGCTGTTGCTGGGCAGTCCGTTCACGACTAGCTGCATGTCATTGGCGAAATTCACTCCGGGGAGAAGGAGCGATGTTTGCAGCGGGTTGCGAATATTGCCCATCGCGGTGGCGCCGGTGTAGCCGCCACCGGATATGGTCAGCAGCGGAAGTTCAACCGCATCCCTCACCGTGACCAGATGGCTCATTTCCCCGCTCTCTGTTTTAAGCAAAGGCGCGGCTTCCGTGACAGTTATCACGTCGCTGGCCTGGCCGACTTCGAGATTCACGTCCCTGCGTGTATCGGTGGCTACGATGACTTGAATATTTTCCTGGATGAACTTCTTGAATCCGGCCGCGGTAACGGTGAGCTCGTAATTGCCGGCCGGCACAGGGATCACATAGTTGCCGGTGGAGGACGTGCCGCCGCGATAAACGATTCCGGTATCGGCGTTCTTAACTTGAATATCCGCTGTGGCAATAACCGCGCCGCTGGGATCGGAAATCGTGCCGGTAATGGTGCCTTGGTTGGACTGAGCGTACATGCTCAGCGCCGTGAGGAAAACGGCAAGCGCCGTCCACTTGGACCGCATAACTAACCTCCCCTGGCCAGATGCGAACTTTGAGACGTCGGTTCCCCGTTGAACCTCGGCTGATTATATATGCGATGGGCGATTTAGTCGATAGCGTTGAATTGATACAAATGATCAATTCAATTGATACGTAAACCTGTGAACCGCATAGGGTCAGCGCAGGTATGCGATGAGAGGAGCAAGTGTCAACGGGCTCAGAATCGTAGACACGAACACGGCACTGGTGACAAACTCCGGCGCAAGCTCGAACTCGAGCGCAAAGATTGTTGTGATCACGGCCACAGGCATCGAGGAGAGGATTACGGCCGCCTGCCTTGCCGTGCCGGTAACGCCGACAAGCCACGTGAGGGCCAATGCGACAAACGGCGCGACTAAGAGTGAGATCCCTACGCCCAGCAGGACCGTACGGGGTTGCGCGGGCCAGACGGCGCGCTCAAGCTGCATACCCAGGACAAGGATCATGAGCGGAAGCGCGGCGTCGCTAAGAAGGACGATCGGGCGCATGATCGCTTCCGGCACGGGCCGGCCGATGGCGAGCACAATCAGCGCCAATCCTATGCCGTATAACGAAGGCATTTTCCAGACCTTTTCGAGAGCGCCGGCGATGTTTTTGCGGTGGCTGCCCGCGAAGAAGGCTCCGGCAACATACGTCACTACAGAGCCCGTCAGGAAAAAAATCGTCGCATAGGTCAGGGCTTCGTTGCCGAATGCGAACCTCACCACCGGAAGGCCGTAGTTCCCGCCATTTGAAAACATCACGATCATGATGAACGCGCGCAGAAGCTTGCTGTCCAGACGGAGGGCCTTGCCGGCGACGCATCCCACAATGCCCATGGCGCCCATGATCAGCACGGCGAGGAACATCAGGCGGATAACATTTGGTCCGGAGGCAGTTGAGGTTACGAGCAGCCGGAAGGCAAGGCACGGCAAAAGCGAGTAAAACACCACCCGCGCCAGAATCTTTACATCCACTCCCGCGAATCGCGCCAGAAGAAATCCCGCGCCGGCGATTGCGAAAACCGGCAGGATGTCGGAAGCAAGAATCGAAAGGAGAAGATTCATCGTTGGATTCCCGCAGCATCGCGGGCGGCGTTCGAAGGGGCAATGCTCAATTCAGTATAGTGGGCCGCTGCTGTAATGGCCGCGGGTTACCATGCAATCCATGAATGGCCCTAAAGCGAATAGCCCTAAAGCGCAAGCTATGAAAATCGAAACGCTGGCGGTGCATGCCGGACGGCAGATCGATCCCGGCACGGGAGCGGTGACGCCGCCGATCCACCTTTCCACTACGTTTGAGCGCAGCCCGAGCGGCGAGTACCCGCTCGGGTTCAGCTATGCGCGCGAAGGAAATCCTTCACGGAGGTCGCTTGAGGAATGCCTGGCCGCCATGGAGGGTGGCAAAGAATCACTGGCTTTTTCATCGGGGCTGGCGGTCGCGACAGCGCTGGTGCAAGGGCTGGAACCCGGGGACCACATCATCGCGCCGGACGATGTTTACTACGGCCTGCGACAGCTGATCGGCGGTATTTTCGGCAAGTGGCCCGTCGAGACAAGCTACGTGGACATGACCGATCTCGACGCCGTGCGCGAAGCGGTTCGGCCAAATACCAGGCTGGTGCTGATTGAGACGCCATCGAACCCGCTGCTGAAAATTACGGATCTTGAGGCCGTAGCGCAGATCGCGCGGAAAGCGAACGCGATCAGCGTGTGCGATGCGACGTTCACCACGCCTGTCGTTCAGCGTCCACTGGACTGGGGTATCGACATGGTTTGGCACTCCACCACGAAATACATCGGCGGGCATAGCGACGCGACGGGGGGCGCCCTGATCACGCGCTGCGACAATTATCTTTTCGAGCGGGCGCGGAAATCATTGATGTTCGGCGGGGCGGCGCCCTCGCCGTTCGACTGTTGGCTCACGCTGCGGGGAATCAGCACTCTTCCGTGGCGCATGCGCGCGCATTGCGCGAACGCAAAATCCATCGCGGGGTTTTTACAAACGCATCCGGCGGTGGAGCGGGTGTTTTATCCCGGCCTGCCGCCGCATCCCGGATACGCAACAGCGCAGAAGCAGATGCCGGGCGGGGGCGGGATGCTTTCCTTTCAGGTGCACGGTGGGCGGGAAGAAGCGATGGGCGTGGCCGCGCGGGTACGTCTGTTTACCCGCGCGACCAGCCTCGGGGGCACCCACAGCTTGATCGAACACCGTGCGTCGATCGAAGGACCGGGATCGAAGACTCCCCAGAATCTGCTCCGTTGTTCCATCGGATTGGAGAATGCGCAGGATCTCATCGAGGATTTGGCGCAAGCGCTTACTCGGTAGTTCTTATATACTCCTCACATGATTCGTGCCTTCGTTTTCGTCCTCTCGATTTGCTCCCTGCGCCTGCTTGCTCAGCAGCCGTGCGAAAACCTGACGAAGCTCTCGCTTCCGAACACGACGATTACGATGGCCGCCTCTGTTCCGGCCGGCTCGTTTGCGCTGCCTGGAGGCCGGGGGGCGGCGCCGCCGGCGAGCGTTCCGGGATTTTGCCGGGTGGCGGGCGTGATCGCGCCGGAAGTGAACTTCGAGCTATGGCTCCCTGGATCTTGGAACCGCAAGTTTATGGAAGTCGGCAACGGCGGTCTCGCAGGCACGATCAACTATAACGCGATGCTCGATCCGCTGCGTCGCGGTTACGCTTCCAGCAGCACCGATACCGGGCACACAGCGGACAACGATGGGCATTGGGCGCTTGGCCACATGCAGCGGGTCATCGATTTCGCCCACCGCGCCGTGCACGTGACAGCGCAGGCGGATAAGGCGATCATCCAGGCGTTTTACGGCGCCGCTCCGGAGCATTCTTATTTCAGCGGCTGCTCACAAGGCGGGCAGGAGGCATTGACCGAGGCGCAGCGCTACCCGGAAGACTTCGACGGCATCATTGCCGGCGACCCGGCGAACTATTGGACGCATCTTTATCTCGGCGGACACCTTTGGATTACGCAGGCAATGGAGTCCGGCTATATTCCGGCGAGCAAGACGCAGCTCATCGGCGAAGCGGTTTATAAGGCGTGTGACGCTCTGGATGGAATTAAGGATGGAGTGATCAATGATCCGCGCCGCTGTCATTTCGACCCCTCCGCGCTGCTCTGCAAAGCTGGCGATGCCGCCGATTGCCTGACGTCCACGCAGGTGGAATCGGTAAAGAAGATTTACCAAGGCGGGCGGACGCCGGCGGGCGACCAGATTTTTCCCGGAGTACTGCCGGGTGGGGAAGCGGGCGCGGGCGGATGGAGCACCTGGATTACAGGTTCCGATCGTGGACGCGGGTCGCATACCGTTTTGGGAATGCCGTTTCTGCAAAATGTCGGATTTGAGAATCCAAATTGGGACTACCGCGGCTTCCGCTGGCAACGCGAGAACGGATTCGATAGCGACGTCGATTTCATCGATAAAAAGCTGGGGCCGATTTTCAACAACATGAATCCGGACCTGACGGCATTCCGTGGGCGCGGCGGCAAGTTAATTCAGTATCACGGTTATGCCGATCCCGACATCTCGCCGCTGAATAGCATCAATTATTACGAAAGCGCCGTGCAATTCAATGGCGGTTTGGATAAGACCAAAAGCTTCTATCGGTTGTTTATGGTTCCGGGCATGTATCACTGCAATGGCGGCCCGGGGCCGAACACCTTCGATTCGGTAAAGGCGCTGGAGGATTGGATAGAGCGAGGCTCGGCGCCGGAGCAAATGATTGCGTCGCATTTAACGAATGGTGCGGTGGACCGCACGCGTCCGCTGTGCCCTTATCCGCTGGAGGCGCACTGGAAGGGGTCGGGGAGCACGGACCGAGCCGAGAATTTCGCGTGTGGCCTGCCGAAGCCCTGAGCGATTCACATTCTCGCAGAGATCTGTTTTTCTTTGCGGCCTTTGCGGGGCTTTGCTAGAGATTGGTTTAATTCATCCTGGCGCGAATATTGAAGTGAGATGATTCCGTCGCCCCATAGGCCCTCAACGGAACACAATTCATACTCTCGCAAAGCCCGCAAAGATCGCAAAGAGATTTGTTTTCTTTGCGGGCTTTGCGAGAGATTGTTTTAGTTCGTCGGACGCGAATGTTGGCTACTTGCGTGCTTGATTTGCACTGATGGCCTCCATTCAAGTCTGCCTCGCTCGATCTTCCCTGGCGCGGGATCGGGTGATCCTCTATTTCCCGGACGGGCTTCCAGGATTCGAACGGGATCGCCATTTCACAGTTAGTGCGCCAGCGGATCTGGCGCCGGTGGTTTGCCTTCAAAGCCTCAAATCCCCGCAGTTGCGCCTTTGGGCAGCGCCCGTACCGGCCGTTGATGCCCGGTACTCGCTGGATATCAGCCGGGAAGATCTAAGGACGCTTGGATTGGATACCGCACGGCGACCGGTTATGGACGAAGACGTCGTCTGCTTAGCGATCTTATGCCTGGCGGAAGGCAGCCGGCTCACCGCGAATTTGCTGGCCCCAATCGTGGTGAATGTGCGAACGCACGTGGCTTTGCAGGCTGTGCGCAGCGATACTCGCTATTCGCACCGGCACCTTATCTCGCCGGCCCCGGTTAGCGAGAAGCGGCACAGTGGAAGCTCTCCTTGGCCGTCCGCGCCGGGCTCGGTTAAGCCGCAAGATGCCGCAGAGGACACGTGTTAGTGATCCGGCGAAGGCCAGGGGAGGCTGTGCTGATCGGCGAAGGCGTGGAGGTCGAGGTATTGGAAGCCACGGTTTCCCAGGTGAAGCTCGGAATCCGGGCGCCGCGATCGGTGCCGGTACTAAGGAAAGAAATCCAGATCACGCGCCAACAGAACCGCGAAGCAGCGCGCGAGATACCCCCGGTTGCAATCAGGCGTTTAAGCGCGTGTTTGAAAGATCCGGCTTCAAAAAGTTACGAAAGCAGCCGATAAAAGCTTTGTGAAGCAACCGGGAAAGGATTTCCGGTAACTAATCAAAGGAGACGAATCCGTGTCGTTTAGCATTAACACCAACATCGCGTCATTGCAATCGCGGCAGTATTTGGGGCAGACGCAGAATTTCTTAAACCAGACAATTAGCGAGGTGACATCCGGTCTGCGTATCGTAAACTCGGGCAATGACGCTGCCGGGTTGGCGATTGCTAACCAGTACCGCTCGCAGGAAGCGGTTTTGACGCAGGGTATTCAAAACGCCAATGACGGTTTGAGCCAGTTGCAGATTGCCGATGGCGGCTTGAATAACATCTCGCAGCTTCTGGACCGCGCCCAAACGCTGGCCACGCAATCCGCCTCGGGCACGTTCACGGGAGACCGGAACGTGCTGAACAACGAATTTCAAAGCGTCTTGACGGAAATCGACCGGCAGGCGCAGGCGATCGGGCTAAATAATGGAGGCACCTTCGCGAAAAATCTTAGCGTGCTGATCGGCGGGGGCCAGTCCTCAAATGGCGTCAGCGCCACGCAGAACGGTAGTGTCGCGATCGATTTGAGCCACTCGACTGTCGACACGGCGAGTCTCGGGCTGAGCGGCGTGCAGGCGAGTGGTATTAGCGGCACGGATATCGGCGCCGGTTCGCCCACGACGAGTCTGGCAAGTATTCTGGGGAACGCCACCAACACCGCCTCTGAGGCGAACCCGGGCCATACGACCTTCTATCTGAAAGGCCCAGGATTTTCCGGTAACGGCATTCAGATCAGCGTAGACACTGCCAATCTGGGGAGCACCTCGGATCTTGTAACGGCGGTCAACGCAGCGATTCAGAGCGCGGAGGGCGCCGGCACGCAGCAGGCCACGGCTTTGAAGAACGCAAATGTTGTCGCTTCGATCAGTACGGATGCTACAGGCAAGCAGCAGCTCACCTTTAACTCTTCCACCGCGGCGTTCCAGGTGGAGGCGGGCGACCGGATGGGGAATGCCCTACTCGGAAATTTCGGTGTAAACGCCTCGGTCGAAGGAACGGATTCCAACGCGACCATCGCGACCAACAGCGGCGGCACGGCGAACACACTTACGCTGTCCGTGGACGGCGGCCCCACCTTTAGCGTGAACGTGACCTCCGGGGCGAGCGTTTCCAAAGCTCAAATCGTAAAGGACTTGAACAACGACACGGGCGCTGGATTACATTTCGCTAATTACGGGGTGGCGTCCCTGCAGGGCGACCAGATCGTGATCCAGAGCAAGAACAACAGCAGTAATTCGAGCGTGGCGATCTCTTCAACAACCTTGGCGACCAACCTCGGCCTTTCTACCACTACTGCAACCGCCGCAAGTGCTTCGACGGGTGCTTCCCTAAACACGCAGGTCATGGCCGCCGCGAACTCAGCGGCTAGCGGGACTACTTTTGGAACCGCTGGAGCCGGGACGATCACGTTCCAATTCAAAGGCGCCGGACAATCCAGCCCCACCAACATCAGCCTGACCACGACCGCGACTGAAACCATCGACCAGGCCATTTCGGCGCTGAACTCCGCCGTTTCCGCAGACGCCAATTTAAAGGCGGCCGGCATTAATCTAACCACGTCCACGGCGGGTGACGGCCTCACGTTCACATCCAATAAGGGTGAGGCTTTCAGCGTGGATGTGACGGGCGATGCGCAAAATATGTTCGGGTTCGGTTCGTTCGTGAACGGCGCCAATAATGCCGTGGATTACACCAGCCTCACGGGCTCGGACTTTAGCGTTGGAACAACGTACAACAACGCTACCGCCGTCGGAACCAGCACGTTCGAGATTTCGCTAGGCGGGCAGGCTTCGAATACTCATTCCATTGCCGTGAATCTGGCGGATGGCCCGAGTAATGCGGGTGATGCAACGGCTGCAACGACCACCGGCTCAGCCGTTACGGGCGGAGTGGTTTCCGCGATTACCAACAACAACAGATATCTCAGCCTTGCGGTTAACGGAAGCATTACCGATGTGACGTTGAACACCGGCACAAAGGTCGCGCTGAGCGATGTCGCGAATCAGATCAATGCCGCCGTAGGGTCGAATGTGGCGACGGTGGTTAACAACGCACTGCAGTTCACATCCACCACATCGGGCGCGGCCTCGAGCGTGCAGGTGCTGACCACGAACAGCGATCTCGGCCTGACCGCGGGGGCAGCCGTGAACGGCACTTCGCGTTCGGGGGCGAACATCGCCGCATACCTTAACCAAAAGTTTTCGCAGGATGCCGGTCTGCAAGCCGCCGGCATGAAGGCCACTTTTTCCGGCGGTCAGTTGAGCATCCAGTCTACGAACGGCACTTACTTCCGCCTGAACGCCATCGGAAGCGGCGCGGTTGCGGCGAGCACGATTGTCGGAGTCGCTTCCGGCAACGCCACTTTCCAGGCGAACGCGACTTCAGGCACTGCCGTGGGGAACGCGGCGCTTGGTGCAAGCACCACAATTACGGCCGGCACCAACGATTCGTTGAAAATCAATGTAGACAGCGGCGGCGCCACTACCATTACGCTAGCCGCGGGCACCTACACGCGGCAGCAAGTCGCAGACATGCTTAATACTGAGTTCTTGTCCAACAATATCGGCGCGACCGCCAGCATCAACAGCGCGAATAAAATCGTGATCACGTCCAATAGCACCGGCACAAACTCAAGCGTTGCTCTGACGGCGGCGGCCTCGCACGACGCTCGGACGAATCTCGGCCTGAATGCCGATACCGAAACGGCCGGAGTCGCCGCGAACTCCAGTGTAACCACTGGCGGCAACGTGCTTTATACAGTCAACGGCGGCACTGCTCAAACCGCGACATTGGGCGCAACTTCGACTCTTGCCAATATCGCTACCGCCTTCACCGCTAGCGGGCTCACCGTAGCGAGCGACGCCCAAGGATTTTTGAAGTTCACCACAGCGGCTGCGGGCACAGGCGCGTCCGTCGGCTTCACCACGGGAACGGGCAATGCCAACCTTGGAATCACGAACAACAGTACTTTCACAGGTGAGTTGGCAGATACGGGTTACGGCGTCTCCGGCAAGACCTTTACCGGGAACGTCAGCAGCCCCGCACCGGCGAATGCGGCGCAGATAGACGTAGGAGGGGCCAGCGAAACCTCAGACTTGACCTTCACCCCGATCGTGAATGGCTCCGATCAACAGACGGTTACCATCGCGGCATTGGACAACAATGGGGTTCAGCAATCGTTGTCAGTCACGCTGCAAGATAACGCGACATCCCGCAACGGCCAAACCATCGACCAGGCGATTAGCGCGATCAACACTGCGCTTCAGCAGAGCAACAACACCACCCTCCAGAAGATCGTTGCCATCAAAGACAATTCCTCCGGCACCGAGCAGATCAAGTTCATGAGCACGCTGAACAACTTCCAGGTTTCCATCGGCAGCACAGGCGATGGAGCCGGGATGAGCTCCGGTGGCGCGCAAGGCGTCACCGTCGATTCAACGCGAGCGGCGGGCGGCTCCACTTCCGACATAAGTACGCTGTCTTCGGCCGAAGCGGCGGCGACTTCCTTGGCAGCCGCGGTCACGAGGCTCGGCTCCGCGCAAGCCGTAGTCGGCCGTGGAGAAAACCAATTCAATTACGCGATCAACCTGGCCAACTCGCAATTGACCAATTTCTCGGCTGCGGAGTCTACCATCCGCGACGCCGACCTGGCCACCGAATCGGCCAATCTGACCAAGGCTCAAATTATGTTGCAGGCGGGCATCGCGGCGCTCGCGCAGGCCAACTCGGCGCCGCAACAGGTTCTGTCATTACTGCAGCACGGGTAAGCCTGACGCTTTTTCCTCCTACTACTTAACCCACGGGGCTGGTTTGTTTCGGCGGCCGCCCCGTGGCTTTTTCGTTTAGGGGTTCAGTAATTCGTCCACCAGCTTCTGTGCGCCGTAGAGCTTGGTTAGCACCTCGGTCATCACCGATGTGTGCACCGCAACGGCGCGGTTCTCCGCGATGTCATAAACGAAATCGCCGACCAGCGACTCGATGTTTCCGTCAAAAATCAAACCCACAATCTCGCCGTTGCGGTTGATCACCGGCGATCCGGAGTTGCCCCCGATGATGTCATTGGTGCTGACAAAATTCATGGGGGTGGATAGATCCAGCTTCGACTTGCCCTCCTTGTATCGGGCCGGCAAATCGAATGGCTCTTGGAAATTGAAGCTGTTGGCCCGGTCGTAAAGCCCGAACAGGGTCGTCTTGTACGGAGCAATGGTCCCGTTCATGGGATAGCCCTTCATTTGGCCATAGCTCAGCCGAAGCGTGAACGTGGCATCGGGATACGTCGATTTTCCGTAAACATCAAATCGCGCCCTCCCTAGTTGCTCCCCCGCCCTTTGCACCACACTCGTCACGTTCTGCTCGTTCCACTTGATTAGTTCCCGGCGCATGGGATCGAGCTTGCGCGCGAGCACGATCATCGGATCGTTCGAGGCCATTACCGCGGCTTCGCCCCCATCCAGAAGCTGCTGCCGAACCGCCGCGTCGGTCAGCTTGGTGGCGGTCACCAGTTCTGTCGCGGCCTGAGTGGGGGTCCTGCCCTCCAGCACCGCCTTCACAAAAGGATCGCTCGCGCCCAACTCGGAAAGACTGAGTTCCAGAGCGCCGGTCATGGTTGCGATTTCCAAATCGCGATAAACGGGAGCCTTCGATAGCAACCTGAATTTCAGCGACTCCAGCTGCGAATCGTGATAACCCGGGAGCCGCTCGCCATCCGGCTTTTTGACTTCGGCCACGTATTGCACGATTACCCCAGCGTAACTGGCCAGGGTGGAATCCAGATCGCGGAAGAATTGCTCTTTCACGCGAGAGACGGCTTTTTTCTGTGCGTCTGCGATCTCCTGCCAGGCATTGCCGGATGCCGCCTTCCACTGCGGATTCGCCATCACCCGCGCCTTGAAATCGTCCTCTTCTTTTTGCTTCTTCCCGAAGATGGCCGGGTCCTTGAGCCCTCGCAGACGGCCGTCGTAAACCTTCTTTGAATTCTCCAGATTGAATATTCGCGACCCGGCCTCAAGAGCTTGATTCGATCCCAGCCCCGCGAAGTTTTTCAGCGTAGCGATACGGTCGTTGGTTCGTTTAATCAGAATGGGTTCAATGGTGTCGCGTTCATTTGCGAGCTGCGCCACGGTATCGAGCCGGGATGTCGCGCCGGGATTTCCAGAAACAAAGACCAGCTCTTCGTCGGCCGCCCCCTTCGGATTCCATTTCAAATATTGGGTGCTGTCGATCGGTTTGCCGTTCTCGTAAACGCGGAATAGAGCCATGTCCAGGTCATACCGCGGGTAGGTGAAGTTGTCGGGATCGCCTCCATAAAACGCGATCTGTTGCTCCGGCGCGAACACAATGCGCACATCGGTGTACTTTTTGTAGCGGTAGAGCCAGTACTCCCCGCCGCCGTAAAGCGTCACTACGTCGGAGCGCAGACCGGTCTTCTGCTGGCTTTCGCGCTCGATCTGCGCGATTATGGCCTGCCGCGATTTGTACTGGTCTTCCGCCGATTTGGCCTGCTTCACCGCATCGCGCACGCGAGCGGTGACGTCTTCCATCGATATCAGGACATTGATCTCCAGGTCCGGCGATTTGATCTCTTGATCCGGAGTTGCGGCGTAAAATCCATTGGCGATGTAATCGTGCTCCGGAGTGGAGTTTTTTTGCAACTGCCCTCGCGCGACGTGATGGTTCGTGAGCAGCAAGCCGTGCGGACTCACGAAGGAGCCCGAGCCGCCGTCGTTCAGGCGGACGCTCGCCAGCCGCACGTGATCGAGCCACTCTTTTGTGGGCGTGAAGCGATATTTGTCCTGCAGTTGTTTTACCGGTGGGTTATCGAAGGTCCACATGCCTTCCTCGGCCCAGCCATTTGCCGCGAAAAAGGCGAGGGAAGTAACAACGCCCGCTCGGATCGTGAGATTCATGGCAGTTCTCCTACTTAGATGATCCTACGAACGCCGGCGCACCGAGTCGTAATCCGTACTCCCGAGGCTGGCCGCAACGGTGGGGCTCACGCTGCCGATGAGGCTAGCGTCGAGCGTCTGCTTTACAGCCCAGCCATCACGGACTGGCTAGCGCACGGCAATCGTAACCGTGGGGCTGCGGACCCCTCCAACGTTTACCCACAGAGGAACCGCGGAGCCGGGACTCACGTTCGAGCCGATCACGAACTTAATCTGGAGGATGCCGGCGATCATGCCAGGGGTTGGCCCAGTATAGGGAACGTTGTTGACGTCCCCGCCCCCGAGCACCATGAAGACTTTCAGCGCGGGCGTGGAGGTCGACCCGGCTGGTACGATTTCGCCGTCGGTCAGCGCGGGATTTTGAAAAAGCCCCGCGCCTGTGGCGTATAGGCTTACGGTCGACCCGATTGCCGCGGGATTGGACGCAGAATTCGGCGTTCCGTCCTGATTGAACACGACGGCTTGTCCCATACCCGAAGCATCAACCGTAAAAACAGCCGGAGCGCTTGGCGCGACGCTCACCGTGGTCTGCGCCACCTGTTGACCTTGATAGGACACCACGACCGCGGCGCTGGACTGTCCAGCCAAGCCAAATGGCGTCACGGCATTTATTTGATTCGGACCGGTATAGAGCAAGGCAACGGATGTTCCGTTGAATGACACGGACACATTGGGATCGGGGGCGCTAGTTTGGACCGATGCCGGTAAAATGCCGCTTTGGAAGAGCGAAACGATCTCCCCCGGGGCGATGGCGCCAGCCGGCGTGCAAGGTGTGGATGAGGCCTCACATGGGGCTGCAGCATTGACGATTGTTAGAGAAACGGGCGGCGGCGGTGCTGCCGGCCCGGAGATTGCGACAGCACTCCCGTTCGGATCGCTGGCCGCGGCATTCGACAGATTAAGCACGCCTGAGAAACCCGAGGAAACAGGCGCAATAACTATGCTTGCCAGTGGGCCATCGGGAATCGCATTTTGGTTCATGCCGGTCAGCAGCACGCGGATTCCGGGGCCATTCGTATGCGCGTTACTCACGCCCTTCGACGACGAGTTGGAGCTTGAATCCGGATTCGGCGCGATGGTGTTCACGGTGCTGTCGAACGTGAGGTCGAACTGAACGGCCGAGACTTGAAGACCTTCAGAAGCAAGCAGAACCGGCGCTGTTATCATCCCGTCCGGCTGCACAGTTTGAGGACCCAGGGAGATTTGGGCCGTTTGCGCCGAAACCAGCGCTCCGGTCGCGCAGCACAAAGAAAGAAAAGCTCCTCCGAAAAAGCTGTATGACCTCATACTGCAGACAAAATTCAAGTCTACCAGGACATCTTACATGTGACGTGCCCGGGTTCGCGCGAGTTTCTGCTAATCTACTGCGGGAAAGTACGTGTGAAAAATACGTGGCTGTTCCCATTCATCGAGTCGTTACATTTGGCCGGGCTGGCCATGTTTGTAGGGACGGCCGCATTGTCGAAGAGCGGCCGAATTCTCAGGCGGTGGACGCATTCCGGCTTGTTGCTGCTGCTAATCACGGGCCTGGCGATGTTTTTCGCCGATACGCCGCGCTACTTGGCCAATCCGGCGTTTCGAGTCAAGATGGCCCTATTTCCAGTTGCGATCTTATGTCAATTGTCGCCATTACGCCGCGGGCGCGCTGGTTGGTTCATTTGCGTGCTTTTGTGGACTCTGGTGGCACTGGCCAGTCGGGCAATTGCAGATTTCGATATCGCAAATCTTTGATATAAGGAATCAATGACTTCGATCAAGGGCCTCAAACCGCCCATCTTCAAGCAGGCGGTAGCGGCGGCCGCGCCATGTGATGGTGCTTCCGAAAAAGCCGGCGACCCAGAAACAGAAGGCAGCCAAATCCTCAAACGGAAGCAGAGTCCAATTTACTTTCGAGCTCAGTACGCCCGCCGCAACCGCACATGCCGCCGCGTACCGGAGGACCACCGTGAGGAGCAGCAGAGGCCACCATGCCGGGTTAAAAGAAACGGTGAGGATCGCGAGCGGCAAAGGCATCGTAAAAATCTGTCCCAAATAACCGAGCGGCCGTGAGCGGCGCGTGCTTCGAACCCACCGTAAGCGATGGGCTACGTTGTGGCGGAAATCCGCAGCGCCGATGTGATGCTCGATTACATAGGACGACAGGAGCACTCCGTGGCCCGCCCGCGCCGCGAACTGCCCCATTACGAAATCCTCCGCAAGGTAGTCCTTAAGACGGTTAAACCCGCCGATCGATTCCAGCACGTGCCGCCGGGCGATGATAGTCGGTCCCACCGCGAACTGCATTCCTTCGATCATGCGCGCCACCAGGATTCCAGCCATGAAATCCGTGTTCATGCCGATGGCTTCAAGCCGCGACCAAAAGCTGTCTCCCGCTACCGCGCGGTAAGGACATGTGCCTATGCCTGCTTGCGGATCTTGAAACTCGGCTGCCGCGATCTTCAGCAAATCCGGACCGACGCGAATATCGCTGTCGCTCATGACTACAAGATCATGCGATGCCGCGGCTAACATGCGATCAAGGCTATAAACCTTCGCGTTCGGATACGGAGGCTCGCCTGTGATCAGCAGGCGCGCCGGAATTTGCGGATACTCCCGGATCAATTTCGCCGCTACTCGCGCGGCGGGATCTTCGTCGTGCCGGACAGCGAACAAGATTTCAAAGCCCGGGTATTCCTGGTCGAAAAATGTCCGCAGGTTTGCTTCGAGATTCAGATCGAGACCGGAGAGCGGCTTCAATATGCTGATCGGCTCGGGGTTCGCGGGCACCGGAGGCAGCCGTGATGCGAGATATTTGCGCGCGGCAATGATCGTCAGGATCGAGTAGACGAGCGACCCCGCCAACAACGCGACGCAAATTGAAAAGAAGAGCAAACTTCCACTTTAACGGTTTGGTTAGGGAATGCGAACCGGCAAGTTAGCGTGCGAACCGTCCGAGAGCTTCAAAGCACGAATATTCATCCACTTACATTCGCCGGCGTTCGTGGCGCGCGGATTGCACCCTCTTTAGCATTCGAAAACAAACGGTCGCAAGGCCGGAGAGGAGAACGAAAATGAACAGTTTGAAATTCAACTTAATCACCGCGGCAGCCACCTTGATTGCGGCTACTGCAACCGCTTCGGCTCAGAGCAACCTGATCGCAAGCATCCCCTTCTCATTCAAGGTCAACTCCAAGACCGTTCTGACGGCGGGCGATTATAAAGTCGTACGCCCGAGCACCAATCCGGTGGTCTGGGTGTTCCAAGACCGGGCAACCGGCAAGAAGACCATGGTCGCGATGGGCCAGCAGAGCGAAAGCCGGGCTTCGGACCCATCCAAGCTGGAATTCAAATGCCAGGCCAATGAATGTGCTCTTATGAAGATCCAGGTTGGAAATTCGGAAGCCGGGTACGAACTGAAGTCCCCGAAGGCGGCGGGCAGCGAAGAGGCCCGAACTGTGGCTGTGCCGCTGACCCGCAGCGCGGCTGAATAACGCTTGTCCATTGCAGCAGCGAAAGGCGGCGCGACTCCTACCGGGGCCGCGCCGCTTTTGTTGCGTGCCCACGATGTTCGGGAGCTTACCTCCCGCTTTCGGCAATTAGTAAAAGAGATACTTCCGCCACTGATCGTCGCTTTTGCCCAGCAGACGCATCAGGTGCCGGCTGGTATGGAGGCTGAACGGACGGGGCGCGCGAGCCAGGCGCATGCCCGCTTCCTCCGGCGTGCGGCTACCTTTGCGGTTATTGCAGGGGTGGCAGCAAGCTACCAGATTTTCCCACGTAGTCTCGCCCGCGCGGGAGCGTGGAATCACATGGTCGAGAGTAAGCTCGGACGAGTTAAGAGTTTTATGGCAGTACTGGCACGTGTAGCGGTCGCGCATCAGGATATTTTTCCGCGACAAGGCGCGAGTCTGGTGAGGAATGCGGCGGTACTCGAGCAGGCGAATCACGCTCGGCACGCGGACGGCGTGGCGCGCGGAATGCACATGGCCGCTCGAATGCTCCTCGGCCGCGGCGACTCCTTTAAGCACCAGCACCAACGCGCGGCGCGCGGCGCAGACATTGATCGGCTCGTAACTGGAGTTGAGAACCAGTACGGGACGGTGCAAGCGTTCTTGGCTTAGAGCCATCATTTCTCATGAACCTCCAGCAGCGGATGCAAGAGAATTGGTTTGAACGTCCATTCCCCCGCGGCGGTCGCGGCGGGCCAGCGTAAGCAGAGAAACTCGCGCCGCGCCCCCGCGTTTGAGTGCTCGTGCGCATGCGCTCGCCGTTGCGCCGGTCGTTAGAACATCATCGATCAACAGAATACTGAGCCCGTCCAGGCGCGGCCCGCGCTTGACCTCGAATGCGCCTTGGACATTCTTACGGCGCTGTGCGCTGGTCAGGCCCGCTTGCGGGACGGTGGCTTTCTTGCGGCGGACCGGACTGCGCAACGGCACGTTCCATCGCCGGCTGATTTCGCGCGCCAGTAACTCGGATTGGTTAAACCCGCGCTGCCACCGGCGCCGCCAGTGCAAGGGCATCGGTACGATCGCGTCGAAACGCTGCTCTCGAGGCAGAACTTGCGCGAGGAAATTCCCCAGCGGCCGCGCCAGCGGCCGCACGCCCTCGAATTTGAAAAGGTGAATCAGTTTGCGCAGATTTCCTTCGTAGGCTCCCGCGGAATAGACATCGTCAAAACCGTTCAGCCCCAGCCGGCACAGCGAGCACTGGCCGGTTTCATCCAGGGGATAACGGTTTAGAAATGGTGTGCGGCACGTCCGGCAGAAAAATTCGGCATCAAGTGCTTGCGGCTGTTTTAGGCAATAAAGGCAAACCGGGATGCGAGAAATTTCGTGCAGCGGCTGTTCGCAGATCCTGCATTCGTCCGGGAAGAGGAGGTCGAGAAGACCGCAAACTGCCCTTCTCATGGCGTGCCGCACGCCATCGGTCACCACGCCGTGGTTTTGGCCGCCGATCTGTTGGCCTACGCTGCGTCCGAAACTGGGGAGCAGGCTACTCGAGAAGACCCACCTCCGCCTAAAACATCATTCTACAACATTGCTTGTTACACCCGTTTTACAGAGCATTTCAGCGCCACGCTCTGAGGTATGGTGGAGCAGGCTTAAGCCCGCCTGAGCGGTGACGTGAAATCCTCCAATTCAGCCCTGGTGGGGGCGGCCCAGTCCCAACAGTGGGGGCTCGCGCGAGATGCCCATGGCTCTTGGGCCTTGCGCGGTTTCTTCTCGCTGACCTGAACGTTGCCGACGCATGTACGGCAATCGCTACTTGCCACGCCCAAAAAAGGCTTGATATTCAGAACGTCTTTATATAGACTGTCTTCGTATGGATCTGCTCCAAGGCACGCTCGACATGCTCGTTCTGAAAACGCTCGCTCTGGGGCCGCTGCATGGCTATGGCATCGCGAAAGCCATCCGGAGCTTATCGAAGGAGGTCTTGGACATTGAATTCGGTTCGCTTTATCCGGCGTTAAAGCGGCTGGAGCTCAAAGGCTGGATATCGGCAAAATGGGAGACTTCGGAGCACAACCGCCGGGCGAAGTACTACCGCTTAACGCCCGCGGGCCGCAAGCAACTGGTGGAAGAGCATTCCAAATGGGCGGAGTTTGCCACTGCAATTTCGCGCGTGATGGGTCCGGCTTTGTAGGGGGTCTGTATGAGCTTCTGGCGAAGATTGGCGTATCTGCTCCCGGCTTTCCGGCGCGCCGAAGAGCGGGAAATGCGTGAAGAGCTGGAATCGCTTGCGGCGATCGCAAACCCTGGCGAACTCGGTAACCTCACCCTGGCTGCGGAGAGTAGGCGCGAAGCGTTGGGTTGGACCTGGTTGGAAGAATGTGTGCGCGATGTGCGCTACGCGGTGCGAACGCTGCAAAAAAGCCCGGGGTTCGCGGCTACAGCGGTGATCTCGCTCGCTCTTGGAATCGGCGTAAATACAGCCATTCTTACGTTCATCGATGCGCTCCTGCTGCGTTGGTTGCCGGTCGACCGTCCGCAGGAATTAGTTCAGGTAATCGTACGAACTCCCGGTGCAGCTTCTCCGCGCGAAAGTTTCAGTTATCCGATGGTTCGAGCATTAGCCGGCCAGAAAGAGGTCTTCGCGGCCGCCGCGGGCTTCAGCAGCGCCGGGTTCAACGTCGGATTGCCAGGCTCTCTAAGGCGCGTTCCTGGAGCTTGGGTAACGGGAGCTTTTTATGAGACCCTCGGCGTGAAACCCATAGCCGGGCGATTGCTAACACGCGACGACGACCAGCCAGGCTCGCCGGTAGTGGCCGTGCTCAGCTATGAATATTGGCAACACGAGTTCAAAGGCGATCCACAAGCGCTGGGACAAAAGTTATTGATCGGTGGATACCCGGTCACCATTGCCGGGGTAAGCCCACCCGGTTTCACCGGGGCCGATGTCGGAGCCGTCGCCAATATCACGCTGCCGCTCGCGGCCATGCTCCCAATGAACGTCAACGGCGGTGTGCTCCTTGGCGCCGGCAATAACTGGCTACGAGTGCTGGCGCGCCCGCAGAAAGGCGTGTCGATTGCGGTAGCTAAGTCGCGCTTAGCCGCGGCTTGGCCCCAAATCGCTACGGCCGCCATGTCGCCGGGGTTGCCAAGCCTTTCAAGATCAAATCCGCTCGGCGAGGCTGGATTTAAAGCCGGGCGGAACCGGGTGGACATTTCTACGGACAATGTTCGAACGGCCCTTGCAGGTTCTAATGACGATCGTAGCGGTGATTCTGCTCATTTGCTGCGCGAACATTGCGAATCTGCTACTGGCTCGCGGAACGGCACGGCAGCATGAGATTGGAATCCGGCTGGCGATCGGCGCCAAGCGGGGGCGCATCGTGCGCCAGCTTTTAACCGAAAGCCTTTTGGTTGCGCTTGTGGGCGCCGCATCAGGATTGGTTTTGGCGGTGTGCGCCAGCCGGGCATTGCTCGCCGTCATCTCAAGCGGACCTTTTAAAATCGCATTCGATTTGACTCCGAACGCCAATGTGTTGGCTTTTACCGGCGCAATATCCATTGCCTCGGCGATTCTGTTTGGGCTTGTACCGGCACTTCAAACAGCCGGATCCGCTACGCAGCTAATAGCTTTTAAACCAGAGTGGCGGGTGGCACCCTCACCCTCGCGCATTTTGTCGTTGCTGGTGACCGTTCAAGTGGCTCTGTCACTGGTGCTGGTGACGGGAGCGGGGCTGTTCATTCGAACTCTTCGGAACCTTCAAGCTCTAGATCCCGGATTCCAACGCGAAGGGGTGTTGGTTGCGAGTCTCAATGAGCAACGCGGGGCCAGCCGGCCCCCGCAATTAACGGTTTTCTTTAAGGACGTTGTGGATCGAATTGAACAACTCCCTGGAGTGGTTTCCGCCAGCATCTCCAACAACACGCCTATGAGCGGCGGCACTTGGACCGAGGCGGCGCAGGACCTTCTCGGTTTCCTTTACGCCGAATGTTGTACACGGAACAAGGCTGTGCAGCCGGAAAAAATCCTCTGCTGCAAATAGGAGATACCAATGAGTTCTGATGTGAAGGAAATCGTTCAAGACAAATACGGCGAAGCGGCGAAGCGTGTTCGTACCGGGGAAGGACTGCCGCGGATTGCTGCTCCAAAGCGAGTTGCTGCGAAGGCGCTGCTTCTTCGTCATGTGACCCCATCACCTCGGATCTTTACGATGAAGCGCAGAAAAGCGGCGTGCCGGAAAAGGCCCTTCTCGCGTCGCTCGGCTGCGGCAATCCGACCGCGCTGGCTGAACTGAAGGCCGGTGAAACCGTGCTCGACCTTGGTTCGGGCGGCGGTATCGACGTTCTCCTCTCGGCAAAGCGCGTCGGTCCCACGGCGAAGGCCTACGGGCTCGACATGACCAATGAAATGCTGGCGCTCGCCGAAGAGAACAAACGCAAGAGCGGCTTGACGAATGTCGAATTTCTCAAAGGCGAGATCGAGAACATCCCGCTTCATGACAACTCTGTCGACGTCATCATTTCGAATTGCGTTATCAACCTCTCAGGCGATAAGGACCGGGTGATCAGAGAGGCCTTCCGTGTGCTGAAGCCGGGTGGGCGATTTGCCGTTTCTGATGTCGTCGTGCGGGGAGCGGTTCCGGCCGAAATCAGGAAAAGCATGGAGCTGTGGGTCGGCTGCATTGCGGGTGCGCTTGAGGAAACGGATTACATTAAGCGGTTGGCGAAAGCCGGGTTCGATGCGATCGACGTTGAACCCACGCGGATTTACAACATCGAAGATGCGCGGCAGTTTCTGACTGGCCAAGGCCTCGACGTGGATGCGGTCGCGCCGCTCGTACAAGACAAGTTCATGAGTGCCTTTGTTCGCGCGAAAAAGCCGGAAGTCTGCTGCGCGCCCGGCTGTTGCTCATGACACTGGCGCGCCGTCTTACGGGAGAGCTGCTTGGTACGGCGCTGCTGCTGGCGGCTGTCGTTGGTTCTGGCGTCATGGGCGAGCGCCTGAGCGGCGGTAATGTCGCTATCGCGCTTCTCGCGAATACGCTGGCGACGGGCGCGACGCTGGTCACGCTCATCTTTACTTTCGGCGTGATTTCCGGCGCGCATTTCAATCCGGCCGTGACGCTCGCGGATGCAAGCCAGAGCGGGATGCGATGGCGCGATGTTCCGGGCTACATCGTGGCGCAAGCCGTGGGCGCCATTCTCGGTGTTTGGGCTGCTCATCTGATGTTCGCGGAGCCTGTGCTACAGGTATAGCAGCACGTGAGGGCTGGCGGCTCGCAGCTCCTCAGTGAGTTCATCGCTACTTTCGGGCTGCTCTCGGTTATCTGGGGGTGCGGGCGGCTGCGCACGGAAGCTGTTCCGTTGGCTGTCGGGCTATACATTACCGGCGCGTACTGGTTCACCGCGTCCACATCGTTCGCTAATCCGGCCGTGACACTCGCTCGGGCGTTCACGAATACCTTTGTCGGTATCCGTCCCGCCGATGCTCCGGGCTTTATGGCGGCCCAGCTCGCGGGCGCTTTTGCCGCGACGTTTCTTTTCCGGTGGCTGGTGCCGTCGCTACCGAAACAGGCGCAGGATGTCGTGGTGCCTCACTCTGAGAAGGAGCTATCGCATGGAAGATAAGAAACGGGTGCTCATCCTGTGCACGGGCAATTCTGCGCGTTCGCAGATGGCCGAAGGACTGCTGCGGCACGACGCGGGGCACCGCTTCACGGTGGAAAGCGCGGGAACAAAACCAAGCACTGTGCGTCCCGAGGCGATAGCGGTCATGAAGGAAGTCGGCATCGACATCACATCCCACCGCTCGAAGCATGTTGATGAGTTCGCGAGCCAAAATTTTGACTATGTGCTGACGGTCTGCGACAACGCGAAAGAGAGCTGTCCTGTGTTCTTCGGAAAGGCTGTCCGCCTTCATCACAGCTTCAACGATCCAGCCGCAATCGAGGGAACGGATGAAAAACGGCTCGCCGCCTTTCGCAAGGTACTGGATGAGCTGCGAGCTTACCTAAAAAAATTCCCGCAAAACCATTGAAGCGGGACGTGCATCCGATTGGGGTAAAAATTTTTTACAGTTTTTGTACCAAATGCCTGCTTTTGGTGCTTTTGATGACTTCAACGACTTTTTAGAATCAACAAGTTGTGAGCCTTCAAAAACCTGTCAAGTTCGTGGTTCGAATCCACGCCGGGGAGCCACCATTTTTTTCATGCGATTGGCGAAATTCCGCGTCCGGTATGTACCCTGCCGATTCGACATCTTCGTATGGTTGTTTAGCTTCCAAAGAGCTTTGATTCTAGACCGCCGGCTATCTTTTCCGGGATGCGGCGCGCGCGCGTTCCGTTGTCAATGGAACGCTGAATCTCAGGACAATCTTCTTGTCCATAGAGCGGAAAGGCAGCCAACTCAGAATCGCGGAATGAACGGCCAGCGCCCAGTTCTTGAAGAGAGGTTTGACCGAGCGGATTACTTCGATTAAGTGGACTTCTACCCTGGTCAACGGCATGGAATCGGACGGGTAGTCACGGCTTCTATGGAACTTTGGTACGCGCTATGGTGTTTCTGGAATCAGATTGTCGCCGTTCGTGCGGATCTCTTTACCATTCGATGAAACCAGCCGCGTAATCCAGACGTAATATGCTCCGCTCTTGGCGCGATAACCCGTGATTTTAACTTGGTTCCCTGCTTCGAGCGAAGTTGCGGTCCAGCCCTTCAAATGGAGAGGGCTGGTCAGCTCGCCTTGCCATTTCTGCAACCGGCCGTTGCCGGCCTTAACGTCGAAGTCGATGATGCAGTGAGGATTGGTGAAGTGGAACTCCGTGACTGTTCCGATGAGCGTGATTGGGGTGGTCCGATCGAACACCGCCAAACCATGATGGGCGAGGGCCACCGCTGGTAGCAGAAGACCGGCTAAACGCAACCGTATTACCAGGTGCCCTCCTCGATCCAGCGGTCCAGGTCGCGTATATAGCGTCGTCCATTAAACGTGTACTCGGGAACCGTCACCACGACATAACCTTTACCCACCAAAGGACGCGCGTCTTTGCTAAATTCTTTCACCGCCGTCGCGATGACCCAAATGTCATAATTCACTCCAGGATTGTCCGCGGCGGGAGTGAAGAGACCGGCTGTGCTGACTTTGCCGATTTTGTCGTTGCCACTCGAATCGACGGCATAAAAGACCTCCATCGACCAAGTCGCGTCTATCGGCCCTAGGTCGAGATCGTCGGCCGTGTGAGCCTTGCCATCCGGGCCGCGCTGAAATCCGATCGCTTCGAAAATTCCAAAGCCCCGTTGATAATTGGCATTGCCGAACGCGGCAAGCGATGATTCCGGGGTGACCTTCAGGTAATCGACGCGATCGTAGATCGCAAGCCTGCCTTTCAGAACCGACCCGTGCAGCGAGACATCGTTCTTGCGTGGCGTCGCATTTGCGGCGACATCCACTTCAACCACGATTTCCGTTGCGTTGCCGGAAACGATTCGCCGTACCGTCACGCCGGGGCCAAAGCTTAGATCGGCAGGACTCACCTGAGCGGCGAAATTGTCGCCGATAAGCCGAATCGCATTAGATTTCGAGCCTATCTTGAGCGATTGGCTGTCGATAGCGAGCAGGGTCGCTCCAGTCGAGGGTCGCCGTAGTTCCACGTTAAACCCGAATTCCTGGTATTGCCCCCAGAACCAACGGCCTTCGGCGCGGGTTAAATCAGGCGAGAACCACAGCGACTCACGCGCCTCATTGGAAGCATCCTCAGGGCTGTTAGGAGGATTAACTCCTCGAGACCGGCCACGCCATTGATAACCTCCGAATATTACAGTTTGGCCCGTGCGGACGACTTCGAAGCCATTCTTTGTGGATTTCAGTTTTATGCGCGTGCTGAACTCGTCCGGGGCGCTACCGCGCTCCACTTGCAGCTCACCCGTGTATTTTCCGCCACCATGCAAATGGGCCGTGACTAACCAGCGGCCACTCAGGTCCGGGCGAGCCGTGCGGGCGCTCCATCCCGTCCACTCGGGCGTATGAAGCGAAGTGGTTTTACTGAGAGCCGTAATCGTCCGCGGGTTCAAATCGAACTTGTATTCCTTCGCATGCGTTTCGACGAATTGCTCCCACTCCTTCGGCGACCGCCTCCACGAAAGCGGTCGAGCCGCGGGGTGGCATTTCGTACACGACGTCAGTGGATTGTCGTCATCGATGCCTTCCTCCTGAATTCGGCGCTCCGCGTAATACGCCACAGGCTGCGCTTCCTCAGGCGCCAATCCGTGACTTCCGCTTAGCGATTTCACAACGGCACGCGCTTCGGCCGGCGCGATCGTAAGACGTCCATCCAGCACTGTTTTTCGTAATGCCTCCTGCCAGCCTTCGGGCGTGGTCCGCATCCACGAAATTCGCTCCAGATTTCCGCGGTCGTCTTTTGCGTGGCAAGGGCCACATTTCGCGATGACCAACGGATCGGTAACGGGAATGCCCTCCTCTGGCGCGGGCGACTGACCAGCTACACGAGTCAGCAGCAGGATTATCGGGAGTAGTGCCTTCGTTATCCTGATCACATGGTCCTGGTTCGCGGCGACGGAGTAGCCGCATATTGCTGCGCGCATATTTTACATCGAGCCGGGGTTCCCGTGGAGCTCGAAGCTTCCAGCCGTCCCCGCGTGCCGGCCGTGATGCTCAGCGAGGCCGCGATTAAATTGATGGCGGATGTTTTCGGACATCGGGACCTCTTTCGAGAGCTGCCGCGCATTCAACACAGGACTGTCCTCTGGGGTTCGCAAGCCGAACCCGTCGTTTTACCGCATTCCGCTGTGGTTGTCTCTGAGAAAATACTGTTGGACCATATCCGGCCGGCCATCCCAATCGCCGCCGTGCCGCGCCCATCGGAGTGGGAGATCTTTTCTTCACGTCCATCTCCGCCCGGAGCGGCGGAGCAACGTTTCGGCACGCGAACGGCCCGCGCTTATTCGGTTGAATTGAACACCGCCGGCGAACCTGGCTGCTGGGTCGAATCGGCTGAGGACGGTTGGCTATTCTTGATCGGAAGCGAAGATAGCACAGGGTCGCTACTTTGCGTTGGCGGTGTCTGCGGCGCTCCGCTCGAAGGCAGCCGGCTGATCGCAAAGCAAATCCGATACGTTCATGCGCCCAATGGCGAATTCCCTGCCCACCCGAGAATAATGATCCCGCTTTGCGGCTGCGCTGAGGACAGGCGATGGCTGGCCTGCGGCACGGCCGCGCTCGCTTTCGATCCAATCTGTGGAGACGGTACCGCGCATGCCGTGCGCGAAGCCGTTCTAGCCGCTGCTGCCGTCCGTGCCATATCCAACGGGGAGTCAGCGGATCATGTGTTTGCGCATTACGAATCGCGCTTGACCGCCGGCTTTCACCGGCACCTCGCGAACTGTATTGGTTTTTATCGGAGCGGTGGCGATGGGCCGTGGTGGACCGCGGAATTGCACGCCCTTGAACGTGGCTTGGCTTGGTGCGCCGAAAGACTGGCGCGATTTCCCCCGTTTCGCTATCGACTGAACGGTTTTCAGCTTGAGGCCGTCGCATAAACGCCCGGCTAGTTTCCACCGGCCGCGATCCAATCCGCAATCGCGGCGATCACATCCGCCGACACGTTGCCGGGAATGAGGTACTCGGCCGGTACGCTCCTGGCCTTTCCCGAAATAAATAGGTGATTCAAGTCGGGATAAGAGTGGAAGGTTGCGTTCGGTTGCGCCCCAAGCCTCGATTTCCACTGCTCGAAATCTTTCATGCCGACCTGAAAATCGCGGCCGCCTTGGAGAAATAAAAGCGGAATTGACAGACGCGCCGCTTCGGCCACGGGATCGTAAGACTTCACATCAAGGAGCCAGGCTGAGGGTAGCCCCAATACTACGGGCGGATTCGCTTTCCCCGGTTCTAGCGCGTTCAGTTTTTCCGTTTCTATCTTCAAAGCGTCCAGCCGTTTCTGGGCCTCATCGGGAGACAGCGCGCCGGCCGCGGCCAAATATCGCGTTTGCTCCAGAACCAGTTCCTGAATCGGGCGCGCATTAGCAGCGAGAAAAATTACTCCAGCGAACTTGCCATCCTCGCGGGCGATCCGCGGAGCTGCGTATCCACCCAGGCTGTGGCCGAGCAGATAAATTTTCCCGCGGTCTATTTCGGGCTGCGCGCGCAGGAAGGCAGCAGCCGCTAACGCATCTTCGATGATTTCCTCGCGCAACGTAAACTCGCGCTCGCTCATTTGCCGTCCGTAGACCAGCGTGCGTTTGTCGTATCTCAATACGGCAATACCGCGCGATGAGAGCCCTTCCGCGATGTCCGCGAAGACCTTGTTGGCCCGCATCGATTCATCCCGGTCGTTCGGACCTGGACCATGCACCAGAACCACAGCCGGGAATGGCCCCTTTCCTTTCGGTACGGTGAATGTTCCACCCAGCTTCCAGGGCTCGTTGCCGATGGTGATCGCTCGCTCTTGGAATGCATTCGGGTTGCTGTAGGCAGGCCGCTGCCACGCCACCGGAGGCGCTGAATCTGCGGGCCGGAAGTGGATAGCCGCCAGTTCGCCGGATTCGTGAATATGAAACTGAACATTCACTTTGGTCTTCGAAAACGTTACCGGGAGAGTAACCACCGTGAGCTGCCCTTCATGGCCCACGACGGGTTCGCCGATCGTTTCCGGTTTACCAAAAGTCGCCAGTTCCGAGCTGACTCTGCCGCGGAGAACATCGGGAGTCAAGTTCTCCTTCATAGCGGTGTCAAACAGTTCCCGCAACTCGGAAAAGCGCTGCGCAAGCAGATCGTCAAGCGCCTTGCGCCCAATGGCGCCCGGATTGATTTGAGCGGCGGCCGAAACTACAAGCAGGACGATGACCGGTACGCCAAGATGCGGGGAATGCAGTTTCAAACTCATTTGCCCTCGTAAAGGAAATTCAGTTCAATCTGTAAAGGCTGACGATTTCGGTCCAAACAGGGGAAAAGAGGGCGTCGGGGCACAGCGCGGCTGAGCGCGGGATCAGCTCGACACTAACCTGACAGGGGCAATTTCGCAACAAACGCGGCGAATACCGGACTTCTAGAGCTATAACACGCGCATTTGTTGAGATGCAATATGTAATTTTCAGAACGGCATTGACAGAAAATCCCGGCCATGCTAGATTGACTTTTCGCGAGTACCTCGCGGCTCTGCCCGTTTGCGCTCACACAGTGTTTGCGTGAGCGCCTCTGTAGTCCACGCCGGACCTCGTCTCCCGTCTTTCGCATTATCTTGCTCTTCGCCTGAAGCAAACGTCCGTCCTCGTGAAGTGACGATGTGTTGTGAGCGGTGCGCTCTCAGAAACGGAAGGGGAAATAACCGATGTCCAGTCATGCACGATTTGTCGGTGTTGCAGGCCTGCTTTTCATGGCACTTAGCATCGTTCACGCGCAGAGCGGCTCGCAGCCTGACGTGGCGGGAATTCCTATAAACGATCAGTTGACGATCAGCAAATGCGGTGGTTGCCACCGGCGCGACCCCGCCGGGTTGATGACCCGAATCTCTTACATCCGTACGACTCCCGAGGTCTGGGAACAGGCGATTAAACGCATGATCCGGCTGAACGGGCTTTCGGCCACACCGCAAGAAGTGCGGGACATCGTCCGCTACCTTAGCAACAACAACGGCTTGGCGCCGGAAGAAATGGCGGCAGGGTTCTGGGAGGTGGAGCACCGGACCCAAGGCTATCAGGACGATCATGTTTCGAATCCGGCCCTTCAGAAAACGTGCAACAACTGTCACAACATCGGCCGCGTTTTAGCTCAGCGCCGAACGCGCGAGGATTATCAAAAGTTACTGGCGATGCACATCGGCATGTTCCCGAGCGCGGAGAACGTGTTCCGCCCGCAGCGCACCAAGGCTGTACCGATCGAGGAAGCGCCGGTACACCTGACAGCGAACGATACCGGTGGTATTAATCGTGAAGCGCCTCGAGCCACGGCAGCTTCCGCCGTAAATGCAAAAGCGCCTGGCGCTATCGCTGTCGATTATCTTGCAACCAGCCAACCGCTGATTACTCCTGAATGGACGGCTTGGCGCGCCGCTATGCGAGCGCCTAAACTCGCGGGAACGTGGCTTGTGTCCGCCTATCAGCCGGGTCGCGGACGCATCTACGGCCAGGTTGTGATTACGCCCGGAGCATCCGACGATCTTTTTTCGACGACAACACAGCTGACTTACGCGAGTTCCGGAGCTAGCCTGAAGCTCACCGGCAAGAGCATCGTGTACACCGGCTATAGCTGGCGCGGCCGTTCCGGGGCTGCGGCCATGAGTCCCCTTCCGGTTACGGCGGCGTCGGCGCCGGTCACCGCGGCCAGTGGTATTCCAGCTGAATGGCGCGAGGCCATGATGGTTTCCCGCGATGGCAACAGCATGGACGGCCGCTGGTTCTGGAGCGGTTTCGGCGAGCTTGGCATGGATGTGCATCTGGTGCGTGCTAGCGCAGAACCGGCGATCCTGGGTACGGATATATCGGCCCTTCAGTCTCCTTCGCACGGTCAGGTAAAGATATTTGGCGGCAATCTTCCGTCATCGCTGCAACCGTCCGATTTCATATTCGGCCCCGGCATTACGGTCACGAAAGTCGTCAACGCAACCCCTACATTGGCGACCATCGAAGTTGACATTGCCGCAAAAGCTCCGGTAGGCATGCGGGATCTGACCATCGGCCGCGCCGGCAAGATTAAAGCCCTGGCCGTGTACGACAAGATCGCCTACATTGAGGTGAGCCCGAACGCGCAGATTTCGCGGCTCGGTGGCATTAAGTGGCCCAAAGAGTTTGCGCAATATGAAGCGCGAGCATACGCCGCCGGTCCCGATGGCAAGCCTCACACTGCCGACGATCTGGATTTAGGACCCGTAAGCGCCCAATGGTCGATGGAGGAGTTCTTTTCAACCCCTGACGACGATGACATCCTGTTCGTGGGGAAGATCGACGATTCGGGCTTGTTCACGCCCAGCTTTGAAGGTCCCAACCCCGAACGCAAAAAGGTCAACAGTAACTTCGGCGTAGACAACTACGGCGACGTCTGGGCTGTTGCCACCTATAAAGATGCCGCAGGAGTCACCCACAAGGCCAAATCGTACCTGGTAGTGACTGTCCCGAATTACACGCTTTACGACCAGCCCGAGGTCGCTCAGCAATGACTGCTTGCGAACCTGCCGCGACGGCTTACCGGCAGTCTGAACATCACCGGTTCAGAGTTGCGGATGCTGACTTTCTCTATCTGGTCCCCAGCGGGGCTGTGTTCCGTTTAGACGGGCTTTCGAAAGAGATTTTCGACGCGTTTCCCCTTGGTCCGCTCGATCGTGGGGAGCTGGTCTCTTGGTTTACTGAACGGCGTTACGCTCCAGACGAAATCGAAGCCATCCTTGAAGAGATGACGTATTACGACGTTCTGACTTCCGGCGATGGACGTCCAAAATTTCCGTCAATACCGGCTGGCGATTTTCCTCTGCAGCGCGTGGTCCTGAACCTCACCAATCAGTGCAACCTGAGCTGCGGATACTGCTACGAGTACAGCCCGGACAAAATCGCCATTACAAAAGACAAGCCGAAGTACATGACCGATCCGGTCGCGCAGGCCGCGATAGACACTTTGTTTCGCGAGTCGGCCGGACGCCCCAAGCTGCACGTGACTTTTTTCGGCGGTGAATCTCTCTTGAATTTCCCGCTGATGCAGTCCACAGTGGCTTATACGGATGCGAAGGCGGCGTCGGAGGGCAAAGCGGTCGATTACAGTCTAACTACCAACGCGACGCTTCTGACGGAAGAGATCGCGGATTTTCTTGCTGAGCATCGTTTCGGGGTAACCGTCAGCATCGACGGCGATAAAGAATTGCACGATCGCATGCGCGTTTTTCACAATGGCCGCGGCAGCTACGATGTCATCGCTCCCAAGATAAAAATGCTGCTGGCGCGGCACAAAACAAATTCCATCGGCGCCAGAGTGACTCTTAGCAGCGGTGTTCGCCATGTGCGGCGAATCTACGATCATCTGACCCAGGAGTTCGATTTCGCGGGTGTAGGATTTTCGCCGGCGACTGCCAGTCCCGACCGCCTCTATCACATCGGCGGCGAAACCATGGACGATATCCTCGGCGAATTCGCGGATCTGGCGTACGAATATCGGGACCACGCTCTCAAGGGTCGCCACCACCGCTTCACTAACGTCACCGACACTCTTAAGGAGCTTCATTCGGGAGTCAGCAAGGCCTATACCTGTGGAGCCGGACTCGGAATGCTTGGCGTTGGCACATCGGGAGACATCGGTGCGTGCCACCGGTTTGTTGACGCGCCCGTCGCGCAGATGGGCAACGTGGTGAAAGGCGGCATCGATCACGAAGCCCGGCGGGAGTTTCTGGAACAGCATCATATCGGGGCGCGGCCGGACTGTCACACCTGCTGGGTGCGTCCCGTATGCGCGGGAGGCTGCTATCACGAATCGTTCATTAATCACGGCAATACCTCCGCGTCGCTATTGAAGCAGTGCGATCGCGTGCGCGGATGGATCGATCTTTGTCTCCACATTTATGCGGAGATCGGCATGGGCAATCCAAAGTTTTTGGAGCGCTTCAACGACTGAAAGGACCACTCATGAAATCGCTGCAACCGTTTAATCAGAAGGCTCGCAACATGGAGCGGGTACGCTTCGCCGAATTGGGCGATGTGCAGGCGCTGCAACAAGAGTCCGACGCTTCCAAATCCGGGCGCGTTTACTACCCGCTGGGATGCACGCTCTCGTTTAACCCCGGCTGGGAAGTGGATGTTTCGGGCGGAACGGCAGGCCTGTGCCAGCCCGTGGAGCGGGATCTCTTTGACTGCTATCTAGGCTGTGCCTGGCCCGCGCAAGTTCCGGATCATGTCAGCAACAATCCTTCGTGGACGGACAAGTGCAGCGCAGCCGTCAACGATTGGCGCAACGTGGATGTCGTTTATCCGTAACGAGAGGCAACACAGATGGGAGTCACGCGATTGTTTGGAACCGTCGTTTTGGCCTCGGCCTTGTGCTTGGGGCAAACGCCAGCGAGCTTAAAGGGCTTGATGTATGTCGGAACGCTCGATAAGAAACTTCTCATCATTAACGAGAGCACGGGCGATATCGTTGGTGAAATCCCGCTTGGCGGCATTCCCCGCACCACAGTCTTATCCGCGGATAAAACCAAGCTTCACCTGGTCACCACGCAACTCGATTTCGAGACGGTCGATCTCGCTTCGCGCCAGATTGTCAGCAGTTTTCCGCTCTCGGATGGAAAGAGCATTCCGCGCATGTTGCGGGCGGGCGGCCGCAACTTTTCCGGCCTCGCGGTCGATCCAGCAGGACGGTACGTGTACACCACGATGAAGGTAACCGTTAAAGAGATCGACCAATATCGGAACGATCCTCCGATATTCGTGAAAATCGACCTGCAGGATAAAAAGATCGTTCAGTCAATGCCCTTCCCCAAAGGGTACGACGATGGCTTTGGTTTCGGCGCGACTTACAAGATTTCGCCCGACGGCAAGCTACTGTATGTATTCGATGACGACGTCGTCGTCTTCGATTTGAGCGATCTTCATGAAGTCGACCGTATCGAACTGGCGAAGCCGGAGTACCCGGGCGCATCTCCCTACCGGCTGGCCGCGAACGACGATCCAAACGACGCTGCCGGGACTGTGACGAACGTGTTCACCTCGGTGGATGCAGCCGTTCACAAACAGACGATCGGCATGGCCACAATCGATTTGGCAACCAAGAAGGTGGAATACACACCGCTGGGGCCGGCTTTCCCGATGGTGGGTTTTGCTCTTTCACCCGACCGTAAGCTCGGCTATTCGCTAATGGTGTACAACACGGGCGCGAATCGCGTTACGGAGTGGTGGGTATGGGACGTTGCCGCGCATAAGGTGATCAAGAGAGAGTTTCTTCCCGCTCGCGTAAACTTCCGTTTTTCGATCAGCAGCGACGGATCGAAGCTGCTGGTGTATGGCGGCGGTTCGACGATCGAGTTCTACGATACGAAAACGTTGAAATCCACCAAGCTGCTGTACCTCAACAAAGACACCACCACAAATCTGATAACGTTATCAGGTAGCTGATGTTCGATCTCATACCCTGTGGGGTGGTCCCCATGGACCGCGGGCCTATGTGGATTCCGGCGCGGGCCTGGGCGTCCGCCCGAGTTTGGATACAGTTCTCGGGACAAGCTAAATGGAAGCCGGCGCAGGCGTAGCCCAATGGCGCCATTGGCGCAGACTTTGGGTTTTTCTTCATCCCTACACGGGGCGGCTGGTCCTGATCCTCGCGATCAGTCTCGCTGCCACGTGCCTGGGATTGGTTCAGCCGTACATCTCCAAGCTCCTTATCGACAGCGCGCTTTTGAAGCGCGACATGCACGCTCTGGTTCGCGTGGCGGGTTTAATGTTCGGCGCGAGCGTGTTGAGTTTTCTCCTCAATATTCTTTCGAGCTACCGCTATGTAAAGGTCTCGGCCGCGATGCTCTTCGATATGCGGCTGGCTCTGTTCCGTCATTTGCAGACGCTATCGCCCCGGTTTTACGCCGGCTTCAGGCTTGGCGATCTGATGTCCCGCCTGAACAACGATGTCGGCGAGATACAGCGCGTATCGGCCGATACGCTGCTTTCCGTCCTTTCGAACGTTGTCTTTCTGTTCGGCAGCATTTTCATGATGCTGTTGCTGAACTGGCGCCTATTCTTTGTAAGTGTCGTTTTTATTCCTGCTTGCCTTTACACCTTCCGCCGGTATCAGCGTAAGCTCACTGCCTTCACGAAGGCCCTGCGGGAACGCAGCGCGGATCTGGGCAGTTTGTTTGTGGAGACGATTCTGGGCATGCGGGTTGTTGTTTCGCTCCGCGCCAATAAGCACGAGACGGCGCGTTTTAAGGAACGCAACGACGCCTTTGTACGAACCATGCTCGACGCGCAAATCGCATCGTTTATGACTGGTGCGCTGCCGGGCGCGATTCTAACGGCTGCTACCGCCGCCGTGTTTCTTTATGGAGGGTGGCTGATTATCAATGGCGCCATGTCCGTCGGCACGATGGTGGCCTTTATGGCCTACCATATGCGCCTGTTGTCCCCCATCCAGAACCTGATGAGCATGACGTCCGGACTGGCCTCGGCCCGGGTTTCGCTAGGCCGGGTTTTCGAGCTTTTCGATACGCCCGCCGAGGTTCGTGAAGCTGAGCCGCCAACTCGGCTTGCGTTGGTTCAAGGTCATTTTCGTCTAGAAAACGTTTCCATCAAATATGACCGCAAGCCCGTTCTTGAAGATGTTTCTCTCGAGATTCCGGCCGGAGCGTTCTGCGCCATCTTAGGACCAAGCGGCGCCGGCAAATCTACTCTTGCCGACCTTCTGGTCCGCTATCTGGATCCGGATCGTGGGCGAATCCTGCTGGATGGCCACGATCTACGAGCGGTCTCGCTCGACGATTTGCGCGGCCAAGTGATGCTAGTGGACCAGTCGCCGTATTTGTTCAATACGAGCATCCGCGAGAACATCTCCTATGCTCTTCCCGATGCCGGCGATGATCGGATCGACCAAGCCGCTCGCGCCGCCGGTCTGGGCGAGTTGATCGAACGGCTTCCCGAAGGCTATGGAACCAAGACCGGGGAGCGGGGTCTAGCCCTATCCGCCGGCGAAAGGCAACGGATCGCCCTAGCGCGCGCCTTGCTGCGCCGTCCGCGCGTGCTCATTCTTGACGAGCCCACATCGGCCCTTGATTCCGAAACCGAAAGACTGGTGGCTTCAAATCTGCGCGATGCATTGCCCGGTTCGACACTGATCGTCATCACCCACCGCCCGGCATTGGCAGCCAGCGCCGATTGCGTGATCGAGATCGAATCTGCGCGCGCCCAAATCACCCAAATGAAGATTACGCATGTCCTCGACCCCATACTCCAGTCCTGAGGCCAGCCAGGCTCTGCCCTTTCCAGGAGCATCGGGCCGTGGTCTGCGTGCCGCGGTCATCGACAGCGGCGTGAACGCTCGCCATCCACATATCCGGGGCGTGTCGGGCGGCGTTTCGGTGTTCGGACCCGGCGAGCTAGAGGAAGATTCGTTTGTGGACATGCTGGGCCACGGCACCGCCGTAATGGCCGCAATCCAGGAGAAGGCTCCTGACGCGGACTATTTTGCCGTAAAACTGTTTCACAACTCGCTGCGCACCTCAACGCCGGCTCTTATTGCGGCAATCGAGTGGAGCTTGGCAAAAGGCGTAGATGTCGTCAATCTGAGCCTCGGAACCTTGAAGCTCGAATACCAGAGCCGGTTCCGAGCTTTAATAGAAAACGCTGCCGCGCGGGGAACGATAATTGTTGCGGCCTATGAAGCCAATGGGCAATTGTGCCTTCCTGGAAGTCTTCCCGGAGTCATTGGCGTGGGTCTCGATTGGGATTGCCCGCGTGACCGCTATTACCTGAAAAACGGCTGTTATTACGCTTCGGGCTACCCGCGCTCGCTTCCGGGGATGCCGCGCGAGCGTAATCTGCACGGGATCAGCTTCGCGGTGGCGAATATGACGGGGTTCGTGCTGCGTGCCCGCGAGTCTGTTAACGCGGACCTCTTGGGCGCGGCGCTCGCCTCCGAAGCCGGGGTTTAGCGCCGCGATGCCGGGACCGTGATGTACACGGCCAGAATCAGATCGTTCGGTTTGGTAGGCACGTTCCCTGCGCTGTAGGAAGGCGAGCTTTCGAGATAAGGAAATTCACGCGGAAACGCACGGATGCCGCCGTAAATATAACCAATCAGAGTTCGCTTTCCGCGCAGCGCGGAGAGATCGTAAACCGGCGCATCCGCCCGTATTCTTTTCAATCCAGCCACCGGCAGAAACGCCGCGTTCGCTCCAACGAATCCGCCCAGACGAGAAGACTGAACGAACTCCTCGCTATGGCCGCCATGGCGAGCAAGTGTAGAAATCTGGTCGATCCACGGCATGCCGTCGAGGTAAACGGTTTTGGTCTTATCGCCCACCAATGGTGCTTGGACAAACACACTTTTCTTCTCGTCCCAGGTCCACCGGCTGATACCCCCGAAAAACGTCGTGTACATGGTTTTCGAATCCGGATCGAACATCTGGACGGTGGCACAGGAATAGGCACTCATCTTCTGCTCATACTCATCTACGTGAGGGCTTGTAAAGGCGTCCCAATAAATGGGCTTCGAAAAATTGAGCTGCTCTCGCGTGAACACGCCGCCATAAATTGCCGCGCCGAGAGAGTGTCCGTCGGGAAGGATAATCAGGCCTGCGTTTAAATCGCGTCGGGCGAATTCCGGATCGGCGTAGCGCTCGATCAAGTCAACGTACGGGCGCCCACCCGCATCGGTTAACTTCAGCCTCCGGATCTCCCCCAGGTACTTCTGCGACGCAGTTTTCGTCTCCTGTTCATTCCCCGCTTCGAAATCCCGATAACTTCCTGTGAACACGTGTCCTCCGGCAAGATAAAACGAACCGTCATCGAGCTTCAGCAACTCGCCTCCGGCCGACTGCACCAGAGTACTTGTGGTCCATCGGATCGTGTCGGAGAACGTATCCGTTCCGGCGACAACACCCTTCACCAGAGCTTGCAGATCGACCCGCGATAGAACCGGATACGTGACTAACTTTCCATTCGAGTTCGCTCCGTAGCCGCCCGCCAGATATAACGTGCTTTTGTCCTGAAAAAACAGAAGATTGCTGGATAGCCATTGGTCTTTAACAGCTGTCAAGGCGCTGGGCAGACTCGCCAGCGGGAAGCTGTAAGTCTTCGCTAAGGAAGGATCGATCACCCAGATCCTGTCGTTGCTGCCGGCGCGGGGAAAATCCGCGTCCGCGGCCCCGACGCCGTGGTATCCCGTGGTTCTGCCCCCGATAAAAATCCACTTGCCATCCCACTGTGCCCAGGCAAACGATTGCAGCTTCGGCGCACCGGGGAAATGGGCACTCACGTTCTCAACCGCCTCGATCGTGAATGGCAAACCGCCAGGCTGACCTACGGCTGCGATACACAGCGCAACTCCCGCTGCTACGATCCAACGGATCACCGGCTCACCTCGAATTTGGAATTGAGAATTTCTCAGAGAAGGGGTTGTTCTCTTAGCCGGAACGTGCGGACAGCAGCCTGCTTAGGCGGGACCGACGCGGGTCTTCATGCAAGTATAAATCGAACAGCGCGGATTTTAAACATTTTTTGTTTCCAACAAAGTTGGGTGCCGCCAATAATTCTTTTTTATCGCGATGATTCAATCTAGTGATTTGTTCGCCATTGAAGTTCTTTGCCGTGGATGTTAGAATCAATGACTATTCAGCTTACGTTCTCCACATGCGAGAAAACGTAACGGTGACCGAGTTGAGTCACTCCCAAATGATGTCCCTCCGGCCGGGACAGATTTTTTCCAGTTTTTAGCGAACCGTATCCGTCGCGCAGCGTTCGCGCTACCCACGAAGGAAACAAATCTTCTTTGGAGGAGCGTAACGTGTATAGATCTAAGAATTCCCGCCAGGTAATCACCGGCCTTATTACTCTTTTGCTTTGCGTATCTTTTGCGGCGGCGCAATCAACCTTCGGATCGTTCGTCGGCTCTGTGCGCGATCCATCCGGGGCCGTGATCGCCGATTGCATCGTTACCGTCACCAACACCGGCACGGGCGTGAAACGGTCCGTAGTGACGGACAAAGAAGGTAGCTATTCGATTGTGAATCTCGAGCCGGGAATGTATGAGATCGTGCTGGAGGCGCCGGGTTTTCAACCCCTTATGCTGAAGAATTTGTCGCTGCTCGCGCGCGAGACTCTTCGCGCGGATGGCGCTCTGGTAGTCGCGGGACAGGTGCAGACCGTCGATGTGACTTCGACCAATGTTGCGGTGATCACGACGGAAGTTTCGAACATCGCGGAGACGAAGAGCGGACGCGAGCTGGTTGATCTTCCGGTCGCGATCGGTTCGCGCGCGCTTGGCTCGACTAGCGCGATCTCAACGCTGACCACGCAATCCGGAGTGCAGACGGACGGCGCGGGTGCTCTTTCGGTGGCCGGAACCAAACCAAGCCAGCTCTCCATCACCATTGACGGCATCAGCACAATGAGCGTGCGAAGCGAAGCGCCGATCGCTGAATTGTTCCCGTCCTTCGGAACTATCGAAGAAATCCGCGTTAGTCAGATTAACAATGCCGCTGAGTTCGGCGGCGTCAGCGATATCACCACTATTTCCAAAAGCGGAACGAATTCGCTGCACGGCGGCGTTTACGAGAATCTTCAAAATACCGATATGAACGCCCGCAATCCTTTCAGCGCGACAGTTTCGCAGATTCATATGAATAACTATGGCGGGTATCTCGGTGGACCGGTGGTGCTCCCGCGTCTCTATCACGGAAAGGACAAAACGTTCTTCTTCATGAGTTACGAAGGGCTGCAGTTGCCGCGCCAGCAGTTCATCGTCCAAAGTGTCCCATCGCTGGCGTTGCGCAGTGGAGACCTGTCGGTTTATAAGCTCGGCCAGATCCCCCTGAGCCAAATTTCGCCGGTTTCATTGGCGGCGCTCAACTATTTGTTTCCTCTTCCGAACACGGGACCGGCGAACGCTATCGCAAACAACTACGCAGTGAATTTTCCCACGCCGATCAGCAGCAATCAGGCTGACGCGCGGATCGACCAGGTGATCACGCCCAAGCAGACCTTATTCGTCCGCGGAACGTATAAGTACAAGGACATTACAAATCCACCATCCTCCACAGGGACGATTCTCGCGGGCGGTACGCATCAGCCGGAAATGGATTATGCTTTCACGGGCGCGCACAATTGGGTGATCTCGCCCACGGTCGTGAACGAATTGCGGGTGGGCATTACGGCTACCCGTGTCATCACCAGTACCGGTATCAACGCAACGGCTATAACCTCTGCGATTGGCGTCCCCTTGCCCGATCCGCCCGTGGGCAGCGCTACCCCCACCTTCACTATCACTGGTTTTCAGTCAACCAGTTCCACCGCCAGTTCTGTATCGCGTTCTCAAACCAAGCAATTGATCGACAATATCACCTGGACCAAGGGCTCCCATTCGTACAAATTTGGAGGCGACATTCGGCGGCTCTCCGCGTATTTCAGCAATGTATTCGCGGGCAACCGCGCGGGCCAGTACACTTTTAACGGCTCCGTAACGGGTCTCAATCCGTACCAGGCTTTCCTGCTGGGGATTCCCGACCGCACCGGCGTCGGCATCGTCGATGCGCCGGACTCCAACGGGAGCGCCGTCCATTACGCGGTGTTTGCCCAAGACGATTGGAAAGTGAGTCCGTTCCTCACCGTCAATTACGGCATGCGCTGGGAGTACCATCCTCCGTTTACCGATGCCTGGAACAACATGGCCGTATTTCTTCCGGACTCCTATTCGATCGTTAACGGTGTAACGGTGCACGGAGCAGTGGCGGTATCTAACCACGCGCCAGTGGACTCTGTATTTGCCGGATCGATCGCGCCAACTCCGATCCTGAGCGCCGGCCAGGCGGGTCTACCCAATACCCTTCATTATTCAGATAAAACCAGCTTTGGTCCGCGCATAGGTTTCGCCTGGCGGCCATTCAGGAATGACAAAACAGTCATTCGCGGCGGATATGGCAGATTTATCGAAGCCATGTTGGGAACCCTCACGAGCGCCGGATGGGCCGTACAATCAAGCAGCGTCGGCAGCTACACGAATACGATCGTAGGCGGGACTCCGGCGCTAACGCTGGCGAATCCCTTCCCGGCAAATTTGTCGCAACCAGGCACGCAGAGTTTTCAGCTCTCAGCGGATGTCCATTATCACGACCCGTATGTGCAGCAGTGGAATTTAACAATTGAGCGAGCGCTGGGCTTTAACACCGGTCTTCGGCTGACTTACGACGGAAATCACGGCTCCGATATCGGATATACCCAAAACCTGGCGCAGGTTGCTCCGAATACGATTGGCTTTGCTAAAGCCGCCGCAGGCTCGGCCTATCCGTTGTGGGCATACATTGCGCAGGAAAGCACGGGAGCCCGCAGCAACTACAACGCCTTTACCGTCGCGGCCAATAAGCGGATGTCGCACGGCCTGCAATTCGCCAGCAGCTATACCTTTGCCAAGAATCTTTCGAATGGACAAGGCTACAACCCCACGGCATTCGCAACCCAAGCCGGAGGAACCGTAACCGATATTTACAACCTCAATCTCGATTACGGTAACGTCTCTTTCACTCACAGGAATCGCTTTCTCACGACGTTTCTTTATGAAATGCCTTTCGGCCACAACCGAATGCTGTTCGGCAACGCGAACGGTTTCATGGATGCGCTTATTGGGGGTTGGGAACTTTCCGGTGTGTTGCTATTTCAAACCGGGCCATTCTTGACCGTGATCGCACCCGGAGCCGATCCTTCCGGCAACAACTCGGTGAACACCTCCGGAGCGGGACGCGCCGATATCGTTTCCGGCATTCCTCTCTATCCCGCCAACCAGGGCATTGGCGGCTGGATTAATCCTGCCGCATTCGTAAAGCCGGCGAACAACATTGGCCGTCCGGGCGATTCGCCCGTCGGCGCCGTCGTCGGGCCCGGAACACAGGCCGTTTCGCTTTCGTTGTTCAAGTCATTTCAGGTTAAGGAGCGCATGAAGATTCAGATTGGAGCAGCAGCCTCCAACGCGATTAACCACCCCAATTACGCAGTCCCTTCGAATCTCAGTATCGGTACAGCGGGATTCTCCAGCCTCAACAACGTTCAATCGCAGGAAAACGGGGGCCCCCGCTCGATCCAGGTTACAGGGCGGCTGAGCTTTTGACGCACAAATATCGTATATTCGGAAGCAGCCGAGGAGGTTAGGTCAGAAGAGGTGAGGTCAATGAAGAAGACTATTCCGCTTTCGGTTGCATGCCTGCTAGTACCCGCGGCTTCGTTTGCCGCGGATGCCTCGGACTCCGCCAATACGGCGGCTTCATGGAATGCCAAAGCCGCGGCCGCGTACTTGGACCAGCGATTCGAGTGGTGGACAACCTGGCCATCCGCCGCTCGAGATCACGATACGTTTTGTATTTCGTGCCACACAGCTGTTCCTTACGCCCTGGGGCGGCCGGCTTTGCGCGCGCGACTTTCCGAGAACGGCCCCTCAGCCGGTGAACGCAAATTGATCGCGAACGTGGCCAAGCGCATTCGCATCTGGCCCGAGGCCCTGCCCTTCTACAGTGACGAAAAGAATGGGCCGCCGAAGACGGCCGAGGCCCGAGGCACGGAATCCGTTCTTAACGCGCTGGTCCTGTCGAGCTATGATACGCGCGATGGCAAGCTCGGCGACGATGCCCGCAAGGCTTTTGAAAACATGTGGGCCTTGCAACTTAAAACCGGCGATTCCGCGGGCGCCTTTACCTGGCTGAATTTTCACAACGAGCCGTGGGAAGCGGACGATTCGCAATTCTGGGGTGCGACGCTGGCGGCGATCGCTGTAGGCAACGCGCCCAGGGAGTACCAGTCAGAAGCACAGGTTAAGGCGAATGTAGCTTTACTCGCCGGCTATCTCGCGCGGAATGCTGCGCGCCAATCGTTGTTGAACAAAGCCGTGCTGCTCTGGGCAGGGGCTGGTGTACCTGGGATTCTGCAGCCCTCCGACCGAACAGCGATTGTGAACGAGCTTTTTAGTAAACAGCGGAGCGATGGCGGCTGGAGCACCTCGTCCGTGGTAATTGGAGGCTGGAAGCGCAGGGATTCGACCGAGCTCGATACAAACAGCGATGGTTATGCCACCGGACTCGTGGCGCTCGCGCTAGAGCGGGCCGGGACCTCAACCGGCGAACCGCATTTGAAGAGTGCTCTTGGATGGCTCTCCAAAAATCAGGACCGGGATACAGGCCGGTGGATCGCGACCTCGCTGAACAAACAACGCGATCCCACATCCGACGCCGGACGGTTTATGAGTGACGCGGCGACGGCATACTCGGTATTAGCATTGGCCGGACAAAAACAATAGAAATATGCAGAACAAGCGTTGACATTATCCGAGTGTTATCCAACAATAGATAGGAAATAGAAGCACTCGCGCCAGCATGCAGCCGATGTAGGCTGCGGCGGCGTAACCGCAATAGTCCAAGTCGGACTTCCAACCCCCGTCCAAGTTATCTGAATCGCTTAAGCCTTCCGCGCCGGGGAGGCATTCCGGTTGTACCTGAGGGGCCGCTATGAAGAATTCGATCGCCATTGGTCTCGTGTTAGGGATAATCACGCTGTCCTCTCCGGCCTTTTGCCAAGGCCGAGGCAATGGACGCGGAGGGGGCAACGCCACCGGCCGCGGCGGCGCGGCCGAAGCTCAGGAAGAGGGAATCCCTGTCACAGACACCCTCACCGTCAGCAAGTGCTCGAGCTGTCACCGGAAGGACGAGAAGGACAATTTAACGCGAATTTCGTGGATTCGCACCACTCCGGAGGGGTGGGAAGAGGCCATCAAACGCATGGTGCGCCTGAACGGGCTCACGCTCGAGCCGGCCGACGCCAAGGCGATCGTGAAATACCTGAGCGCGTCTCACGGTTTGGCGCCGGAAGAAGCTAAGCCCGTGATGTATATGGCCGAGCATCGCATTCAGGATGAAACCATCCCAAACGACTCCATTCGTGCTACCTGCATGAACTGTCATGCTCTGGGACGTCCATTCCAGTGGCGCCGGACGCGCGCGGAGTGGTCCTTGCTCGCCGATCTGCATTCGGCGCTCTATCAGCAGGCAGACGCGGCGTTTCGAAGAAACGGCGCGGGACCTAACGGAGGCGGCGAGGGCGGCGGCGGTGGCGATGCCGCTGCCGCGGCGAACGCGGCAAACATTTCTCTCGACATCACGCTCGACTTTCTTGGCAAGAATTACGGCTTGCGCACTCCGGAGTGGGCCGCGTGGCGCGCGCGCATGCGATCGCCCAAAATCGCAGGCCGGTGGTTGATTTCCGCGCATATCCCCGGACATGGAAAATACCACGGCGAGTTGATCATCTCGCCCGGAGCTGCCGACGACGAATTTACGACTTCTCTTAAGTTGCAGCCGGTCGGCGGCGGAGCCGCCATTTCAAGAATCGGCACGGGATTGGTATATGCAGGCTACTCTTGGCGCGGCCGTTCTAAAGGCACATCCGCTCCAGCCAACCCGGTCCCGAACGATCTATCGGCCGAAATGCGCGAGGCACTGTGGATCTCGCCGGATCAGACCTGGGCGCAAGGCCGGTGGTTCTGGGGCGAGTATCAGGAATTCGGCGTGGACGTGACGCTCAAACGCGCTACCCCGGAACCCACGTTGCTCACGATCGATCGTTATTCGGTCAAAACGGGATCGCAGGGCCAGCAACTACGGTTAATCGGGAGCAATCTGCCCGCGCAGGTTGCCGTTGGGGATTTGGATTTTGGTTCGGGCATCACGGTAAAGTCGATCGCTTCCCACACGTCCACCGAAATTGTTGCGCAGTTAGATGTCGCTTCCACCGCTGTTCCGGGAAAGCGCGATGTGTCATTCCGGAATTCGGTGCTGGAGGGTGCTCTTGCCGTTTACGACAAGGTGGATTACATCAAGGTGTTACCTGAAGCTTCGCTAGCGCGGTTGGGTGGCGATTCAAAATCTCCACATCCCAAGGGCTATCAGCAACTCGAAGTAATGGCGTACCACCGCGGCGAAGACGGTAAGCTGCGCACCGGCGACGACATTGAATTAGGACCCATAGATGTCAGTTGGTCTATCGAGGAGTTCTATTCCGTTTTCGGCGACGACGACAAGGAATTCGTAGGAACGCTCGACGGCCACGGTCTATTCACTCCCAACCTCGACGGTCCCAACCCCCAGCGCAAATTCAGCCGAAACAATTACGGCAACGTCTGGGTAGTGGCAACTGCAAAGAACGAGAAAGATAAAGATGGGAAGCCGCTGGTGGGCAAGTCTTATCTTGTGGTGACGATTCCTACTTACATACGTTGGGACCAACCGGAGGTGACCAAGTGAGTGCGGGCGCAGCGTACCGGCTGGGCGAGTTTCACAGTTTTGAAGGCGGCGGCCGCAAGTTCCTGTATGTAGTTCCTGCGGGGGCCATCTTCGAAATAGATTCCGATGCGGCCGCGGTGGTCGGCGAGCTTGCCGGGAAGCGAGCGACTCGCGAGGAACTCGTCGCGGGACTGATGCAACGCGACTTCGCCTATAACGATGCAGCGGAATTGATAGACGAGCTAGCGCAAGTGCGGGCGATCGTGCCGGTCCATGCGGAAACCGAGCCATTGGAGCCGCCTCCACCAGACTTTCCCATGCAAAGTCTGGTGATGAACCTCACCAACCAGTGCAACCTGTCGTGTCAGTATTGCTATGAGTTCGGAGAAGACAAGGTAGCGACTCCGGACGGCAAGCCGAAGTTCATGGACATTGAGACCGCTAAGGGCTCGGTGAACTTTCTGCTCGAGAATTCCTCCGGCCGGCGGGCCGTGCATATCACGTTCTTCGGCGGGGAAACGCTGATGAACTTTCCGTTGCTCAAGCGTGTTGTGACCTATGCCAACGCGCGCGCGGCCGCCAAGAGCCGGAGCATCGATTTCAGTTTGACCACCAATGCGACGCTGCTCACTCCCGCAATTATCGAATTCCTCTCGGAAAACCGAATCGGCGTGACCGTAAGCATGGATGGTCCACCCGACCTGCATAATAAGCTGCGAGTTTTCGCGAACGGCCGTGGAAGCTACGACGTGATTGAGCCGCGGGTGAAAGCGCTGATTCACGGCCACCGCACCCGTCCCATTACGGCGCGGGTTACGTTGACGAATGGCGTGACGGATGTAGTGCGCATTTACAGGCACTTGAAAGACGACCTTGGCTTTCATGAAGTCGGATTCGCACCCGTCACCACTTCGCCCGATCGTTTGTACGCCATCAATGAGCCAGGTATGAACGGAGTGTTGGAACAGTTCCACATCCTCGCGGGCGAATACCTGGAATATGCGCTGCGTGGCGAAATGCACGGGTTCACCAACGTGAGCGACACGATCGCCGAGCTTTATCAAGGAGTCAACAAATCCCATCCGTGCGGCGCCGGCTTGGGCCTGATGGGAGTAGGGCCGTCTGGAGATATCGCTCCGTGCCATCGCTTCGTCGATTCCGATACTCACGCAATGGGCAACATCGCTACCGGAGTGGACCGCGCTAAACAGACGGATTTTCTGCAGCGCGGCCATATCAATAACAAGTACGAGTGCCACACATGCTGGGCGCGCCCGCTGTGTGCCGGCGGCTGCCATCACGAAGCTTTCGTTCGTTACGGCGACACCGGCCATCCTAATTTGCATTATTGCGATTGGATCAGGGATTGGACGGACACCTGTTTGCGCATTTTCGGTACCATCAGCGCGGAAAATCCAGAGTTTCTGGAAAAATTCGCGGAAAGGAAGGCGCTATGAAACATTTGCGAGCAGTAAACAAAAAGGCGCGCCGCATCGAGCATATGGATCCCGCAATACGGCCGCAATCGGAGCGACATTCAGACGATGATGTAGTGGCTCTTCAGAACCAACCAAATCAGGCGCCCCCGCCACGTCCGCACGTGCCTATGGGATGCGCGCTGGCGTTTTCTCCGGGATGGGAGGTGGATTCCTCCGGTGGAACCGCTGGATTGTGCCAACCGGTGGAGCGCGATATCTATGATTGCTACGTCACATGTTTCTGGCCGGCGCAGGTTCCCGATCACTTGAACAACTATCCCGATTGGGCGGGTAAGTGCGCCGCCGCCACGAAGGATTGGCGGAACCTGGATTTGGTGTTCCCATAGCAGGTGTTTCCCGAGTGAAGATTATGAAGCTAATTTTCGTTAGTCTCGGTCTTATTTCGGCCATCGCGAGCGGAGGCACGATTTTCGCCGGCGCGTATCCGGATCGGATTCTCGTAATCGATGAAGCTCAGGGCAAAATCGTTGACCGAATTCATCTGGTAACGGGACTTCCCAGGGGCTTGCGGCTCTCGTACGATCGAAAATCCATTATCGTAAGCACGAATGACCATAGTGGGTTCGAAGTTCTAGACCTCGCCTCGCGCAAGATTACGAATCATTTTGTGTTGGACGATGCAACCCACCGGTATCGGATAAATGGAGGCGCTCCGGACCCAGAAGGAAAGCTGCTTTACGCTTCGACGATTGAAATCACGAAGCAAATCGACCGTTACGCGATCGGTAAACCTAAATACACGATCATCGACATGGCGCAGCAGAAGATCGTGAAGACGGTGGATCAGCCCGAAGATGAGCCCGGCCGGGGGGGGCGCGGAGGAGGGGGTGGCGGCCGCAACGGTGGCGGATTCGAAGTCTCTCCGGACGGAAAATACCTCTATCAATTCGGATCCACGGTAACCGTGCTGAATTCCTCCGACTTCAGCATCGTTGAGAAGATCGATCTCGCGCAGCCGGACGCTCCCGCGATCGAAAATCTCGGACTCGGAGGTCTTCTGGAATCGATTAGCCAACCGGGAGAACACGTCGCGATATTCAATTTTTCCGATCCGATCGTTCACAATCGCGTATTCGGCTTGGCGCGATTCGACCTCAACACCAGAAAGTTCGATTTCACGGCCATGGGCCCAGCGCCGGTCGCAATGACGAATCTGCGCGTCACGCCGGATAAGAAAATGGGCTACACCGTTATCACGAACGGAACCCTAGGCAACAAGCGCTGCGAATTTTGGGGGCTCGATCTTGGCACCAGTAAACTCGCCCGCACTGGTGAAGTGCCCTGCAGATCGCGGTACAGTTTCGGAATTTCAGCCAACGGCGCGAAGCTATACATGTACGGGGCGGGATTCGAGATCGACGTTTACGATGCCGTCACGTTTAAGCACGAAACGACGTGGGATTTGAATAATGACATGACCGGCGGCATGGTCGTTTTACCTTGATCCCGGACGCCAACCTCCCCTTTCGGATCGCCATAGTAAGCCAATACCCCCGTGGTTCCAACGCTCGCGGTCCGGCTTGCGTCTGACTGGTTGCCAAACCGGCTCCCCAACAGACACCGTCTGAGCGGAAGCAATGTCAGATACCCTTGCGTAATGCGACCCCTTCGGTATTCCATCAACGTCACATTGGACGGGTGCTGCGATCACCGTGTAATATCACCGGACGAAGAGTTGCACCGTCACGCGATCGAGAACTTCGACCGAGCCGATGCCGTCCTCTTTGGCCGGGCGACTTACGAAATGATGGAGGCAGCGTTTCGGCCGGTGATGCGGACGGGAGCTTGGCCTGATTGGATGGAATCCTTCGCCCGGACGATCAACGCGGCAAAGAAGTACGTCGTGTCGAGCACCCTCGGCCGGGTCGATTGGAACGCGGAGCTCGTGCGCGGGGATCTAGCGAAGGCCGTTCAGCAGCTCAAGCGGGAGCCGGGTAAGGGACTGTTAGTGGGAGGCGTGAAGCTCCCGCTGGCGTTAGCGGAGCTGGGATTTATCGATGAGTACGAGTTCGTGGTGCAGCCCAGGCTAGCGGGCCACGGGCCTACCTTGTTCGCGGGGCTATCGAAGCACGTCGACTTGAGGCTCCTGAGCCGGCTGGAGTTCGGCTCCGGAGCGGTGGCGATGCGGTATGAGCCGAGAAGATAGTTAGATAGAGAGGCCTAGTTTCCCTGCCACGCTGCGGATATATCGTGCACCTCTCAAAAACTCTTCGTTCGTGTTGAAGTGTTCCAGCATCAGTGGAACGCCGAGCTTGGCCACCTCAGTCAAGTAGGCATGGTAATCCACTCCGCCGCCCTGCCCCGGGATGCCGCCGTCACCCGGCGGGACCTCTTCGAAATTTACGTTGACCTGTGGAACCCAACGAAGATCCTTCGCGTGGCAGGACAACACCCACCTGCCAAGTTTCTGGAAGGTTTCATGAATGAGCGCGGTATTGTTGTAGTACCGGATCGGCGAACTAATGATGTTGCAGATGTCGATATGTACGCCGAACGTTGTCCGGTCAATGGCGCGGATGAGCTCCAGATAAGAATCCGGCCCGTCAGGGATATCCCAGGCTTTCATCTCGATCGAGAATTTGGCAACTTTGGGTCTTACAGTGTCCAGAATCTTCCGGCAGTTTTCCACGGTGCCATCGAAGAACTCTTTGGAAAGGTTCTTGGGATGGGGCCCGGACAAGGTGTTGCCATCGAATGAACCAGCGATGTCCACGCAGCATTTCACGCCCAGCTCGTCGGCCAGAGCCAGCCGCTGCATTACGTATTCGAGATTCGCTTTCTTGGCGCCAGGATCAGGCGTCATCATGTTGCGCCATGCGCCGACCTCCGCGATCAGCACGTCTACGTCCGCGAAAGCTTTGCGGATCGCATTCACTCTTGCCGTGTCGCCCGGACGCGCCTCGGGACAGAAGGCAGCCGTGTAGCCGAGCCGCTTGTGCTCTTGCGCGAGAACAACCGGGTCGTCAATCTCACGGTATCCAATCTGTCCGTCCAGAGTTGAGACGGCCGTGGCGCCGGGAAGGATAACATTCCCGCCTAGCGGAATTCGCTTACCGGCAGCCCGCATCCGAGCCGCCGCGAGAAGACCGGCGCCCACGCGCAGCGCAGCGCGGCGTGTCAAACTACGGTAGCCGGAAGGCCGCCACTCCCCGGCTGGTACAGATCGCGACATATTGTTTGCCATCCTTGCCGAGAAACGTCGAAGGAGTTGCGTTCCCATTCGCAGGCAGGTCCGCGCTCCACAGTTCCTTCCCCGTGCGCGACTCGAACGCGCGGAACATCTTATCTTGCGACGCCGCTATAAAAAGCAGCCCGCCCGCCGTGGCGATGGACCCGCCCGAATTCTCCGTGCCTGTTTTCGGGATGCCCCTGGCGGTGAGTTCTTTGTACTCGCCCAGCGGTTGACGCCAGACGATGTCGCCCGTTGCGGCATTCACGGCCATCAGTTCTCCCCAAGGAGGCGTCGAGCACGGATATCCGTTCCGATCGACGAACGGGAGTTTCGATTTTGCCAGCGATTCGAAGGTGTTCGAAGAAAGCTGCGGAGTGAGCATGGCAATGGTGCCCACTTCCTTGTCGTTCACGAAGATGTAGTTCAAATTCGGATCATAGGTAGCTCCGGCGAATGTGCCGCCGCCCGTGGAGCTAGGAAACACCAGCGTTGGAACCATCGAATACGGCGTACCCTCGCCTGCCTGAAGAACTTTGTCGTAAATGTCCAGGCAGAATTTGTGGCTCTCCGGCGAAAGGTTTGCGACTTCGTCGCGGCTCAGACTCACACGTCCTAACGGAGGCGGTTTCAACGGGACGGGTTCGGTTGGCGAGGTGACTTCACCCGGCGCGTCGCTGGGAGGAACCGGCCTCTCCTCAATCGGAAGGATCGGCTTGCCGGTGACGCGATCCAGCACGAACAGATACCCTTGCTTGGTGTTCTGCAATACCGCCGCGACTTTCTTTCCATCGTTGGCGGTGATGTCTGCGAGAACCGGCGGGGAATTGAGGTCCCAATCGTAGATGTCGTGATGCGTGGTTTGAAAGTACCAGCGCAATTTGCCGGTTGCGGCGTCGATAGCCACCAGGCTGCTCGAATACAGATTGTCGCCGGGGCGGGGCGCGCCGTAATCTTGATCCGTCGCATTGCCCGTCGCCATGAAAATCGTGCCGCTTGCGAAGTCCACGGTCATAGGGACCCAACTTCCGGGGCCGCGGCGGTCCTGCCATCCGTCGAGGCCCCACGTGCCGAAATTCGGCTCTCCCGGATGCGGCACAACGTGAAAGCGCCAGACCTCTTTTCCCGTGCCGAGATCGAAAGCTCGCGCATCGCCGGGCGTACCGTAACGGCCCTGCTCGCCAGTGCGCGGAGCGATGATGGCCAGATTCTTGTAAATCGTGGGAAGCATCCCAGGCGTGTAGTCGCTCGATGAGAATTTCTCCATGGCGTTGATCCTGAGATCGAGTGCGCCGCGCTGCCCGAAATCCTTGTAGAGCGCGCCCGTCTTGGCATCAAGCTGGATCAGATAGCCGCCGGTGGTTGCCACCACAATGCGCGGCGGAGTCGCGCCGCCGTCGGTCCACATGGAGACCCCATATTTTGCGCTATTACCCAGCCGCAGGAATGCGTTGTTCGAAGCCTGCGCGCCTCGTCCCGCGGGAAGGCCCGCGGCGCGCGCGGGATTCACCAGCATTTCGGGCGTAGCCGGGATCAAGTTGCTCATATCGGTCTGCCACAGCACCTTGCCCGTGTGTGCCTCAAGCGCAACGATCTTGCTTCCGGCGGGGTAATACATCACACCATCGATGACGATCGGAGTAACCTCGCCCCCGCCCGCGTCGAAGCTCCATGCCGGCGCCAGATGCGAAACGTTCGCGGTCGTAATCTGCTTGAGCGATGAATATTTCGTGTGGCCGAAATCGCCTCCGACGGTGTACCAATCTCCCTCCGCTGAAAATACCGGCGCGGCTAACACGATTGTCAGGAGCGAAAATACAGACTTAGTCATCGATTCCTCACTGCTCGGGATCCGGCCCGGATGCGGTTTTGGCGCCGCGCTGCATAAACGGCGGCTGGGCTATGTTGATATTCCATGCCGGCGCGAATGCCTGTTCCACCATTAGGCGATTGTGTTTGATTTGGCCCAACACTGTCTGGCGCGGCAACGTGATCTTGTCGTTTCCGATCTCCGCGCCGCCGAGGGGCCACTCTGCCTGACATTCGGCCGGTCCTTCGAAGCCGATTTCCTTCAGCGTCTTGCCGATCAGCGTCAAATCGATCATGCCGGTCCCGACGGGCACGGGATGAACATGATAAGGAAGCGGCCGGCCTCCGCCTCCGAGCGCCAGCGGATTCCCGCCGTCCTTGCCCGTGTTGTCGCCGCCGCTGGACGCGCCGATCTGTTGCTCGGGCGTTCCCTGGTAAGCGCCCTGATGCCATACCGGCAGGTCAAGCTTCACCGCGGCATCGTTTAGCGCGATACCGCCGATATAACGGCCGCCCATGCGCAATTGGAGAGCCTGTAGGTCCGGAGTCGTTTGCACGAGACTCCCCGTATCGTACCGGAAAGCGACGAATCGCGGGTCGAATTCCTTCAGCACGTCTAACAAATCGAAAAACGCCGTACCGATATTCATCGCCCCGGCACGCGGCTGATACAGAGCCTTGATATTGTGCTTCTCATTTAGCCGCGCTAACCTCTCCACACGCGGTTTCAGTGCGTCGAGCTGCACTTGGTAGGGCTTCTTATCGTCATAGCGAAATCCACCCCAACTGTAATATCGAATCCCGGCTGATGAGGCGGTCCCAATGATAGCTTCCGCGTCGGACGAATCCGCATCCGTTATTGGACACGTAATCGCCGATACCGTGATGCCGCCGTCGCCGAGGTCTTTTACGAACCTCGGCAGATCCGTTTTCACCTTGGCGGGATCAACGTGACCCGGATAAGGCATAACCGTTAGATCCACGCTATTCAGGCCGATTTCGGTTACCGCCTTGGCCACCTCCGCGGGCGTTCGGAGCCATTGCAGGCTGCGCGAGTAGACATCGAGAGAGAATTTTCCCGAGGATTTTGCCTGAGTAAACGCGGGGCGCGCCCATCCTGCCAGCAACACGGCTGCGCCCGATTTGAGAAGCTCGCGCCTGCGCATGCGCATTACCATCCCAGAGCCTCCATGCGGCCCAGTGTGCACGCCCGCATTATCTCGATGTACTTCTTCGTCCGATCGGCGCCATAGAGCAGCGGATTTTTCGCCGGGGGATAGTTTTCGCTGACGTATTTCGTCCGGGCAAGTAGATTCATGTTGGTATTCGGATGAACCTGCATTACCGATTCCACTTTGTTCTGGATGCCGATATCCCAGATGTGCTCATAGCCGCCGATAAAGGATTCGCGATTGTGAACGTCTGTAGCAGCAGTCACCAAGAGAATCGGGTGCGCCCGGCCCTGGTATTTTACGGGAACAATCATCCCGATCGAGCCTGGTGTGTGGCCTGTCATCTCGTAGATGGTCGCAGTGACGTCGCCGGCGGTGATCTTCATTCCATCTGTTGCATCGATGTCCCGCTTCATCGGCGTCTTGTTCGCGAGCCGCGCCGCTTGCCCCGATCCCGACTGCATGGTTTTGAAATATAGCTCCCAATCGTCGCGGCCCATGACGACTTTCGGGTGGTAATTGGATTGGATGTAGAGGCCGCCCCCGGTGTGGTCCAAGTGGTAATGCCCGAACACCATGTACTTGATCTTGGCCGGATCAAGACCAGCCTTTTTCATACTCGGAACCAGCACGTCGCGCGCTTCATCTTCGTTATTCAGAGAGTCGAACAAAATGTAGCCGTCGTTTGACGTGATCAGCCACGCTCCAACACCGGTGTCACCGATCCAGTAGAAGTTGTCGAAGAGGCGCTGGATTCCTAACGAAGCTTTCGGATTCGGCGTCGGATAAGCAGTGAGGTGCGGCAGACTGTTGGGAACGCCAATCTTGGCCCGGTCCTCGTTCGTCGAGCCCCCGGAAGGCTGACAAAAGATCCCAAAGTCGAATTGGAGATCAGGATCGTCTCCCGCGATCGCTTTGGCCTTGGCCACGTACTCTTGAGTCTTCGCGTTTGAATCCCATTGTGCTTTCGTCGGGAGGTTCGGCGAAGGGCCCCGCCCACCCCGGCCGGCTCCCGGGGGCGCGCTAGAGGAATCCTGCGCCTGCGAAATCACGGCCAAGGCAATGCTTACTGCGCCAATGATTCTCATAGTTCGATCTGAGCGATTCTAACCCGAACAAAACGCACGAGCAATGGAGAGCGCTCCATGTAACGGTTCAGCACGGTTAAACACGCTCGAAAATGCGCCCGGCCGTGTTAGCGTAACCGCAGATCAGAAGGGAGTAACTCCATGAAGAGTTCGTGTGTTGCGGCTGCCCTCTTCATTGCTGTCTTGCTTTGGGCCGGCAGCGCCTGGGGGCAGACGAGCCAGGTTTCCCAAGTCTCCGGAACCGTCCAAGATGCGACTGGCGCCGTTATTCCTGACGCCGAAATCACGATCACCAACGCCAACACCGCCATCGCCAGAACCGTCAAGAGCGGGCGGGATGGCTCATATCTCCTGTCCAACCTGCCTCCCGGGCCGTACGCGCTTCGAGGTTCTAAAGAGGGCTTCGCGCCGTATATGCAGTCCGGCATCGTACTGGAAGTGAATACGAATCCCCAGATCAACATCACACTGAACGTGGGCGGGGTTACTCAGCAAATCGAAGTCGTGGCCAATGCGGCTCAAGTGGAGACTCACAATCCCGGCATAGGGCAGGTAATCGATCAGGAACGTGTGCTCGAGCTTCCGCTGAATGGCCGCCAGGTCACACAACTGGTAACTCTCTCCGGGGCGGCAAACGATTTCGTGCCGACCAGCGCGGGTCAATCGCTCATCTCGAACAAGAACTACCCAACGTCTTCAGCGTTCTCGGTGGCGGGCGGCCAAGGCGGACAGACGCTGTTCGTGCTCGACGGCGGCAACCATATGGACCCGATTTCCAATATCGGACTTCCCATGCCGTTTCCCGACGCCCTTCAGGAGTTTAAGGTCGAAACCAGCTCATTGCCGGCCAATTACGGTTCGCAGCCGGGCGGAGTGATCAACGTGATCACAAAAAGCGGCGGCAATCAATTCCACGGAGACGCATTCGAGTTCATCCGCAATTACGCGCTCAACGCGCGAAACTTCTTTGCTCCGGCACGCGATTCGCTCAAACGCAATCAGTTCGGCGGTACGATAGGCGGACCGATTATCAAGAACAAGCTGTTCTTCTTTGGGGGATATCAAGGCACTTTCGAAAAAGTCGCACCCGCCGCAAACATAAACTTCGTTGCCACGGCCGCCGCTCTCCAGGGCGATTTTACTGGAATCGCTTCCTGCGGAAATGTCACGCTCAAGGCTCCTTTCGTCGGAAACAAAGTCCCGGCCAGCCTTCTCAATCCCGTTGCGCTGAATCTCTTGAAACTGATTCCTGTATCGTCGAACCCCTGCGGGAAGCTCACATACGGAATCCCGAGCAGCGATCATGAAAACCAGTACGTCGTCCGGTCGGATTGGCAAGTCAACGACAAACATTCCGTGTTTGCGCGTTATTTCATCACCGATTACCAGCACCCGCCGTACTTCGCAGACAACCTGCTGACCATGTCCACCGACGCAAGCGTCGGATTGGCGGATCGCGTCAATTCAGCCGTGGCCGGCGAGAATTTCGTCATCAATCCGCGGATGATCAGCTCCTTCAGGGCGTCCTTCAGCCGGACCTCCGTCATCCGGTACACGCCGCCCGGCGTCCCGACGCCGACACAACTGGGCGCGAATGTTACCCAGGGAGTGCCGGGCTACGCCTTCATCAACATCACCAGCTATTTCACGCCGGTGTGCCAGAACTGCTCGCCCGGGCCGTGGATTTCCACCAATTACCAGCTCTCCGAGCAGATCAATTGGATCCGCGGCGCGCATCAAATCGCCTTCGGGGCCACTGGGCAGAATTCACGGCTGAATTCCTTCGGCAATTTTTCACGCAACGGAAATTTCACGTTCAACGGGCAGAACACGGGCAATTCGCTGGCCGACTTCCTGCTCGGCAAACCGTCGTCATTCTCGCAGAACAACGGCCAGATCGGCGATGAGCGGCTGACGTTCCCCTCGCTTTTCGTGCAGGACAACATCCGTCTCAGCTCGCGTTTCAATGTGAGCGCAGGCTTGCGATGGGACCCTTACGTCTCGCCATGGAAGGCGGTTCCGCAAGTCAGCATCTTCGACCCCGGATGGTATAGCGCCGGCATTCATAGCCGGGTATTCACCAACGCGCCGGCGGGAACATTGTTCGTCGGCGATCCGGGCATGCCTGCAAACCACTACTTCAACAGCCGCTGGGCCGAATTCGCTCCGCGCATAGGTGTGGTCTACGACCCTCGGGGGAAAGGTCTCGAAACGATCCGCGCAGGCTACGGAATTTTTTATAGCGCCGTGCCCTTATTTCTGCAAAACGGAACCCATGCTCCCTTTGCGTATCCGGTAAGTATCCCGAATCCGGCCGGCGGGTTCTCGGATCCTTACGCCGGCTCGACTTACGGAACGAACCCGTTCCCGCTCCCCAGTCCGCTGCCGGCCAATGTGCCCTTTCCACAGTTTGGGGGCGGACTGGGTTTCTTCAAATTGAACCCGAAGCCAACCTACATGGAACAGTGGAATGTCGCGCTGCAAAAGCAGGTCGCCGGCGACTGGCTGCTCTCAGCTTCTTATCTGGGGAATCGAACTCTGCATCTCGAAATGGGCGAGCCGCTGAATCCTGCAATTTATATCCCAGGCAATTGCGCCGACGGCCAATATGGGCTAACTGCCGCGGGACCATGCTCGAATCAATCGAACACGAATTTCCGGCGAGTCCTGTACCTGTCGAACCCCGCCAAGGCGGCTGCTTATTCCGCGGTTACTCCTTTTGGCGACGGCGCGATCGCGACCTACAACGCGATGCTGCTCTCCGCTCAGCATCGTTTCACGCACAGCTTTACGGTTCTGGCGAATTATACGTGGTCACACTGCCTGACCGAAAACGAAGTTGCGCTCAATGGCGGAGCCAGTCCTCAGGACCCCAACAACCGCGAGGCCGAGTACGGCAATTGCCTTTCCGATCGCCGTCAGGTTTTCAATCTTACAGGTGTGGTTCGAACGCCGAGATTCTCCGCCGGCTGGACGCGGCGGCTACTCGGCGACTGGCAGGAATCGACCATCTTCACTGCCGCGACAGGAACGCATGTCACGCCGGCAACCGGTTTCGATACATCGCTCACAGGCAGCGGCACGCGCCCGAATGCTGTCGCCGGTCCGGATCTGGCAAATCCGTCCATCGCCAAATGGTTCAACACGTCCGCATTCGTCCCCGCCCCGACAGGAAGCTGGGGCAATTCGGGGGTGGGCGTGATCACCGGGCCGGGAGCGTGGAATGTTGACGTAGCGCTATCGCGCAGTTTTCGCATCACGGAGCGTAACCGCATTGACTTCCGCGCCGAGGCTTTCAACGTGTTCAACCATGCGCGGTTTGGTAATCCCGACGCGACGCTGAACAGTCCCACCTACGGGCAGATTCTTAGCGCGCGCGACCCGCGGATTCTTCAGGGCGCGCTGAAATACGTGTTTTAATGAGCTTCTCCCGCGTTGTCTGTCTAACTGCGCTGGCCTCCATTGTGACCGCGCAAATGGTTTCCGAACCCGGAGCATCTCCGGGGGTTGAAATCATCGATATCAGCCAAAATGGGCCCCAGTTCGCGTCTGCGTTTCCCTTCGTCGCAACGAGTCCCAAGGATGACAACCTCGTCGCGGTGGCCTGGCGGCTGTATTCCCTCCCCATCGACACCAATGCCCCGAAGGGCAGCCGAACCGCCGATTGTCACATCGCCATCTCGCACGATGGAGGAGTCACGTTCCGCGATACAAATCTGATGACCGTTCTTAGAACGGGGCGTTCCGCCACGATGCCCGAGCTTTGGTATTGCAATGCGCCGTGGGCAGCCTTTGGGCCGGATGGCATCGTCTATGCCGGTGGTGCTCTATTCACAGCGAACGGTGTCACTGGCCCTGAACCCAAACAGGGCCGGCAGATGGTGGCCGTTTCCCGTGACGGGGGGGCCACTTGGTCGAAGGGCGTGCCCGGGCTCACCGTCGATAAATTCGCGCCGGGCGTCACGGGAATCGAGCGCGGCAAGGAGCCACAGGACACTCCGTGGGATGGCGCCAAAGGCCTTGCCGACACGGCAACGGGAACTTTCTTTTCCACCGCTCAAGGCTATCTCGCGGCATCTAGCGATAAGGGCCTCAACTTCGGCACTGTTTATCAGCCCGCGGCCGCGAAGGAATGGCCGGGACGTGGCGCGGATTTCGCAGCGGCTCAGGGCAGCGTCGTGGCAGTTTACTTCGCCGGTTCCACCCCCGTAATGGGCCGAAAATGCCCGTGCTTGGTGTTCGGAATCAGCAAAGACTTAGGCCGGCGCTTCACCTACAACCTGATCGCGGATTCAACCGAGGTGAATCCCACAGGCCGTGTGCGTTACCCGCAGGTCGCCGCGGACCCGGTGCATTCCGGACACTTCGCCGTAACCGGGTTTACTCCGGATCACCGCAATCTCAAAATCTTCTTCACTGAAGACGACGGCAAGACTTGGAAGTCGGCGGAGCCGCAACCGCCGCCTCCCGGACTACCTCCCGTTTCAAGCGCCGATATGCCCGGCCTTGGTTACACCAGCGATGGACGCATTCTAGCCGCATGGAGAGGCTTTCGCGCAGCGGGCGCATACAACGTGTTCGCCGCGATGTTGGATTACGGAAAATTCGGTCCGACGATCAAAATCAGCCCGGAAGCCTCGCCCTACCCGCCGCTGGTTCAGATGGGAAACTACTCCCTCGGAGGCGGCGACTTTACGACACCGATTACGGGCGGCAGCAAGTTTGCGCACATCGCTTTTCCTTATTCGCCCGGTGGAGTTGTTCAGCGAACCTACTATGCGCGGATTGCGCTCGATCGCATGAAACCCTGATCGCGCGCGGCAGGCTCGGCCAGCGGAGTCTCGGGATCAATGAACGGCCAGCAGAGAATCCCTAGAAAATACACACCGGCGAGAACCGAAATAAACAAGTTCCAATCGTTGCCCGAGTGCTGCAAGAGATAGCCGCCCAACACGGACGAACCCGTTCCCGCCAGATTGCCCATCAGGTTCATCGTGCCTGCGACCGAAGAGGCCGCGCGCCTGCCTCCTATATCCATGCACGAAGCCCATGAATGCGGCACCACCTGGTCGTTGAAAAAACATGCCGCGGCCATCATCGACATCGTTGAGTTCACGCCGGGCATTCGAGTAGCCAGCGCAAGAAAAGAGCCCGCGCCCAGAAAACCAATCGAGGCCATGAGTCGCCGAGTACGCCGGACATCGCCAGTCCACCTCACGACATGCTGCGTGATGAATCCGCAGAAGAGCGATCCGATCCCGCAAAACAGGAGCGGGAAAACAGCGTATGCCGCGCTCTGCTCCGATGTCAAATGATGATGTTCCTGCAAATAAGTCGGCAGCCAGGTGAGATAGAAGTACCAGGAGAAAGAAACGAAGAAATACTGGAGGCTCAACAGGAGAACTGACCGTGATCGAAGCAGCGCCTTCCAAGGCACGGCGTGCGGCTCGATGGCTTTCGAGTCAGTGTCCTCGAGCAATTCCCGCTCGGCTGCGTTGACACGCGGATGCTTCGCGGGATCGTCGCGATACCAACGCGAAAACAGGGCAGCCCACACCAACCCGAGGCTTGCAAAAAATACGAACGACCAACGCCAGCTCATGTAGCGCAAAATCAAGACAACCAGGAGCGGCGTGAAAGCGCCGCCCCAACGGGCGGAGGTCCACAGGATTCCTTGCGCGCGAGTCCGCTCCCTTAGCGGGAGCCACACCCGGAATGCTTTGGTAATGATCGGAAAGCAGCCAGCCTCGCCAATTCCAAACAAAAACCGGATGGCGACCATGGACCGGAAACTCCAGGCCCAGCCTGTCAGCCCGGTGAACAAGGACCAACCGGAAACGATCCGGATCAGCCCCTTACGCGCGCCTACCAAGTCGCCATACCATGCGCCGGGAATCTCGAACAGGCCATAGCTCAGTAAGAACGCTCCAAATACCGTGCCCATCTGGGCTTTATCGAAGTTGAGATCCCGTGCGATCAGGGGCGCAGCCTGCGAGATGCAGACGCGGTCGACGAAAGCGAGAATCGCCATCGTGACCCCGAAGATAATCACCCAATATCGGGCGCGAGTGGGCCGCAAGCGCTAAATGGTAGCATTCACGATCGGGGCGAACAATCATGTAACCGTAAAAACGCTCCTCAGAGCACCAATTTGCCGTATGCTAGCTGCATGAATCGCCGGGAGTTGCTGAAAATCGGCGCTGGCGTCGCGGTGGCAACGGCCACCCGCGCGCAACAGACGCCCAACAACCAGAAGACTCAAAAGATCGACGCGTATTCAAGGCACCTGCAATGGCTTCGGTCTCCTGACGAAGTCGCCGAAGCGGCGTTGGAGATGGGATACGACGGCCTCGATATTACTGTTCGCGCCTACCCAGGTCACGTGAACCCGGCCAAAGTCGGGCAGGAACTGCCGGCATTTGTGGACGCTGTGCGCAAACATGGCCTGCAAGTTGTCGCGATCACCACGAATATCACCGACGCCGATTCACCCAATGCCGAAGACATTCTCCGCGCGGCGGCATCAGTCGGAATCACATACTACTGGTGGGGGACGTTCCGCTACGAAGCCGGCAAGCCGGTGATCGAGCAACTGGATACTTTGAAACCACGCGTGGCAAAGCTGGCCGCGTTAAACGAGAAGTACAAAATGACGGCCATGTACCATAACTACGCCGGCACACAAGTAGGGTCCGCGATCTGGGACTTTCTTTATGTGCTGAAGAATTTTGATCCCAAGCTCGTCGGCTTCCACTACGATATCGGCCATGCGACCAACGCGGGTGGCGGCGGAACCTGGATCAACAATCTCCGCGCCGCGGGACCGTATATTGCCGGTGTGTCAGTCAAGGATTCATACCTCGAAAAGGGACAGGACGGCCGCGATTGGCGCCCGCACTACACTCCGCTTGGCCAGGGGAACGTGCAGCTCGGACAATTCGTGGCGATCCTGAACGAGATCAATTTCTCGGGTCCGATGGAGATTCAAGCCGAATATCCCAACGGCGGCGCAGAAAATGCGCAGGATAAGATCACGCTGCCGCGCGAGCAGGTCTTAGGTGCGATGAAAAAAGATCTCCAAGTTCTCCGGGCCGCATTGCGCCAAGCCGGCTTGGCCTGATTTGCCGCTACGGCAGGGAAAACGCGATCAGTTTCTGAGGGAAGTTTCCTTCGAACTCGGTGCCGCGGCCGGCATCGGACGGTCCGCCCGCCGCAATAACCACGTATTGCTTGCCGTCCTTGCCGCGGTAGGTGACGGGCGAAGCAGCAGCCGAGGCTTCCAGTTTCGTTTCCCACAACAGCTTCCCGGTTTTCGCGTCAAAGGCCCGAAACCGCTTATCGCGAGTAGCCCCGATAAATACCAGCCCGGTGGAGGTCGCGATTGCCCCGCCGACATTGGGCGTGCCGGTATTGGTGATGCCCTTGGCTTCCAACGAGTCGACAATTCCAAGAGGGACCTTCCAGGCCACGTCGCCGGTGTTCACGTTAATCGCCGCCAGTTCCCCCCAAGGCGGTTGCTGACAGGGTAGTCCATTTTCGTCCTGGAAGCGAGTATATGCAGGGCCGTTTAAATAATCGACTTCCGGTAATGGCGGCAAGCCGGACGGTGCACTCCTACGCGAATTGGGCGGCACGGGCGCGAGTTTGCCGATTGTTCCCAGATTACTGATATTCACGAACAAATAGCCCAGCTGGGGATTGAACGCCATGCCTCCCCAGTTGCCGCCGCCGATGGTCCCGGGAAACATAACGGTCGTACCTTCGGAGCCGTAGCTGGAAAAGACGCCTTCGTTACGCATGTGCTCCCTGTCCCACCACTCCAAACAGAATTGCCGCGATTCGGGCGTCACCGTAGTCAGTTCGTCTCGCGTAATGGAGAGACGTCCCAGAGGCGCGGGCTTGACCGTATAGGGCTGGGTCGGCCAACTTACTTCACCCGGCACGGTACTCTTCGGCGCAGGCCGCTCCTCTACCGGATAGATGGGCTTTCCGGTGAGGCGATCGAGGATGAATACCATGTTCAGCTTCGTCACCTGCGCGACAGCGGGAATTTTGCGGCCGTTGCGGGTAATGTCGAAAAGAATCGGAGCGGCCGCCAGATCCGCATCGACCAGATCATGATGCGTGGTTTGGAAATACCATAAGAGCTTGCCCGTGGCGGCGTCGAGCGCCAGAACGCAGTTCGCATACAGATTCGTGCCCGGCCGGTCCGCGCCATAAAAGCTGCTGGACGGATTTCCCACGGGAAGAAAGACGATTCCGCGTTCCGTGTCAACGCTGATGAGTCCCCACATGCTTGGACCGGAACGCTCCTGCCAGCCCTCAGGTCCCCACGTGCCTTCGTTCGGCTCTCCCGGCCGTGGAACAAGGTGAAAGCGCCAGATCATTTTGCCGGTGCGAATATCAAACGCTCGCGGATCTCCGCTAGGACCATAGCGTCCCGTCTCCTGGGTCGAAGGCCCGAGGATGGCCAAGTCTTTGTAGATCGCAGGCGGCGATGAGAACGAGTAGGCTCCGGTCGGATAATTGTCGGCAACGCCAATCCGGAGGTTGACCACACCATTGTCGCCAAACTCCTTCACAGGCTGTCCAGTCTTGGCGGACAAGGCGATCAGCTTGTCGCCTGAGGCGAACAGCAGACGCGGCGGAGTCTTTGCGTCACCGGGCCAGTACGAGACGGCGCGGTTCGAGCGTCCGCGGCTGTCCTTGGCTTCGTACTTCCAAAGCTGCTTTCCGGTGACCGGATCCAGCGCAACCACACCGTCGGCGCCTTGCGGCAGCGTCAGGTACATCACGTCGTCCACGACCAGCGGAGTGGCTTCCCATTTACGGCCCATGCTGCCCAGGTCGTACGCCCAAGCCTGGCGGAGCTTCGCAACGTTCGCCGGAGTGATCTGATTCAGTGTCGAGTATCGTGTATGACCGGGGTCGCCTCCGAATCCTGCCCAGGTTGTCTGAGCCAGAGCTTCCGTGGCCCCAGCCGCCAGGATCAAAATTAAGCCAGCCTCTCGAGTTTTCATAATCGTCGCCCAGTTCTAGCACACCGTATCACCAGCGCTGGCGCCGGAGCAAGCAGTTCCAATCGTCTGCGAGCGTGTTTAACGGTGTTGCACCGTTACTTTGTTGTTCTTATGGGCAAACAGGGTTACACTCGCTCGAACACTGCGGGGGTTTGAATCATGCGACAAATGCGTCTAGGCCTTTTGCTTTGCGTGGCCGTTCCGGTGGTAGCACAGGTGGCGGCGGTTTCACAGATTTCCGGAATCATTCAGGACGCGAGCGGCGCAGCCATAGCGGGGGCTCGAGTCACGATCACGAATACCGATACCTCGGCATCCCGAACGCTGGACTCCGCGGCGGATGGTTCGTATGCCGTGACCAACCTGGTTGCCGGCCCATACCAGTTGCAGGTAGCGAAGGACGGATTCACTCCTTATACGCAGAACGGGATCGTGCTCCAGGTGAATACCAATCCGCAGATCAACGTCACGCTCAAAGTCGGCGGGGTTACCGAACAGATCGAAGTGCGGGCAAATGCCGGCATGGTGGAGACCCAGAACACCAGCGTCGGCCAGGTGATCGATCAGCAGCGTGTCGTAGATCTGCCGTTGAACGGACGGAACGCGGCACAATTGATCGCGCTCTCGGGAGCTGCCGTCGTGAATACCGGTGGCGGTGTGGCAACGAATCTCAATTACCCTACGGTAGCCGCATTCTCGGTGGCAGGCGGCCAGGGCAATCAAACGAACTATTTCCTCGATGGGAGTACGCATATCGACCCGCGCACCAATGTCGGCATGCCTCTGCCATTCCCCGATGCCTTGCAGGAATTCAAGGTGGAGACGAGCACACTGCCGGCCAATTACGGAAGCCATCCGGGCGGCGCTGTGAATGTAATCACAAAATCCGGAACTAACGCGGTTCACGGCGACGCCTTCGAGTTCCTGCGCAATTACGTGTTTAACGCGCGGAACTTTTTTGCGCCCGCGCGCGATTCCCTGAAACGCAATCAATTCGGTGGAGTGATTGGCGGTCCGATCAAAAAGGACAAACTGTTCTTCTTCGCCGGATTCCAGGGCACGACGGAGAGGACGGCTCCTGCAACAAATCAAGCATTTGTCCCAACCGCTGCTGTTCTGCAGGGGAATTTCCAAACGATCTTGTCCCCTCCCTGCCAAAGGACCCCCGTTACATTGAACGCCGCTTCCGGAGCGGTGAACAATGTCATCCCACAGAGTATGCTGAATCCCATCGCCCTCAAATTTCTTTCCCTTCTGCCGGTATCGGCGGATTCATGCGGGCGCATCCTTTATGGCATTCCGCAGATCGACAACGAGTATCAAGGGACTGGGCGTCTGGACTGGCAGCGCACGGAGAAAGACTCCATCTTCTTCCGCTATTTCGTCACCAACTACACTCTCGATGCGTTTTACAACACTGCGAACCTCCTGACGGCGGGAAACCCGGGCCTTCAGGACCAGGTCCAGTCGCTCACCGCGGGAGACACTCACTTGATCAGCTCCACTATTGTGAACTCCTTCCGCGCCAGTTTCTCCCGCTCCGCCGTTGTGAGGGTAGGAGCTAACGGAGTGCCCACGATCGCTCAGCTTGGCTCGAATATCTACTCGCCGATCCCGAACTATAGCGGTCAAATTCAAGTGCCGGGCTATTTTACTCTCAGTTCAATCCCCGGATGGGTGTATACGAATATCTCTTCCTTGGGGGACGAATTGGGCATGACGCATGGCGCGCATCAATTGACGTTTGGAGTGAGCTGGGTGCATACCCAGATGAACGGCGATGGACCCTTCCAGCAAAATCCGCGGTTCACTTTCAACGGCCAGTTAACCGGGAATGCACTGGCGGATTTCCTCACCGGCAATGTCGATACGTTCCTTCAGGGCAACGGTCAGATTGCGCGCGACGCCGCCAATGCTCCTTCGCTCTACGCGCAGGACAATTGGAAGGTCAATAAGCGGCTTCAGCTAAATCTCGGCATCCGTTGGGATCCGTTTATTCCGCAGCATCAGCTATACGGCTATGCATCGCAGTTTGACCCCGCGAAATTTTACGCCGGGCAGACCAGCACGGTTTTGAAGCTCGCGCCTCCCGGGCTGACGTTTCCGGGCGATGCTGGATTTCCGGGCCGGTCCGACACGTTCCCGCGCTATGGCGACATCGCGCCGCGCTTTGGATTTGTGCTCGATCCGCGCGGTAAGGGGACCGAAACATTGCGTGGCGGCTACGGGATGTTCTGGGATTCTGCGTATCTATGGAACACACTGCACGTACCGTTGAATCCGCCATGGGGAGAAACCATCACGCTACCGAATGTAAATCTGAGCAGCCCGTGGCAGAATTATCCCGGCGGCAATCCATTCCCTTCGGGCACGCCCGGCCCGAACTTCCAGTTCCCGCTGGATGGGACCTATGTATTCGAACCTCTGCACGCGCACGCCACTTATGTCCAGCAGTGGAATGTATCGTTTCAGAAGCAGCTCGGCGCGGACTGGCTCGTATCCGCCACGTATCTAGGCAACAAGACGACGCACCAGTGGCTCGGTCATGAGCTGAATCCTGCCGTGTACGGCCCCGGCGCGACCCTGGGCAATCAGGAGAGCCGGCGAGTGTTCATCCTCGCGAATCCGAGTACAGGAAAATACTTCGGCAGCACGATCATGATTGACGACAACGGCAATGCCAGCTACAACGGACTTCTGCTCAGCCTCAATCATCGCTTCAGCCATAGCTTCTCGGTGCTGGCGAATTACACTCTGTCGCATTGTTTCGATCAGGGAGAGGCGAATCAGGACATTACAAACTACTACCAAAATCCAAACAACCGGAGAGCGGAATGGGCAAGCTGCTCGTTCGACCGGCGGCAGGTATTCAACCTTTCAGCGGTGACGCAGTCGCCGAAATTCAGCTCAGCCTGGGTTCAGCGGATTGCTGGCGGTTGGCAACTATCGCCGATATTTACCGCCTACACCGGCACGCCCCTGAACATCACGGACGGGACAGATATCTCATTGACCGGTATAGGCCTCGATCGTCCCAACGTAATCGGCAATGGAGCGCTACCCAACCCGACAATTGCTCAGTGGTTCAACACTGCGGCGTTCGCGAAGCAGGCCCCGGGCACTTACGGCAACGCTGGGCGAAATCTTCTTGTGGGTCCAGGCGCTTGGAATCTGGATGCCGCCTTATCCCGATCTTTTGTCATTCGCGAAAACGTCAAATTGAATTTCAGATGGGAGGCGTTTAACGTGTTTAACCACGCCCGGTTCAACAATCCGGGGACGTCGCTAAGCAGCGGTACAACTTTCGGGATCATCTCGACCGCTCAGGATCCCCGAATTATGCAGGTCGCCGCGAAAATCGTGTTTTGATCTGAAAGGACCAACGTGAGCAACGACCCCGCGCCCGGCGTTTCCAATTCCGCTCAGGCGGATAAAGCCACCAGGCGAGCAATGCTCCAGGGTGTCGCTCTAGGGACTCTTGCCTCCGCAACCGCTGCGGATGCGCAACAGCAAGTACAGGTACAAGTACCGGCGCCGGACAGGCTGGACTGGAATCCTCCTCTGATCCTGTTTGCCAGACACCTTCAGTGGACCGATGTAGAACCGGCGATTGCGTTCGCCAAAGAAGCCGGTTTCGATGGCATTGGATGGGCTGTACGTGGCGGCGCGCATATTGTTCCCGAGGATGTCGAAAAGAAGCTGCCCACCGTGGTAGAGCTCACTCGAAAAGCAGGCCTGAGCGCTCCTTTCTTGACGACCGCAATTCTGGACGATAACTCCCCGCGCGCGGAGGCGATCATCGCGACGATGAAAGGCGTCGGGATGACGTCATACCGTGCCGCAAATTTTCGGTACGATTACCAGCGCGATTTTCGCACTCAGCTCGAGGAATACTCGGCGCGTATCGGACGGCTTGCGCGGCTCAACGAAAAGTACGGGGTAACGGCTCTTTATCACACCCATTCCTATCCGGGTCTGGTCGGCGGCGCCGTGTGGGACCTGTGGACGATGATTCGCGATTTCGATCCCCGCTTCGTTGGGATGAACTATGACATCGGACACGCGACGGTTCGAGGCGGCCCTGGGTGGTTCGAGTCGGCACATCTTGCTCGCCGCTTGATCGGCAGCGTAACGTTGAAGGATTTTCAGTGGGTGCATTTCCCGTCCGCGCCGTTCACGGGACGCTGGTCGCCGAAATATTGCCGGCCTGGGGAGGGTATCGTGGATTTCCAAGGATTCTTCGCGTACCTGAAGGAGATCAACTTCAGGCAGCCCATTGAATTGTATTTCGAGTACGAAGTCTATCCTCCGGGTAAGCCCCCGGTGAATCTCCTCGGTACGAATTTCGGATCGTGGAAGCTGGAAATACCACAAGCGGATTTATTGGCGGCGATGCGCCGCGATCTCGCTTTTTACCGCGGCGTTATCCGCACCGTGAACGGAGTTCCGGATTGAGGAAAAAATCTCAAATGAGTAAGCAACTGAAATACAGCATCGCCGCCGCCACCTTGGCGATTGCCATCGTGGCCGGGGGCCTCCGGGCACAGCCGCCGCAAGATCAGAAAGGCAAAGGACGTGGCGGCGCGGATGCAAATTTCTGGGCTGGCAAAAAGAAGCTGCTGGCCGTGGCCGATGTTTCGACAGGCTTTCACCACGATTCGATTTCCCACGCGCTGGCAACCGTCGAGCGGCTTGGACGCGAATCGGGCGCGTACATGACGATGATCCGCACCGACCCGCAATTGATCACCAAAGATCAGATCCCCGGCCAGGGCCCGCGCTATCAGGGCCGCAGCGTGAACGCCCGCACGCTGGATTTCTATGACGCGGTATTCCTGCTGCCCGCCGGCATCGGCGCCTTCACCGACAAACAAAAGGAGGACTTACTCTCATTCGTTCGCGATGACGGAAAGGGCATCATTGTCGGCCACGCAGCAACCGTTGGTTACTATCAATGGCCGGAGTGGGCCGAACTTATTGGCGGCACCATGTCCAGCGAGTTCAATGCCAACGCTACAGTCATCGTAGAGGACCCGAAATTCCCGGGCGCGAGTGCTTTCGGTCCCGCGCCATTTCAGTTCACCGAGCAACACCCCGTTCTCAAAGAGCCGTATTCGCGCAATAACGTTCACGTGATTATGCGGCTCGATCCGGATAAGCTCAGCCCGGCAGACCGCGCGCGCCGCGCCGATGGAGATTTTCCGGTGGTTTGGGCGCGCCAGTATGGGAAGGGCCGGATGTACAACATCGGCTGGGGGCACGACGAAGCCACGTGGGACGATCCGCGATTCCAAAAGATGGTCCTCGAAGGAATCAAGTGGGCCATGGGTCTAACGCCGGCGGACGTTACGCCCCAGCCGTTCCCCGGCGCGGCGAAACCCCAAGCAAAGTAGTGGCTAACTGTCAGCGAGGTGAGTTGAGGAGAGACTAAATGCGTTTTCTTATCCGCGCGGCTGGATTGATTGCTGTTCTGGCCCTGACGGCGTTCTTGCCCGCCCAGCGGCCGAGCGTGGATCAATGGCCCGTGTACCAGCACAATTCCAACTTCTCGCCGCTCGCGCAAATCACCCCGGAAAATGTATCAAAACTGGCCGAAGCATGGACGTTCCATTACGGCGCTGGCTCACAGGATTCGGGCAGTCTCGGCCTGGACTACCGGTTCGAGGTTCAGCCGCTGATCGTCGGCGGTGTAATGTATATTTCCACCCCCGGCTCCCCGCGTGACACGAACCTGCGTGCCACGATCACAGCGCTAGAGCCCGAGACGGGCAAAATACTGTGGCAGTATCATTCCCCGCTCAACATTCATGGCCGGGGGCTGGCTTACTGGCCCGGCACAAAAACCGTTGGCCCCCGTCTGTACGTCGCTGTCGATAAGGGATATCTCATGAGTCTCGATTTGAAGACCCATGAGCTGGCGCAGAATTTTGCAAATAAGGGATCCCTGGATGTGTATGTCGGAGTCGCCTCCACGAAGGTCGGTGAAAGCCGCCGGAATACGTTTACCGTTCCCAATCCGGCCGCAGTCTACAAAAATCTCATAATCACCAGCGCCAGACCGGGCGAAGGTTCGCCGCCCCAGCCGCGCGGGGATATTCGCGCATGGGACGCGATCACCGGAAAGCTCGTATGGGATTTTCACGTGATCCCACAGCCCGGAGAGCCAAATCATGAGGACTGGACCGGCGACACCTGGCAGGATAGAAGCGGCGCCAACACCTGGTCGACCATGGTCGTCGATCAGGAACGCGGAATTGTGTTCGCGCCAACCGGAGACTCGAATCATGCCGATACCGCCCCCGGCAAGAATCTCTATGCCAACTGTCTGCTCGCGCTCGACGCCACCACCGGTAAGCTCAAATGGTTCCATCAACTCGTACACCACGACGTGTGGGACTTCGACCTCCCGACTCCGCCGCTTCTAATCGATATCCACAAAGATGGACGCGTGATTCCAGCGGTGTTACAGACCGGAAAAATGAGTTACGTGTACATATTCGATCGCGTAACAGGGGAACCGATTTACGGCATGGAGGAACGTCCCGTGAAGCGCAGTGACGATCCCAACGATCAGGCCTGGCCAACACAGCCGTTCCCCATCAAGCCGGGTCCAATCGCGCGCGTTGGAATGTCCAAGGATGACATCAACAAGATGACCCCTGAAATCGAAAAGTTCTGCACGGATTTCTGGGATAACAACCATTTGGAAGCATCCGGTCCCTACGCGCGGCCGATGAGCCGGGCCTCGATTGTCACCTTCCCCTCTTCTCTGGGAGGACCGAATTGGGGACCACTCTCCTACAATCCGCAACTCGGTCTGGTTTTTATTAACGTTCACAATTCGGGTACTTTTCGGGCCGCCCGGCCACTGCCTCCGGGAGGCGATGTCGCGACTGCTGAACCGGAGGGCGGCGGACAAGGGCGCGGCCGGGCTGGTGGCGGCGGTCGTGGTGGCGGACCGTTTCGCGCGGACGCCTTCTCCTATAAACTTCCGAGCGGCGCCGCAGTGCCGTGCTATGCGCCCCCATATGGAGCGCTTGTAGCAGTCGACGTGAATAAAGGCGAGATCGCCTGGACATCCACGCTCGGCATCAACGAATCACTCGCCGGCCTGGGAGACGCGGGGCTTAAATCGGGCGCTCGCAACCTGGGTGGCAGTCTGGCAACCGCCAGTGAACTTGTTTTTATCGCAGCGACCAACGATCGCCGTTTCCGCGCGTTTGACGCAAAAACAGGGAAGGAACTTTGGGTGGCTGAACTGCCGGCCAGCGGCCACGCCACTCCCATGACGTACATCGGAAAGGACGGCTCCCAATACGTCGCGATTGCAGCCTCGGGCGGTACGGCCGTGGGAGTCGGCCTTCCCATCTCAGACGCGCTCGTTGCTTACCGCTTGCCTAAATAACGTTCATGCCGGTCTCACGAATTCCAATCGGTTGCGCCGCTGCTGTGGCACTCAGCCTCTCCGGCAACCACTGCTTTGCCCAAGCTCGCGGATCGCGCTATGTAGACCCCACGCCAATCAATTTTCAAGAACACGCAGGGTGGCAAGGAATGTTCGATGGCGTCAGTCTCAAAGGGTGGGATGGCCCCACCGACGTTTGGCGCGTCGAAAACGGTGAGATTGCCGCTCATTCCACCACCGCCAATCCTTCCGGATCGACTTACCTGATCTGGGAGGGCAGCCAGCCACGCAACTTCGAATTTAAGACCGAAATAAAGCTGGAAGGCGAGGGCTCCAACAGCGGAATCCAGTTCCGCGCCACCAAGCTCGGGGAGGTCGCAGGCCAGAAGCATTCGAAATGGGATTTGCGCGGATACCAGGCTGATTTCGACCTGCTAAATGCCAATACCGGGGCTTTGATCGAATGTTGTGCCGGGCCTCGCCGTGGTGTCCCGCCCCGCCCCGATCGGGCGTTTCGCGGCCAAGTGGTTCGGGCCGCTATTTCGGACGCGGAGAAACCTTCTCTGCTCGCAATAATTGCCGATCCGGAACAACTCAAAACCTATATCAACGTCGGCGGCTGGAATCAGATTCATCTCATCGCTCGAGGCCGCACGATGATGTACTCCATCAACGGCCACCTGATGTCCGTGTTCGTCGACGATCACCCAACGATGTTTGTGGATCGCGGCTTTCTTGCGTTGCAGTTCGAAGGGCGGGGCGATATCGCCGTGCGCTTTCGCAACGTATGGCTGAAGAATCTCCCGTAAAGGACGGTCCTCGAATGAGATCAACGACCCACCCTTCGTTTGCTGTCCTGCTTGCCGTTACCGTCCTAGCCTTTGGGCAAAGTGGCCGCGAGGGCCAACGCCGCGAGGGTCAACAAGGCGCGGCGCAAGAGCCACCCTCACTCGAAGAACTGCCCGTAATAGGGATCGCGAATGTCACGTTCAAGGTCAGGGACCTCGACAAGGCGCGCGATTACTACCAAAGGATTCTCGGTTTTGCGGAGGCCTTTGACCTAACGGATCGTTCTGGCAAGTTGACCTCTGCCTACTTCAAAGTTAATGATGATCAGTACATTGAGGTCATCCCAACGCTTAAACCCGGCGAGTTGAATCGCGAAGCGCGCGTTGTATTTCAAAGTACAGATCTCGAGAAGCTGCATGCGCTTTACGAATCGCGCGGCTTAAATCCGAGCAAGATTCAGCAAGGACCGGATGGTAATCCTGTTTTTCGTGTCGTTGGTCCTGAAGGCAATAATCTCGATTTCCTGCAATACTCTGAACAGTCCGAGCAGGCAAAGGCGCGCGGAAAGTTCCTCAGCCCGGACCGGATTTCGACGCATTTGTGGCATGTGGGCATTATGACGAAGGATCCCGCAACTTCAGGACCGTTCTATCGGGAAAAGCTCGGGTTTGCGAACCTCCGCTTTGGAACTCGCGGCGAATACCTGGAAACACCAGGCCGGGATGCGAACACCGAGACTAAACCTCCTCTGGCGGACACACCGGTGACGCATGTTCAATACGAAAGCGAGCAGTGGGGAGCCGTGAACCATATCGGCATCGAAGTCGCCGACATGCGAGCCGCCCGCGACCTAGCGCAGAAACGTGGCCAATTCGATGATCTCCGCGTTCGCGCCCATGTGGGGAACAACGGTCATTGGCTTATGTTTCTCTTCGATCCGGCTGGAACACGTACGGAAATTGTGGAGACTGCGATTCAACAAGATCTGCCGGCGATGACGGTAATGGCTCCCGGTGCGCCCGCGCCGCCGATTCTTCCGAAGATACCCGGCGTCCTGCCCTGGCCTTGAGTTCGCGGGGACGCAGATAATACAACTCGCGGCGCTAACAGGCCCTTACGTTTCGCTGGCGACCCCGCCGGATTCACACAGACGCGAGATCTCCTCATCGGAATATCCAGCATCCGAAAGCACTTCCCGCGTATGCTGCCCGAACGCGGGGGCCGCAAACGGAGGAGGACCCGGTGATTCCGAAAGCTTCACCGGCGGCGTCATACCGCGATACCGGCCTGCTTTCGGGTGTTCCAGGCAGGTCACAAGGTGTTCAGCAATTACCTGCGGATGCTCGAACATGTCTTCAATGCGACGCACGGCGCAGCAGGGGACGTTTTCCCCGAACAACTCCTCCCATTCGCAAGCGCTTCTCGCACGAAGAGCTTGATGGAGCTTGGGAACGAGTTCACCCGCCCTCGCAGCCCGCTTGCGGACGCTATCGTAATCGGGGTTGCCTGCGAGCTCGGGCAGGCCGGCTAGTTCACAAAGGGAACTCCAGAAATGCGGCGTATTCGCCGAAATATAGAGCCAGCCCTCCCGCGTGGGATGAATGCCAGTGATGCCCCCGGAGCGCATGTCGCGCCCTACGTCCAACGGTTCGCCTTCGGCGTAGATGAAGCGCGCCGATTGCATCGCGAGCGCGCTCCGTAATAGCGAAACACCGACGAACTGACCCGCTCCCGTGCGTTCGCGATGAAACAGCGCCGCGGTTACGCCATAAGCCAGAAGTGACGCCGCGTAATAGTCGACCGGAGATCCATAAACGATTTCCGGGTGCTCAGCGTCGCCTTGAAAAACGCACACACCCGTCATGGCCTGCAAGACCTGATCGTAGCCGGCCTTGTCCTTCAAGGGCCCGGACTCTCCATAGCCGGTTACCGCGCAGTAAATCAGCCGTGGATTCAGGGGCTGAAGTTGCTCGTAGGAGATGCCCAAACGCGTCGGTACGGAAGGGCGGAAGTTGTGGACGAATACATCCGCCGATTCCACCAGCTTGAGGAGAGCTTTCAAGCCGTCAGGCTTTTTCAAATCCAGCGCGATGCCCAACTTGCTGCGATTGCAGCCGAGGAACGCGCGCGATTCCTCCTTGAGAGTAGACGGGTACTGCCGCAAGGTGTCGCCGCTGGGCGGTTCGACCTTGATCACCTCGGCGCCCAAATCGGCCAGCAGCGTGCATCCGTACGGACCTGCGATGTAGGCGCTGAGATCGAGGACTTTCACACCCGCGAGTGCACCGCCGCGATTACTCATCATGGGCAATTCCTCTCGCAACATTGCCAACGCGTCCCGCGAGCGCAATCACAGCCCGTGCCCGTGCGATCACGGGCTGGTCCACCATCTCTCCGTGCTCCACAAACACTCCCTTGTTCCCCTCGACGTCCGCGGTGTCCAGAACGCGTCGCGCCCAGTCGACTTCTTCGGCTCTCGGTGAGAACACTTCGTTCATGATCGCGACCTGTTTTGGATGAATACAGCTCTTTCCGGCCAACCCGTGCCTCCGCGCGGCTTCGGCTTCGGTTCGAAGTCCGTCGAGATCGTTTAGCTGGAGGAAAGCGCCATCGTATGCGTCGACTCCGGCCTCGGCCGCCGCGAACCTTACGCGAATCTGGACTCCAGCGACGGCAACTGCGTCTCTACGGTCCACTCCCGCCATCCCGAACAAATCTGCATATCCAATTTGCAAACCGAGCACTTTGGGGTGTGCGGCCGCGATTTCATGCGCCAACCGCAGCCCTTTTGGTGTCTCTATGGTTGCCAACAACGCCGCCTTCGCGGGCAAGCATTTGGCCGCGGCCATAATATCCTCGCCGGATTCGACCTTCGGCACATTTATGACATCGACAGCGCTATCCGCCAAAGCTTCCAGATCCGCGGCAAAATAGTCTGTGCAGCGGCCATTCACCCTCACAACGGTAACCTTGGCTTGGAAGTCGCCCGCCCGAAGAAACGCAGCGACCGCGGCGCGGGCCTCGACCTTCTTCTCCGGATGTACGGCGTCCTCAAGGTCGAAACACACGGCGTCACACTCCGACGCCATCGCTTTGGCGAACAACTCGGGCCGCGAGCCTGGAACGAACAACCGGCTGCGAATGATAAAGGGCGAAATCACTTCTTCTTCAAGAGTTTAACGGTTGCACGAGTTCCGCGAACCTCTTTAACGGTGCGCTACGGTTAACCAATTGTCGAGTCGGGGGGCCGATGTTAGCATGACTTAGACCTTCATTATGCTTGCAAGCGAAGTTAGAGTGAACCACGCCAAGCTGCTGATTGGAGGCGAATGGGTCACGGGCACATCCGCGTTCGACGTTTTCGATAAATTCACCGGTGAGCGCATCGGGCAGGCCGAATCCGCCTCCCAGGAACAGGTTGATCGGGCCGTAGCCGCCGCCAAGGCCTCGTTTGACACTCGCAAGCTCGACCCGCAGGACCGCTATCGAATTTTGATGAAGGCCGCCGAGCTTCTTGAGCAGCGCCGCGATGACCTTGCGCAGACGATCGTCGCGGAAGCGGGATTCCCGCTATCGGACGGGCTGAACGAAGTCAGCCGTTCCGTGCAAGTATTTATCGTGGCCGCCGAAGAGGCCAAGCGCCTTACCGGGGAGGGCGTGCCGATCGAGAGCGCTCCAGGAAATGCTCATCGGATGGCTTTCACGATTCGCGTGCCGAGAGGCGTGGTGTGCGGGATTACGTCTTTCAACTCCCCGCTCAACATGATTGCGCACAAGGTTGCGCCCGCGATCGCTTCGGGAAATACCGTGGTTATCAAACCGGCTCAAGCGACTCCTCTCAGCGCAGTCTCTCTTTTCGAAATTCTGCTGGAAGCCGGACTTCCGCCGGCCCATGTGAACCTGATCCAAGGTCCTGGCGCCTCGATCGGCGGCCGGCTCGTGCGGAATCCCAATATCGCCTTCTATACGTTTACCGGAAGCACGGAAGTGGGCCGCGGCATTCGCGCTTCAGTCGGCCTTCGCCCGGTAGCGCTAGAGCTGGGAAGCATCGCTGCGAGCATCGTATGCGAGGATGCGGACCTGGAGCGCGCTGCTCCCCGTATCGCTAACGCCGGATTCCGGCGCGCCGGACAAGCGTGTACTTCCACGCAGCGGTTGTTCGTTCACGAAGATGTACTGCCGAGATTTACCGAACTGCTCATCGAGGCGACCGACAAGCTGCCGGTGGGCGATCCTCATGATCCGAAGACGGCCATCGGGCCAATGATCAGCGAAGCAGAAGCGCGGCGCGCCGAATCCTGGGTGCGCGAAGCGGTGGCTCAAGGCGCGCGCTTAATCCGTGGAGGCGAGCGAAAGGGAGCCTTGCTGGAGCCCACGATCCTTGTGGACGCTCGGCCCGAGATGCGCGTGCTGTGCGAAGAAATTTTTGCGCCGGTGCTCTCCATTATTCCATTCCGCTCTCTTGACGCCGCGATAGATGAGGTGAACGCCACGCCTTTCGGGCTGGCAGCCGGTTTGTTCACTCGCGATATAACTCGCGCGATGCTGGCGGCGCGGCGGCTCCACGTAGGGATTGTTCACATCAACGAGCCTTCCGCCAGCCGCGTGGACCTGATGCCCTTTGGCGGCGTGAAAGACAGCGGACTTGGACGCGAGGGACCCAAGTACGCAATGCAGGAGATGACGGAAGAGCGTCTGGTCACGGTAAGCCTCGCGTAGTCCCGTAAAAGGAAAACTATTAATGACTGGTGCGATGTTTATTGCCGAATGCCTCAAGCAGGAGGGTGTTGAGAAGGTCTTCGGGCAATGTGGCCACACCAATTACGCTCTGATCGACGCCTGTTACCGTCTGGGCATCGAATACATCTCGTTCCGCCACGAACAAATGGCCGCGCATGCCGCGGACGCATATTTTCGCGTGTCTCACAAACTCGCCGTTCTCAACGTGCATCTCTCCCCGGGCATGACGAACGCGGTAACGGGCGTCGCTTCCGCGGCGGCGGATTGCACGCCGATGATTGTTTTTTGCGGCAACACGCCGTCCTACCACCACGCGCGCGAGCCTCACCAGGGAATTCGCTTTCACGCGGACGCCTCCCAGGGCGATATCTACCGGCCTTTCTGCAAGCGCGTGTGGCGTGTCGATCACGCGAAGTTGCTCGCCGACGTAATGCCGCGAGCGCTGAACGTTGCACAGACCGGCCGGCCTGGGCCGGTTCTCATCGATGTTCCCATGGACGTATTCCAGCAACATATCGACTCTGTGCCCGAAACAATCCGGCGGCGCGCGAATCACCGCCGCAGTCCTCCATCCTCGGAAAGCGTTCAGCAGGCGATAGACCTTCTGCTTAACTCCAGGAATCGCGTGATTTTTGCGGGCAACGGCGTGCAGCTCGGCGACGCATGTGAAGAGCTTAAAGAGTTCGCGGAACTCATCGATGCGCCCGTCGCAACCACGTTGATGGCGAAAGGCGTGTTTCCCGAGACTCACAGGCTCTCGGTCGGCATGACGGGGATCTGGGGCACACGGGCGGCGAACGAGACTACACGCGGCGCCGATGTAATTCTAGCTATCGGCACAACGTTTGGAGAAGCCGATTGCAGCTCGTGGAATCCCCAGCACACCTTCGCCATCCCACCCTCAAAGATCATTCAAATCGACACGGACCCGCAGGAAATCGGCAAGATCTATCCCGTCGAAATTGGCATTCAAGCCGACGCGAAAGCGGCCCTACGAGCTTTGATATGCGCCATCCGAGCCTCGGGCAAAACCCTCGAAAACTGCCCGTGCCGCGATCCCCAGCTCGAGCAGCGCAAAAGGAACTGGGCGGCGGAAGTAGCTCAGACGCAGAGCGACTCAGGCAAGCCGATTCATCCGGCTCGTTTGCTCCTCGAAGTCTCGCGTGTGCTGTCACCCACGGATGTCGTCGTGACCGATGTTGGCTGGAACAAGAACGGAGCCGGGCAGCAGCTCTTGATGACGGCCCCGCGGTCCTTCCTGACATCCGGCGGACTCGCCACCATGGGCTTCGCCCCGCCCGCTGCAATCGGAGCAAAGTTGGGAGCGCCGGACCGCAAGGTTGTCTGCCTCGTCGGCGATGGTGGTCTTCTTTCCGTAGTCGGCGCGCTGACGACCGCTGTTGAGCGGGGCGTGCCTGTGCTGTGGATCGTGTTTAATAATTTTTGCTTCTCGACGATTCGGACTGTCGGCGAAAACTATTTTCATAACCGTTATGGAACTGAGTTCACGACTCCCGACGGGAAGCCTTACAATCCGGATTTTCCACTACTGGCCAAAGCGTTCGGAATCGAGAGCGGGTATGTGGAAGAGCCTTGCGAGCTTTCATCAGCCCTGAACCAGGCGTACGCGTCCGATGCGCCGTACCTGCTCGAAGTGCGGACTCGCGCCGACGTGCCCATGCCTCGCACCGGACATTGGGACATAGCAGATTTTCTCGTTACGGGAAACGATTAGATAGCCGCGAGGTTTCGCGCTAAGGCAGGGCAAACGCGATGACAGCATCGCCCGTCGAGCGGTCTCCGGTGAATCCTCCGCCGGTCGCGGTGACTACAACGTACTGCTTTCCGCTCTTGCCTTGGTATGTCATGGGGGCTGAGTGAGCGCCGGCGTCGATCTCTGTCACCCATAGTTCCCTGCCCGTTTTGGATTCGAACGCGCGGAAGCGGCTGTCATCCGTGGCGCCGATGAACACCAGGCCGCCCGCCGTCGCTACGGAGCCACCGATGTTTGGACGTCCGGTGTGTTGCTGGTCTTCGGGAAGGCTCGCGGTTATGCCTAGCGGCGCCTGCCAGGCGATATCTCCCGTGTTTACGTTGATCGCAAACAACCGTCCCCAAGGAGGCTGGTTGCAGGGCCAGTTATTTTCGGGATTCCAGAAGCGATTCGAGCGCGCCACGCCGCTACGACTCCAACGCTTCGCGTCTTCGTTCCATACCATCTGGTTCAGGCTGCCCAAATCCTGCGTGTTGACAAACAAATATCCGAGCTCGGGATCGAAAGACGAAGGATTCCAGTTGCCGCCGCCGATCGAACTGGGAAAGATCACGCTCGGTTGCGGGGAATAGTGTGTGAATGGTCCCCCGAAGTGCAGCCCTCGATCGAATAACTCCCGGCAGTATTTTTCGTGCTCGGGTGTTAGCTTCGCGAGTTCCTCCCGGGAGATGCTGCTGCGCGCTAGCGGTGGAGGCTTCAGGGGGAACGGCTGCGTGGGGGATACGTATTCTCCAGGTAGCGCGTCGTCGATAGGCGCCGGGCGCTCTTCGACTCCGAAAATCGGCTTGCCGGTCTCGCGGTCGAGAATGAACACCAGCCCCATTTTCGAGGTCTCCGCCACCGCCGGAATCTTTCTGCCGTTCCGCGTAACATCGAACAGAACCGGAGGGGCGGCGAGATCATAGTCCCAGACGTCATGATGCACGGCCTGGAAATACCACTTCAGCTTTCCGGTAACTGCGTCGACGGCAACCAGGGACGTGCCGTACAAATTATTCCCTTTGCGATCGACGCCGGCGTAGTCCGCCGTCGGCTCGCCGAAAGGCATGTAGACCATGCCCCGCTTCTCGTCAATCGTAAAGAAGCCCCATACATTCGTGCCCGATCGCGCCTTCCAGCTATCGCCTTCCCAGGTTTCATTTCCCGCTTCGCCGGGCTGCGGAACCGAGTGGAACTGCCACAGCAGTTTTCCGGTTCTTAGGTCCCATCCGCGTGTGTCACCGGCGGGTCCCAGGCTCGGCGCTTCCTGTACGTGCGCGCCGGTTATCAAAACGTTCTTGTAAATGATGGGAGGCGATGACAATCCGTAAGGCCTGTCCGGGTATCCATTCATGACTCCGGCTTTTAGATTCACAATGCCTTCGGAGCCAAAACTCGGGACAGGCTTGCCGTTTTTCGCGTTCAGCGCGATCAGCCGCCCGTCGCTCGTCCCGAACAATACCTGGGCAGGTAACTGCTTGTCGCCCGGCCAATATTCCAGGCCTCGCGTAGCCGGCTGCCCGCCGGCGACCTCATAAGTCCAGATTTCTTTCCCAGTGTCTGCGTCGAGCGCGGCGACCTTACTCGCTGAGGTCGTCAGGTACATTACCCCGCTGATCACCAGCGGAGTAACCTCCCAACCGCGTCCGGAAGTCCGGTTCGGATCCATATGGTACGTCCAGGCCCGAACCAGCTTTGTGACGTTTTGCGTGTTGATCTGTTTAATGGTCGAATAGCGCGTCCCCGCCAGATCGTGACCATAAGTGGACCAATCGGCCTGTCCCCACGAGATGGCGCATGCAGCCGCAACAACGAGGAATCTCATCTGCATCAGAAAACGTACTTTAGCGCAAACTGCATCAGCCGCGGATCGGCGGCGGTTGTGATCTTGCCGAAGTTCGTGCTATTCAGGCCTGTGGTCGGCGCGCCTGGATTCAGATGATTCGGCAAATTGAACGCTTCGCCCCTTACTTGAATCGTTTGCGCCTCACGAATCTTGAAGGTCCGCGACAGGGACATGTCCAACTGAAAGATGCCCGGGTTCAACACCGTCAGCGGGCGCATGGGGCTTAATGTTCCAGCAGCCGGCGTGTCGAATGCAGCGCGGTTCAGATAATGATCCACCGTGGGATTCGGATCGAAGACATTTTGTAAAACTTGGGTTGCGCGCTGTCCACCGATGCCGCTGAATGCGTTGTCCGCGCCCGTTGTAATGGTCGAGTAATTTCCGGTCTCGGCGCGCAGGATCGTCGATAATTGCCAGCCGGTGGCAATCGCGGTGACCCTGCGGTTTGAAAATTTCGGGGTGGCAATCACCGGCGACAGATTGAACACCTGCCTCCGGTCGGAACTGCAATTCGAGCGGTCCGCCGACCGGTTTCGAGGATCGGTGTAGCTGGGTCCTGTGATCTCCGTGGTCTCAGGATCGCTCAGACAGTGCGACCAGGTCCAATTGGCCAGAAAGCTGAAGTTACGCGAGAAGCGCTTCTGCGCGGTCAGCAATAGGCCGTTGTAACTGGAAACGCCGCCGTCGTCCACCTGACCGACAGTCGAGTAGGCCGGACCAGCGACCGGATTCAGCATGTTGAATAGCCGCCTCGCGTTCGTGTTGCCGAGCGTCGCTCCGGGTCCGAATACGGCAGGATTTAGTTCTGTTCCCGTCCAAAAGTGCGTCGCCTCGTTGCCGATGTATGCGGCTGAGAGCAGCCAGTCGCCCACTTGCCGCTGGACACTGAGGTTCCATTGCTGCAAATAGGTTGGATGCATGTTGACCGGCGCGTTCACGTACACCCCAGCGCTCGGGAACTGCATGTCTTTGGAGACCGCGTTCAATGCCGGGAAAGGATTCCCGCCGGGATATCCCAGATATGGATTCGTGAATCCTCCCGCGGGACTGGTCAAACTGATCTGCGCGCCCCACGGCGGATTGTTGGCGAATCGCGTGAAGAAAAACAGTTGCGGCGTGTCGAAAAAGACTCCGTACGACGCGCGAATCGTCATCTTGCCGTTTCCTGCCGGATCGAAAATCACGCCAATTCGCGGAGCGAATTGATTGAGCCGATGCTGGACATTCGAGTCGCCCGGGAATCCTGGGTCGCCCGGAAAATACAGACCCGCGGGCGCATTCTTATAGACCGAGCTGTGGACATTGGAAATAAACCGCCCTAAATCGAAGTTCTCCACGTAACCGTTCGAGTTCGTCTCCGGAAGGAAGGGTTCCCATCGCACGCCATAGTTGACATTCAACCTCGGCGAAATCTTCCAGGAATCCTGAACGTAAAGACCGATATAGTGCGAGCGGTCGTTATCGTACACAGGATTCCCCTGCACGAATGAGCTCATTGCGCCCAACAGGAAGTCCGCATAACCCAGCCCGTAAATCTGGCCGCTGAACGTGAACTGACCGTTGGTCGGGCGGTTGTTCAGCGTGTTCATGATTGAGTAGATGTAATTCATGCCAAACGCAATCTGGTGCGAGCCTCGCACTATATCGACATCGTCGGCAAACTGGTAAGAGAGCGAATTGAAGTATCCCGGATTGGTCGCCCCGGCGCCGAGGGAAAGGCCGCCGGTCACCCCGATCCCCATAAACTTGGGGGCCAGGCTGTACACTTGTACGCCGAGGTCGGAAGGCGAAAAATAGGGCACAAGCACTCTGTCGTTTCGGGTGCGGTTGACCGTCAGGTGCGCTGCGTTGATCGTGTTCGGGCTGATCAGATACGTGTCGCCCAGCACCATCGACTGCGCCTGATTCGCCACGCCGGTCTTGTTCGCCAACAAGACGTTCTTTCCATCCCACGTCACCGGGTTGTTGTAGTTGCCAATGAAATACCGCCCGAAGAACATGTGCTTTTCGCTGAAGTTGTAATCCACGCGGCCAATGATCTGGTGCTCGCGGTTGTTGTTCAGAATTCCGTACTGAATTCGCCCACATGGGTCCGCGGAAAGCGGCACGTACTGCATGAAGTTGAGCGCCTGCTGATTGAACATCGCAGGAGAGACGCGATTGTTCACGAAGGGCCCGGTGAGCGTTACGGCACGGCCCTGGCAGGCCGCTGATGCAAACGCTGTGAAGTCGCCGCTCATCATCGCCTGGGTGGGCACAAAGTTGATCGTGGTCGGCGGGTTCGACCGCACAATAGTTCCCTGATATCCCGCGAAGAAAAACATCTTATTCGGGATGATACGGCCGCCTATCACGCCGCCAAATTGGTTCCGCTTCAGGCTGTCCCGCGAGGTGGCGAAAAAGTTTCGCGCGTTGAACATGTAGTTGCGCACAAACTCGAACAGGCTTCCATGAAGGGAGTTACTTCCGGTCTTCGTGACTGCATTCACCGCTGCCGAAGCGTGTTGCCCATAGCGTGCCGGAACCGAGCTGGTTTCGACCTTGAATTCCTGGAGGGCGTCCGGAAAAGGGATGGGCAGGTTCAGATTGTTGAAGGGATCGTTGTGCGTGCCTCCATCCATGACGTAGGTCATGCCATTGGGTAACCCGCCCGCAACCGCGATCGTTACAGTTGGGTAATTTTTGTTGGTGTTCAAGTCTCCGGCTGGGGCAGGCGTCGCGGCTCCTGAAAGAAAGATCAGCTCAGTAGCCTGGCGGCCGTTGAGCGGTAGTTCGACAATCCGTTGCTGATCGATCACCTGGCCCACGCCGTTGCTGTGCGTTTCCACCATCGCAGCGCTCGCTTCCACCTGGACTTGCTCGCTTACCGCGCCGACCTTCAACGTGGCATTAATTGTTGGATTGCTACTTACCTGGAGCACAATACCCGATTGGACAAACGCTGCGAATCCTTCTTTGGAAACCTCCAGCTTGTATGGGCCGACGGGTAGATTCGGTAACACGTAGCTGCCATCCGCTCCGGTTTGGGTGGCGCGCACGAGTCCGGTGTCGGTTTGCGTAACTTTGACTTCGGCGGCCGGCACACCTAACCCGCTCGAGTCCTGGACTGCTCCGGAAATCTGAGAATTCGATACGGCCTGTCCCCACAGGCCGCAAGCCCCAGCTACGGCAACGAGAATCGACCGAAATGACAATTTCATCGTCGAAAACACCCCCTAATTGCACTCAATCACCGCGATTCACCGAATCTTAACCGGGGGCTCGCCGCCAATCAAGAAGGTAACGGTAGAAAACACGGTTACTTTCTTTCGTTTTCACGGGGTTCGTGGTAGGATCGCCACGTATGACTCGCCGTGTCGTTTTGTGGCTGGCCCTGGCGTGTTTCGCGCCCGCGCTACATTCGCAGCCGGCTGGGTCCCGGCCGTTGTCGGAACCCAGGCTCCGCATTCTGGTAGTCCACGGACCAAATATGAACTTGCTGGGGCGGCGTGAGCCGGCGATTTACGGGACAATGACGCTCGACGAAGTGAACGACAAGTTGCGCAAACTAGCAGCGGAACTGAATGTGGAGCTGGTCATCGTCCAATCCAATCACGATGGAGTCCTGATCGATACCTTTCAGCAACACATTGACGATGCGGACGGAGCCATTATCAACGCCGCGGGCGACAGTTTTCATAGCGTCGGGTTGCACGATGTGATCAAAGCGATGCCGTTTCCGACCATCGAGGTTCATATGAGCAATCTCGCCACGCGTGATCAGATCCATCAGGGCTCGCTGATTTCAGCCGCCGCGCGAGGCACGATCACCGGATTGGGCTGGCGATCCTACACCATGGCCCTGCGCGCGGTGGTCGAGATTGCCCGTGAAGAGAAGAAGAGTAAAGAAAAATGAAGATCGGAATTATAACTATCGCCCTGGCCGCTACGGGTTGTGCGGTGCTATTGGCCCAAGGCCCGCGCCCCCGGCCGCCCCGCGCCAAGAAGCTGATCCTCGCCTGGGCCGACATTCGCAATGGCGTCCAGCATGATTCGGTGTCGCACGCGCTTGCAACCATTGAGCGTCTCGGATACGAGTCCGGAGCCTACGACACGTTCATCCGGACAGACTCACAACTGATCACAAAACACAAGGTCACGGGGAGCGATGGACAGGATGTGCGCGCAAAGAACCTCAACGACTTTGATGCGATTTTCTTTTACGGACTGCGTGAGATCGACTTAACGGCACAGCAGCGGGCCGACCTCCTCTCCTTCGTCAAAGACGATGGGAAAGGCTTCGTCGCCGCGCACACCGCCGACACGGCGTTTCTCTCCTGGCCGGAATTCGGCGAAATGCTTGGCGGGCGCTATGATGACCATCCCTGGAGCGTCATTGAAGCACCAGTTATCAATGAAGATCCTACGTTCCCTGCCACGAAGCACTTTCCGCCCGTATTCAACTTGCGCGACGAGATGTATCAAACCAAGGATTTTTCACGGGACAAAATTCGCGTTCTTCTTCGCCTCGATGTAAGCCATCTCGATATGAAACGCTCGGGCGTTCACCGCGCCGATGGAGACTTTCCACTTGCCTGGGCCAAGACTTACGGTAAAGGCCGAGTCTTCTACTCCGCCTTGGGCCACGACATCACTGCCTGGGACAACCCCGAGCTTCAGAAGATGTGGCTGGAAGCGATCAAGTGGTCGCTCGGCTTCAGCGAGGCTGACGTTACACCACGGCCGCGGCCCGTACAGTAAACCGTTCGCAAGTGGTCCGGCTGGGCAGGGTACCGGCTTTTCGCGACGTGATTGCCGCTCACGTTGTAAGCGTCATAATGAGATCTGGTGGCAACGACCCAAACGATCTCACTAACTGACGCGATTCCCGGGGATCAAGTTCGCGCGCAGTTGGATCGCATTCTCAAGAGCAAAACCTTCCAGACTGTCGAACGGCTTAAACGGTTCATCGCTTTCATCGTCTCGGAGACCATCGAGGGTCGCGGCGATCAACTGAAAGAATTCGTGGTCGGGATGCAGGTGTTCAACAAGGAGCCGGCCTTTGATCCCCGAAACGATCCCATCGTTCGCGTCCAAGCGCGGCGCCTGCGGGCGCGGCTGTCCCGCTACTACCTCGAGGAAGGCCAAGCCGACGAGATTGTTATTGAACTGCCCAAAGGAGGGTATGCGGTCACGTTCCAACGCCGGGAGAGCTCTGCGCCGCGCCGTTCCGTCACGGCATCGCTCGTCAGCCGGAACACAGTGGTCGTCCTGCCCTTTTCTGATCACAGCCCTTCCGCCGACGTAGGCTACTTCTGCAAAGGGCTCGCGGACGAGCTGATCCATCATTTGGCGGCGATGGAGGGTACTCGCGTGATCGCCTGGGATGCATCGCGCGGCATCACGCCGCCGGATGCTGTCCCAATACCTACTCGCATGAATGCCGCTATCGTGATCGGCGGCGGCGTCAGGCGCTTGCGGGACGACCTTCGAATCACCGCCCAAATCATCGACGGCGTCAGCGGGTGCTACATCTGGTCCCAAACGTTTGATCGTAAGGTGGACGATACTTTCGCCATTCAGGCCGAAATCGCCGGCGCAATCGTGAGCCGGCTTCGGGAAGAGCCATCCGGGCACGGGGCCAAGGCAAAACGGACCCCCACTCACAATCTGGCGGCCTATAATCTCTACCAACAGGGGCGGTACCACATGAGCCAGCGCACCGAGGAATCGTTGCGCAAGGCTGTCGACTTTTTCGAGAAAGTGATCGCAGAGGATCCTCACTACGCCGAGGCTTATTCGGGACTCGCTGATGCTTATGGCTTGCTGGCCCACTACGGCGGTGTCGCGCCCGCGGAGGTATGGACCAAAGCCGCCTCGAATGCCGCCTGGGCTGTTCTTCAGGATGATTCATCGGCTGAAGCGCACACATCTCTCGCCCACGTAAAAGCGACCCAGGATTGGGACTGGAAGGCGGCTGAGTTGGAGTACCAGCACGCCATCCAGCTCGACCCGCGCTATGCCACGGCGCATCACTGGTACGGAATCTCCTGTCTGGCGCCAATGGGCCGGCTAGACGAGGCTTTGGAAGAATTGCAACTTGCGAAAGCTCTGGATCCGGTCTCCCCTATCATCGCCCGCGATCTCGCCGTCATCCACTATTACAGGCGCGACTTCGAAGCGGCGCTCGAACAATGCGACGCAACTATCGAGTTGAATCCTCACTTTCCGCCGGCGTACTTGACGCTTGGGCTGATTCAAGAACAAATGGAAGACTTCGACGAGTCGGCCGCCGCCTTGCAGCGCGGGATTCAGCTTTCGCCGCAGAGTCCCCGGATGGAGGCCGCGCTAGCGCGGATCTTAGCTCGCCAGGGAAAAGTTAAAGAAGCATCGCAGCGCTTACAGCAGGTTTGCGAACTTGCCGACAAACGCTATGTATCGCCCTTTGAGATCGCCGCCACGCACTTTGCGCTCGGACTCGAAGACAAGGGATTTGAGTGGTTGAAGCGCGCCTTTCAAGATCGCTGCTTCGAGCTGGTCTCGCTCAAGGTGGACCCGCGCTTTGATTCCATCAAGGTCGATGGCAGGTTCAAACCGCTCGCGGTGCAGCTCGGATTGGACTGAGCGCCTAGTGACGCAGCGCGGTCGAACAGCGGCCGCGTAATTCAGGACGCGGTCGCGGCAATACCCGGATCTCGGACGGCAGTTTCGGATGGAGCGGCGCTTACGGCATGCACTTCTGGGCCGATCCAAAGCAGGACTTCGTTGGGGTAATGATGATCCAGATGCCGATCCGCGAAATGCGGCCGGAGTTTGAGAAGGCCGTGATGCAGGCGGGATCAAGTAGGGCGGAATTTACGGCCGGCGCGTGCTGAGGGTTTTTGCTTTCGGCACGCGCAGGTCTTCCAGCGCTTTCACGCGCTCCAAAAGATCGCGGCGGTCCACGATGTAGTAAAAGCGCAGTGAAGCGTCGCCCCCGCCCAAATGCATCACCACTTGTTCAAACGCATCGGACGGACTGCGCGTCTCAATTCCGGCGGCTCGCAGATATCCCGAGTTTCGCAAGCGCGCAAATAACTCGGGCAGTGTGTAGCGGCCCTCCAGAGTCAAACCGCCCGCCCGGTGAGCCCGGCTTACCAGGTATTGGACCAGCAGCAACTCGTCAAATAGCAATGGCGCGAGAAATAAACGGCCCTGGTCTAGTTCCCAACCTGCGTCGAGCCGGCGCGACCGGCGTATCGAATGCAGTTGCGCGAATACAGCGTCCCAACCGGTTTTCGGGTCCTTCCGAATGAGATAGTGGCGCGACACTTCCCGAAGCCAGCGCGGGTCCTCGAGATCGATCCCCGAGCTTATTTTTTCCGCCCATTGAAAGAACGCGTCCTGCCGCGTGGCTTTTTCTTCAATCACCGCAAAGCCGGAAGGCGGCAGCGATTTCAGAAGCTCGCGCCGCCGCGTGTCTGCCGCCTTCGTGTTCTCAATTCGGTAAATGGTGAAACGCGCGTGCCATTTAGCGGCTGATCCGCAATAGGGGCACGACTCCTCCTTATTTTGCGAAGTAAAGAATGGCCGGCTCAGCGCGCGTGCCCGCACTTCGTCGAGTGATGGCGCATACCGCTTCACCTCAGTTTGCGCTTTCTTGATCGGCAGCCCCATATAGCGGGTCATCACGTCGAGGACACATGCAAGGCAGACGTGTCTGTCTTCCCGCGTCACTAATTCGGATGGAAGCGCGGAGAGATCGAGCGGCTCCGTTTTGCCAGGGGCGCGTTGTTTTTGGGGACCCGTCGTTTTAGAGACTATCTTTTTAGGAGCGGTTTTTTTAGAAACCGCTTTTTTAGAAGCCGGCTTTTTAGCAACCGCCTTTTTGTGAGCAGTTTTCTTAACGGCCTTGTTCAGGGATTTCACCTTTGCCGCTGATTTTTTCCTGGCCGCCAATTAGCCCTCCTTCGCATCTTACCGAACAGCCGGCGAATATGGGTTAAAAGTATTCAGAACGTGGCGGGCGGCCGCTGCCGAACTGTGAATTACAGCCCCGAACCTGCCCGGCTCAAATTACATCACTGCGCGCCCGTTGAAGGCAAGCGCGTGATAGAATCCGTGCCATGTTCAGGCCAATTTGCTTGCGCGTTGGTATTGCCGCAGTGCTCGCCTACCCGGCGTTCAGCCAAACCAAACCCTCGATCGCGGCTGCGGACGTGAAGTCAGGCACACAAGACGCCACGGCCGCGGAAGTGTTGGCTTTCGAACGAGCGATGGAGGCCGCCGTGGTGCGCGGCGATGTTGCCTACGTGGAACGCGTGAGCGCGCCCGATCTTTCGTTCACTCACGGCGATGGCTGGACCACCGGAGGCAAACCTCTGCTGGTTGACGATCGAGCTTCTTTTTTAAAGCGCGTTGCCAACAAGCAGTACAACGCGCGCGACCTGGATTCGGTAAAGGTCGAAATGCATGGCGATATCGCGATAACTTATGGCCGTTACGTCGCCCAAAACAGAACTGGCAATCCCGAGCAGTCCTGGTTCTCGGTTTGGTTTGAGCGCGTTTATCAGAGGCGCAATGGCCAATGGCTGTACGTGTCGCATCGGACCGTGCATGGTCCGACGTACGGTCCGACGCGCGACTCGGTGAAGGATAAATAAGTGGCTTGTGGGGCCGGATGCCATCCGGCGCCCGATTGCCAATCGCGCTGGTCCGCTTTTCACACCCGGCCAGGCAGGTTGCCAACCCGCTGCAGGTTCGCAACCTGCCCCACTTTCTAAGAAGTTTCTCCTGCCGCGCGGTACGCGTCAAACGTCAGCGAGACGGCGGCGGCGCAGTCACGTACGGACGCGGGCGGCGGCTCGCCGCGGCCGATCCGATCCAGGCAGTCCTTCACCACGCCCGCCCAGCTTCCGACAAAGCCGGGCGGAGCCATCAAGGTTTCATTTCGGCCCGAACCGATAATCTGCACTCCATCCCCAGCCGGGGTCGCCCTAACCAGGGCCTTTTCCGCGGCAATTTTACGTTCGCTATCGGAACCGTTGGCCGGGAACGTGTAACTTGCTTCATTCAAGAAAACGATGCCGCCAGGAGTCAGAAGCGTCACGAAGGCGTAGTCTTCCACCTCGCGCTTCCAAATCGAATGGCTGGTGACGGCGGAAATCACCTTCGGGTCTTCGCCGGTAATGTACCGGCAGAGATCGAATCCATGAAAGCCGAGGTTTAGCAGAGCGCCGCCGCCGGCCTGCGCCTTCGTTAACATCCACGAGTTGCCCTCGTCGATGTAGCGCTGAATGCCGGGTTGATTGAACCGCACCAGAATATGGGAAATCGTGCCCAATTCACCGCTTTCAACCATCTTTTTCGCTGTCTGCGCCCACCAACTGTAGCGGAAGGACATGGGCGCGGTGGCCCAAGCCTTTTTCTTTTCCGCGTAGTCCGCCAGTTCGTTTACGGTCCGATCGTCGACGCCCCACGGCTTCTCCGCCAGAAACGGAATGCCGGCATCGACCAGGAAACGAAACGGCCCAGGCATATCGACATGGCGATTCAAAGAGAGTACGAATTCCGGCTTGGTGCTGTCGATCATTGCCCGGTAATCCGTAAACGGAGTGCTGCCGCAGCGTCTTGCGCGATCTTCCGCCACCGCGCGGTCCGGATCGTGCACGCCCACGATATCGACTTTCTCGTCTTGCAGAATCTTCAAATAAAACGGAGCCAGAGTGGCGTGGTAATGGCCTACGCCGATGACCGCTACTCGCTGAGGCCGGCGCGCGGGGTTGCGGGTTTGGGAGCGAAGCTCGCCCGGAAGGCCGCCGGCAACGGCGGCAGCCGTTATGCCCGACAAAAAGCCACGCCGGCTCTGGCGGCGATTCTCCGTCACAAGACAGGCATCATATCACCGTACCGCGTGCAGCCGGTATAGAATGATTCCTCAAAGGAGATTGTCCATGCCGCGTGTAAGGCCAAGCACGTTCGTATGTTCGATAGCGATTATTCTCGCGATCTTTGTAGCAGCCGCCTTCGCGGAAAGTGATTCCAGGGCGACGAACAACCTGCCGAATCCCTATCGGCCCGTCGAAAATTGGGCCCAGCTTCCCTCCGGCATGGAATGGGGACAAGTAATCTCGGCCATGCCGGATGGCCACGGAAATGTTTGGGTATTCCATCGCAAGGATCCGCCGATCCTCGAATTCGACCGCTCCGGTAAATTTGTGAAGAGCTTCGGCGCGGGCATGTTCGTGCAGCCGCACGGGCTGACGGTGGATCGCGACGGCAACATCTGGGTCACCGACCAATCGGCGAAGGACGGCAAGGGCGAACAGGCGATCAAATTCAGTCCCGAGGGGAAGGTTTTGATGACGCTCGGCAAGGCGGGCGCGGCGGGACCGGGAAACGATACATTTAATGGTCCCTGCGATGTGGCCATTGGCGCGAATGGCGATATTTTCGTCGCAGACGGACATGGCGGAGATACCAATGCGCGCGTGGTCAAGTTTTCGAAGGATGGAAAGTTCATTAAGGCGTGGGGAAAGAAAGGCGCCGGACCGGGCGAATTCGATACGCTCCACCGGCTGGCGATGGATTCCAAAGGCAGGCTGTTTGTGGCCGATCGCGGCAATAACCGCATTCAGATTTTCGATCAGGACGGCAACTTCATCGCTCAATGGCATCAGTTCGGCCGGCCCAGTGGAATCTTCATCTCAAAGGACGACACGCTGTATTCGGTCGATTCGCAATCGGACGAGATGACCAACCCGGGCGTGAAGCGCGGCATCCGCATCGGCAGCGCGAAGGACGGGTCGGTGAAATACTTCATTCCCGATCCAAATACAAATCCCGCGATCGCGCTCGCCGAAGGGGTGAGCGTGGATACGAAGGGCGATGTTTATGCCGCCGGCGTGAGTTCAATGGGCCTCCACAAATTCGGGAAATAAGTGTGGGGCCGGATGCCATCCGGCAGCGGCTTGCCACCTAAATTATGCGCGCAGACCATTCCTCCTGCGCGGTTCTGATATCCGATCTGTAGTCGGGGAAAGCTGTTGAGATCCGACTAGTTCTGCTCTCCTCCTATAGGTTGTTGTTTTGTTTGGCCGTTTCGTGCATAGA
>JAFAQY010000072.1 GCA_019261985.1 Bryobacterales bacterium | reverse complement strand
CCGGAATGGCTCGCTACTGGCTCTGTCCTGCCTCCCGTTGGTCGGCCTCGAGCTCTTCCTATTGCTTTCCCATCATCAAAACGAAAGGAGCATCGCCTGCGGCATTTTTAGCGTCCTTCAGGCTCATCTTTCAATGAGAATATGCTGTGGAGCAGGCTTTAGCCTGCGACGGGTGCTTCAGCACCCGCCACGCGTGCTCCACGACCGTTTGTTCGTTCACTTTTTTCTTGACGCGCAGCCTGAACCCGTCGTACACTCATGCAGCGTGACTGGGGAGCTTATCGTCTTTATCATTTCATAATCGGCCTTCTTTATCTTGCTGTTGGAGGTTGACCCCATGCGCTCCCCGTCAGTAGCCGCCGGTGTAGTTGTGTGTGCTTTGTCCGCGCTCGCGCAGAGCGATCGCGGAACGATTACTGGGACCGTTTCCGATCCGGCAGGCGCGGTGATTGCCGCCGCTGCCATCGAAGCCCGTAATGTCGCGACCGGCGCCGTCTATCCGACGGCGAGCTCAACAACCGGGAACTACACAATCTCCCAACTACCGGTGGGAACTTACGACCTCACTGTCAACGTGATGGGCTTCAAGAAGTTTATCCGCACCGGGCTTGTGGTCGAAGTGGCTGGAACACTGCGCGTGGACGCGAACCTTGAAGTGGGCTCGGCATCGGAAAGCGTTACCGTTACCGAAGCCGCGCCGCTGCTCAAGACCGAAGGCGGCGAGGTTAGCTACAATGTCGCGACCAGCACTCTGAATGAGCTTCCCATTCTCACCCTGAGTGGTTCGCCCAACAGCTACGCCAACCCGAGCGGGCTTGGCAATATCCGAAATCCACTCGCGTCGGTATCATTGTTGCCCGGAGCGCAGTTTTCTACGGACAACATCATGCGCATAAACGGCATGCCGTCCAGCTCGCAGTCGATCAATATTGAAGGGCAGGACGCCACGAACGGTTTCTACAAGCAGCGCACGCAAGTGAATCAAGCCGGCGTGGAGGCAATTCAGGAAGTCGCCATCCAGACCAGTAACTTTGCCGCCGAGTATGGGCAGGCCGGCGGCGGTTACTTCAACTACACAATGAAATCCGGCGCGAATGAATTGCACGGCAGCGGCTTCGATTATTTCGTGAACGAAGCCCTCAACGCCGGGTTCCCCTTCACCAACGCCGGCGCGACGAATTCTCTCAAGAACGGGCAGCACATACGCAATCCGATCCGGCAGAACGATTACGGCTTCACGCTGGGAGGGCCGGTTCACATCCCGAAGCTCTACAACGGCCACGATAAGACATTTTTCTTTTTCAGCTTTGAGCAGTTCCGCCAGAGCACCTTCACCATCAACAGCGTTGCCATCGTGCCAACGGCCGCACAGCGGGCGGGAGATTTCAGCGCCGCCCTCACGGCCACCGGCTCAATGGTGTGCAACGGCCCGGACCCGCTTGGTCAGCCCGTTTGCCTCAACGAGATCTTCGACCCGCAGACACAGCAGATTGTGAATGGCAGCGTGGTGCGCACTCCATTCCTGGGAAATAAAATCCCGATGACGCGCATCGACCCCACCGCCGCGATTGTGCAGAATATGGTCCCGCTACCCAATGCGGCTGGCCTGACGAACTACATAGCGCCGGGTTATGCGAATTTCCGCCATACCACCATTCCATCGATTAAGATCGATCACAATTTGAGCGACAAATTGAAGCTGTCGGGATATTACTCGGCCACTCAGACACACTCGCCCCAAAATAACGGCTTTCCGCAACCCTTCAGCACCTTGCAGCAGGAGGACTGGCTCGCGCAGACGGTGCGGCTCAATGTCGACGACAGCCTCACCCCAACTCTGTTACTGCACTTCGGAGCCGGGTTATTGCACTTTTCCTATCCGCAGAACGGGCCCACTTACGATCAGGCCGCGAACAATCTGTTTCCGCAAGGCACTCCCTTTCCCGCGAAGAACTTCATTTATCTGGCAGGCATGTACAGCGTGCTCGGCGGCGGATGGAGCGGCGGCGGTCCTTATCCGGCTAATACAAGCACTGGTTTTTTCTTCAACGCCCCTTCGCAGTACGACCTCAAACCGACATTCAACTCCAATTTGACCTGGGTGCGCGGAAACCACACCTATAAACTTGGCGCGACGGCGTTGTTCGAAGGTCTTCCCACGGTAACCACGGGGCGAGCGCAAGGTGAATTCACTTTCTCCCCCATCGAGACCAGCGACCCCTGGCAGAACGGCCAACCGTTCGTCAACACTGCTTCCAGCGGATTCGGATACGCCAGCTATTTCCTCGGGCTTTCCGATGGCACGCAGGTCGGCCGTATCGCGGATTTACGGCTCGGCTATCATTCCTGGGCAATCTATATTCAAGATAGTTGGAAGGTCACGCGCAAGCTGACGTTCGATTACGGCTTGCGCTGGGATTATGCCAATCTTTGGACCGAGGAACACGGCCGCATGCAGAGCGCCGCATTCAACGTTCCGAATTCGACCGTCGGCGGACGGCTGGGGGCGCCCGAGTACGAGGCCACTTGCAAGTGTAGCTTCGCCACAGCTTATCCGTATTCGATCGGGCCGCACTTAGGGCTGGCTTATCAGATCGATCCGAAAACTGTTTTCCGCGCGGGAGGCGCTATCTCCTATGGATCGCAGTCGGATGACGCGGGAGTGAATCATAGCGCCGCGGACTTCCTGAATCTCGGCACTCCCGCTTACGGAACGCCGTCCGCGATGCTCAAGAACGGAGACGTCTACGCTCCCGGCAACGTGTTGGGAAACCCTGTGCTCACGTGGCCGAATTCTTTCCTGCAGACGCCTTACTCGCCCGCGCCCACCGGCAACGGTATCGTTCCGCCGGCGGCGCCGTTCATCTCCATCGCCGCCAATGCCGGCCGGCTGCCGCGTATCTTTCAATGGAGCCTTGGATTTCAGCGCGAGATCACACGCAACGTCGTAGCCGAGGCGGCTTATGTCGGCAACCGCGGCGCGTGGTGGGTGGGGCCGCTGCTGGCGGGCCTGAATTACAACGCGCTCACGCCGCAGGGATTGTTTTCGCAATACGGGATCGATGTTACAAATCCATCTGACGCGCTGCTGCTGAGCAAGCAAATCGGCACATCGCAGGTAGTTCAGCGCTTTCCGTGGCTGGCGAATCCTGCCAGTGTGTATCCCGGTTTCCCCAGCACGCAGCCGTTGAATCAGGCGCTACGGCCGTATCCGCAATGGCTCGGCATTCCGCCGTTTTTGGGGCCGCCCATGGGCAGGACATGGTACGACTCCTTGCAGTTGAAGCTCACCAAGCGTTTTTCCCACGGCCTGAGCCTACTGGGCGCCTACACCTGGCAGAAGGAATTAACCAACGGCACAAACGCCAATACCGCCTATCTGACGCCTTCTCCGCCGCTAATCAATGACGTATTCAACATCCCGGTTAACAAGCAGATCTCGGGTTTCAGCCGTCCGCAAATGTTGGTGGTATCGTTTAGCTACACGACGCCGAAGCTGCAGGCGGACACCGGTGGATTGAAGATATTGTCGTGGGTTGCGCGGGACTGGAACTACAGCGGCGTTTTACGCTATCAAAGCGGGCAAATCCTGCAAACGCCGCCATCCGCAAACAACCTTTTGAGCAATCTCGCGCGGGGCCCCTCCAACAATCCAGCAGTGTGGGGCGGCGGCTACACTTTCCTGAATCGAGTCGCAGGCCAGCCCTTGTTCCTGGTTGATCCGAATTCGAAATTCGATCCGGCTACGCAGCTTGTCTTAAATCCGAAGGCGTGGGTGGAACCGCCGTATGGGACATTCGGGGCATCGGCGCCCTATTTTAACGATTTCCGCTGGCAGCGCCAGCCTTCCGAGAGCATGGCCTTCGGACGCACGTTTCCAATTAGCAAGGAAGGAAAATACCGCCTTCAGATTCGCGCGGAATTTCAGAACATCTTCAACCGGATGTTGTACTCTCTGCCGAGCATCGGCGGCGGCGCGACGATCACGACGCCGACGGGCCACAACAACAGTTTGAGCGGCGTGGCGGGCCTGCTGTCATCCGGATATGGTTTCGTGCCGTGGGTGAACGGCGCAGGAGCGCAGCCAAGGTCCGGTCAATTGGTTGCGCGATTTCAGTTCTAACACCTAAGTGCAGAATGCTGGCCGCTGTGGGGCAGGCTTGAGCCTGCGGCGGGCTTCAGCCCGCCTCGCGTGGTTACGCGAAGTCTGCGATGAAACGTCCCGGCTCGATCCGTTTGTCGCTACCGCGCAGCCAAAGCGTGGGATTCGGAACCTTGCCGCGCCGCAACCGTAAGATAGTCCATCGCAGCGGCGACGCCGCCTTTCGAGTGCAGAATACCTGCAAGCTCCAGCCCCATTTCGACTCCACAGAGAGTCCCGGCGAGCATCAGATCGTTGAAATCGCCGAGGTGTCCGATGCGAAATACTTTATCTTGCACTCTGCCCAAGCCGTTCCCCAGAGACATGTTGAAGTTTTCGAGTACTTGTTGACGGAAAGCGTCCGCGGAATGGCCCGCGGGCACAAGCACGGCTGTGACGACGCTGCTATATTCGGCCGCATTTTGGCATAACAGTTCCAATCCCCAGGCGCGCACGGCGCGGCGGGTAGCCTCGGCGTGGCGAGCATGCCGGGCGAAAATATTCTCCAGACCTTCTTCGCGGATCATCGCCAAGGATTCGCGCAACCCGTACAGTAGATTCGTGGCGGGTGTAAACGGAAACAGGCCCTTCTCGTTTTGCGCAAACATCGGCTGCCATTCCCAATAAGCTCTGGGCAGCCGCGCGGTTTTTGATGCGGCTATCGCCTTCGCGCTTACCGCGTGAAAGCTCATTCCCGGCGGCAGCATCAGCCCCTTTTGCGACCCGGCGATGGTGACGTCCACGCCCCATTGATCGTGGTGGTAATCGATCGAGGCTAGAGATGAGATAACGTCTACCAGGAAAAGGGCGGGGTGTCCGGCGCGATCCATTGCGTTTCGAATCTCCGCTATGCGGCTGGTGATGCCAGTCGAGGTTTCGTTATGCACCACGCCAACGGCTTTGATTTTGTGAGCGGAATCATCGGTCAGGATTCGCTCCACCTGCGCCGGATCGACGCCATGGCGCCAGTCGCCCGGAACGAATTGCACGTCCAAGCCCATGCGCGCCGCCAATTCGCTCCACAATGTCGCGAATTGACCGGTTTCGACCATGAGCACCGAATCGCCAGGCGACAACGTGTTCACCAGCGCGGCCTCCCAGGCTCCCGTTCCCGATGACGGGTAAACGACGATACGCCCTTCGGTAGTCTTGAAGATGTCCTTTAGTTCCTTCAGCAATTCGCGCGCGAAGCGGCTAAAATCCGGGCCGCGATGATCGATGGTCGGGGCAGCCATTGCCCGCAGCACCCGCTCAGGGATGTTCGTAGGTCCGGGAATTTGAAGAAAGTGCCGCCCGCCGCGGTAAGACATCAGTTGGGTCCTCCATGCCGAGTATACAGCGCGGTGGAGCGACTATACCGATTTTGTAGCGACCGCCGGATCGTGCTATCCTTAAAGCGTCTTTGCCTATCTCGCAGCAGTGCTTGCCACTCTTCTTCCGTTTCGCGGCCTTCAGCGCAAATCTGACAGAGACAGTTTGGGTAGGAGCCCTGACCATGACCAGTATTTTTGTTGGCAATCTCAATTATTCAACGACGCAGGAGGATCTGCATGCAACCTTCGCCCAATTTGGGAACGTCGAGCGCGTTAACGTTGTTACAGACCGCGATTCGGGGCAGCCACGCGGCTTCGCCTTTGTCGAGATGACGGATGATAATGAAGCGCGGAACGCAATTTCCCAATTGAACGGCGCGGAGTTAAACGGTCGTGCGATGAACGTCAACGAAGCTCGCCCGAAAGCGGGCGGCAACCATGGGCGAGGCGGGTTCGGCGGACCGCGCAGAAGCGGCGGACGAGGCCGCTGGTAACAACCTGATAATTTTCTCCCCAACAGGGTGAGATTTCCGAACTACTAACTAAAGGAGTCGTCATGGCGGGTCGCGGACCGCAGTCGTTCCAAAAGAAGCTGAAAGAACAGCAACGTAAGGAAAAGCAGCAGGAGAAGATGGCCAAGAGGCTTGAACGCAAACGTCAAGCCGAAGCTTCTCCTGAAGCTTCTTCTGAACGCCCAACGCGCGAAGGGGAAGCCGAATCATCGTGAAAAGCCACAGCGGATCTCTTCGAAGCAAAAGAAGCCGCAATTCCGCGCACGCGGAGCCAAAAACATCCCCCCGCCGGTTCTCAGAAGTTTCCGGCGCAGGTACTTCGAAGCCCCAGGTGCCTGAAAAACGGCGCGCCCTTCCTGAGTCCAAAAACTCGCCAAGTCCGGCCTCGTCAGGTTCGCTTACGCCACAAGGTTCTGACGCGCGGCACAGGGTCGGCGCAGCCCCCGCATATTCCGGAAAGTCAACGAATGCGGGCCGTCCAGCCTCCGTTGTGCCGCGACTTTCCGAGGAGTCGAGTGGCGGCAAGAATTACAAAACGGCAATTGGCAGCTACCGTTTCCAACGCGCGGGAACCGGCATCGTCGAAGTGCTCAATGAGAACTCCTATGTCATGGCGGAATACAGCGAGCGAACAGGTTCCGTGAAGTGGCAGCGCGTGGTTCTCGCGTCCCAACGGGAGCAGATCGAAAAATGGCTCGAGGCTCATTACCCCCGGTCGTAGCAGCACAGAGTCGCCGCTGAGGCATTTGCGGAAGGCCGCAAATCCAGCAATCGGAAAACCCAATCACCCGCCGCCTTGCGGCAACGGCCGTAATCAGTCGATGCGATTGGCCGGGCGGCAAACCGAATCTATTTTTTGGCTGACGCTTGTCTCATTTCGTATGCCTTCATTACATCCGCCTTGTGCTGCGGAGCAGCGGAGGCGTGGACGTTGATGTACCGGTCGTAATCCAGATTGAGCCTTTGAAGAATCGGCACCAGGGCATTCACGTGGTCATTCGCAGCCTCGCCGGGGTTCACGGAGAAGTCGCCCTGGAACAGGATCTTCTCCTTCGGCAGGAATGCGATCGCCAAGCCATTCGAATGCGGGACCGGCCACGTGTGATACATCTCCACCACTCGCGTTCCGTCGGAGTAGACCTTCTTCTCGTCGATGGTTTCGAACTTCGCTTTCTTCGGATTCTGCGCGAGAACGTCGGTCAGCAGCGTCCTGGGAGTGTTGAGCGCGTCTGAAAGAAACTTCTCGTTGTTCTTCTGCGTGATGATGATTGCGCCCTCGGCGACCAGCGCGGGCAGGCCTCCGGTGTGATCCGAATGTGGGTGGGTGTTGAAAACGTACCGAATCGGCTTGTTCGGAATCAGCCTCTTCGTCTCTGCGATGTATGCCTGACCACGCGCGATGGATTGGCCGGCTTCGAGCATCATGATGTAGTCTTTGAACTCGACGATCACGGAATCGTAACTCCCCGGCCCTGTGGTGAGCCTGTAGATTCCATCGCCGAGTTTTTCCGAAGTCACATTCAAAGCGGGTGGCCCGCCCGGCGCTCCGCCCCCGGCGCCGCCACGGCCGGCGGCAGGAGCGGGAACCAGCGTCGCGACATCCGGCGGATTCGCCTTAGCCGAAGTCACATCGACCTCAAAGAAAGGCCACCCGCCGCGTGTCTGTACGATCTTCGCGGGCGCCATGACACCGCCGAAATCTTTCCATCCGCTGTACACGGCGAGGATGTGCATGTCGCCCATAATGTTCTCGCCGAGCCACGTCTCCACTCGATCGACCATGTTCTTATCGTCTACATAGCCATTGATCGTGTAGCTCTTGCCGGAAGCCGCCTTCACCGCCGGGCTCCAGGTCAGGACGGTGTAGTTCTTGCCCTCTACCCTCTTTTTGTTGACGGTGGCGTTATTCGCCGCCGCGCCTTTTAGAAAGCCCCACGGCGTGATGTAAAGCTCCAGCGAGTTACCCCACGGCTGCGAGACATCGGCCTGCTGCGGCGTGACCTGCTGGAAAAAAGTCCCGGGCGCGACGGTAGTGGAGCCGCCGGCCCCAATGTTCATCGTGCTTCCGGTGGCTCGCGATGCGGGACCGGCAAGATCGATCACGCGGACGTAATTATTGATCGGCCGCATGGGATCGTGCGTCCCGCGGCATTGCATGTCGGCGGCATTGGCGCCGCACTGCTGGAACGCAACGTCTTTCGCCGTTCCTGAATAAGTAATCGATTTCACATCGCCCAGCGCCTTCTGCGCATTGGCGATCACGGTGTTTGCATCCTGCGCCATCGCGCCCACGGATGCGAAGCAAATTGCGGCTACAGCAACATTTCTCACAGCCTCTCCTTGTACGGTGTGTTCTTCACTAGAACCAACCCCGTCCGAATATTTTAATCGATTTGGCGGAGTAGACGATCGGTCGTGTGCCCGAGGGTGAGTGGTTACGCCGTCCGCACTTCCGAAAGAACCCGCCGGAACTTCATCATCTCGGCGTCCGTGCCTATTGAAACCCGGATCATGGTGCGCAGCGCCGGGAACGGCCGCCCGATCGCGACCCCCTTCGCCAGCATCTTGGCTTGGACCTCGGCGGCTTCCTGCCCGGTTTCGATCATTACAAAATTCGCTTGCGGCGGTATATATACGATGCCCTGCGAATCAAGCCAGGAGCAGACCTCGGACCGGGTACGGCCGATCTTCGCGCGCCGCTCTTCAATCAGCTTCGGCCCGAGATCTAAGGCGGCCAGTACGGCGCGCGCGCTAATGTAGCTGATCACATTGTTGCGATATGGCGCCATGCGGGCGATGAGCTCGGGTTTCGCGGCGGCATAACCGGCTCGTAGCCCAGCCATGGCATAGATTTTCGAAAAGGTGCGCGAGACGATTACATTTCGGCCCTCTCTTACATAGGGCATCGCGCTCGCAACCTCAGGCGCGGTGGCGTAGTGGAGGTAAGCCTCATCGACCAACAAGTATGTGTTTCGCGGCAAATTCGCGACCAGCCACGCCATTTCGTCCTGGGTTGTGACCGTAGATGTCGGATTATTCGGATTGCATAAGTAGATCAAGCCGCCGCCCGCGGCTGCGGCTTCGACCGCGAGCCGGTGCACATCGAAGCCGTGCGCGGAACTCAGAGGCGTCTTGATGACCCGGTGTCCGGCGAACGCGGCGAGCTCGGGAGCGGCCTCATACGTTGGCCACGGCGTGATGAAGGGAATTGCGGGAGAAGTGAACGCATCCACGGCGGCATGCAATATCTCGCTGGAACCTGCCCCTACCAAGATTTGCTCGGCCTTTAGTCCCTCGCTAGCGGCAAGCGTGCTGTAAAACGCGGGGAACTCCTGATAGTGATAGCGGTTGGCCTCGGCCATGCAGCGCGCCATCGCCTCAATCGAAGCCTTGGGCGGTCCTTCAGGAAACTCGTTTCCATTCAGCCAGACTGTATCCGGCGGCGCCTCACCAGGCACCGCCGCCCGCTGCGCAAACGCGGCCTCCGTAAGACCCGCCGCGATCATCGCTGCAAACCCGCGGCGCGTGAAGCTACTCGCAAATTCAGAATCATGCGATGCAGATCGGTTAGACATAGAGCACTCCTTTTTGGTTTTTAGGGCTCTACGGGGATGAATTCGAGATCGGGAGGACGGACCGAAGTTTGCGCAGCGAAGACTCGGGCGGCGCTAGATCTCTGGTGGGAGTATAGCATGCAGCGCGGCAGAGCATAAAATAACGCTTGACTCACGAAGAGTGTCGTAGTAAAGTCTTCGTATATGGCGGCGAAACCTACCGATTTACCCCGGCCGACGGATGCCGAGCTTGAAATCCTGACGGTCCTCTGGAGCCGCGGCCCTTCCACGGTCCGCGACGTTCATGAAACCATTCTTCAGCGCAAGCCCGCGCAGTACACCACGGTCCTGAAGCTGCTGCAGATCATGGCGGAGAAGGGGTTGGTGCGCCGCGATGAGAAGCAGCGCGCGCACGTGTATGCGGCCAGCCGCCCGCCCGAATGGACGCAGCGGCAGCTCGCGGGCGACCTGATGCAGCGCGCGTTTAACGGCTCGGCAAAGAGTCTGCTTCTCGGCGCGCTCTCCGCGCGGCGTGCCTCAAAGCAGGAACTGCAAGAGATCCGCAGAATGCTGGATGAATACGAGGAGAAATAAGCAATGAATACCGCATTGGCTCTGACGCTGCTGCATTTTACCTGGGAAGGCGCTGGTATTGCGCTTACGCTTTTTGTTTCCTTGCGAATCACGCGCTCGGCTTCCACGCGCTATGTCATTGCGTGCACTGCAATGCTGGCGATGGTCGTGGCATTCGGCGCGACATTGGTGCATTACTGGCCTCATATCGCGGCACCTCCCCTGCGACCGCCTGAGTTCGTGTGGAGATTCGCGCCGCCCAACGGGGACTTGCCTGCCGCTTCTCAGGGGCCCATGACCCCGCCGTGGTGGCTAACGCCGGTTTGGGTGTTGGGGGCGTCGCTGTTCTCGCTGCGCAGCCTTGCGAGTTGGCTCGCCACGCAGCGCCTGCGGAGAGTCGGCGTCTGCCTTGCTCCCGAGCCCTGGCAACAGCGTGTACGCGAGCTCGCTGCCGTTATTCGCGTGACGAGGCCGGTAGCTTTGCTCGAATCTTGCCTGACGCAAGGTCCGGTGGTGATCGGGTGCCTGCGCCCCGTGATCTTGTTCCCGGCCGGGCTACTTGCAGGCCTGCCTGCCGAGCAGGTCGAATATTTTTTGATTCACGAACTGGCACACATCCGGCGCTGGGATTACCTGGTCAATCTGCTTCAGACCGCCGCCGAAAATCTGCTGTTTTATCACCCGGCGGTGTGGTGGGTTTCGTCCGTGATTCGCAAGGAGCGAGAGAATTGCTGCGATGACGCAGTCGCCACTTTGGGCAATGCGCGCGAATTCGCGGCGGCGCTGGCGTCCCTTGAGGAGAACCGCGGCGGACTGGTTCAACCGGCGCTTGCGGTGACGGGCGGTAGCCTGACGCAGCGAGTCCGCCGCCTGCTCGGCAAGCCCGAGCCGAGGCGGGGAGCGATCGCGCCCGTTTTGTTGGCGGGCGCTGCGGCGGTCGCCTTTGCGGTCGCGATGGGCGGGCCGCAAGAGGAAAGGCTGCCGAAGCTTTCGATCCTCACGCCGAAGCCGCCAAAGCTGCTGGCGCAGGCACGATCTAAGAACCCGCCGGCATCCACCGAGCCGGATGTATCGTCACCTGAGACTCCCTATCAAAAATGGCTCAACCAAGAGGTCGTGTACATCATTACGGACGAGGAGCGAAAGGCGTTTAAGAGTCTTCAAACCGATGAGGAGCAGCAGCAGTTCATCGAGCAGTTCTGGCTGCGCCGCGACCCCACCCCAAACACACCCGTGAACGAAATGCGGGAGGAACACTATCGCCGCATTGCCTACGCGAATCAAAACCTCAGCAGCTCCACGGTTCCCGGATGGAAGACCGACCGCGGAATGATCTACATCAAATACGGGCCTCCCGATGAAAGGGAAACTCTCGCGGAAGCCAATCCTCCCAGCGACGTTTGGCAGTACCGGTTTATCCAATGGATTGGGACCAACGTAAGGATGGAGTTCGTCGATGAATCGCGCACCGGCGAATACCACATGACTAAGGACCCGTCAGCCGCCGCTGCCCCTGAGAAGCCGCTCGCCGTAGCGCAGCTCGTGGGGCCTGGGGGCCGGGGTGGCTCGCCATCGGGGACAGTGAGTGTGCGCGCGCAAGTTGCCGGAACATTCATCGCTGTCCACGTTGCGGACGGACAATTCGTTACTCGCGGGCAGATCCTTGTGGATCTTCAGTCGAACGATCCTGCTCACAACCGCATCGTCTCGCCCGTCGAAGGATACGTCAAAGACCTGTCGGCCACCGCGGGTTCCCATGTCGACGCCGGCCAGCAATTGATGACGATCGTGCCGCGGGATCAGAGCCCTTCCAAGGAGACGCCGATATCGTATTTTGAGGCCGAGATGAAGTCGCTCCAGTATCAGGCCGGTTTTGAGAGCGGATATATTCTGACAAAGAGGCCCGCAGTTGACTTCAACGACCCCGCCGTAAAGCCGCTTTCAGACGCTACCCGGGAGCTGAGCCGCGCCGCGCAGCAGCGCTCGCCCGATGCACAAGCCGCGCTTGAGCGCCTGCGAATCGCAGTAGAAAACGCGCGCGCTGCCCGGCTCGGTACAACGGCGCCGAATAACTCCTCGACGCAAGCGCCATGGTGGGCGCCCGATCCGCAAAATGCCGCTGCGCTGGCGCAAGCCATCGAGCTTACCGCGAAAATCCAAAAGGACGGAACGGCTGCCGAGGTGACCGTGCTTCGCTCCAACGATACGAGCCTGAATCAAAGCGCGATACAAGCGGTTCAGGGCTGGCGTTTTCCAGTAATTTCCGGCGGTTTAACGCCCGCAACCTACACGGTGAGGGTATTCGTCGATCCGAGCAAACTCGCCCGCCGCTAATTACAGCGGGAACCGCCGGGTATTCGGCGTCTGCGATTTCTTGCTGGGCAGCGGACCGCCGCCATCGCTGGTGCTGTGATGCGGCAAGGCGTTGGAGAAATCGAGCTCGGTTTCGTCGTATTGAATCTGGCGATCGAGCACCATCTCAACCGACGTTCCCTTGGCGAGCACGGCATCCGGTCCGTGCGTCAGAAGCACGCCGGCTAACCCCGCGGCCGCCCCCGCAGCGGCGCCGATGCCCGCGCCTTTACCCGCTGCTCCCTCGATGCCGCCCGCAAGAGCGCCGACGCTTGCGCCAACGGCCGTGGTCTCGCCGACGGTGCGCGCATCGCCGGCCTTATTGCCCTCGCTCTTGATCGAGCCCTCGGTGCGATCGAGTTCTTCGCTTGCCCGCCCGTCCAGGTTGGAGACGCGGGCGCGGAAATCTCGCGTGACGCCGTTCGGTAAAGTAAGCGAATCGAAGCGCAGGTAGAGTTCTCCGCGGCCCTTCACTTTTCCGGGTTTTTGTACTTTGGTAATCGTGCCCGCGACGTAGCTTCCGGGCGGAATCACGATTTTACCGTCCACCAAAATCGGGAAAACCGTCTCGAGATACACCCGGTCGCCGGGAGCGGAGTTCTTCGTGCTCACGCTATTGATCATGCTCAGCGGCACCTTCGTGCCGGACTCGACCAAATAAGTTTTTGAAATTGGTTTCTGCGCGGCCGTGTCCTGCGCCGAGGCAACCAGCGCGCAGGCTAGAACCGTTGGAATGGCCCGAATGAGCATAGAGAGTCCCTCCTTGAGTTTAACCTCTTGGATTGTCAGACGTATCCGTGCCGCTCCGGTTGCGCTTGGCGGGCTCGATCCCGGCCCTTGGCGGTCAGCTTAATCCCCTTGCATCTTTTCTCAAAAAGGGATAAATTGCTCCGGGAACGCAAATGGCGCGATGTTCGAAGCCTTTCAAATCGTTCGCTCCGCAATCTGCTTTGCGCGAGTTTTCTCCAAGTGAGGAGGCAACTATGAGTTGTTGGAAATTCATTGCCGCAGGCGTTATCCTGCTGGTCCCCATTCTCTGCGGTCAAGAATTGAAAGTCGCCAGTGTCGATCCAGCGACCGCCAAGGTGGGAGACGTGGTCACCGTGAACGGGGATGGGATCGACAAGAAGAATGTCGACATGCTTTATCTGACCGACGGCAAGACGGATATTAAGGTCGAAATGACGGAACAGACCGCCAAGGCAATCAAGTTCAAAGTTCCCGAATCGGCGAAGGCGCACCGGTGGGCGCTGATGGTTCATACGACCAAGGACCAACTGATTGAGGAACCAGTGCGCGTTACGATTGAATAGCTGCGTGGGGCAGGTTGCCAACCTGCGGCGGGTTGCCAACCCGCCTGGTCCCTATTTGAACACGTACCCACTTTCAGGGAGTGCCCTGATACACTTCTTGAGGCGCAATGGAAAGCCTGAAACTTGTCGACGTTGCCGTAATCGGCTTGGGCGCTGCGGGAGGCGTCGCGGTGTTGCCGCTGGCGCGCGCCGGTTTGAAAGTCGCCGGTCTTGAAGCGGGCAGCCGCATGGATCCCGCGCAGTTCCATGCCGACGAACTTTACAACAATGTTCGCGGCCTTGTCACGACCGGAAACAAAGCGCGGGCGGAAACGCCCACCTTCCGCGCCTCTGCTGATCAGCGCGCGCGCCGCGCCACCAGCGGAATGATGATGATGAACGCGGTGGGCGGAACGTCGATTCACTATTACGCCAACAGTTGGCGCTTCCATCCCTGGGATTTTCGGGCGCGCTCGGAACCATCAAGCGTTACGGCGCCGGCGCGCTGCCGAAGGGTACCACCGTCGAAGACTGGCCGCTGGAATATAGCGACCTTGAGCCGTATTACGATCTCGTCGAATATGGAATCGGCGTTTCCGGAAAAGCCGGCAACATTCAAGGGAAAATCGACCCGAACGGCAACATATTCGAAGGGCCGCGCAAACGCGAATATCCGATGGCGCCGTTGCGCGACACCGATTTTACGCAAATGCTGACTTCGGCGGCGAGAAAGCTGGGCTGGAACCCGCACCGCTCGCCCGGGGCGATCAATTCGGAACCGTATCGAGGCCGGGCCGTATGCGCCTGCCACGGCTTCGGCGAGCAGAACGGATGCCACGTGCGGGCCAAGAATTCCACTGCAACCACGACCATTCCCGCCGCGCTAAAAACCAAGAATCTGACCATCTTCGAGCGCGCGCATGTCACGCGCATTCGCACGGATTCCGGAGGCAAGGTCACCGGAGTCGAATACGTGCGTGACGCCAGGATTATTTTCAGCCTGCGAAGGTGGTGCTGTTAGCCTCCTACACTTACGAAAACGCGCGGCTGCTGCTTTTGTCAAAAAGCAAAGCGTGGCCGAACGGTTCATCCAACAACCGCGGTCAGGTGGGCAAACACTACATCGGACATTGGAACGGACGCGAGTGCTATGCCTTGTTTCCGAAGGATCTCAACGTTTGGTACGGAGCGAACGCTCAAGCCGTGGTCGTGAATAATTGGGCGGACGATAACTTCGACCACGCCGGACTCGGCTTCATCGGCGGCGCGAGCCTCACGATCAGCCCCGAGATTCACCCCATCGCATCAGCCGATATGCCTCTGTTCGGAGTGGCGCGCGCGTGGGGATCGAAATGGAAAGCATTCATTCATGAGAATGCAGGCCGCTGGAGAGGCGCGTATGCGCAATGCACATCGCTGCCATATGAAAACACGTATTTGGATCTCGATCCCGAGGCGAAAGACCCGCTCAGCAACCCGGTGATCCGGATTACGAGCGGTCGAAAGGAAAACGAGCCCAGAGCTAGCGCCTTCGCCGCCTCGAAGGCGGCCGAATGGTTCCGCGCGGCGGGCGCGGTGGAAGTGGTGACGACTCCCGCCGCGGCAGAAGGACCGAATCTTTCCTGGCACGCCGTCGGGGGGACGCGAATGGGCGACAATCCGGAAACCAATGTCGTAGACCGCTGGGGTTTTTCGCATGAGGCGCCGAATGTGGGCATTCTCGGCGGGTCCGTGATGGGCATCCACGGCGCGCGGAATCCGTCCATTGGACCCCAACTTCGTTTTTCATCAACTCGTACGGACTGCGCTGCACATGACGATTGCGCGCGTGTTGAAGCTCGAAATGCGTGTTCCCTGGCCTTCACGGGAGAAACGGTCATGCGGATTTTCCGCTCTTCAAAGGCACTGTACCGAGGTAAGGGCCCATTTCGAAGGTTGCCCAGCAGGCTCACGACATCGTGCGCCATGCCGAACGGTTCGTGGTCACCTACGCCATGAATAGCTATTACAGCAATCTTTGGAGTGGAGTTCTTCGAATCCATATCAGCTCGTCTCCGGTGGAATTTCCGCCAAGTCCATCACAATCTAATCGAACCCTCCAGTTCCGCGGGACCAAGTTCTGGGCGACGCTTTTCCGATACGGACGCGGCTTCGGTACGGGGCACGATTTGCTACGCCGTCGATATAAGCGAGAAATACTGAAAAACGCCGCCGTTGTCGCCACCGCTCATCAAACCCCGAGACTTTCGGCTCGGCTCAAATGCCGCCCAGCTATTTCAGTCTGAGGAATATCGTTGACTTTCTGGCCAGAAAATCTGGCTATAATGGCGTTGTGGACGTCAGCATAACCGAAGCGAAAGACCGCCTGACCGAACTCATCCGTTCCGTCGAGAAAGGCGAAAACGTGGTCATTACGCGCCACGGCAAGCCGGTCGCACAGCTTACGCCACCGCCTCCGCCCAAGGAACGAAAAGTCCGGTGGGGCACCATGCGAGGGAAAATTCATATGAAGCCGGGTTGGGATAGGCCGCTCACGGTGGACGAATTCCTGTCGGGTGATTTTTGAACGGCTATTTGCTCGATACCAGTGTGGTTCTTATAGCGAGTACGGTTCCGGAGAAACTGTCCCCGCGGATTCGCCGAGCGGTTGATGCAGGGCCCGCTCTGTTGAGCACCGTCAGTTATCGGGAAGTCACCATCAAAGCGATGAAAGGCGGTCTCGACCTCGGGAATCCGCGTGTATGGTGGGCTGAAACGCTCGAAGCGCTCGGGTTACAGCCGCTTATGCTTAATCCGCGACACATCGCCGCGGTCTGCGATTTGCCGCCCATCCATCAAGACCCCTTCGACCGGGCGCTGATCGCGCAAGCTATCGAGGAAGATCTTACGCTGTTAACAACGGACCGCCTTATACCTCGTTACGCATCCCCTCGCTTGCGCGTCATTCAATAAGACCGCGCCGCGTGTCATAATAAGCAAACTAGAAGGACTGACTTGCCCGGTCATCTGTCGCTAAAGGAACTCCTGTCGAAAGCCCGGCGGCGCGAGCTTGCGCATCTAATCGCCGATAAAAGCGTGCTCTCGGCCGCCATCGTCATGGGCGGACTGGTAGTTCTCCTCCTGACCGGGACCCAAGTCCTCGAGTGGTATTGGCTGCTGCCGCTCGGCGCGGTTAGCCTTGGGGTTGGCCTTTACCGGCTGCGCGCGAGCATGCCGAGCCTGTACGAGCTAGCCCAGCGGATCGACCAGCGCCTGAAGTTGTCCGACGCGCTTTCGACCGCCCTGTATTTTTCCGATCACCCGCAGGGGGATCGTCAGGCGGTATGCGATCTGCAGCGCTCAAAGGCTGAGGAAACGGCGCGGGAAATCGATCCGCGCGAAGCAGTTCCTTCCGTCCGTCCGCGATATGTCTTGCCGGTGGCCGGACTTGCCGTTGCGGCCGTGGCCCTGTTCGGCGTGCGCTACCTGGTTACGGGCAGCATGAACCTGCAACCGTCGCTTTTAAAGATCGCCTATGATTCTTTCTTCGCTACAAAGCCTGCCGAAGCAAAGAATCTGCCGCCGCGCGCGCGTTTCGATCCACGCGCCGGCAGCTCGCCGGCCGATAATCCGTTGCTGGATTCCGAAAGCCCTCCGGAGGACCTGAATTCGCCGCAAAATCCGAACGGCAGCGCCGAACCCGGCGAGGATAAGACCCCGGGTCAAAATCCGGCCGAGGCCAGCGAGGAAGCCCTGGATAAAGGCAAGCAGGATCAGGCTCAGGGCGACCAATCCAATCAGGGTAAGAACGGCTCCGATCAGAATCAAAAGGAGGGCGACAACTCCAAGGAAGGCGACAAAAACGGCGGGCAGGATTCGAAGGGCGGCAACAGCAAGGATTCCAGCATGATGGACAAGCTGCGCGATGCGCTGGCGAACATGATGAACAAAATGAAGTCATCCAGCGAGGGCGAGAAGTCGGCAAAGAATACGCAGAAGGGCCAGCCCGGCGACAAACAGGAGCCCGGCCAAAAAGGCGAGCAGGCCAAGGATAACCAGCAATCCCAGGCCGATCTGAACGGCGATACGCAGAGCCAGGGTGACCAGCAGAAGGACGCCAACGACGCGCAGAACAGCGATAAGGCCGCAAAACAGGCCGCGCAAGACGCGAAGAACGGGATCGGCTCGCAGGATGGCGAAAAAGCTTTGAAGGAAGCCCAGGAGCTTCAAGCCATGGGCAAGATCAGCGAGATTCTGGGAAAGCGGTCGCAAAATATCACGGGCGAAGTGATGATGGAGGTCGGCTCCAGCAAGCAGACGCTGAAAACCGCCTGGTCATCGCAGCAGGCCACCCACGCTGAAGCCGGTGGCGAAATCCACCGCGATGAAGTTCCGCTCGCCTACCAGCAATTCGTGGAAAAATACTTCGAGGAAGTCCGCCGGGGCGAGCCGGCTACCGCGGGGGCAAAGCCCGCGCCGAAAGCGGATAAAACATCCAAGCCAACACCCTGAGTCGTAGTAGCGAGAGGACGGATATGAATCCTCGCAAATTCCTCTGCTTTTCACTGTGGGGCAGGATGCCATCCTGCGCGCGATTGCCAATCGCGCTGCGGGGCTTTGCGTACACCCTGCCAGGCGGGTTAGCAACCCGCCGCAGGTTGGCAACCTGCCCCACTCTAAAGGCTGGCCCACACCAGCGGCTACTGAGTACAGCGGGTGTACTCGGTCTGCTCGCAGCCGCACTTGCATCCGCCCACCCTATGGGCAATTTCAGCGTGAGTCATTACACACGGCTGGACGTGTCTCCGAAAGGCGTGGAGGTTACGTACGCGCTCGACCTGGCGGAGGTGCCGACATACACTTTGCTGCGCGATTGGAAGCTGGATGCGAAGAGTCCCCAGGCGGAGCTGGAATCGAAAGCAGCGGAGCAGGCTCGCGCATGGGCGGACGGCTTGGAATTTCAGGCGGCGGGGAAGCCTATCCAGCCGAAGCTCGTAAGCACGGCAATCAAGCTGAGCGACGGCGCTGGTGGGCTTGCCGTGGCGAGGATGGTTTCGACATTTCAACTGGATGGCGTCAAGTCGCCGCTTACTTTCGAAGACCACAATTTTCCGGAGCGGGCGGGCTGGAAAGAGATCGTGATTCGCTCCGGCCAAGGCGCCGCAATTACCAAGGCCAGTCACGGCGACGTGGATCGAAGCAAAGCGCTTACGGAATATCCCGTCGATCCGCTCTCCGCGCCGCCGCAGGATTTGCGCGCTTCTGTGGAGTGGAAAGCGACGAACACACCGTTGATTTCGCAGCAGAGTCCGCGCGTAATTACTCCGATCCGGCAGCCCAAACCGGTTGAGCCGGCCGCGGCTGCTCCTCCGCCTTCGTCAACGCCAAATGTGCCGCAAGCGCCCGGAACTGTTGTAAAGGGCGACTATCTTTCGCGCTTGGTGGCGATGAAAGAGATCCCGCTCTCGTGGTTACTGGCCGGTCTGATTGTCGCTTTCGGATTCGGAGCCGCGCATGCGCTGACGCCCGGGCACGGCAAGACCATCGTGGCGGCATATCTGGTCGGCTCGCGAGGAACGTTGAAGCACGCGGCTTTTTTGGGCGCCATGGTCACCTTCACGCACACCATCAGCGTGTTCCTGCTCGGCCTCGGCGTGCTGTTTTTGTCGAATATTGTCAAACCGGAGAAGATCACGCCGGTGCTGGGGGCGGTTTCCGGCCTGTCGATCGTGGTTGTGGGAGCTTCGCTGTTTTTTAAACGCTGGAAAAGCCTGCGAGCGGCCGCTGCCCTTGCGGATGCGCACGCTCACGGTATTGCCCACTCGCATTCGCACGATCATGCGCACGCGCATCATCGCCACACGCACGATCACCATCATCACCACGCGCACGATCACCACCATCACCACGATCCCGATCATCATCATCCCGATCACGGCGCGCACGGCCACAGCCACGTGCCGGACGGGGACATCACGCTCGGGAGTCTGATCGCGCTCGGGGCCAGCGGCGGTCTGGTTCCATGTCCGTCCGCGCTGGTATTGTTGCTGGCGTCGATCTCCTTCGGCCATGTAGGCGCCGGTTTGATCCTGCTGGTCGCATTCAGCCTCGGGCTCGCGGGCGTGTTGATGGCGATCGGCATGATGGTGCTGTACGCGAAAAGCTGGCTGCCGGACCCCCAGAAAACCAGCCGTCACCCGGCGTTCCGGCTTGTGCCCGTCGTCTCGGCGGCCGTGATCGTGTGCATCGGATTGCTGATGACCGGTGTCTCGCTGGGATGGGTCCGTCCAGGGTTGGTGGGATAGAGTATAGGAGTACATTGAAAGAGGGAGAACGTCCATGATCATTCGTCATTCCCCTGATCTCCGCTACTCGGATGTCACGCCCAAGCAGGTCTACTTGAACCGCCGCCGGTTCCTGGCCGCCTCCGGTGTTGCCGGTCTCGCGCTGCCTTTTGCCGCACGCGCCGCTAAGCTGAGCACTACAAAGAGCTCCAATCTGGGCGGCAATGAAAAGGTCACGTCGAAGGAGATCGTCTCCGGCTACAACAACTATTACGAGTTCGGCACCGGTAAACAGGACCCGGCTGAAAACGCGCCGAAATGGAAGGTGCCTTCGCCCTGGACCGTGCAGATCGGCGGTGAAGTAATGAAGCCGAAGACGTTCGACCTGGACGCGATCATGAAGCTCGCGCCGGTTGAGGAGCGTATTTATCGCCACCGCTGCGTCGAAGCGTGGTCCATCGTGGTGCCCTGGATCGGTTTCTCGCTGAACAACCTGTTGAAACAGGTTGAGCCGACCGCCAAGGCGAAATTTGTGCAGTTCGACACGTACTACGATCCGAAGATCATGTTATCGCCGCGCGAGGCGGGCATTCCCTTCCCATACAAAGAAGGGCTCCGTCTGGATGAAGCGATGCACAACCTGACGCTACTTGGGATGGGCATGTACGGCGAAACGTTGCCCAACCAGAATGGCGCTCCGCTGCGGTTGGTGATTCCGTGGAAGTACGGTTTCAAGAGCATCAAATCAGTTAACAAGATTACATTTGTTGAAACGCAGCCCAAGACGGACTGGGCCGCCTATGCGCCGGGCGAATATGGTTTCTATTCCAATGTGAATCCAAAGCGCGACCACCCGCGCTGGACCCAGGCCAAAGAACGCCGCCTGGGCGAAGGTTTCCTGGGGCGCGGGATCGAGAAAGACACGGTAATGTTCAACGGGTACGGCGACCAGGTGGCCGGCATGTACACCGGCATGGATCTGATGAAGAATTACTGAAGTTGTGTGATGTCGAAGATCCTGTCCAGTAAATGGACCAAGGTTTTCTTGTTTATCGCGAGCCTGGCGCCGCTCGCTTATGTTGTTTCGCGCGCGTTTCAGAACAACCTCACCGCGAACCCAATCGAGTACATTACTCACTTCACCGGCGATTGGACGATTCGTTATCTGATGTTCACTCTCGCCATCACGCCGCTTCGCAATCTGCTGAACCAACCGAAGCTTACGCGTTTCCGCCGCATGCTGGGCCTGTTCGCATATTTTTACGGCTGCCTGCATTTCCTGATTTGGTCGGTTCTGGACAAACAACTCGATCCGCACGTCATGTGGGAGGACATTCTGAAGCGCTGGTACATTACCGTCGGGATGGCCGCGCTGCTGGGCTTGACGCCGCTGGCGATCACTTCCACCGCGGGTTGGGTGCGGAGGCTAGGATACAAGCGCTGGCAGAAGCTGCACCGCATTGTCTACGGCTGTGCCGCGCTGGGCGTGATTCACTATTGGCTCCTGGTGAAGTCCGATATTCGCTTGCCGCTGATGTATGGAGCGATTCTTACGGCGCTGCTGGTGTACCGCTGGGTTGTCTCGATGCGGAAGCAGCCGCCGGCCCCGAAGCGGGTGCCGGTCGGCGTGGTGCGGTGAGTATAACGTTCTTGAAGAGACGCCAAATCGGTGAGCGAGACACTTCGCTCGTCCACGCGCTGGAGAAGGTGAAGCGAGACTCCCCGCGGCAGATTAGAGAATTGTATCTTCGGCAATCGCGGCCTTCCGAAGATCGAGCGGATGAGATCCCGGCCAGCTTCGTTCTTGCGCGCCGGATCGCCTTCTTCGAGAAATCGGTCTAAGGAAGCTTTGAGCCGTTCCTTGGCATCAGCTTCTGCCCGCACGCCACGCTCTGCAAGAGTAACGAGAGCCCGGCTCATCGTGATGTGCCGTTGCTTCGCCACACGCCGCACTTCCGACGCGAGAGCCGGAGGAATTGTGACGCTTTGGCGGACTGATCTGGCCTTCTGCCGAGTGGCCATATCCGTACAATAACAGATGCACCAGTGTGGAGCAGTTACCCGACTAAGCGTTCAATCTCCTGCCGATCCCGCGCGGCTTTTTCCGCCGCTTTTCCGAATAGGAACCAATCAAGCACCAACACGGCGCCGGCAATGATGAACAGCAAAGGCCGATGATTTGCATTACGCAGGCCGCCACCCCACCACGATGCTGCCATTCCGGGTATTAACAGAAACACCCGCCGCCGTATGCGCAGGTACCCAAGCCGCCTCTCCTCATGCTGCCGTTGAAGGAAGTGAGCGCAGGGCTCGCTCGCGGCTTTCGCAACGCCACGGCGTTCAAGCATGGGGCCGAAAATGTAAACGATTACCCCGAGCGTCCACGCCTGCCCGAGCCTGAGCCACGGCTGGTCGATTCTGTACACGTTGTAGAGAAGCGCGAGGGCGATCGCTGCCAAGACTACCAAGACGCCTGTGGTCACAGCTACATTAAGCCTCTCCCGTGACCGTGCCATCGCGCATAACTCATCCGGAGCCGGCGTTCGCGTCGGCTCCTCCGGCTGCGATCTCCACGCATTCTCGGGCGTCTCAGGTTTGGGCGGCTCTTCAGGTTTTGACATCGGCGGCTCCTTGAACGTATTTCTCCTTCAGTACTCTCTTAATCCGGTGAATCTTCGTAGCGACGTTGGCGGCGGAGATCCCGGTCACCTCCGCTATCGAGTCCGCCGCCTCGCCTTCGAGATAAAGCAACATAACTTCGCGATCGAGAGGATTTAATTGGTAGATCAGTTCCAGCAGACTCGCCACCGAATACCGGCGGTCATCCTGACGGAGCCCCTCCGGTGCAGTCGCGGCCTCAACAGTTTCTAAATCCACCAGTCGCGAAGACAAGCGGCGGCTGCGGACAACATAGGAGGCGCCTACATTGTGAGCGATGCGATATACCCAAGTCTTTAAACTGCAACGGCCGTGAAACGCTTTCAGGCTGGTCCACAAGCCCAGGTGAATCTCTTGGAGCAGGTCTTGCCGCTTGTCGGGGTCAGCCTCGTAGCCGCGAGCCAGACGACGAATGGCCGCGCCATGCGTGGAGATCGCCTCTGCGTACAGTGCGTCTTGCCGCTCTCGATCGGTAGCGATTTTGTGATGCCTCCATCTGGATAGTCTCCAGCCGGGGCAGGATTCTTACACGGGTCCGAAGAATTTGGCGAGCAGCCCCACTACCGCCGCGCCCAGCATCAGCCACACGGACTCCAGCTTGGTGAAGCTCAAAATCGCGAAGCTCGCGATTACGATGGCGAGCGTGAACGGACCAGTGATGGCATCCTTCGCAAGCGGCACCGACGCGGCCAGCAGCAACCCCGCGCCGCCGAGTAAAACGCCCTGAATAGCGTTTTTTATATGCGGATCGTCGGCGCGCCGCCCAAGCCAGTGCATCAGCGGGAGCACCAAAAAAGCCGGCGTGACCATCGCCAGAAATGCAACCGCGGCTCCGGGGACGCCGGAAATGTAGTAGCCGACGCACACCAAATAGAGCCCGAACGGTCCCGGACCCGTGCGCCCGGCCACCACGGCAGTGTTCACCTGCCGGTCCGTGAGCAAATGCCGGTTCACGACGAAGTCGTTGCGAATAATCGGCAGCGATCCGAGTCCGCTGAACGACATTACCGAGGCTTTCAACAGCAGCAGGTACAGAACAAGAATATTCATTTCTTCGCCGGCTCCTTAGTTCGCCAAACGACCGCGAGGACCATCGCCGCGGCCAGGATTGGAACCGGTGTGATGCCGAATTTCCAGGAAGCAACGAAGGACCCGCCGAAAATCACGAGAGTGCGCAGCACATTGCGGGCTTGCCCGCGAAGAAACGGCCGGACTAGCCACAATACGATCGACCACATCGTGCCCGAGACCGCCGCGACGGTGCCCGCCAGCGCGCCCATGATCCACGGGTGCGAGCTTCCGGATTCGATGCCCTGCAGGATCAATACAGCTATCGCGGCGCTCGGAGCGCTGGATGCGAAAACCGCGGCGGCCGCTCCCGCCACGCCCAGCACCAGCCAGCCGGCAGCGGCGCAAAACGCAATCACGTTCGTCCCTGGAGTCACGCGCGCCAGAGCGAACGCCAGCGCGTAATCTTCTTTCGTGATCCATTCGCGCAAGTCCACGAGCTCGCGGCCAAGGACAGCCATGGTGACGTAGCCCCCGCCGAAAGTGGTGTTTCCGACGCGGAAGAAAATATTAGTGAGCTTGCCGAGCGAGCGTTCGGTCTTCATCCGAATCTCACATTCTACCGGGTGAAGCGGCGGAGACCGCCGTGGTTTGCCGACCCTGCTTGCGCGATTCAAGCCAGTGGTGATAATATCGGCAGCCGAACGTGAACGTCTGAAAGGGGATTACCGATGAAGCGTTGGAAGATCGCCGCCGGGTTTGTTGGAGTGCTTGCTGCGCTCGCTGTCGCATCCGCGATATTTGCGAAGAAAGCCACGGTCGAAGCGGCGGGCGTACAGGCGCCGCGCTTCGAAGTGGACGTGATGTGGCCGAAGCCTCTGCCCAATCATTGGGTGATCGGCAACACCATCGGTGTTTCGGTGGACGACAAGGACCACATCTGGATCATCCACCGGCAAGCGTCGCTCGAGGCAATGGAAAATTACGCCGTCGCGAATCCTCCCGGTCCCAAGCGCCAGGCTGGAAAAATCGAGGCCGAATGCTGCGCGCCCGCGCCGCCGGTACTCGAATTCGACGAAGAGGGCAACCTTCTGCACGCGTGGGGAGGGCCTGGAAACGGATACGATTGGCCGGGCTCGAATCACGGAATCACGGTGGATTACAAAGGCAATGTTTGGATCGGCGGCAACGGCCGCAACACCGCCACACCCGGTGTTGAAGAAGGTGGTCCCGCGCAACAAGGCAAGGCCGTGGATAAAGGCAAGGCGGGCCGCGGCCCCACGGGCCCGGCCGCTTTTCACGACAGCATGGTGCTGAAGTTCACGCAGGAAGGGAAGTTTTTGATGCAGATCGGGAAGCCGTCCTCGAGCAAAGGCAGCAACGATGTGGAGAACCTCGGTCTGCCGGCGAAGACGTTCGTCGATCCCAAAACAAATGAGCTTTACATTGCCGATGGCTACGGCAATCATCGCGTAATCGTCTTTGACGCCGACACGGGCAAATACAAGCGCCACTGGGGCGCGTATGGGAACAAGCCGGACGACACGCCGCTCGGCCCATATAATCCCGAAGCGCCGCTGGCTCAGCAGTTCCGCAACCCGGTGCATTGCGCCGAGCTATCGCACGATAATCTGCTCTACGTTTGCGATCGCGTGAACGACCGCATTCAGGTTTTCAAACCGGACGGAACGTTCGTAAAGGAGATGGTGATTGCGAAGAACACTCTCGGCGACGGATCGGTCTGGGATATTGCTTTCTCAAAAGATCCGCAGCAGAAATATATTTACCTGGCGGACGGCTCGAACGAAAAGGTCTACATCATTCTGCGGGACACGCTCGAAATCCTCACCAGCTTCGGCGACGGTGGACGGCAGCCCGGCCAGTTCTATGCAGTCCATAGCATTGCGAGCGACTCCAAGGGCAACATCTTCACCACGGAGACCTATCGCGGCCAGCGCGTGCAGAAATTTGTCTACAAGGGCTTGGCTCCCGTAACGAAGAAAGACCAGGGCGTGCTTTGGCCGAAGCGCGGGTAACCTACTAAACGGAATCGCGGCGTTAGACCGAACTGTCCGGCTAGCCTATGCCGTCCGGTTGTAGGGGGCTCGCGTGCCACAATGGTGGCGCGTAAATACCCTCTCAGCACTACGCTTCCTTTTTTCCTATTGCTCGTCATTACTTATATGGGCAAACGAGCGCTGGCCGAAGCTGTGATAGCCACGAAAAGGTAGGAAATCATGAGTTCAACCGTTAGTACGCACCCGATTGGCGCAGCCATCATCGTCGATGCCTTCGACCTGCTGCATTCAGGCGACCGGCTAAGGTCGCTTCGGAATAAAATAACGGCATTCGCGGATTCCCGCTTAATTTGGATCTTGCTCGATATGCGCGGCGTTACGTCGCTGCCCGGCTCGCGAGCGGGCGATCTGGTGACGCTCGGAATCGATTTATCGGCCGCCGGAGCGGAGCTTAAATTGATCAACGTCGGGGCGCAGCTTCAGGAGTTCCTGGAAACCTACGGGATCGCCAATCTGTTCGAGACGTTTGCCAATCAAGACGCGGCTATCCGCAGCTTCGAGTGCATTCACGCGGCGCGGCGCAACGTGCCCGCGGTGCGAAGTGAGATGTACTGGGGATAAGCGTCTACCAGAAATGCGTAGCCACAACCTTCGGCGATGATGGCGAGCCGGAGATGACCTTCACGTGCAGCACAAGTTGCAAATTCTTCTGCTGCCATCCGGCGGGCGCGCCGCGGAGAGCTTCAGTCATCAACTCGGGACTGGTCACCAGGTCCGCTCCCGCGTCCGTTCCATATTGCGTGATGCCTGCGACCTCCACCAGCATGGCACGCGTATCGGGGTGAAAGACGCGCGAAACAATTGCGTAGTCTTCATCGGTACGCCTGTCGGCGGGCAGATTCGGCAGCGACCAAGATGTCGGCGCTCCGCCATCTGTGATTCCGATCGGTTGTTTCGCTCCGTCGATAAAGAATCGCATTTCTTTGCTGATCTCACGCCACCGCGTGTACGAATAGCCGACAAGAATAGCGGGGCCCGTGCGGAGATCCTGAAACGATACCTCATTGCCCACCTTCAGGCGGTACGGACGGCCCATTCGCGTCAGCATCGAGCTTAGCCGCGATATTGCGATCAGATCGCCGCCTCCGACGAACTGATCGTTCAGAAGAACAAAATCCTCCACGCGCGGCTTGGGGTGAGCATCCGAATCCAAGCCGTACACCGGCACGAACGCCGCGCTCAGCAGCACCGGAGCCTCGCCCGTAAGTACAGGCCCCCAAAATTGATCCAGCGCTGTATTTGCCGGCCGCGTGCGCAGCCAGATAACGCCTGCCGCGGCGAAACAAACCAGAGCGGCCAACGCTACCCAGAGCGGCCCGCGCGTCGTCCTCGCGACCGGCGCAGGCGGAATATGAACTTTATTCACCCGCGGCTCCGGCACTACTGGAGCCGCCTCCACGGAGTGAAACTCGGGTATATAACTGCCGAGAGGCAATTCGATTCGCACCGGGTCGAGCGCGCCTTGCTCCGAGTAGTACAATCCCAGCCGTTTGCGAACCTCCCCCGCCTTGACCCGGACCGTGGCATCCTCGCCAGGATCGTAATCGGTCGCGCGGCCGAAGACCTCCACTCCGATGGTGCGTTCTTTGAGGAACTGCCCTTGGCCATTCAGCACATGCTCCACCACGTAACGTAGGAACTCCTGGCTGCGCTTGCTGGTGCGGAATTCGGAACTGGAAAGGACTCGCCCCAGCTCCTCGCGGACCAAGTCCGGAGATAACGACGGCGGGCCAGCGGCCTCTGGCATGTAAGCCAATTTTAACCCGGGAGCGCAAAGGGCGCGGCGCGCGCGTCTGTCTTGATAAGAAACTGCTTGCGCGCGCTCCGTTTGCGCGAATTACTCGAAAGTCACTGCAAACAAGCGCGTTCGATACGTAACGAACGCCCGCGTAACCCCGCGGCAACCGTTCGGAACTGGACAGCATGGCACGCGAGGCCGGAGTATGCTTTAGGCGCTATGTCCACCACTGTCATCTCCAATATGCTTGAAGAGACGCGCCAACAGCCCGAGACACTGCGCCGTACCCTGGAGCGTGGGTTGCGAGACATCCGGAGCCTTGAGCTTCGTCTGAAAAAAGACCCGCCGCGCCTGGTTGTGATCGCCGCTCGGGGGACCTCCGACAACGCCGCACAGTTCGGGCGATACCTGATCGAGATCACCACCGGCATTCCGGTTTCGCTCGCCGCGCCGTCTATCGCGACCCTTTATAAACGCGGCGGCGACCGGCGTGGTGTGCTCGTGATCGGGATCTCGCAATCCGGCGAGTCGACGGATACAAACGCGGTTCTCGCGGACGGGCGCGAACGAGGCGCTACAACCCTGGGGATTACCAATGAACCCGCCAGCACGATGGCCAAGACCGCCGAATACACCCTGCTGGTGCGCGCCGGCAAGGAGAAGAGCGTGGCCGCAACCAAGACCTACACGGGTCAACTGATGGCGCTTTATCTCTTGGCGGCCGCGCTTGGCGGCGGCGTGCGCGCCGAACAGCTCCGGCAAATTCCGGACCGGGTCGACGCAGTGCTCCGGCGCGAGGCCGCGATCGCGGAAACCACCGAACGCTACCGCTTCATGAACGGCACGGTCATTGTCGGCCGCGGGCTCAATTATGCGAATGCCCTCGAGTTCGGGCTGAAGCTGATGGAGACCTGCTACGTCCTCGCCGAGCGCTTCTCGGGGGCCGACCTGTTGCACGGTCCGATTGCGATGGTTGAGCGTGGGTTCCCGGTATTCGTCTTCGCGCCGGGAGGGCCAACGTGGCCTTCGATCTCGGCGGTGCTGCGGCAGTTGAATGAGTTGAAAGCGGATATGTTGGTCATTACCGGCCGCGGCAACAAGCACGCGCGTGGGCTCGGCCGCACTATCGAGCTTCCGCCGTTGCCCGCGGCTCCCGGTATCCCGGACCTCTACACCCCGATCCCGTACATCATTCCCGCGCAGTTATTCGCCGCGCATCTCGCGCGCATCAAGGGATTCGATCCGGACCGGCCGCGAACCTTAAGCAAGATCACCCGGACCATGTGACCTCATGCAACTGACGTATCTCGATTGGGCCTGCATCGCGCTTTATTTCGTCGGAAACTTCGCAATCGGGCTTTATTACCGCGGCCGGGCCGGCACGAGCATCAACGAATTTTTTCTCTCCGGCAGAAATGTGCCGTGGTGGCTTGCGGGGACATCGATGGTGGCGACCACGTTCGCCGCGGATACCCCTTTAGCCGTCACTGGAATGGTTGCGCGCGGAGGAATCGCCGGGAACTGGTTGTGGTGGAGCTTCGTTGCCGGCGGGATGCTTACCGTCTTCTTCTATGCGCGGTTATGGAGGCGGTGCGGCGTGATGACCGATATTGAGTTCGCCGAGGTGCGTTATTCGGGCAAACCAGCCGCTTTTCTGCGAGGCTTCCGCGCGCTGTATCTGGGCATTCCCATCAACTGCATCGTGCTGGGTTGGGTGAATCTTGCCATGGTGAAGATTCTCATGCTCGCGCTTGGCCTCACGCGCTTGCAGGCTTTGGTCGCGGTGCTGTGCATGATCGCCGTCACGTCGATGATCTCCACGCTTTCCGGCCTTTGGGGAGTGTTAGTCACCGACGTGTTCCAGTTCTTCATCAAGATGACGATGGTGATCGTGCTCGCGTTCGCGGCGGTTCAAGCAGCGGGCGGGATGAGCGCCCTCAAATTGAAACTGGAACTGCTGGATCAGGCGCATGGCGTGCGGCCTGGAACGCACAGCTCAGTCCTTAGCTTCGTCCCCGATCTGAATTCCCCCTGGATGCCGATGATCACGTTTTTGGTCTATATTTCATTGAACTGGTGGGCGACCTGGTATCCGGGAGCGGAGCCTGGCGGCGGCGGCTACATCGCTCAACGGATGTTCTCAGCCAAGGATGAAAAGAATTCTCTGCTGGCGACATTGTGGTTTAACATCGCCCACTATGCGATTCGGCCGTGGCCGTGGATACTCGTGGCGCTGGCTTCGCTGGTGCTGTTTCCGGGGTTGGAGGACCCTGAGACCGGCTACGTCCGGGTGATGATTGCGTATCTTCCGGCATCGCTTCGCGGATTGATGCTGGCAGGCTTCGCCGCGGCGTATATGTCCACGATCGCCACTCAATTGAACTGGGGTGCGAGTTACATCGTAAACGATTTTTATCGCCGTTTCCTGGTTCCGGCCGCGCCGGAATCGCACTATGTCCTGATCTCCAAGGCCGCCACGCTGCTGCTAACCGCCGTCTCCGCCGTGGTGACCTTTTACCTCACTTCGATTGCAGCGGCTTGGAAGCTCCTGATTGTAACCGGCGCGGGCACGGGACTCGTTTTGCTGCTGCGCTGGTTCTGGTGGCGCATCAATGCATGGAGTGAAGTCTCGGCGATGAGCGCGGCTTTTGTGACATCGCTCGCGCTTCAATTGGCAGGAGGCCTCGACAGCGACCAGCCCGTCGACTTCGCGTGGATCATGATCATTACGGTTGCGGTGACCACTCTCGTCTGGCTCACCGTTACATTTCTCACCGCGCCCGAATCGAATCAAACATTACTTAAGTTTTACGCGCGTGCCAGGCCGGGGGTATCGGGTTGGGGACCGATCGCGCGCCTGGCTCCTGAAATTCCGGATAACAACGACGGATGGTACCGCGGACTGGATTGGCTCGCCGGCTGCGCGCTGATATACGGCATCCTGTTCGGCACGGGCAAGCTGCTGTTGGGCGAATGGACGGCCGGCCTGTCGCTGCTTGGCATTGGACTGGCGGCCGGCGCGGTGATCTGGTGGGATCTTTCCCGGCGCGGCTGGAAATCGGTGGGCGAGTGATGAAGTTCATTTTGATTCTGGCATCAATAAGTGCCGTTCGCGGCGCGCCGCTGCCCTTGATGCCGATGGCGCAGAGGGTGGCTCAATCGCAGGGTGAACTGAAGATCGATTCGACCTTCGCCGTCGCGACCAGTGGTTATTCGGATTTTCGCCTTGATGCCGCCATCAAGCGTTTCCTCGAACGTCTCCAACGCCAGACTGGCCAGGCCTTAACTCAGTCCGATCGGCCCACTCTCGCGATCGAGTGCCGCGAGCGCGCAAGCGATTATCCGTCGCTCGGCGAAGACGAATCGTATGAACTCGACGTCACCACGTCCGGCGCAAAGTTGCAGGCGCGCACGGTAACCGGCATTCTCCGCGGTCTGGAAACGTTATCGCAACTGATCGGCCCTGGCCCGAACGGGTGGCGCGTCCCAGCCGTGAAGATCGAAGACCGGCCCCGCTTCGCCTGGCGCGGACTCATGATCGATGTCGCGCGGCACTGGATGCCGGTCAGCGTCGTGGAACGCAACCTCGCCGGAATGGCCGCCGTGAAGCTGAACGTTTTTCACTGGCACTTGTCCGACGACCAGGGCTTTCGCGTTGAGAGCAAGCGCTATCCGCGGCTTCATCAGAACGGCAGCGACGGCAATTACTATTCGCAGTCCGAAATCCGTCAAGTAGTGGCGTACGCTCGCGACCGCGGCATCCGAGTAATCCCGGAATTCGATATCCCCGGCCACACCACGGCATGGTTCGCGGGATATCCGGAGCTGGCGAGCGCGCCCGGCCCCTATGCAATCGAGCACAAGTGGGGAGTCTTTAAGCCGGCGATGGCCCCCACCCGCGAAGAGACTTACACGTTTCTGGACAATCTGATCGGCGAGATGGCGGCCTTATTTCCGGATCCTTACTTCCACATCGGCGGAGACGAGGTGGAGGGTTCGCAATGGAAAAACTCCGCCTCCATCCAAGCATTCGCCCGCGCCCACAGGCTTGCGGGCCAAGGCCAGCTGCACGCTTACTTCAACTCGCGGGTAAGTAAGCTTCTCAAGAAGCACGGCAAGATCATGATCGGCTGGGATGAGGTGCTTACGGATGGCCTTTCGCCCGACACCGTGATCCAATCGTGGCGTGGGTCCCCATCGCTGGCCGAAGCGGCCGCGAAGGGATACCGGTCCATACTTTCGTCCGGCTACTACCTGGATCACCTTCAACCCGCCGGCCTGCATTACGCAATCGATCCGTTGGACGGAAAAGCCGGCGCGCTTCCCCCGGAGCAAGCTGGACGCATTCTCGGCGGCGAAGCTTGCATGTGGGCGGAATACGTCAGCGCGGAGAACGTGGACACGCGCGTTTGGCCGCGCATGGCCGCCATCGCCGAACGCTTCTGGTCGCCGCGCGAAGTTCGCGATACGGACTCGATGTATGAGCGGCTGGACCTGGTGAGCCGGTGGCTTGAATGGTCAGGTTTGGAGCATCGATCCGCATCCCGGAGAATGCTCGGCCGAATTGCCGGCGGCGCGAACCCGGAACCGTTTCGGATTCTGGCCGATGCATCCGAGGCCCTCGGTATCGAAGGCCGCCGCCATGCCCAACAATATACGAGCCTGACGCCTTTGAACCGTTTTGTTGACGCGGTCCCGCCCGAGAGCGAGTTTGCGCGGCATCTCGCAAGCGACGTGGCACGGCTTCCCGATGCTGTGGCCGAGGCGGAATTGCGGTCTGCATTTAGCCAGTGGTCGGCCCTCGAAATCCGCATCCAGCCGGGGGCTGAATCCAGCTCCTTCGCCAAAGAACTGCTCCCGCGGGCGCGCGATTTGAGCATGGTGGGAAGCATCGGCCTCCGGGCTCTGGACTTTTTAGTGAAGCGGCAGCCCGCATCGGCGGATTGGCTCCGGGAGGCGAACTTAGAACTGGATCGAATTGAGAAACCGGTGGGCGAAGTGAATCTCGCCGGCGTACGGCCAGTGCGCCTGCTGCTCGCAAGAATAGGCCCGCAGAGCGTTGCAAATACGAGCGTTCGATGCGGTAACGAACCTGGTTGTAACAGCACGACAACCGTTCTGAACTGGAAATTCCAGCGGGATGGTTTCAAAATCACGCAGTAGCAAGTTCGGTCCGGCGGTTAGAATTACGAGAAAGGGTGGGGTGGTATGAAAACGAGGTTTTCCGAGATGATCGCGGCCGCGATGTTGGTGCTAATGGCGTCGGCTGCATGGGCTCAGGAGAGCACCGCGGCGATTACCGGCCTGGTAACGGATCCTACAGGCGCGGTGGTAACGGGCGCCACCGTGACGGCGAGGGACGTGGATCGCGGCGCCACCGTGAAGACGCAGACGAACGAGGCGGGAACCTATAACTTTCCGCGTCTTCCGATAGGTCAGTACGAACTCAGGGTAGAAGCCAACGGATTTCAGACCGCGGTTCGCCCCGCCTTCGATCTGGTTCTGAACCAGACCGCCCGCGTGGATATCTCAATGACTCTGGGCCAGGCATCGCAGAGTGTTGAGGTCACCAGCGCCGCCCCTGTGCTTCAGACGGAGACGACCGAGGTGTCCTCGTTGATGCAGGCCAACACAATCGCCGGCCTGCCGCTGCAAACGCGCAACTATAATCAGTTGGGCTTGCTTGTGCCGGGCGCGGTGACCATCAGTCCGGCATCGTTCAATACCGGGCAAAAGACCTTCAATGCGGCGCGCCCGAACCTGAATGGCAACCGCGAGCAGGCCAACTATTACATCCTGGACGGCGTCGACAACAACGAATTTGTGGACAACAACGTTGCGTATTCGCCCAGCATCGACGCAATCCAGGAGATGAACATTATCACGAACAACCCCAGCGCGGAGTTCGGCCACTTTCTGGGCGGAGTAATCAATGTAAGCCTGAAATCCGGGACGAACCAACTGCACGGGAGCGCCTTCGAGTTCCTGCGCAATGACTTCTTTAACGCCAACGAATGGTCCAACAACTTCAATGGCCTGCCCCGTGCGCGGCAGCACTGGAACGAATACGGCGGCACGCTCGGCGGCCCGATTAAGAAGGACAAGCTGTTCTTCTTCGCCGATTATCAGGGCTCACGCTTCGATCTTCCCGCTACGCCTCAACCTAAGACCACGTTCACCGCGGCGAACGTAACCGGCGATCTGTCCGACCTGGGCGTGGGTCTGCATTACCCCGGTACCAACGTCGCGATGCCGTCGAACCTGAGTAAAGCCGCTATTTGCGGCGGCGGACAAAAGATGGGTGTGGATCCCTGCATTACCGGTTTGAGCCCCACTGCCCTCAAGATCGCGAATGCGCTGCCCAAGCCCAACCTGGCTGGAACTCCGGGCAGCAATGGCACGCTTTTCAATCTGAATAATTCCCAGCAGCAATACACGCACGGCAATCAGGGCGATATGAAAGTGGATTGGGTTCCCACTCAAAAGGACCGTTTCTTCGCGCGCTATTCGCAGCAGAATATTCAGCTTCCGGTCAACAATAGCGAGGTCTTTCAATACAGCAGCAACGGCGCGGCAAGTTTCCCGATACAACAAGGTGTTATCGATTACACCCGCACCTTCACGCCGACTCTCGTGAACGACTTCCGCGCAGGTGTGAATTATTTCCCGGCAGAGGCCAATACGCAAGCTCTCACGACAACCGCCGGCGCCAATCTAATCCCCGGCCAGCCGACCCAGTACCTGCCGGGCCTCTACTTCGCAGGCGCGCCTATTGGCGGCCAGCAAAACGGCCCGTTCGCGTTCGGTACAGTGGACGGGCCCGAGATATTCCATCAGACCGCGATTCAGATCTCGGATACGGCTATCTATAGCCATGGCACGCACACGATCAAAACCGGTTTCCAGTTCATCCGTTATCGCAACAACTACGTCCCCGCGACCACCAGTGATGGCGCAGCCGGACAGGTCGGATTCACGGGCACCTACACGGGCAACGCCGAAGCGGATTTCTTGCTCGGGCTGCCGTCGTATATGGGATATGGGGTTGGGTTCAATGGAACCGTTGGCCAACGTAACAATGCGATCGGCGTGTTTGCGCAGGACGACTGGCGCATCAGCAAGCACCTCACCTTCAATTACGGGCTGCGATGGCAGCTTTTCACTCCCATCTACGAAGTGCACGACCGCATGACCAACTTCGGCATGTACAGCGGCCAGATCATGCTTGCCGGCGTGAATGGTAATAGCCGCGCTCTGTATAACCAGTACAACGGAATCGCCAACTTCCTGCCGCGCGCGGGACTGGCATGGAGCATCGATGAAAAAACCGTGGTGCGGGCCGCGTTCTCGCGCTCCAGCTTCCAGGAGGGAACCGGCGAGTACAACCGGCTTGCGACGAACGCGCCATGGAACGCAGATCTGGTCGGCCAGTGGGGCGGCGTCGGGACGAATGGGGGTATTCCGGCCAACCAGATCACGCTGGATCAGGGTTTTGCGGTGCTAGGCGCGGCCGGCCCGGCATGTACCCCGGCGAACGTGACTTCGGCTCCTGCCGCGTGCTTCGCCGGCGTGCGCATCCACGCTACCGATCCGAACTATCGGCCCGCGGTTTCCAATCAATGGAATGTCAGCATCCAGCGCCAAATCGGGAATTCGTTCACAGCGCAGGCGGGCTACGTCGGTCAGCATAACGACCACTTGGCGGCGATTTATAACATGGGTCAGAATGTTCTTCTGCCCGATGGGACCAGTATTCCCGGTCCGTACCTTGGCGGAAATCCTGCGTTGAAGAACGACGGCACGGGACAGCAGCGGTTGAACACTTCCACGGCGATCCAGAACTACAACGGCCTGCAGTTAGTGGCACAGGAGCGGCTAGCAAAGGGCCTCGCCTTTCAGGCGAATTATACGTGGTCGAAATGCCTGACGAATAATCAGGGCTATTATGGCCGCTATGGAAACTCCGCGGTCGCGCAAACCACTGCCGATGTCTCCTTCCAAAGCTACGTCTATAACGTCGCTCTCGATTACGGCCTGTGCGACGCGGACGTAACTAACATTTTTAGCGGGTATTTGAATTACGATCTGCCCTTCGGCCGCAACCAGCACTTCGCGAACAATGCGAACAAAGTGCTGAACACCATCATCGGCAACTGGCGCTACGACACAATCTTTACCGTACACGGCGGATTGCCGATCTCGATGATCCAGTTCGGCAACGATCCTACCGGCGCTTATTTCCAGCCGCGGCCCGATTGCATCGAGCCGTCGCAAGCGACTCCGTACAAGAACTTCGCCGGCGGAGGCTACATCTGGTTCGACCCGACCACCATGCGGATCCCGGCTCCAGGCAAGCTCGGCAATTGCAGCATCTCGAGCGAACGCGGCCCCGGGCTGAAACAGATCGATATGAGCCTGTCGAAGCAATTCCGGCTGACGGAGCGGCAGACACTGCTATTCCGTTTCGACGCGATCAATACATTCAACACCCCGATATTCGCCGTTTCCGGCTACGCCACTGACGTCCTGCCCGGCGATTGGAATTCCAACGTAAGCCGCTACGGAACGGATCTCAACTACACCAAGAGTGTGGGGACGGGTGTCGTGAACACATCCCAAGGCGCGCGCAACCTGCAGTTCGCCCTGAAGTACAGCTTCTAGTGCCAGTATGATTGGCGCGCTGAAGCACCGTTTTCTGAACTATCGGCTTAGCACCACCAACGGGCGGCGGAGATCCACCACTGCCGCCCTGCGCCAGAGCAAATTCCATCCTATTTTCAATGTTTCGGCTTTGGCGATCGCCTTGCCCCTGTAAGTGGCGTAAGGAGGCAAGGAAATGAAAAAAGCAATGGCAGCGATGATAGTTCTGGCGGGCACTCTGTGCGCGTCCCCTCGTGTTTCGGTCAGATCTGGATTTGGTACTTCAGCTCCGGTAGCCGCGGTCAGGCCGCCGTGCCCGGGTCCCGGTTACAACTGGGTGGATGGCAATTATGCTTCCAACGGGGCGCGGGTCGAGGGTTACTGGGCGCCGCCTGCGGTGACGACCGCACCACGATATGAGCACGCCCGAGACTTCGATCATCGCTTCGCTAATCGTACCTTTGATCGCGACGATCACCTTCGCCGCTAACCCCAAGTGGGGCAGACGATATCGTCTGCCCCAACTGCCCGTTTTCTACTTCTTCGCGAATTTCGTCACGCCCCTCAGCGTCGCTTCCGCTGAATAGATATTGCCCGCGGAATCGACGGCAATTCCTTCCCCCATAGCGCCATCCGGCGAATTCGGCGTGATGTGCGGGGGGATGAACATCGTCACCTTCCCGTCCTTAAGGCTTCCGATACGGATTCCCCTTTGCCAGCCGGGGTGAACTTTTTCAGTCGACTCCGAGTCGGTCGTATAGATCACGTCGTTCTTGTCGATCGTCAGCCCACTGGTGCGGCCGAATTCGTCGTATTCGAGAACGAATTTCCCCGATTTCGTCAGCACTTGAATCCGATGGTTGTGCCGGTCCGCAACTACCAGCCTGCCCTGAGAATCGAAGGCCAGTGCGTGAGGGGTCCGAAACTCCCCTGGCCCTGTTCCCGTTTTGCCGATGACTCGGAGAAACTTTCCCGTCTTGTCGAACACAGAGATTCGCCCGATGAGATTCGGATCACTAACGTCGGTATGGCTCTCGGCAACGTACACGTCGCCGTTGGCCGGGTCGGTAACGACGGCGGTTGGGTCGGTGAGGGCTTCGGGAGGATTTCCTCGCACGCCCGGTTTTCCCAATGTCAGCAGCACCTTGCCTTCGGGACTGAACTTGACCACCACGCTTCCCTTCTTGTCTTCGCCGGGAAAGTTCTTGAGGTCTTCGGCGCTTGGGGCTCGAGAATCTGTTACCCACACGTTGCCGTCGCGATCCACATGGATGCCATGCGGCCAGACGAACATGCCGCCGCCGAAGCTCCGAACTTCGTTTCCGGAATCACTGAAAAGGTGGACCGGGTTCGCTTTGGTGCCAAGGCATCCGGGAGTGGTGCCGGGCGAGCACCGATCCGTGGCCCAAACGGATTTACCGTCCCGGTCCATGGCCACGCCGTTCGAACCGCCCCACGGCCTTTTCTCCAGAGTCAGAGTCGCCCAATCGCGGATAACGCGGTAGGGGTTGGCGCCGGTGTTGATGGGTTGGATCTTGTCCGTCTGGGGTGTTCCGCCGCGCTGCTGCGCATGAACGCTCGGTCCTTGTATGGCCGCCCAGATGATGACTGCGACATAGAACCCAGACCTGGCGCCCCTGGATAACGAATTTTCGGCCGCACAACTCATACCGCCTCCAAGCGCTATTCGCTCTCGATATTCACCGCATAATACGCCACGGTTTTCGTGGGGACATCCTTGAACCAATGGGGCGTCTTGGCCGGAATTGTGATTACGTCGCCTTTGGTCATATGGTAAGTAGTTCCGCCTTGAACCGAAGCAGCGCGCATTTGATCGGGCGCCGTTCGCCTCGGCTCGACCATAGTCCCTCCTACCACGAGCGTCGCCTCTCCCTCGACCATCACGAACACGTGGTTGGTATGGTCGTGATATTCGACCTCGCCCGATCCACGGCGCTGCGCCAAAACAATCAGCCCCGGATCGCTGACGATCGGTCCGCCCTTCGCCATGACTTCGGCAACCTTATCGTGGCCGATATAATGAACCGCCGCCGGCACTCCCCCTCCAATTGAGATCAGCGCCGAGGTGAAGAGAACCGCGAGCAGTGACAACTTCGTCCTTGTGAACCGAACTTTCATTTGCACTCCCTTCTCGCCGTGAAGCACACTACCCGCAATGGCCTGCACGGGCCGTGGCGGACCGCAAAATCTATGGCGCGTTACTTCTTTTGTTCCGCCACAATCTTCGATACGGTAACGGTATCGCCAGTCATATCGCCCGTCAGAGCGATCGGCTCACCAGCGTTCTTCGACAGATCCGCGAAGTTTTGATTCGTAATCTGGTAGACCTTCCCGTTCGAGACGAAAACGTATTTAGCGCCGCCTTTGATGCATGCCTGCGTGCAGTCCTTGTCGGTCATGTTGGGGTGCCCGGCGATCATTTTCGCGTGGCTCACGCCGCACATGCTGTCGCTAATCGTTCCGTTCATGGTCATCGTCGCTGCCAGCGAGAACGCCGCGAATACGGCGAGCAAGCCGAAAACGGTCAAGCCCCGAAACTTGTTACGTGTCATGATCCCTCTCCTTTCAATCCGGATACGCGATTACATCTTACTCCTTCGCTCCGCGCCGCATCTAAGTTACGGCCACGAACCTCGCTGCGCGTAGAATACAGTCCCGGCGCTACATACATATGGTAAAGACGACAGTCTACCTGGATGACGACATGGCGCGATCTCTGCGGCTACTTTCCGAGCGTCATTCGAAACTGCAAGCTGAATTGATCCGCGAGGCCTTGCGGCGCTTCGCGGCCGAAAGGCCTCCTTTACCGGAAGGAATGGGGATGTTCGACAGCGGACACTCGGATACGACCCTTCGACGGAAACAACTGCTTAAGCAAGCTGCTCAGCGCGGCGGATGGCGATCATAGCCGACGCGGGCGGTGTTTACGGCCTTTTGAACCGGCGAGACTCAGCGCACGCGAAGCTTCGTGCCGCCGTTGAACAAGCACGCGACCGGATCGTGATCCCCGCTCCCGTCCTGGGCGAAATCGATTACCTGCTTCGCGCCCGCATCGGAACCCAAGCCCTGCTTCGATTTCTTTCGGATGTACAGATCGGAGCATTTAACGTCGAGCCGCTCACGACGAATGATTTGGAGCGGTGTAGCGCGCTAATGGCGAAATACTCCAATCTCGATTTGGGGCTTAACAATGCGTCTGTGGTTGCGATCGCCGAACGGCTCCATTCCCGCCGGATTCTAACCGTTGATGAAAGAGACTTCCGCGCCGTCGTGCCTTCCAGCGGCAAACCCTTTCGACTTTTGCCCGCGGACGATTCGCCCGGGTAAATCAAAAAATCAACTTCAACCCCAGCTGAATCGCGCGCGGCCCGCCAGACCCCAGCACGGGATTTGAGCTGGTAACGTCCGGAGTCTCCGGCCGGAAGCCAAAGCTCGCTCCGCCCGTGCCCGATGGATCCGTGTAAGTGTTGTCTCCGCCGGCGCCGCCGAATGGATTGGAGATGTTCGGATGATTCAGAACGTTGAAAAATTCCGCGCGGAATTGTGCGGTCAGCCGCTCTTTGTATTTCCACACCTTCGTCACCGAGAGGTCCCAGTTATAGAAAGGAAATCCGCGGAACACATTCGGGCCCAGCGTGCCATAGCTGCCGAACGCTGGAGGTATCAAAATCGATTTGCCAACGGCGTAGCATCCCAGGTTCGCTAGCGACGCGACGGCCAAGGATCCCATTGCCTGAGATTTCGCCAGGCACGCAGGATTACTCGTCCCCGCGAAATAAGGGATTCCACTCTGTCCGCCATTGCTATCGAGCCATGCCTTGGAGCTCTTGAAGTCCGCCGGGTTTCCGAAGAAATTCCACTGCTCGCCGATGGTGCTGGCATTATTGATCTCGCCCGTTCCGCTGAAATCGGTTGTAGCGTCGTTCACGCCCCATGGCAGCGCGCTCTGCAGCGTCAGGATTGAATTGATGGACCAGCCGTTGAGGAATTGCCCTGGCGTCTTTACTCCCGGCAACAGGTATGTGGTCGAAAGCGTGAACCGGTGACGCATGTCGAATTCGCTGTTTCCATACAGCGCGCGCACGTTATTGCTATCGATCGGGTTCAGGAATCGCCAGTTGTCCGGGGACATCGCTTGGGAATGCGCGAACGTGTAGCCCATTACGAACGACAAGCCATGCGAGAGCCTCTGTGTCGCCGATACCTGCAGAGCGTTGTAGTTTGAGAAATTACTATTGGACAGCCAGTAGATATAGCTCAAGTATGGAAACTTGCCGTTGTAAGGCCTGGCAGCCTGCTCCGCCGCGCCGTCCGGATTGCAGTTGTCGTATGCCGGCGCGCTTGCCACACATTGCCCCGCCGGGCTGTTCGGATCGGCCGGATTTCCCCAGCCGGGGCTGAAACCATTTACGAGCCGCGGTTGATTCAGGTCAGTCAGGCCGATCAGTTTGGTCGCATGATTCCCGACATAGGAAACATCCAGCGCCAGGCTGTTGGTAAGCGCCCTCTGAATTCCGACATTCCAGGTGCTTATGTATGGCGTGCGCAGGTTTCGATCCACTCCCAGCACCACGCATGGCTGAGGCACCAGGCCCGAGGGCAGCGTCACCGTTCCGTCGCCGCAGGCAGGCGCGGCGGAGTAAATGGGCGTGTTGGGGCCATTGTTGGCGTAATTGTATTTCACGGTGCCCGATTGTCCTACGGAGCCCAGCGCGGGCCCAGTGAAAGTTATCGCTCCGAGATTGATTGTGCCTCCCGCGGTTGTGGGCGTCGCATTTCCATTCGTGTATAAATTGACGCCCGTCGGCACGGTGCGCAGTCCAAGCAGGTTTCCTAGAGCCATGAACGAGTCGTAACTTCCTTGCTCGTACAAGATACCGCCGCTGGCGCGGACCACTGTTCTGCCGTCGCCAAACACATCCCATGCGAACCCGAGGCGCGGCGCGAAATTATTGTGGTCGCCGTTGAACACGGTTCCGATCTGCTTGCCGGCTTGAACCAGGCCTTGATTCGGATCGAAATTGCCGATCAGATTATCACGCTCTTTGAACACTGTGTTCAGCTCATACCGCAATCCTAAATTCACGGTAAGCCGCCGCGTTATACGCCAGTCGTCCTGAATGAAAACTCCATAGGCCTCGTTTTGGAGGTGCCGGAGAAAGTCGCCAGCCGTGAACAGCGCCCTATTCATGTTTCCGCTGAAAAAATTCTGCAGGCCGTTGAATCGCATCGGACCTTTCGTGTTCGCGGTCACGTTACTTGTGCTTTGAAGAACCAGCGCCTCTCCGCCAAACTTCACGGTGTGATTGCCGTGCAACCAGGAAACACTATCGGAGAACTGCCAAACGCCGTCAGGCCCTACCGTCTTCGGCCAGCCCAAACCCAATTGGAACGAGTAGCCTCCCTGAAATGCGAGAGTGGGCAATCCGAAATACGCGGGATTCGTTTGCCCGGTGTACAAGTGATACGTCGAGCCGTTATAGGCGTAGTTGGCAGGGTTTTGATTAGCATCCACGCTTCGAAACGTTTGGTAATAGTGCGAGTAACCCGCACGCAGGGAATTTACCCAAGTTGAGTTCGGCACCCAGGTCCAGCTACCCGAACCCACTTGCGACCGCGCGTATTGACTCGTCAGCCAAGGCGCGGCGATTTCGAGAGTGGGATTGTCGACGAAGACGCCGTCGCCCGGACTGATGAAATACAGCCCACTGAAGGTGTGTTTGGAATTGAGGTGATAGTCGAGCTTCCCCAAACCAGAATTGATCTGGTTAGTGCTGGCGAGCGCCGTCCCCAAATGCGTCGTCGGCCCATTGTTGACGGGGAACAGTCCGGGGTAGTTCGATTGCGGCGCGCAGCTCAGGCTCAGACCGGCGAGTTGAGCGCTGAGCGCGGTGAGTGTGCCCGCTGTGCGGGCAGCATTACAAGCGCCAATCAGGTTTTGGGCGGCCGGCCCCACGCCGGCCGCGGTGATGGGAACCTCGTGGTCCACGGGATTCCCCACGCTGTAGCGTTGCTGCTCGAAATTGCCGAAGAAGAAGAGCTTGTCTTTAAAGACCGCTCCGCCCAAGCTGCCCCCGAACTGCTGGAGCGAAAGCGGCGGCACGCTATCGGCGAAATATTCTTTTGCGTCCCACGAATCCGTGCGCCCGAATGCGAACGCAGTGCCGTGAAGTTGATTGCTGCCCGATTTCACCCCCACGTTGACCACCGATCCGGGCTTCCATCCGTACTCGGCGCGTGGGTTCTGCTGCGTCTTGAATTCGTCGATGGCGTCGATGGGCAGGATGGTGCCCGCGTCGCCCGCGGCCATCACCGCGTTCATCATGCTCTGCGCCATCCACGGATCGTTGCTGTTGATGCCGTCGACCATGAAGAAGTTGTCGTGCGGCCGCAGCCCGTTCGTGCTTTGCGTCCAGCCGGAGTTGCCGGGATATTTCGTGACGCCCGGACGAAGGTCCAGCAAATTTTGAAAATTGCGGCCGTTCAACGGCAGGTCGTTAATCACTTCGTTCTGCAGCGTTCCACCCAACTCCGCATTGGCCGTGTTGATCGCGGGCGGCTCACCGGTCACGGTCACAGTCTGCGTCTGCTGCCCCGGTTCGAGCGAAAGATCCAGGCGGATTTCTTGCGCCACCCCGAGAGGGATGTCCCTCCGGTCGACAACCTTGAAGCCCTGAAACTCGACGCGCACGGCATACGTTCCCGGCGTAAGATTCGGCGCCGAGTATGCGCCCGCGATATCCGTGGTCATGGTGCGGCTAGCACCTCGCTCGATATCGGTTACCGTCACGGTCGCGCCGGCCACGCTGCCGCCGCTTTGGTCCGTGATGTTACCGAAGATCCGTCCCGAGCTGCCTTGCGAAAGCAACTGGCTGGATGTGAAGAGTAAAGCTAAGCTCGCGGCGCAAATGGGCGCGCAAGCATTGCCGAAAGACATGGACACCTCCCGTTACGAACAACTGGGGGGGAAAGTTATCACCGCTGATTAGCAGTGTCAAGGGACGGTGTCAGTCTGGTCAGTCTGTCAAGGCAAAATAGAACCGGTGGGGCGGGCTTTAGCCTGCGGCGGACTTTAGTCCGCCTATCGCGGAAGGCGGGCTAAAGCCCGCCGCAGGCTGAAGCCCGGCTGAAGCCTGCCCCACCAATGTTATGCTCTCGTCATGGTAACCGAGTCTCAGCTCGAAAGACTTCTCGTCCAGACGGAAAAGGCTCTGAATTTGCACGAACGCTTATTCGCGCGGTACAGCGAGTTATTTGTTCGCGTGGCGGTGATTCAAAAGCTCCTCGTCCAGCAAGATGTCATCTCCAATACCGAACTCGAGGAGCAAATCGCGAAACTTTTGGAGCAAATGCAACAGGATTCGGACAACGCCGTATCGGAGGGCAACAAGGAACGCGAGGAAGAAGCGCTGCGCAGGCTGCTCGATGAAATCAAAGGCCCGATACAATAGCCGCCCATGAACGGAGGGGACGTGAAAGCATTCAACGAGCCGCGCATCGCGCTGAACCGCATTTACACCAAGGGTGGCGATCGCGGGGAAACGGCCCTTGTGGGCGGGCAGCGCGTTCCGAAAGACGACCCGCGGATCGAATCGTATGGAACGGTGGATGAGTTGAATTCTTTGATCGGGCTTGCCTGCGTATCCGCTGCCGCCGATCACCGGCTCGGCGAGTTATCGAAGATTCTTCGCCGCGTGCAACACGAGCTCTTTAATTTGGGTTCGATTCTCGCCACGAAACCCGAAGACGTTCATCCCAAGCAACCCCGCATCACCCCAATCGAAGCCGAACAACTCGAGCGCGAAATCGATGTGATGAACGCCGGACTTCCGCGATTGCGCAGTTTCGTGCTGCCGGGTGGGACGCGCATCAATGCGGAACTGCACGCCGCGCGAACGGTTTGCCGCAGAGCGGAACGCAAGGTGGTCGCGCTTGCGAAGCGCGAGCAGGTGGACGCGGAAGCGATTCGGTATCTGAATCGCCTTAGTGATGCGCTGTTTGTTTGGAGCCGCTGGACCAGCCACGTGCTCGGCGTGCCGGAAGTGCTATGGGAGCCGAATGAGGCCGCTTCAGCTCATCGCCCCGAGGATGTTGGCTAGAGCCGCGCCGGCTTCCTGGTAATGAAACTCGAACCCCACCCGAAGCGCGGTCTCCGGCACCGCCCGTTGACTACCCAACAGCACCTGCGACATTTCTCCAAATAACAGCTTCAGTGCAATCGGGGGCATCGGAAACACCGCGGGCCTGTGCACCGCGCCGGCTAGCGCCCGCGTGAAGCCGGCATTTGTAATCGGATTTGGAGATGTCGCGTTCACGGCGCCCCTTACGCCGCCTTCGCGCAAAATGAATCCAATCAAACGGCACAGATCGTCGATATGTATCCAAGACATCCATTGATGGCCGCTTCCAATCCTTCCTCCCACGCCGAGCCGGAACGGCGTGAGCATCCGTTGCAGCGCTCCTCCGCCCGCGCCCAGCACCACTCCAATCCGTAGCGTCACCACCCGGACGCCGAGCTTTTGCGCTTCGCGAGCCTCGCGCTCCCAGGCCACGCACACGTGTGCAAGGAAGTCCGCGCCCGGTGGCTCGCGCTCGGTTAGCACATCATTCCCGCGCGATCCGTAATAGCCCACGCCTGACGCGCTCACCAATACCTGGGGAGGCTGCGCGCGGATGGCATCTACCAACATCCGCGTGCCTTTCTCGCGGCTGTCTAAGATGCGCTGCCTGGCTGTGGCTGTCCAGCGTTGAGCGACCGGCTCCCCGGCCAGATGCACTACCGCGTCGCAGCCTTCCAGGCTTTCCGGTCGTGGGACAGTTCGCAATGAAATTGCGCGAGTAGTGTGTCCTTCGCGTTCAAGATGGTCCATCAGCCGCTGGCCGATAAACCCCGAAGCTCCGGTGACCGCAATATTCATGGCTGGCGGACTTGGATTCGATTCAACACACCAACCGTAACATTCCTATGCGACCCTAGGAGATTAACTTTCCCCATGCAATGTTTCGATATGATCGTCCTCGGCTCCGGCCCCGCCGGTCAGCGAGCGGCGATTCAGGCGGCCAAGTCGGGTAAACGCGTTGCGGTCGTCGAAAAGCAGGAATGCGTAGGCGGTGTGTGCATTAATACCGGCACCATTCCGTCGAAAACAATGCGCGAGGCCGTGCTCCACCTTTCCGGGTACCGGTACCAAGGGACGTATGGCGTGAGTTATCGCGTCAAAGAAAAGATCACGATGGCGGATATTGCCTTCCGCGTTCAACATGTGATCAAAACCGAGATCGACGTTACGCTGGCGCAGCTTTCGCGCAATAACATCGAGATGCTGTCCGGAGTCGCCAGTTTCGTCGACCCCCACACGATCCACGTCGATGGGACGCTTGGCGGGATCGATTACCACGCCGAAATCGTCGTGATCGCCACGGGGACCAAGCCGGCGGAATCGCCGAAGGTTCCGTTCAATAATCGCAACGTCATCAACAGCGATCAAGTGCTGCACATGGCCGAGATTCCCCGGACATTTATTGTAGTCGGCGGCGGCGTTATCGGCGTGGAATATGCTTGCATGTTCGCAACGCTCGGCGTGCGCGTGATTCTTGTGGAGAAACGTCCGCGGCTGCTTGAATTTGCCGATTCGGAGATCGTTGAGGCGCTCTCGTATCATCTACGCGACAGCCGCGTCACCATGCGTCTGAATGAGGAAGTCTCTTCTGTCGAAGAGACAGCAGACGGCGGCGTGGTGGCCAATCTCGAAAGCAACAAGAAAATTGCGGGTGACGCGCTGCTTTATGCAGTCGGGCGCCAAGGCAACATCGACGACCTGAATCTCTCCGCGGCCGGTCTCGAAGCCGACGCGCGCGGCCGCATCCGCGTCGATGCGGATTACCGCACCACCCAGCCTCACATTTTTGCCGTGGGGGACGTCATCGGATTCCCGAGCCTGGCTTCGGTTTCCATGGAGCAAGGCCGAATCGCCGCCGCCCGGGCCTATCATCTGGATGTCCATTCCAATCCCGCCACCTATCCATACGGCATTTACACAATCCCCGAAATCTCGTTCATCGGGAAGAATGAAGAGCAGCTCACCGAAGAAGACGTACCGTACGAAGTGGGGGTCGCCTACTACCGCGAGATCGCGCGCGGGCAAATTCGCGGTGATACCACAGGCCGCCTGAAATTGATCTTCCATCGCGAAACGCGCGAGCTGCTGGGCGTTCACATTATTGGTGAAGGCGCCAGCGAGTTGCTTCACATCGGCCAGGCTGTGATGATCCTGAAAGGGAAAGTCGACTACTTCGTGGATACGGTGTTCAATTATCCGACCTTGGCCGAGTGCTACAAGGCCGCGGCGTTCAACGGCATTAATAAGCTGGCGCGTATATAGGGAGGCGCAATGGCCCGAGGCATCGGCTTAGTCGTTACCGAACACATCGCCGGAGGAATGGTTGAAGGCGACAGTCTTTGCGGCGAAATCCAATCCAATGGCGGTAATGATTCGCTTCGCGCCATGCCCGCTCAGGATTTACTGACAACTCTGGCGGAGGAAGCAATCGCGCTCGCCGGCGGCCAATCGATCGATGCCGTGGGATTGGCCTTCCCGGGAATCATTCGCGCCGGAGTCATCGAGGACTCGCCCAATTTACAGCAGCTCAAAGGGCTGGCTATTCAAGCCGCGGCCACGGATGCGCTTGCTGCCCTCGGCATGCGAACGGAAGTTAGCGTGTATAACGATGCCGACGTGATCGCCGCCGGAATCGCAGCCACTCGCGGCACGCTCGAGCGACCCGCCGGAGCGCTTTGGCCCGCCATAACTCGCGTTTGGACCCTGGGCTTGGGTATCGGTTTCGGCCACTATCCGGTGGCCGAAGGCGTCTGGGAAGGCGGCCATACTGTCGTCTCCCTGGATCCCAATGAGAATTTCTGCGGATGTGGAGGGCGCGGACATCTTGAAGGCATCATGGGCCATCGCGCGATGCGGCTTCGCTTTCTCGATCGCGAGCCGGACGAAGTTTTCGCCGCCGCCAAATCCGGGCAAGACCCGCGCTGCGCCGAGTTCGCGATCCTGTGGCATCGCGCCCTTGCTGCCGCCACCGCTACGAGCATCCATCTGGAAGGCCCCGGCAAGTTCTACATCACCGGCATGAACGCGCAATTCGTCAATTTGCCGTTTCTGAACCGCTGTGTGCAGGAAATGGTTAAGATGAGCCCCCTGCAAAGCTATGTATTCGAGGTAGTGGCGCGCAGCGATGACGTCGCCGTAATCGGCGCGGCGGTGAACGCACTGCGATCCTGCCGTTAATACTATTGCGCCGCCAACAAGTCCGGATCCGTCTGCGCGACCACCGCTCCCGCTGACGATAAATACTGCACCTGATACCAATGCGCCCCCTGGCGGTCGTCGACCGTCACGTTGCAGGTGGCGGTCGCGCAAGGATAAGCGGTCACCGCGCCCGAAGGCGCGGTCACGATCACTTGAGCCTTCGGGCCGACGGAAAGATTCAGTCCGATCGAAACTGTCCGGTTTCGCGGCGCCGCCACCCCGCCAACCCGCACCGCCGGCCATTGGTGCGCCATGCCCATTCCAAAGAAAAATCCCGTCCACTTATATGCGGCTAGATTGGAGTTCGCGGTATCCAGGTTGTCGAACATGGCATCGCAATAAGCGCCGGTTGTCTTCGTGCAATCTCCCCACAACGACCCGTAAGCCGTATCTCCCCACGCGACCGCGGACGGCGACCCACCGCTTAGGTCGTAGTACGCCCACAGCGCGGAACTGGTTTCCGCGGTCAGCGCTCTGGCGCCTTTGATGAAATTCGGATCTCCGCCGTAGTTGCACTCACCCTGCCGGTACGACTGTTGCTGGCCGGGAGCGGTGGTAGTCGCCGGCTCGCACCAATCGAACACCCGGCCGTAGTTCATCCCTTGCGTGTTCGGATCGTAACCTACATCGTGAACCCACTGTCCCGCCAGCGGAATCAGAGTCCTGGCCTGCGCGGCGATGCCCGCGTCATCGCTGTAGCTCGCCCATTTCAAGTAACGCAGCTTAATTCCCATCATGTAGGGCTGCTGGCCAAGGCCCATAAGCGTGTAGCTTCGCAGCGAATAAACGCCGCTGGTCCCGGCCCACGGTTTATTCAGCGTCAAACTGGTCGGGCTGTTGTATGTGCAAGCGTAATTCGTGCTGAGATTCGAGTAGTCGCTAGTGCTGCTGCCAATGGCAGTTTGCCATGTCGAGCTCTCAATGACGTATTGAAACGTTCCGCTCGGCCCCGGCCACAAGAAGCTGAAATTGCCCGATGCGCCGCCGGTCTGCACGAATGCGGAAACGTAGTCCTTTCCACTCGCGGTGACGATCATCTTTGCCCCACTTACAAGGCCAGTGCCCGTAAAGGCCGAAGAACCGGTGGTCACCGTGACCGTTCCGCTCGCGATCCCGTAACAGTTCCCGCTATAAAAGCCGGCGCCCATCGCCGCAGTGGAACCGTTCGTCAATGTCACATTCACGCCACCCGCATTCCCGAAAATCGCGGAATTCGACCACGAGTTATCCGCCCGCTTGCAGTTATTCTCGCGATTCAATACATCCCTCAAGCTGTTTTTCCAAATCGTGCGCTGTGAATTGCTCGAATCGTAATTGGCGGCGATGGCAAGCCAGCCTGCCATGTAACCGCTATCCCGGCTATCCGCAAAATCGCAGTTGTAGCTGCCGAAATCCCCCGCGAAGTACCCCGGGAATCCCCTTACATCCGGCCAATCCAGGCACCCTACGGCCGGGCAGCTCTGCTTCACCTGCGGATTCAGAATCAGGTTCGCCATCGCCCCCAGGGCCCCGCCTCCTTTCACCAGAGGAATGCCCTGGAGCCAACCGCCTCCGATCTCAGGACCCTTCACCCAGTACCGGCTCATAACGGTGGCCGCGGTTTGCGCGGAGCTGTACCCCGACCGCAGATAAAACGCCAAATGCCCCAAGTCCTCGCCGTAAAAATTAGGACCGTAGGCCGAAGCCGCTCCGAAGTACTGCTGATCGTAACGGCTCCAATGCATCGCCGTCTGCGCGGCGCTCCCACCAATGCGCGTTTCGTAATAGCCGATAATTGCGGCCTGAGTTTGCGATTCGCAGTATTGCAGATAATGCCACGCGCGCTGCGTAGATCCGTCGGGAGCGATGAAATCGAGCGACGCATAGGTTGGCTGTATGATCGAGTACGAAAATGCGGTCGTATCCACGTCCAAGGGCAGCGGCTGCCCCACGGTGATGTGAGTGGCGTCGGCGACCGCCGTTATCGCACCCCAGTACACGAAAACCGTTCCGCCGGCGTGCGTCGCGGAAATCCGGATAAAATCGTTCACCATTGCCGGGCTAAACGAGGTTCCAGACCCGGTGATAGTAGCCGAGGACCGTGCAAGCGTTACCGAGCCGGTGGAGTTCACAATCGGTCCCGCGGGCCCCGGCAGGCCGGCGGGACAAAGGGGAACGTTCGGGTCCGTCCCAAACGATGTTCCGCTTCCAACCGTTAACGATTGTCCAACGCTGGTGCCGCTATTCCACGCCTGCTGGATCTGCTGAACCGGTCCTGCAATTCCCGGGCAGGCGGAGTTGTTACAAAACGTAGGCAGCCCCCGGCCGTTGTACGCGACGGTCAGCGTCGCTGGCCCGGTGGTCGCGGTAGTGGCCGAAATACGGACCAATTCCTGACCGCCGAGCATGATCGTGGTAGGCAATTGCGATAGGTTCAAACAACTGGCTTGCGCGATCGGGATGCTGGTAGCGGAAGCCGTGATGTTCGCGGTTAGTGTTGTACAAGCCGGCACGCCGCTTGTGAATGTGTAACTCACCGTGCCCGCTCCCAGCGTCGCCCATGGTGGAGGATTCAACCCCTGCGCGCTATATGCGGCTAGCCGCAGATCCACGGAGTTTTTGGCCTGTTGATCCGCGTACCCCCAAGGGTTTTTTCCGAACGCGATCATCGGGCCGAAGATCTGATCCGCGCGCGGATCGGCATTCACCACCACTCCGTTGTTGTCCATCGCCACGGCCCCCACACTCAGATCGCTCGAGCTGGTGTTGCCGCCCGCATCGGTTACGGTCAATCGCAGTACGTAGGTTCCGAAAATCGCCCCTGTCACCAGCGGCTGAGCCTGCGTGCGGTCGGACCAACGGAGAATCGTGGGCCCGCTTATTTGGCTCCAATAATAAGTCACGCCGGGCGTGGCGTCCGCCTCGGAGTAGCTTGCGGTTCCGTCCAATTGATTCGGATACCCTGCCCGCAACGAGGCCCAATTGGTCCAGCTCGGCGCGTTATAAGTTTTTGGAAAGGCGACCGCGAGGTTTTGTCCTGGCGTGGTCACATAAGAGGCTGATCCTCCGGTCATCGTTGCGTTGTAACCATTGCCGGAAGAATCCGCGAGCGTGCCGTCGAAAGTCCAATGCACCAGCGTATTCGAATTGTCCGCGGTCACCGGCGGCCTCGAATTTACGGGAACCATGGTCGTGTGAATACGGAAAAATGCAACGCTCTGGCCGACCCCGTCCCCGCCGACTAGCGCTCCTGCGCTTGAGTAAGAGTTGGCGCTCGGAAAAGTCGGCTGCACAACCCCAACGCGATTGCCATTAATGTCCCACGCCTCCAGAGCCTCCGTCATCATCGACGGGTCTCTTTGGTACCGCACATAGATGAATTGGACCGGCAAGGCCGACAAACCCGAAATGCGCGCGGATGAGCCGCCTCCGTTGTCCCAGCGCGACGACAATTCGATTGAATCGCCGCCGTTCAGCCACACGCAGTTCAATCCGACAGCCGCGGCGTCCAGCGGATGCGAGTTTGTGGGCGGCGATCCCCAATTGTGAATCGCAAACTCGACCCGCCACGGGCTGGTGTGGCTCTGCGCGGGGATCGAGTTGTTTGCCGCGTAGGCAGTGGTCGTAACCAGCGACTGGCCCGCATACGCGAAGTGGGCGACCTGCGTCGCGAAGAGTGCGAGGAAAACGGCACGGCTGCGATTCATGCTAGTAAATCGTCCTCCACGCATAGGTTCCGGTGATGTCCTTCGCGCAGACCGTGAAACTGTCCTGCACGCCTGTGCCGCCCGCAACAAACCACGTGCGGCCCCGCACTGCCGCGCCGCAGACCGGACGTGCCTCGCCCAGTACTCCCGAGGATGGGTTCAAATTCAGCAACCGAAAATTCGCGCCATCGTACCAGATTTCCTGTGTGCGGCCTGCCACCATATCGCTCGGCCCCGGAGCCGTAACTCCGTCGGCCAGAGTGATCGGAATCGCGCCCAGCGCATCCACGTTCAGTGTTGCAGGCGCGCCCGTTCCGCTCACGTCCGGTTTCCAGTGGAGCAGCATGCCCGGCGTGTAGATGGTAAGTGCCGGCGAAAGACTGCATGTGTATGCGCTCGCCGACCCGCTTGCCGAAGCGCACAAAAGCGCCTGCCCGGACTGCTGCCCGCCTTTCGTCTGTGCCGTGGCGGTATCCAGGCTGGATTGCACCAGGATGCTCACTCCTGTATCGCTGATGGCCTGCAGCACTCCCAGCCCGGTGGCGAAATCCACGATTGGGCGGGCCCCGACCAGCACGCCTTGATTTTGGATGGTCAGGGCCGCGGTCCCGGTTTCCGGCAGCCACGCGTTCATCGCCACGCACCCAAACAAATTTTGGCCGCTGGAGGCAGATGTGTTGAAGAACATCTGTCCAACCGTGCAGGTAGCGGGAAGCACCGCTCCGGTCTGTAAGGGCTTCGTCGAGGGCGCCGCGCTGAAATCCACCGATTTCGATTGTGTCTTCAAATCAATTTGTGTCTGCGCGGACAGCGCCGCGGCGGCGCACGCCAAAATCATGCATGGGGCTCTTCGCATCCAATCTGTCTCCCGCCCGGACCATATCAATTGTCAAGAGGCGCCAGCAGGGTTCCATAGCCTAAATAATTGAAAGAATGAAAATAAATCCGGACGAATGATGCGCGAATGCCACGTCGAAACGACATCTCATCTTCGTGAGCCCGGACCGGAGCGGGTGCGTGCATCGCACGCAAAAACGAACCCATCCGGTCCCGCTGCCGGAACGCACAGTCCTGCGCGGATACCGTCGCCAGACCTGGAGAGTACAAACCTGGAGTATATTTGAAAGGCAATGAACAGATTGATTCAACTCGTATGCGCTGTAGCCCTGGTTCTGGGCAGCGCCGCTTTATTCGCCCAGGCTCCGGTGGGGAACAGCGCCGCCGCAGGCGACCCGAAAAACGGCAAAGAGCTGTTCCTCAAGTATACGTGCTACGGCTGCCACGGATTTTCCGCGCAAAACGGCCCGGCCGGAAACCGCCTCAACCCGATGAAAATGACACAGCAGGGCTTCGTCGCGCTCGTTCGGAATCCCGGTGCGCCGAACCGCATGCCCCCGTATTCGGCGAAGGTAATTTCAGACGCCCAACTGGCCGACATTTACGCTTATCTGAAAACGCTTCCGGATGCGCCCGCCGCGAAGGACATCCCGCTGCTACAGCAGATCGAAAAGGAAGTTAAGTAGCAGTTTTCAGTTATCAGCTTTCAGTTTTCAGTTATCAGTTATCCGTCGCCGGATGGCGGCCCGACAGCCATCTCGGTCTTCTGGCACTTGACGGAGGCAGTATCCGGGTGGGATATTGTTAAGTCGCGCACTCCTTCACGTGCCCATTGAGCCGGTCGTCGGGCCTTCCCGTGTTAGGCTCCTAAGATCTTTATTTCGTTCGTAAGAGGCGTTTCTTCATGTCCTTTTTGCTCGGTTTCTGCCAGTGGCTCCAAGATACATCCGTCGGGACCCAGATCCGCGAATCCACTTTGGTTTTTCCTGTACTTGAAGGATCGCACCTTCTTGGCCTCGCCCTGATGATGGCGCCGGTGATGATGTACGATTTGCGGCTGGTGGGGCTGCTCTGGAGAACCGAGCCGGTTTCCACCGTGAAATGGCAGTTCCTGCCGATCACATTCGCGGGGTTTTTTCTGATGGTCAGCACGGGCGTGCTGTTGTTCTGGTCCGAGCCCATCAAGTGCTATAACAGCGTTTACTTCCGCATCAAGGTCATTTTCCTGGTGGTCGCCGGGCTGAATGCGCTCGTATTCCACTCCACCATCGACCGCACTACTTCGCAATGGGACACGCTGCTTCCAACGCCTACGCGGGCGCGGTTCGCCGGTGTTTGCTCGCTTGTCACCTGGACCATGGTGATCTTCGCGGGCCGCTACACGGCGTATAATTTGTAAGGTATCGTCCCCTAGGCGCAGGAGGTCAATTGAGTTTTTCGGCGTTCTTTCCCTTCACCTATCCACTGTTCAAGTGGTGCGACGATACGTGGCTCTGTAATGCGATTAAAGCCACTACCTGGGTGTTCCCGTTAACCGAGACCATTCACATCCTGGCGCTGGTGGTGCTGCTTGGATCCATTCTGCTGCTGGATTTGCGCTTGCTCGGTTTAGGGGCCCGCAAGTTTACTCCCTTCCGGATCTCGAATGAGCTGCGGACCTATATCGGCTGCAGCTTAGTACTCATTCTAGTCACCGGTTGGATCCTCTTCATGGCAGAGCCTCTGAAGGCCTATGACAACATGGCGTTTTTGCCGAAGATGATCCTGCTGGTATCCGCGATCGTATTCCACTACACAATCTTTCGAAAAGCCAGCAATATCGATACGCCAACCATTCCGTTAATCGCAAAGTTTGGCGCTGTTTTGTCTCTCGCCCTATGGTTCGGCATCGGCGTAATGGGTCGAGCGATCGGCTTCGTATAAACGGCTGGCGTGCCCCGAGCTAACTCGACGAACCGCAAGATCCTCGTGATCGATGTGGGCGGAACCCACATTAAACTGTACCTGCAAGGGCGCAAAGAGCCGGTTAAACTTCCGTCCGGCCCTAAGCTCACGTCGCGGCAAATGGTGGCCGCCGTTTTAAAGGCCGCCAAGGGCTGGAAGTTCACCGCGGTATCGATCGGTTATCCCGGACCAGTGCTTGCAGGAAAGCCGGTCGCCGAACCTCACAACCTGGGTGGCGGCTGGGTAGGCTTCGATTTCGAGAAAGCTTTGGGCCATCCGGTAAAGCTCGTGAATGACGCGGCAATGCAGGCCGTAGGAAGCTACGACGGCGGCCGCATGCTATTCCTCGGACTCGGAACGGGACTCGGCTCAGCGTTGATCGCCGATGGAGTCCTTCTGCCGGCGGAGCTAGGTCATCTGCCATACAAGGGCGGCCGCACTTACGAAGATTATTTGGGCTTGCGAGGCCTTAAAAGGCTCGGAAAGAAAAAATGGCAACGGCATGTAGCGGATGCCGTCGAAAAACTCAGCGCGGCTCTGGAATGCGACTACATCGTGCTCGGTGGGGGCAATGCGAAGCTGCTTAAAGTTCTGCCGCCCAAAGCCCGGCTCGGGGCAAATACCAACGCGTTTCGCGGCGGATTACGCCTGTGGAGCGGAACGGTGACACGGGCCAAGGCAGACAATAAACCTCGTCGAGCGTCTGCTCGCGGGAGCTCAGATCAATGACGAGGATGGCAAGCAATCCTCGTCGCCCCCCACTGTAACTACGGCTGCTTCTTCGCCGGTGACGGCGTTGTTGGAGCAGGTGTGGCGCCAGTCGCGGCTGGCGGCTTCGTTGGCGATGGCGTGGTTGAAGTTGGTTTCGCTCCAGCCGGTTTGGCGGGCGAGGCCGACGTCTTATCGTACATATCGACTACTCCGGCCGTTATGTCCGCAGTGTCTGAAAAATATACGATCGGAGTGTTCTGGTCGGCGATGTTGAACACCACCATGCAGCCGTGATCTTTTGCGTACAGGTCCAGCACCTGCTTCATCCGCGAGCTTAGCTGATCCATTACCTTGCGCTGCTGATTTTCGGCCTCGGCATTGTAATCCTCCACCTCGCGGGTAAAAGTCTTGTTCATGGTATCAATGTCGCGGGTCAGGTTATCCTTGGCTGTTTGCGACATAGTGTTGCCGCCTTTCGCCAGTTGATCTTGCTTTTCCTTGATAGCGCTTTGCTTTTTTTCAAGGTCGGCCTTTTTCGGGTCCAGGATCTTCTGTAACTCGGCTACCGCGGCTTGACCGTCTTTGGTGCTGACCAGCGCGGCCTCAGCCTGCAGGACGCAAAATTTGGTGGGCGCGGGCGCCTGCGCGGTGGCGATGCCGGCGGAGGCAAGAGAGAGCAACATCAGAGCAAATTGAGTATTTTTCCCAGCCTTGGTTTTCACAGCGACAACTCCTTATTTGTTGCGCACAATGGACGCCGCGGGGGCTTTGTCCCGCCATGATGAGGATGCCCTGCGTCCTGTACGCTTCCTAAGTCTAATTTTCATCGTAACATGCGAGCGGCGCGATGCCGCCCTCAATAAAGATCAGAAGGTCCGCCCCACGGTGAAGCGGAAAATCGAACTCTTTTCGAAGAACGGCAGCGGCTGTCCCAGGACTGAAATAGCGTTATTGTACGTTGCCGAATTCGGGAAGTAGCTCCGATCAGCCGCAATTGGCGGCTGCAAATACTCGTCCACACGCAGGGGATTGTAGGCCCAATAGATGCGGAAGGGCGCGTTTACAACCGGCATCAGCACTTGGATCTCGATACCGGTAGACATGCGCACGGCCTGGGTTCCGGGGGCGACCAGGGCTTTGTTCACGAAGCCGGCCTCCGGGAACTGTTGGTTTAATTGTGCGATGTGCCCGGCGTTCAACTCCAACTGCGTCGTGTTCAGAATGCGATTGACTCCGGCATCCAGAAAAATCGCCATTGTGACGGGGCCGGCAATCGGGATGCGGTATTCAAGGTTGCCAACCAGACTTCCATCTCCGCCGGGAAACACAAGCTGATAACTCGGAACCTGCTGGGTAACGTTAACCAGACTGACCGCGCCCGTGCTGGGATCGATATATTTCTGTTGCCGCGGAGTGCCGTCAGCGTTGTACACGTTCACGGTGCCGGTGGACGGCACGTACGCGATCGGGCTTACGCCCCAGTTCTCAAATCCGCGGATATCGTTTTCGCCGCCGATATAAAACCGGTTGAACGGCGGCGCTACTTTGCTGCCGTACCCGGTAAGATACCGAGCGGTGAAGTGCATCCCGATAACGTGTCCCGTCTTAAATCCCTTGCGGAAGTAGCGGCCATCGATCACCGGCATAATTTGATTCACATTTCCGCCGAGGAAGCTACCGGAGAAAGTCGTGGACACAGACAAGCTCTTGCCACCGGTCGGACTGATTGGATGGTTAACCGAATTGTAAGTGTAACTAGGAATGATGTTCGAGGATCGAATACCGCTCAGGGCATTAGGACCGTTGAAATTCAGGAAGTTCAAATAATCGTAATAGACCTGCGCCGCTGTAGTGAGCGTCTGAATATTCTGCCAGGTATAGCCGTAGCTCAGCCCGACGCGGGCGAAGCTCCGTTTCAGGGGGTAGCTGCTAAAAACCGTGAACCCCTTCGAATTCGACACATAGTTCAACAGATTCTGGGCGCCGAGGCCCTGATAGGCGCTTAGCAAATTCGCTCCCGCCAGAATGGAAGCTTCGCGAGCCTGGTCGTAATTGAAGCGCTGTATGAAGACCGTAAAACCCGCCGCCAACGGCCGGTCAAGGAAATAAGGCTGAGTGAAACTGAAGTTCACGTTTTGCATGCGCGTCCCGACCTGGCCGCCGATACTGAGCGTTTCTCCCAAACCGAGGAAGTTATTTGTCGAATACGAAAGCCCCAAAAAGCTGCCCGCGATGCCGGATACGCCGCCCTGCAACTGGATCGAGTTCTTGGCCCGCTCCTTGACCTTGAGCGTGATGTCGACCGTGTCGGTTTTGGTGTCCGTTTTGATGTCGACGGATTCATCTTCCTTCAGCGTCTCGAAATAGCCGAGCTGGTTCAAACGAAGAATACTCAGCTCCCACAGCCGCGTATTGAAAATATCCCCTTCGTCGATCAGCAGCTCGCGCCGGATGACTTTATCGCGGGTGGTTGTATTTCCCGAGAAGTCGATACGGCGCACGAAGAACTGCCTGCCTTCATCGAACGTTAGTGTCAGGTTGATCTTGTTGCTTCCCGGGATCTCTTCGAAATCCGGCTCGGCGACGAAGTTGATATAACCGAAGTTGCCGTAGAGCTTCCGGACCTCTTCAAAGCCCTTGCGAAGTTTCGCGGTGGAGAAGACATCGCCCGGCTTCCCGAATGTGGAAGCGAACAGCGTTTCGGGCGTGCGGAAAGCCTTCACCCCAACATAATTCACCTGGTTTAGATAATAGAGCTGTCCTTCTTCCAATCCGATCTTGATGTCGACGCCTTTGCCGGGCTTGTTAGACCAGAACAATGGCAACCGGAAGCGCCCGCCGCCGGTATCGACGATTTGCGTGGAAGAATCCGTGACATGCGCCTTGAAGAATCCGTTATCTTTGTAAAAAAGCTCCAGGCGCGATATATCGTCTTCGAGTTTGGTGGAATCGTAGGTCCTTGGAAACAGGCTCTCGAAGAAAATCGAATACGGAATACCGATGGGACGCAGCGCTTTCATGGCGCGCAGCAGCACTCGATGACTGAAAACCTGATTTCCCGTAAACGTGATCTGATTCACCTTGACTTTGGGACCCTCGTCCACTTTGAAGGTGATCTCAAGCGAAGACGGAGGCACTTGGCGAATCTCTGGTTCCACAGTAGCGAACTGGCGTCCGCGCTCCGCCAAATAGTCGAGCAGCACATTTTTCGCGCGCTGAACTTTATTCGGGTCGTATTGCGATTCCACGCTCAAGCCCACCTTGCGTTCCTTGAAGCGGTCTAGAACTTCCGATTGTTGAAGGGACTTGAGGCCGTCATATTTAATGGACCGCACGATGCGCCGTTCCACCAGCACGAAGCGAATGATCCAGCCTCGCGTGCCCGCTTCCCGCTCCATGTGGATGTCATCGAACCGGTTCGTATTCCATAGGGCCATGAAATCGCGGTGGAGCGATTCTTCGTTATACGGATCGCCCGGCTTTGTGAAAATCATTGCGCGCAGTGTATCCTGCGGCACGCGGCGCACGCCCCGAAAGTCGATCGCCTCAATGATATCCTCCGGGGGCCGGTCCGGCGAAACTGTTTGCACCTGAGGCGTCGGAGCGGGTTTGGCCGGCTCAGGTTTTGGTTCCTGAGGCGCCACGGGAACAGTTTCAAACGGATTCTGTTTCGCGGGTTTCGGTGGAGGAGGTGTCTGGGGCTGAGGATTCTGATCCTGGGCAATTGCTTGCCCAGCCAGCAGCGGAAGGAAGCAGACGATTAATGTGCGCAGGCTTCCAGGCCTGGGAATCATCTATACCGGTATCCTTTCCACTCTGCGCTTACTCTCAGACGCCCGTCCAAACCGTCCGGTTTCCATCAAGCGAGCACGGGAAACTTAGGAGGGAAGGGGACTACTGGGCGTGAAAGAATTTATTCTACCGCATCCTTCACCACCTCCACGTCGGTGGGCGCGCTAAATTGTGGATTCGGCTCAGGGTCGGCGTGTTCCACTCGCGGGCCCATCCAGCCGAGACACGCGCCAAAAATTGCATGCGCGATTAATGAGAGCGGCTGCGAAGAATAGGCCGTGACCCAAGGGTTGACTCGGGTCCAGAAGATTGCCTGTCCGACATAATACCAAAGCAGGCCGGCAACCACCCCAAGAAGAATTAGCCGCTTGCGTGGGCGAACGGAGCCGCAGGCAAGGCCGAATAAGGCCCCAATGCTTCCGGTTATGACGAAATGGAGGGCGGCGCCGGAGAGCGTGATAATCCCCGGCCCGGAGCGAAAGGCTCGAATGCCGTAGATGGTAGATCCGAGAATATTCGGCATTTCCCACCACACTCGATCCCGGAACAGCGAGCCGAGGACCAAGAAGCCCATCATGACGAATCCGCCTAGAATACCGGCTTCGATACCGAACGCTAACCGCGTCAGGCTGGCGTAGCGGATGCCGCGGTCCGGCAATGGCGGATACCTGGTCACTACATTTAGCATATAAGGTCGTGCATGGATTCTGGAATTTGGTTGAGTCGCTTGATAAATACTACGATCCCACCGCGCCCCCCATCTCGCGCGATCCGTTTGAGTTGGTCCTTTACGAGAACATCGCTTACCTCGTTTCAGATGACCGCAGGGAGAAAGCGTTCAGGGAATTGAAGAAGCGCGTTGGGACGCGGCCCGAGGATTTATTGCTGGTGCCGGTGGAGTTGTTGGCGCAGATTGCAGCCATTGGAGGCATGTTCCCAGAATTGCGCGCGCGGCGGCTGCAAGAGGCTGCGCGGTTGGCGCGCGACGAACATGCGGGCGACCTGGGACGCGTGTTGTCGATGGATAGAGTCAACGCCCGGAAGGCCCTGAAAAAATTTCCCGTGATCGGAGAGCCAGGCGCGGAAAAGATCCTTTTGTTCACGGGCGCCTCTCCTTCGCTGGCCCTGGAATCGAACGGCGTGCGAGTGCTGGTGCGATTCGGATTCGCCCGGGAACAGAAGAGCTACTCGGCAACGTATCGCGCTTTGCAAAAGGCGCTCGCCGGGGAGATCGGGAGCAAGTGCGAACCGCTGATCAAAGCGCATTTGCTCTTGAAGAGGCACGGCCAGGAGGTGTGCCGGCGCTCGGAGCCGCGATGCACCGCGTGCCCTGTGGCTAAAATTTGTGCATTCCCTGAAAAACAGCAGCCGGCGAAAACGTAACCAAATACCCTCAGCGTTTCCGCGATTTCTTCTCTTCGACTTCTTGAATCCTCATCCGCACGATTCTCTTGATCAGGGCGATGGGAAGCGGTCTGTCGAGCGGAAGCTGGATCGCGCCCTTTGAAGTCTTATAACCGGCAAGCTCGTCCTGGTGCGCGGCAACGAACGAACCGCTCATCGGGTACAGACCGATGTGGTTTTTCATAGCGGCGAAGCCGATGAACGGCTTCTCGTACTTATAAACCGGCATGCCGTAGCTAATGTACTCGGTGGCGTTCGGCGCGGCTTGTTTGACTGCTGCGCGAATCTGATTCAATTTCGCGCGAACCTGTGTCGGAGCGTAACCAATATAGGCCGGCACGTCTTTAACCTTCGCGATCATCCCATCAAGAATAGCCCAGGAATTGCCAGTGGAATTGGCGATGCCGTCTCGACGAGGTTATCTTCGCAGCGGCCGATCAGTGAGATCGCCGCGAATCTGGCCGCAAAGCGGGTGCTGTCCCACAAACGCGCGGGCATTGTAGAGCGGCCTCGACGCGATCGGCGGCACTCACGCTATCCGTCGCGATGTAGCTCCAGATCTCGAACAGGTCAGCCGCGGCTTCCGGCGTGAGCCGGAAGCCGCGTCATACCCGCCGATGGGCCTCAAGCCAAGCACGTTTTTTGTGCTCCATCTCACTTCCGACTGTGTCTTCGTCGATCAACTCACCGCGTTGAGCAGAGGCGTAGCCCTGGTCGACTCCACCTGATCGTGCAAAAGCTGCACCGCGCGTTTAACGAACTCGTCCGCGTTCTGGCATGAACAACGCTCGACGTTGCTCCGGATAAGTTGCTCGATTTCGGGTTGAGATGGATACTATGCGGATCACCCGCTCATCGCGGCAAGGAACTCTCCATTCGACCTCGTCTTCGACAGCTTGTCGATGAGCAGTTCCATGCTTTCCGTCGGGGACAACGGGTTCAGCACCTTGCGGAGGACCCATACGCGGTTGAGTTCTTCCTTCGGCAGCAGCAGTTCTTCCTTGCGCGTGCCGGATTTCGAGATGTCGATGGCCGGGAATACGCGCTTATCCATCAGCTTCCGGTCGAGGTGGATTTCCATGTTGCCGGTGCCTTTGAACTCTTCAAAGATCACGTCGTCCATGCGGCTACCGGTATCGACGAGCGCGGAAGCGACGATCGTTAACGATCCGCCTTCCTCGATATTGCGGGCCGCGCCGAAAAACCGCTTCGGGCGCTGCAGCGCGTTGGAATCGACGCCGCCGGACAACACTTTGCCCGACGGCGGGACCACGGTGTTGTAGGCTCGCGCCAAACGCGTGATGGAATCGAGCAGAATGACAACGTCCTTCTTGTGCTCCACTAATCGCTTGGCTTTTTCGATCACCATTTCCGCGACCTGAACGTGGCGCGAAGCCGGTTCATCGAACGTAGAACTGATCACTTCACCCTTCACCGAGCGCTGCATGTCGGTGACTTCTTCGGGCCGCTCGTCGATCAGCAGCACGATTAGGGTCACCTCGGGGTGATTCGCGGTAATCGAGTTCGCAATCGACTGCAAGAGCATCGTCTTGCCGGTGCGTGGAGCGGCGACAATTAACCCGCGCTGGCCTTTGCCCACAGGCGTCAGAAGATCCATCACGCGGCCGGAAAAATTATCTTTGACCGTCTCCATCTTTAACCGCGCTTGCGGATAAAGCGGCGTCAAATTGTCGAAAAATATTTTGTTGCGCGCCTCTTCTGGCGGCTCGAAGTTGATGGCGTCGACTTTAATCAACGCGAAATACCGCTCGCCTTCTTTCGGCGGGCGGATCTGTCCGCTCACGGTGTCGCCGGTGCGCAGGTCGAAGCGGCGGATCTGCGACGGCGATACATACACATCGTCCGGGCCGGGCAGATAGTTGTACTCCGGCGCGCGGAGGAATCCGAAGCCGTCGGGCAGGCATTCAAGCACGCCTTCCGAGAAGATCAGGCCGCTTTTTTCGGCCTGGACTTGCAGGATTTTGAAAATCAGTTCCTGCTTCCGGAATCCGGCGAAGCCTTGAACCCCCAAATCCTTCGCGATCTGGTTCAGCTTCTGGATGTTCATGTCCTTCAGCTCAACCAAATCCAGCGCGGCGCCGTTCTTCTGCTGCCCGCCAGCCTGATGCCGCCGCTTGGGATCGAACATTCGCCCCTGCGGCAGGGGCGCAGCGGCAGGCGCGGGATTCTGCTGCGGAGGCTCCGCAGGCGGAGCAGCGTCCCCAGAGGATTGCGCCTCTGGCGCAGGCGGCGGCGGTGGCGCGGGCTTGGGCTCATTCGAACCTTTCGCCTCCGCGGCGGCTCTGGCTTCTGCTCTCTCCGCCGACCTGGTCCTCGATCTCACCGGCTCCGCCTTGGGCGGCGTGGGATCGGCGCCGGCTGGATCAGCCGCGCCGTTCGGCCCGGGATCCTTTACGGCTGGGTCTGGCATTGCCTGTTCAGGCATTGTTTTTTCTGGATTTTCGAAATTGCTTGCCAAATTTCCCTCACTCCCCGGCCGGTGATGGCCGAGCATTCTACTAACTCTCCCGCATACCCTTCGCGAAGAGCGGTGCGGCTGTGATGCTTTTCCTGTTGCGACTTGAGTTTATCGATTTTTGTGGCCACAACCAGGAAAGGCACTCGGTGGGCTTCCAACCATTTCCTGAGGCTGACGTCTTTCTCCATCCACGCGCGCCGCGCGTCCAACAGCAAAACTGCCAGGCGGCAATTCCGGCGATCAAGGAGATAGCTTTCAATCAGCCCTTTCCAACGATTCGAGATTTCGGGGGGGACTTTCGCGAATCCATACCCTGGTAGGTCTACGAAGCGGTAACCGCCATCAACCTCATAGAAATTAATCAACTGCGTCCGGCCTGGCTTGGAACTGGTAGCAGCTAGCTTGTCAGCCCCCACCAGCGCATTTAGCAAACTGGATTTGCCGACGTTACTGCGGCCAAGGAACGCGATCTCAGGTTCCGCTCCCCGCGGAAACTGCTCTGGCCGGGCTGCACTTATTATAAACCGCGCCATTATTAGGGACCAGGGGCCAGTAGCCAAGCGCCAGCCAAAACGTGTTCGCCATTGCGCTGCGGCTTACTGGCGCCTTGTCACTGGCCCCTGGCCCCTAATGTGTTAGTTTGTCATCTCTTGACCGGGCCACTATCTCCGCCGCGGTCAGCATTCCGGTGATCGGCGCCATTTCCAGTTCCTTCTCCAGCGCCAGCTTCAACACCTCATCCATCGACGAAACAAGATGCAATTTCATTTCCTTCCGGATATTTTCGGGAATATCCGGGAGATCTTTTTCGTTGTCGGAGGGAAGGATAACCTCACGAATTCCCTGACGGTGCGCCGCTAGTAATTTTTCCTTTAAGCCGCCGATCGGAAGCACCCGTCCGCGCACCGTAATTTCGCCCGTCATCGCAATGTCGGCGCGCACCGGAATGCTGGTAAGCGCGCTGGTAATGCTGGTCGCTATCGTGATTCCGGCGGATGGGCCGTCCTTAGGAATCGCTCCTTCCGGCACATGGAGGTGAATATCCAGATGACGGTAGAAATCGCGCGGCAAGCCCATTTGATGCGCGCGGCTGCGCACATAACTCATCGCTGCCTGCGCGGACTCCTGCATTACGTCCCCGAGCTTTCCGGTCGTGGTTAGCCGTCCACGGCCCTCCATGATCGCCGCTTCCGTCGTGAGAATCGAGCCGCCGACTTCCGTCCAAGCCAAGCCGACCGTCGCGCCGACCTCATTCTTTTTATCGGTAGCTTGCTCGCGGAACTTTTGGGGTCCGAGCAGCTCATTCACTTTCTGCAGCGTAATAACCGATTTGTCGATCTTCTTGGCTGCCTTTTTGGGTTTATCGCCGTTGCTGCTTTGAGAATTTACCACGGCGCGGGCGATCTTGCGGCAGACGTTTCCGATCTCGCGCTCAAGGTTCCGCACCCCCGCTTCACGCGTATAGTGCTGGATGATTTCCTGAAGACCCTCATCCGGAAATTGGATCTGGTCGTCATTAAGCCCGGTATCCTTGCGCTGCTTCAGAACCAGAAAGCGCTTGGCGATCTCCATTTTTTCAAGCTCGGTATAGCCCGAAAGACGGATCACTTCCATACGGTCCTGCAATGCCGGAGGAATCGTGTGCAGAACGTTGGCCGTGGCGATGAAAAATACCTGGCTCAAATCATATTCGACATCCAGATAATGATCCACAAACATGTAGTTCTGTTCCGGATCGAGCACTTCAAGCAGCGCCGCGGACGGATCGCCGCGGAAATCCGTCGACATTTTGTCCACTTCGTCCAGCATGAATACCGGGTTGCGCACGCCGGATTTCTTCATCATCTGTATGATCTGTCCGGGTAGCGCGCCGATATAGGTACGGCGATGGCCGCGAACTTCGGCCTCGTCGCGCACGCCGCCGAGCGAAAGGCGAACGAATTTCCGCCCCGTCGCCTTCGCGATCGACATGCCGAGCGAAGTCTTTCCGACACCGGGAGGGCCGACGAAGCACAGAATCGAACCTTTGGGGTCTTTAACCAAACGGCGCACGGCCAGGAACTCAAGAATGCGCTCTTTGATTTTTTCGAGGCCGTAGTGGTCGGCTTCGAGCACTTGCTGGGCGTGCGGCAGATCGCGAATTTCTTTGGATTTCTTTTTCCACGGCACCGCCAACAGCCAGTCCAAGTAGTTGCGGGAAACGGTGGATTCGGCCGACATCGGCGGCATCTGCTCCAGCCGCTTCAGCTCCTGCATCGCCTTTTCATGAGCGTCTTTGCTCATTCCGGCGGCTTCGATTTTCTTCTTTAATTCGTCGAATTCGCTTTTCTCGCCGCGGCCTAGTTCCTTCTGGATGGCCTTGATCTTCTCATTCAGGTAGTACTCTTTTTGCGCTTTGTCCATCTGGCGCTTGACGCGGCCCTGAATGGTGCGGTCGACGTTCAATTTCTCGATCTCGATGTCGAGCATCTCGGCGACTCGGGTCAGGCGATCGATGGGATCGAAGATTTCAAGCAACTCCTGCTTTTCTTCGAGCGCCAGTTGCAGATTCGCGCCGACGGTATCGGCGAGCTTGCCCGGATCATCGCCGCGCACCGCGGCCACCATCGAGTCGTAATTCACGTTCTGGCTGATTTTGACGTATTGTTCGAAAAGTCCGGTAACGCGCGAAGTCAGCGCGTCCAATTGGGGACCCTGCTCAACGCGGTAGCTGGCCGTCTTCACGGTTGCCCGGAAAAAGCCTTCCTCTTCGTTTACCGAAAGAATTTTTCCGCGCTCAACACCCTCCACCAATACCTTGATGTTGCCGTCGGCCTGCTTCAAACTCTGAACGATGTTTGCGACCGTTCCGACGGAAAAGATTTCATCCGGGCGAGGCTCGTCGATGCTGGCGTCGTGCTGGGTGGCGAGAAAGATTTTGCGGTCCCCCGCGAGGGCCTCTTCGAGCGCGCGCACGCTCGACTCGCGCCCCACCACAAACGGCGTCAT
>JAFAQY010000067.1 GCA_019261985.1 Bryobacterales bacterium | reverse complement strand
TGGGTGACTCCCGAAAGTCGGCTCGCGAAGTTTCTGTCTTCGCGGCTCTTCTGTTTTAACGCAGGATTTTCGGGGTCACCAAATGGCGAGGCAGTCAGACCTCCGTCAGTGCTCTTCTATTACGTGCATAATTTAGGTGCCAAGCCGCCTGGTGGGGGTTGGGTAAAGCCGTCCAGCATGCTTGTGAGTTCGGGCGCAAGCTCAATGAAAGCGCGAAAGGTATTTTGCAACCCCCGCGCAAGCTCAGTAAAGCCGGCCAGCGCGATTGACAATCGTTCGCGAGCCGGTGGTAAAGCCGACCAACGCCATTTGCAACCCCCGCGCAAGCTCAGTAAAGCCGGCCAGCGCGATTGACAATCGTTCGCGAGCCGGGGTTAAGCCGACCAACGACATTTGCAACCGCGCGCAAGCTCAGTAAAGCCGGCCAGCGCGATTGGCAATCGCGCGCAGGCTGGGAGCCTGCCCCACCGGCGTTTGTGATATAAAGTATCGCGGCACGTAGGAGGCAACCATGCGAAAGCGTCTGTTGGTGTTTGCGGCAATCGCGGCTTTATTAGCAATCGGATTCCGGCTCGGCACCCGCCCCGCCGCCGTTCAGGGAAAAGAGAAGCCGGGTTACGGTTTTGCGTCCGTTCCAGGGCAGGTCGGTGGCCAAGACACCTTCGGACCGTACGAAGTGGTAAAGGACTGGCCGAAGAACATCAGCACTGTGGCCGGCAACGAGAAATGGACCTGGGGCGCGGGTGAAAGTGTGTATGCGGAGAGCCCGAACCGTGTATTCCTGCTAATGCGCGGCGAGCTTCCCAACATTCGCCGGCCGCAAACCAAAATGCTGACCGAGTTCGGTCCTAGCATTCAGTTTCCGATTGGAAGATTGCCCTGGCGCGACGCGACCACCGCTTCCTTGCCCGGCGGAGGGGCATCCGGCCAGGATCCCGGCGCGCCCACAGACGGCTGGAACGGGACCGTCGGCGTGGACGCGAAATGGGAGAACTGCATCGTCGTCGTGGATGCAAACGGTAATATTACCGAACGTTGGACGCAGTGGGACAAAATTTTGCAGCGCCCGCATTTCGTAGCGATCAATCCGTACGATCCCGAGAAGCATGTTTGGGTCGTCGACGATCACATGCAGGCGATTTACAAGTTCTCGCACGATGGGAAGCAGCTTGTGCAGACGATCGGCACGCCGCGAGTGAAGGGGGCTGACGGCAATCACTTCAGCCGCCCGACTTATATCGCGTGGCTTCCCGACAGCACGATGTTTGTCGCCGATGGATACAACGGAACGCGCGTGGCGAAGTTCGACAGAGATGGCAAATTTCTGCTGGACTGGGGCCAGAAAGGCACGCCTCCGAATGAGAAGCGGCCCGGTTACATGAACAATGTGCACGGTATCGCCGTCGATCCGCAGACCCGCCGCGTTTTCGTAAACGACCGCGGAAACAAACGCATTCAAGTATTCGATGAAAACGGCAAATATTTATATGAATGGAGTCCCGGAGCGGACCCCTCCGACATTCACCTGCTGTATATGGGCGCGGATCGTACTTTGTGGGCCGCCGACCGCGGGACCTCGAAGATGTTGAAGTATGACCTGGAGGGTCACTTCCTTTACTCCTGGGGCACGTGGGGCGATTTCCCCGGCGGCTTCTGGGGCGTGCACGGCGTTAGCGTGGATCAGGAAGGAAATTTCTACACCGCGGAGGTCGATAGCGGCCGCGGCCAGAAGTTCCGCCCGCGCGCGGGAGTGAACGCGGCGTTTCTGGTTGGCAAGCCGGTCTATTCGGCCTGGAAATAAACGGGCCGTTTCGGGGCCATTTGGGGGTTGACTTCAAATGCCTGTTCTTATAAGTTGGCCGTTACGGTGTGGGTCTGGAAGAGCCTCATTTGCGTCGTCTTCGCCGGTTCTGTGTTCGCAGGCAAAGCGCAGCCGCTGCCCGACGGGCCCGGAAAGAAAATAATCGAGTCCGCCTGTGCCGGTTGCCACGATTTGAACGTCGTCACTAACAAGAAATTCAGCAAACAGCGGTGGCAAGTGCTGGTTTTGGGCATGGGCGGCTCGCTGAGCAAGAGCGAGAGCGCCGCAGCTATCGAATATCTGGCGAAGAATTTCGGCGACAGCGACCGCGGCAAGGAACTGGTGGAAGAGATTTGCAGTTTGTGTCATGAGTGGGAACGAGTAAAAGACCACGAGTTGAGCAAGGAACAATGGGCGGGCGTGATTAAAGGTATGATCTTCGAAGGCGCTCCGGTGACCGACGATGAGTTTGAAGCCATTGTCGATTACCTGGCCAAGAATTTCGGGAAGGCGAAGGAACAGTAACGAATGAGAATGCAGACGCTCGGGTTGACGACGCTCGGCCTTGTTATTGCGGCTGCGCCGGTGTGGGCGCATCACTCCATGACTGCCATGTTCGACGATAAGAAATCCGTGACGCTGAAAGGCGCGGTGATCGCCTACGAATGGCAAAATCCACACGTATTCATTTACGTCGACGTGGACTCGGGTGGGACAAGCACCACTTGGGCTGTTGAAATGCCGAGCCGCATCGAATTGAAAAGAGTGGGATGGGCACGCGATAGCGTCAAGATCGGCGATATGATCGCGGTGGAGGCCAACCAAGCCCGTGACGGCAGCAAAAAGGTGGAGGCGAAATCGGTAACGCTCGCGAGCGGAAAGAAGCTCACCGCGATTACCACCGATACAGTACCGGTTCCCAAAACCGCCCCCAAAGCGACGCCGCGCTGGCGGGACGGTCATCCGCGTTTGGGCAATATTCCCGGCGAAACCGGCTATTGGGCGAATCCCAGCGAGCCCAGTTTGCTGCAGAACACTTCGAAAGTTCGCATGAACAGCGAAGGCATTCTTGCGAATCTGAATGACTCCGAAAAGGTCGCGCCATTTCAGCCCTGGGCCAAGGGCCTGTATGAATATCGCCAGCGCAATCTGCTGAGAGACGATCCCATGGCAAGCTGCCTTCCGCCCGGTGGCCCGCGGCAATTTCAGGCGCCGTACGGACTGCAGATCGTGGAGCAGCCCGAACGGCAACGGGTTTTTGTGATGTCGGGCGGCGGCAATCGCAACTGGCGATTGATTTGGCTGGATGGCCGACCCCTTCCGAAACCGGACGAAGGCGTCGCGAGTTATTTCGGGAATTCGGTAGGCAAATGGGACGGCGACACTCTGGTAGTGGATGCCATCGGTTATAACGAGAGATTTTGGTTCAGCAATGGCGGTCTGCCGCACACGGAGAACCTGAAGCTGAACGAAAAAATCTCCCGGCCCGATTCGAACACGCTGAAGTACGAAGTAACGATCGACGACCCGGGCGCTTATACGCGGCCGTGGACCAGCGCTTTGACTTTGCAATGGGTTCCCAACCAGGAACTTGAAGAATATTTTTGTGACGATAACAATAAAGACATGGAAAGGCAGGCGGCGAAATAGCTCTCAGCTATCAGCCGTCAGCTATCAGCTTCCTCAGTGCGCGCAGAAAGCTGACTGCTGAAAGCTGAAAGCTGATAGCTGACAACTTTTTAGAGGAGGCCCGATGAGGCAAAATTCATTTCTTGCATTGGCGGTTTTTGGCGCTGTTCTGGTGGCGGCGCCCGTTATGGCGCATCATTCGTTCGCGGCTGAGTACGACAACAAAAAGCCCGTCAAACTTACCGGGACGATAACCAAGATCGATTGGATGAATCCTCACGTGTACTTCTTCATGGACGTGGAAGGCGACAACGGGAAGGTGACCAGCTGGGGCTTCGAAATGGGGCCGCCGAACCTGCTTCAGAACCAAGGCTGGACCAGGAACACGATGAAAATCGGAGACGTGGTGATCGTGGAAGGAACGCTCGCTAAGGACGGCACGAATCAGGCCAATGCGCGATCGGTGACGTTGCAGAGCACCGGCAAGAAGCTTGGCGCCGCTTCTAGCGAAAGCACGAACCCGTAAGTTTGAATTTGTTGGGACCGTTCGGCGACGCGGCCGCAAGGAGGTCTTGTGCCTAAATATTTTGGTGTTTTGACGGTGGCCATGGCCGCCATCGTAATGATCTGGATGATGCCCGGCCCTTCTTTCGCGCAAAATCAAGGCAAGGGGCGCGGAGGTAAGAATAAGCTGCCGTCGCGCCCAACGCCCCATATGCCTGACGGGCACGTGAATTTGGGTGCGCTGGCGGGGGAGAAAGGGCTTTGGAACGGCAGCGCGGGCACTAGCCTTTCAAACGGTCCCCGGCAGGTGGATAACCCGGGCTTGAATCTGCCCACAAACCTCCAGGTTCCGGATGTGCCATTCCTGCCGTGGGCGAGAGCGGTCTACGAACATCGCACCGAAACGCTGACGGCCGACGATCCGCATGTGCGCTGCAAGCCGTCCGGCGGCCCGCGGCTTTACACCACTCCCTATGGGTTCGAGTTCATCGAGGTTCCCGAGATGCAGCGCGTGTTCGTGCTCGGAGTCGGAGGGCCCCATACTTGGCGCGTGTTCTACATGGACGGCCGGCAGCACCCCGCCGACCTCGATCCTACGTACTACGGCCATTCGATCGCTCACTGGGAGGGCGGGGATGCCCTGGTGGTCGATACGGTCGGCTTCAACGAACGTTTCTGGGTAAGCCGCGAAGGTCCGCCGCATACGGAGAAGTTGCACTTGATTGAGCGCTTCACCCGCACCGACTACAACACGCTTAAATACGAAGCGACTGTTGACGACCCCGGCGCGTATAGCGCCCAATGGACCGGCGGCTGGAATATCCCTTGGAATCCGAATGGTGAGATGTACGAGTACATGTGCCAGGACAACAACCGCGACGTGCGTCACATGTACGGCGGCGAGCGGTAGCACTCACCCCAGAACGTGGCATCCCGGCAAGGTCGCGATGAATGCATGGTCGCGGAATCCAATCCGCGCGGTTCCGGCAGAAACGCGGCGGCCATAGTTCTGACCTCGTTGCCCATAACAGCCTTGGTTCTAAAGGCCTGAGCAAGCCTAATTGCGTAAACCGGCAAAAGAAGAACTGATCGTCGCGGGACTCAGTCAATCAGCTCCGAGCCTGTTCTGCTTCAGGGGGCGCTCCCAGAGCAATGCTCGCTAGACATTCAATCAAGGAAAGTCAATGAGTTCGTAGATTTGCTTATTCGTTATGCGGACCTTGAGACCATTCGAGCAAATTAAGGGAAAGACCGGGTGTTCTTTGGGCCGCTCTGGCTTAACGAGTACGGGATCGATCCTCCGGATGACCAGATCACTTACAGAACAACCCTCCTTCGCCGCCTGCTCTTTCAGTTTGAGGTTCGCCGTATCTATATTTGTAGGATCTCTTTCTTCATTATTCAAATGCGGGCAACCAATGGAGAAGGAAGCGCTGATGCGCGCTACTGCTGCGACGGGGGTGCCCCGTCCCACGTGCCCGCGACGGCCTGGTTCATGGTCGCGACCCAGGAATCGTGCACTTGCCAGGGCAGGTTGGGGATGGACGCGAGGATTTTAGCTTTGATGGACGCCACGATATCGGGATGATCTGCCGAGATGTCCGTGCTCTCCTGCGGGTCTGCCACAATATCGTAAAGCTCGGGCTGTGGCAGCGGAAGATTGACCCGGCCGCCCACAGGCGCAGGCAGCCACGGCGGAATGTTGTAGCGCGCCACGTGCAGCTTCATATTGTCCACGCGAGCGCACTGGAGATTCCAGCCGTCGAAATAAAAGAACGTGTCGTGATCGACGCTCGCCTGTTGGCCAGTCAGAACTGGAGAGAGGTCCACGCCATCCATGGCCGCGGGCAGGCCCGCTCCGGTTAGAGCAGCGACAGTCGGAAAGACGTCCATCATGGTCCCGAATGCCGAAGCCGTTTGGCCGGCGGGGATCCTTCCTGGCCAGCGCGCGATGAACGGCTCGCGCAATCCGCCTTCGTAGGTTTCGCCCTTTCTGCCGCGCAACCTTCCCGGGCTGCCTTGGTACCACGGCCCGTTATCGCTCGAGAACATTACCAGCGTATTGTTATCGATCCCATTCGCTTTCAACGCTGAAAGAACCTGGCCGACTCCCCAGTCCAATTCCATTACGACGTCGCCGTAGTGTCCGGCCCCGGACTTCCCGGCGAAGTTAGGATTCGGCACAAGCGGCACATGCGGAGCCGTGTAAGCGAGATATAGGAAAAACGGCTGGCCGGTTGAGTTATTGATGAAATTCACCGCCTGGCGCGTGAACCTCTGGGTCAGAAGCTGCTGCGTCGCGGGCTGCTCCAGCACTTGACCGTCCGATAGCAGAGGCAGGGGAGAGAGGTCATTACTGTACGGCACGCCGTAGTAGTTGTCGAAACCGCGATCGGTGGGCATGTAGCCCGATTGTGTGCCAAGATGCCATTTGCCGATGCACATGGTGCTGTAATTCAGCGGTTTTAATACCTGCGGCAAAATCGTTTCGCTCAGGGAAAGACCGCCGGAGTCGTTCGGCATCAGCAAGTTCGGAACCCCGACGCGCGGCGGATAGCGGCCGGTCAATAGAGCCGCGCGCGATGGGGAACACACCGCGCTGGCCGAATAGAAATACTGGAAACGGATCCCCTCCGCCGCCATTTGGTCAAGATTCGGGGTTGGTATCTTCGAGCCATAAGAGCCCAAGTCTCCGAACCCCAGATCGTCGGCCAGAATGAAAACGATGTTAGGCAGCGTGCTTTGGGCGTTGGAAACAAGCCCGGCACACGCAGCCCCGGCGGCTGTCTTTAGAAATGAGCGGCGGTTTAACCTCTCTCCCAAATCAGGAAGAGTGTATCACATGCCGGGCACCGGTGGGTTTTTTCTGCTTTCGCCAGATTTTCCCGGGGAACTCGACAGTGATTTTCGGGTGGATAAACGATGGCGAGTGCACCATATCGGATACCAGCATCGAATACCGTAACTTGTGGGTGGCAACACCGGAGCAGGTCTTCGAGCGGGGTTCCGCTACCCGGCATCGGGCAATGGGCTGTATGTGTTGAGCCCGGCCGCACGGCGAAGGCTCGGAAATCCCGATCGCGGAAAGCCGGGAGAAAGCTTTGGATCGCTTCGCATTTCGGTAAGCACAACGCGCGGCATAAGTACCTGCTGGTCTTGGGGCGCACGTTCGACATCCTCGCCGAGGTCTAGTTGGAGATAGGGATCCAGGTGCTCGTATGGGCGCCAATCATCGATCGAACTTTAGCTCGGCCAGCGTACGTGTGAACCGGACTTTGCCGCGAAATCGGCGCAGACGGGTGTAGGCCTGCGATGCTGCGAGTAGCTGGAGACCCTTCCGCACAGTCTGAGTGACGCCGGTACCGCTGGCTTTGTGCTCTTTTGCGAGAAGTCCGGGACGGACCGCAACCGCGATTTTTCGGGTTGGTATCAGCATGGCTGAGTTTACTGTGTTTTGATACGATACCAACCACTATGCTTGACTCCCGCCGAAGTTTTCTTGCTACTGGAATTGGAGCTGCCGCTTGGGCCACAAGTCAACTTCGCGCTGCAAACACAGAGCTCACATCGTTAACGATCGCCAAGGCTGCGGAGATGTTGCGCAGCAAAGCCATCACACCCGTCGAGCTTACAGAGGCGTACCTGCGGCGAATCGATCAGCTCAATCCCAAGATCAACGCCTACATCACTATTCTGCATGAGCAGGCGCTCGCGGATGCGCGGCAAATGCAGGACGAGCAGCGCCGCGGCAAGTGGCGAGGGCCGCTCCACGGGATCCCGATCGGCCTGAAGGATAACATCGATACCGCGGGCGTGCGCACGACCGGCGCGAGCGAGGTCTTCAAGGATCGTATTCCCACCGAAGACGCCGAGGTCGCGCGGCGGCTGAAGAACGCCGGCGCGGTCCTGCTCGGCAAACTGAATCTGCACGAATTCGCATACGGGGGCAGCCCCAATGTCACCTACTTCGGCACGATGCATAATCCATGGGCACTGGATCGAAGCACCGGCGGATCGTCGGGCGGGCCTGGGGCGGCGGTTGCCGCCGGCCTGTGTTTCGGCGCGTTGGGGACCGACACGGCGGGTTCGGTCAGGATTCCGTCGTCCCACTGCGGCATCGTGGGGCTGAAGCCCACGTACGGACGCGTGAGCATCCGCGGCGTCATTCCTCTGTCATGGACGCTCGATCACGTCGGCCCGATGTGCAAAACAGTCGAGGATGCGGCGATCATGTTGGGCGTGATCGCGGGATATGACCCCATGGATCCGACCACTGAGGACGTGCCGGTACCCGACTACTCCCGCGCGCTCCAAACACCGGCCGCAAAGTTGCGTTTGGGAATCCCGCGAACGCCTTTCTTCGAGAATCTCGATCCGGAAGTCGCGAAATCCGCGGAGGCGGCAATAGGGGTGTTGCGCAAGCTCACCGCCGGCATTAAGGATGTCAAGCTTCCGCAGGGCGGCAATCCCGCGCAGCTATGGACTCCGGAAGCGTACACATATCACGCGAAATGGATAACTGAATCTCCCGGCAAATATCAGCCGAGCACGCGCGCGGCGCTGCAGCGCGGCGCCGATTTCAAGGCGTCCGATTATATTCGCGCGCGAAACGAAGTCGAGCGGCTCAGGCGCGAGATTCGCGGCGTTTTTGCGGATGTCGATGTTCTGATCACTCCCACGATGCCCACGCCGGCGCCGCCGATTGAAGGCCCTCCGGCCGCCGGCGGCGGCGCTCGCAATACGTCGCCTTTCGATGTATTCGGAATACCAACGATCTCAATTCCGTGCGGTTTTTCGGCATCGGGGTTACCGATTGGACTGCAGATCAGCGGAGCACCGTGGGCGGACGGGACCGTGCTGACGCTCGCGCACGCGTTCGAGCAAGCCACGGAATGGCACACGCGCCGGCCCGCGCTCGCTTAGGTTCGGTGGAGCACGCTTTAGCGTGCAACCGCGGCCCCGGCGCCGAGCGGGTGCTGAAGCACCCGTCGCAGGCTAAAGCCGGGCTAAAGCCCGCTCCACCTGATTAAGGCAAGTCCTGTCCTACAATCGAGAGATGGTCGAAATCACCTGGCTTGGCCATGGAACTTACAAGCTCCGTTTAGAGACCGGAGAAGTCATCGTGGTCGATCCTTGGATCGAAGGCAATCCCGCGTATCCCAAGGATCACAACTTCGATCGAGTCGACATCATTTTGGTTTCACACGGCCACTTCGACCATATCCATGATGTGCTGCCGCTGGCGCAGAAATTTTCGCCGCAGATCGTCGCAATCTATGAAACCGCTGTCTGGCTGGAATCGAAGGGCGCGAAAAACACGATAGGGATGAATAAGGGAGGGACCGCAACCGTCGGACCCATCGCCGCTACCATGACGCACGCCGTGCATAGCTGCGGAATCATGGACGACGGAAAAATAGTTTATGGCGGCGAGGCGGCAGGATATGTGCTGCGGCTGCCTGACGGCCGTTCGGTCTATTGCGCGGGCGATACCAATGTCTTTACCGATATGCAGCTCATCGCGAGCATCTATCGTCCCGAGCTTGCATTTTTGCCCATCGGCGATTTCTATACGATGAGCCCTCGCGAGGCGGCGGTGGCCTGCCGCATGCTGAGTGTCCGCCGCGTGGTGCCGCTGCATTTCGGGACTTTTCCGGCTCTCTCCGGCCGCCCCGAGCAACTCGCCGAGCTGATCCGCGATCTTCCCGATACCCAAGTCTGGACGTTGCAGCCCGGCGTTCCCGTGAAGTGGTAAAGCAGTTTCTGATTGTCGCCGCGCTGGTGCTCGCGCTCCGGCTTCCGTTTTTCAACCAAGCTATTCAGGGTGACGATCCGTATTACCTCTACGGCGCGGAGCACGCGCAGATCGACCCGCTGCACCCCACCCATACGCAGTACATTTTCATGGGCGATTTAGTAGATATGCGCGGCCACCCGCATCCGCCGCTTAACTCCTGGATTCTTGGCGTGCTGCTAGCTGTGTTCGGCGATGTCCGAGAGGCGCAGTTTCATCTGGCCTATATTGCGTTCTCGCTGATCGCGGCGGCGGCGATGCTCGCGCTTGCGCGGCGGTTCACGAGCCGGCCTTTGCTCGCAACACTCCTGTTCGTCGCCGTGCCTGCGTTCCTAGTGAACGGGAACTCGTTTGAGGCGGACCTCCCATTTCTCGCCTTTTGGATGAGCGCCGTTGGGCTTTTCGTGCTCGCTGTAGACAGCAGGTCCGGGTTTATGCTTGCGGCCGCGGCAGCCGCGGCGGGACTCGCCGGCATATGCGCATATCAGGCCATATTTTTAACTCCGATCCTGGCGGTGTACCTGTGGCAGCAACGTTCCAAATGGGCTGTTGCATGGGTCTGCATTTTTACGGCCCCAGCGGTGCTTCTTTCATGGCAACTTTGGGAGCGGCTCACGAGCGGGACTTTGCCCGCCTCCGTGCTCGCCGGATATTTAAGTTCCTACGATCTCGAATCGGCGAAGCGCAAAGCCGGCGCAGTCGTCGCCCTGATCGTCCATTTTGGATGGATCGTGTCGCCGTTGATTGTGCTGGCCGCGATGCGGAAATCCAGGAAATGGCAATTGGGCGCCGCTGCGGCCGCTGCTGCCGGCGCGGCGCTTTACGACCCTAATCCTCTTTTCTGGTTCTCGTTCGCGTGCGGAGTGTGGCTGCTGTGCTGGTGCTTCAACCGCGGATTCCTCGGTTGGTGGGTGTTGATCTTTTTTGGTTGCGCGGTCGCGGTCTTTTTTGTCGGCTCAGCGAGATACCTGCTGCCGGTCGCCGCGCCGGTGTGCATCCTGACGGCTGAGGCCGTCCCATCGCGCTGGGCCGCCGCGGGGTTTATCGCGCAACTCCCGCTTGCGCTGGCGCTCGCGATCGTCAACTACCAGCACTGGAACGGCTATCGGGAATTCGCAGCGAAGCTCGCAAGCGAATCTGCGCCGCGCCGCGTCTGGATCAGTGCGGACTGGGGTTTGCGCTGGTATCTCGAGGACAAAGGCGGATTGCCGCTGCGCAAGAATCGGATCATTCAAGCCGGCGAAACGGTCGTGACCAGCGAGTTGGCGAATCCTACGCTGCCGGGAGTTCCATTAGCCCCAATTGCACAGGCCGAGATAACCCCGCGCATCCCGCTCCGGCTGATGTCGCTGAGCGGCCGTTCTGCCTATTCCGTCGGCGCGAACGGCTTTTTGCCGTTTGAGATTTCTTCCGCCCCAATTGACCGTTTGCGGGCGGAAATAGCGATTGAACCGAAGCTCACCTACGTTGATCCCGCTGCCCCGGGCGCGGCGTCCCAAATCGTGTCCGGGCTTTCGCCGGATGGATGGATGGGAGCTGAAGCGCGCGTGTTAGTAAAGGCCCCGCTGCATCCCCAGCCCTTCGAGATCACCGTTTACGTTCCCGAAAACGCGAAGGCGCGGCATATCCGAGTGCTGCTCGGCGGCGAAACGGCTATCGACAAGGACCTGCCCGGCCCCGGCCTTTTCACGTTTACCGCGCCTGCCGCGTCCTCGTCGCCGAGGGTGTTCGTAACCGTCGCGGTTGACAAAACATTCTCCGTTCCCGGAGACGCCAGGACCTTGGGCGTGGTTCTACGCGGGATCGGCTTCAGGTTGTGAGCCGGCCCTACTGGTTGTAGAAAGCTCCACCGCCCGGCGCAGGCCAATGAGAGGAAGATCCGGCACAAAGAAATCGAACAGGCGTTCTTGTTGGAACAGTGTTCCGAACCCGCCGGTTCCGATCACCAACGGTGGATCTTCCGCAAATTGCTCCCGTACAATCAGCGCGGCCAACGCTCGGACGGTTTCGAGCGCGCCGTAATATAGACCCGACTGAATGCTCTCCACCGCGGATCGTCCCAAAACCTGCTGCGGCCGCGCTATTTCCACCACCGGCAGCCGCGCAGTCTTCGATCCCAGCATTGCCATGGACGCGTGAATGCCAGGCAGAATAACGCCGCCAAGATATTCCTGGCTTCGCGTCACGGCGCAGAGCGTTGTTGCAGTGCCGAAATCCACAATAATCAGGTTGCGATCCGGATATCGCACCACCGCCCCGATCGCATTGGCGATTTTGTCGGCGCCCACTTCCAATGGATTCCGATACCGGATCTTCAGCCCTGTTTTCGTCCCGGGTTGAAGCAGGAACGGATCGAAACCGAAGTATTTGCGGAAGCAGCTTCGCAGCGAATGAACCACGTCCGGCACAACCGAGCAGATCGCCGCCATGCGAATCAGGGCGGGATCAATCCCGTTCTCGCGCAATGCCGAACGGAAGAACATCCCGAACTCATCCGAGGACGCGCGCACGCTGGAGGTTCGGCGGAAGGTGGTTTTAAGGCAATCGCCGTCATACACGCCGCCGAAAATCTGACTATTGCCGACATCGATGCAGAGCAGCATTAGGGACGCGTTCCCGCTGGCAGAGCCACATTGTCAATCAAACGCACGCCCTCCAAAGAAGCGGCGGCGAAGCGGCGGCCCCAGTGGTCCTCGACGTAATCGACGGAAAAACCGCATGCCTCAAGCTGCGTTCGCGCTTGTTCGGGAGTGGAGGCGGATGTCAACACCTGAAAAATGGAGCCTGCGCGCTCTCGTCCCGCCGCCGAAAGCAAAGCGTTCCTCGAGCTTTCGGCCAACCCGGAAGGCTCGCGCACAGTAGGACAGGCGACGATCTCGGTAGGAATGAAGAAATCGTTCACCATCCCCTGGATGATTTTCAGTTGCTGAAAATCTTTCTCGCCGAAGTAGGCGCGATCGGCGCGCACCAGATTCAGGAGTTTGAGCACCACCGTCATCACCCCCTTGAAGAAACCTGGGCGATGCAGGCCCTCCATGATTGCGGTGGAGGAGGCCTCTTCGACATAGAACCGGCATCCTTGGGGATACATTTCCGCGGGCGAAGGCACAAAGACGTCATCCACATTTAGATTTTCCAGCAGCATCAGATCGCGCTCCATCGTGCGCGGGTACCGGTCCAGATCCTTTGGATCGTTGAACTGCAGAGGATTCACAAAAATACTCACGACTGCGATGCCGTTTTCGGCGCGGCAGCGTTCGATCAAAGCGGCGTGGCCTCGATGGAGGGCGCCCATAGTCGGAACGAACCCGATCGTTTGGGCCGAGAGAGCCGAGCGCCGCTCCACCCACTGCTCGACGGAGTTCCAAACCCGCATCTTAATAGCTCTGCTCAAGCGCCGGGAATGAACCAGCCTTCACGGCCGCATCGAAGTTCGCAACCGCGCCGATCACGCTTCCGGCTCCATCCAAAAATGGGCGGACGAATTTCGGCTGAAAATCGATATTCATTCCCAATAAATCCTGGAGCACCAGAATTTGTCCGTCGCAGCCCGACCCAGCTCCGATACCGATGGTCGGAATGTTCACCTCCGCCGTGATCTCGTGAGCGAGCGGGGCTGGGATACACTCCAACACCACCGCGAACGCGCCCAATTCTTGGAGGACGCGGGCTTGGCGCCGGATTTCGGCGCCGGTCTCCGAGCTCCGGCCTTGAACTCGATAACCGGAGGCATGCACCGATTGCGGCTGGAGACCGAGATGGCCCATTACTGGAACGCCGCTCTGGGTGAGGCGTTCGATAACATCTTCGTGGCCGTCAACTCCTTCGAGCTTCAATGCCTGCGCGCCGGCATTGATCAGCACATGCGCGGAATCGAGCGCAGCCGCGACGCCTTTGCGGTAGGAGAGGAAAGGCATGTCTGTGACGACGAATTTGCCGCCGGCCCCACGCACCACGGCTTCGGTATGAAGACGCATCAAATCGACGCTAGCCGAAAGAGTGGAATTGTGGCCATGCACGACCATCGCCGCGCTGTCGCCGACAAGAATTCCATCGACGGTGCTTTTCGATAGCAGTCGGGCGAAGCTGTAGTCGTAGCAGGTCACCATGGACAACTTGCGCCGGTCGCGCTTGGCTTGGGAAAAATCGGCTGCGGACATAATTCACCTCTTCAAAGCCGACTTGATAGAGGAACAGGGAGACGAACGGAAGGAGTGTGTCAGCATCGCCTTGGTACCTGTCGAAATCGATCAAGTCCTGACTTGTGCCGGAAAACGGCGGTAAGTTCGGTGTCGCTACCAGTCGGTTAGCGCACGTTCAGTATATCAATTTGGCGGGCAGGTGACGCGCTATTTTCCCGGGAGGTGCGCCACGTCGCGGTTGTTCTCGTTGCAAATGAATTCCATCAACTCCGCGTCCGGCAGCAGGTGTACTTCCTGGGTGACGGTCCACGGCCGCGTGTACGCCTTGGGATCATCGATAGTGATTTGCATATCCATGTGGCCGAAATCTTTGCGGTGGAAGCGCTCGGTTACGTGCAGCGCGTCGGTGGAAGGTTTGCCCAACTGATCGAGCCACGCTTTTCCGTTGAATCCTCGCGTATCCACAACCAGCGTGTCGCCGTCCCACTTACCTGTCGAATAGCCCATCCAAGTGGGATTCGCATCGGGCATCATCGTTCGGCCGTCGAGAAAGATCTGCCTCCACAGATTGAATGCCTCGTACACCACAACGATGAATGTGGGCGATTGCACGATCTTCCAAGGGGCCGGCGCCGCGCTGATCTTGGGCACGCCCTGGGGCAGGCAATTGGCATCCGGATCTTCCTTCTCGTGCGAGCCGTCGACGCGCGATTCATATAACGCCTTCGCCCAGGGCTGGAACGGCACGTCTTCGGGCTTCAAATCGGCGGCGATATTGCGGACGTACTTGTTCGCATTGGGTTCCCAGACCCCGGAGAGATCGGGCTTTCCGTAGGCGGTTTTCGGAGCCGGCCCGGTCATGTTGACCTTGCCTTTCGAAGGGACATTCGCCCACTGCGCCATAGCGGCGCCTGCGAGCAGCGGAAGCAACAAGCAACTGCGTGTTTGCATGCTGGACCTCGTGGGGACGATTGTACATCAGGAACGGGTCGCGCGGCCGAGGGGCGAGGTATCGCGGCGTTTGCGCGATGATGGAAGGAGAACGCACCGCCGCACCGGGCGGTAGAAACGCATTACCACCTTGGATAAACGCCGCATGTGCCCGAATTGCCGGGCCTTCATTACCACGGACGATAAGATCTGCCCCTATTGCCAGGTCGCGGTTGCGCCGCGCGCGGCGGACCGGCTTTCGCCGAAGGACATGCTGGGCGGCTTGATCCCGCACGCGCGCTTCACCACCATGATGATCCTGCTGATCAATACCGGCCTGTACCTCGCCACGGTGTTGTACAGCATGAAAACGGGCGGCCGGGGCGGCTTTGATCTCGATGGCCAAACCTTATTCGATTTCGGCGCCAAGGATTCGCGCGCGACCTTCTTTTACGGCCAGTGGTGGCGGC
>JAFAQY010000095.1 GCA_019261985.1 Bryobacterales bacterium | reverse complement strand
GGATCTGCTCCCGGGTGAGCTGTTCGGCATTCTGCATCTGCACCTGCATCCGGCCGCAGCATGCCTACCTCGCTCCTCCCAGTTTCATGCTCATCTTGCATTGGAAACAAGTCCGATTTCATGCTCATCTTGCATTGGATAATTCTAAACCGGCCGGCATCGGGAATGCGTGCTACACTTAAGGTGCCTTTTGAAAGTCCCGCCCGAGTTTGGCTTATCTTGATCTGCCTCGTCTCGCCCGCACAATTAAAAGACAGAAAAGAGTTTAAAAAGTGAAGAATATTTTTGTAGGCAATCTGGATTTCGCCGCTACCGATTCGTCTGTTCGCGCCATCTTCGAGCAGTATGGAACCGTCGATCGCGTGAGTCTGGTCACCGACCGTGATACCGGCCGCTCCCGCGGCTTTGCGTTTGTCGAAATGAGCAACACACAGGAAGCCGACCGGGCCATCGCCGGCCTGAACGGCGCGGATTTCGAAGGCCGCGCGCTGAACGTCAATGAAGCTCGTCCTAAGGGCCAGGGTGGCGGCGCTCGTGGAAACGGCGGCGGCTACGGTCGCCAACGGCGCGAGTCACGCTGGTAAGCAGCACGTAAAGTAAGGCAGCGGCCGTCATTCACGGCGGCCGCGCGATTTAAAAGTCCAGTTTTCCAAGAGCTCCCACCGACGAAGGCCTTCTCCAGCCGCCCTCGCGCTGGTGCGTCGATCGTTGTTCCACGTGATATCGCCGAATGGCCGAAGTAAAACCTGCCGAGCTGAGTCAGCACTCCCGCTGATTGCGAATTCTTCCCGCCTAGTCGTCCTCGTTTCTCGGAACATGTCAGGAGACCCGCGCAGTTTGGGTTTGGTCGCCCTTGCACTGAATCGTTTTCCCCCGGGGGTGACCACGGTGAGCTTGCCCCCCTTCACTGGAATCGAGTCGCCGAATTCGCGCGGCAATGCAGCAGGAAGCCGCGGCCCGCGGCATGTTGTCATCGTCGATAAAAAGGGCGAGATCGTGAATGAGAGCAAGATGGGGGGTTCCGCGGAACTTCAGAGTGAGGCTTCTCTCCGGGAACTGACTGCTCAAAGAGGGCGGCGCGCCGGCATCGTCCAAGGCTGCCCCTAAAAAAGCCGCGGCTGTTGCGACGACGACGAAATAGCTACTTCGCGCCGTCCGGGTTCAGCAAGTTCGCCACTTTCGCCACGCCGGCTTTCGCGCAAGCGTCATCCTGCTCCTGGCTGGAGCCTGAGCTGCCCACGCCTCCGATCGCTTCTTTGCCCGCCATAATCGGAACTCCGCCGCCGAGCGCCAGAATGTCGGCTATTTGTCTCTGGGCCGCATAAGACGGATCGTTCGTGCGCTTCTGGAATTCGAGCGTGGTGGTGCGGAACATCCGGGCCGTGAACGCCTTACGCCGCGCCATTTCCGCGGTCTGCGCCGTCGCATTTTCGTCGCGTAGAATGACCATCACCTGGCCTGCGCGATCCACCACGGCGACAGCGGTGCTGTAACCCTTGGCCTTGCACTCCCCGAGCGCTGCCTCGGCGATGGCCTTGGCGAGGCCGAGAGATAAGTTGTGTTCCGTCACCAAGCCTTGCGCGTGAGCGGCAGAGGCCAATGCAATCGCGATCAGAGCTTTGAATGTGTGGCACATATCGCCCTCCTGCCAGTTGTTAATTGTACAGTTAAAGCAGAACAAACAGTGATCCCCGCCGGTAAACCTTCGAACCCCCAAAGCAATTTGATGAACAGAGTAGTCGGCGCTGCCGAAGCCGCGCTGGCAGATCACTCCTATGTCTCCCTTATCGATGTCCTCTGCGGCATGGGGCTGTTGTCGCCGAACGCCGCCGCAGCTTGGCGGAAAGGGCGCATTGAATTCCTGGAGCCGGAGATTCAGGGGAGTGGGGAGAAAATTTCTTCGTCCATCGAAATGTTTTGGCGCTGGGCGATAGAGAAGGGGCTAAAGCCAAGCGAAACCGATTACGTCCGGCGAGCCCCAACCGGCACAGTCACCCTGCGGTTCACTCGCAGCGGCGATCCGGATCTTGAGAAGATATTCCGCATCCACTTCATCTCCGCGGGGCTCTCCGAACAAAAACAGAAGCGGATCCAAGAGAAGCTGCAGCAAGCTCCAGAACTGGTGGTTCTGCAGGTCCTGAGCGACGCTAAATGCTCGGAATGCGGCGCGGAGGTCGGGCGCGATTCGTTCCTTTTGATGGAAGCCGGACAGCCGCTGTGTTTGGCGTGCGCGCGTCTCGACGACTTGGAATTTCTTCCCTCTGGCGATGCGGCCCTGACGCGGCGGTCAGCGAAGCATAGCCAACGCATGGCGGTAGTGGTTCGCTTCAGCCGTTCGCGGAAGCGCAACGAGCGGCAAGGCATTCTGGTAGAAACATCCGCGCTTGAGAAAGCCGAACGGGAATGCGCGGACGATGCCGAGGAGCGGGCAGCCGTCCGGGCGCGGGATGCCGAACTGCGGCGCGAGGAGTATCGCGTATTAGCGGCCCAGATGGCGCAGCAGATTCGCAGTCTATTTCCGGGTTGCCCACCGCCCGAAGCGGCGAGGATTGCCGAACATACCGCGCGCCGCGGAAGCGGGCGCATCGGCCGGACCAAAGCCGGGCGCGGCCTGGAAGAGCAAGCGCTAACTTTAGCGGTCGCGGCTGCGATTCGCCACGATCATACAAACTACGATGAACTGTTGGCTAGCGGGCTGGACCGCGAGGGCGCTCGGCGGAAGGTTGGGGAACGCGTGGAGGAGATTTTGTCGAAGTGGCGGCGGTAACCTTCCTGGCGGACGCCCCACCTATGCCAGTTGCTTTGCGATCGCTTCCGCGATGGTCTTCCCGTGAAACCGGCCGTTTTCGATAAAAATCTCGTTAGTATGCATGCCGGCGACGAGCACGCCCGCGAGGAACATGCCCTCACGGTCGCTTTCGAGCGTATCCGGGTTCGTGAAAGGTTTGTGCGAGGCAGGGTCGAAGCGGATGCCGTGCGCTTCTAGGAATTCGGTGTCCGGACGATAGCCCGTCATCGCGAACACGAAATCGTTTTTCAGCTCCTTTTCGCCCTCGGGAGTTTCGATCAGAACCGAGCGCTCGCGAATTTCCAGCACGCGGGAATGAAAATACGCCGCAACCTCTTTGTTCTTGATGCGATTTTCGATATTCGGTTTGATCCAGTACTTCACGTGCCGGTGAATATCTCCGCCCCGGATCACCATCGTGACGCGCGCCCCCGTCCACCAGAGTTCCAACGCTGCGATCGCCGCTGAATTCTTTGCGCCGACGATGAGCACGTCGTGGTTGTAATAAGGATGCGGTTCCCTATAGTAATGGATGACCTTTGGCAGCTCCTCGCCGGGGACGTTCAGCATGTTCGGGACATCGTAATACCCCGTCGCCAAAATGGCTTTCTTCGAGCCGTACTGATGCGGGCATCCGTGCTGATCGATGGTATGCGTAACGAACGCCCCGTCGTCGCCCGAAACGCGCTCCACCCGCTGATATTGCCGGATATCCAATTTATAATGCTCGGCGACGCGGCGATAGTATTTGAGCGCCTCGCCCCGCACCGGCTTCTCGTTCAGCGAAGTCATTGGGATGTCGCCGATTTCGAGCAGCTCCGGCGTGGTGAAGAACACCATGTTCGTGGGGTAGTGGTAGATAGAATTGACGACGCAACCCTTGTCGATCAGAACGGCGCTGACGCCCCGGCGCTTGAGTTCGATGCCGCACGCCAGTCCGGTTGGACCCGCGCCGACGATGACGGCGTCAAACGATTCCATCGGGTTAAAAACGGGACAAGCTGAAGCTTGTCCTACTCACAGCATCCCCTCGACGCTCGTATAAACTTGCGCGAGGGCGCCGGCCAGCGCGGAGGGATCTTTGCCGCCGGCTTCAGCCATATCGGGACGTCCACCGCCCTTCCCCCCGACCGCTTGCGCAACCGCGCCGGCAAGTTTGCCCGCGTGGACTTTGCTGGTGAGATCTTTCGTCACCCCGGAGACGATTGCCACATTTGAGTCTTCCGCGGTCGCTAAAACCACTACGGCCGTCTTCCAGCGGTTGCGTAGCGAATCGACCAGCGTGCGCAGCTGCGCCCGATCGAACCCTTCGACGCGCGCGGCCAAAACCTTAACACCCTTCAGCTCCCGCGCCTTGTTTTCAAGCTGTCCGGCTTCGGCCTGCGCCATCCTTGTTTTTATCTGCTGAAGCTCGTGCTCCAGCGATTTGACTTGGTTCTGAAGCTTCTCGACGTCCACGCCCGCGTAGCGTTCCGCTTGCTCCTGAATTTCCTGAAATTTCTTCAGCGCGCCTTCGCCGGTAATCGCTTCAATGCGGCGCACTCCCGCCGAAATCGACCCTTCGTAGACAATTTTGCAAATGCCGATGTCGCCCGTGCGTGCAACGTGAGTGCCGCCGCACAATTCTTTGCTGAATGACTCGATCGAGACAACGCGGACCTGGTCGCCATATTTTTCGCCGAATAAAGCCATTGCGCCGGTCTTCAGCGCGTGGTCCAGATCCATGATGTCCGTATGAACTTCGATATTCGCGAGGATTTCCTCATTCATCAGCCGCTCGACCTCGGCGATTTCATCCGGGTCCATGGCGGTGTAGTGACTGAAATCGAAGCGCAGCCGCGACGGCTCAACCACGCTGCCCGCTTGCTTCACATGCATCCCCAGCACCTTGCGCAAAGCCGCATGCAGAAGGTGCGTGCCAGTGTGATTTCGCATGGTCGAGTGGCGCGATTCCGGATCCACGCGCGCGATTACTACATCGCCAGGGGCCGGGGGCCAGGGGCCAGGGGCCAGCTTGTGAACCGTTTTGCCGGGCGCTGGACTATAGGCGGAGAGGACATGGGCGATGACGTCCCCGGTCTGTTTGGAGATCAATACACCGGTATCGCCCACCTGACCGCCGGCCTCGGCATAAAACGGCGTGCGATCAAGCGCGATTTCATTATCCAGAACGGCTACGACATTCGCTTCCGCTTCTAATGTCTCGCGGCCAACGAACCCGGTTTTCGGGAGCGCCTGATACACCGGATTGATTTGTGCCTTCTCGCCGCCCTTCCAGCTTGCGCGGGCGCGCGCGCGCTGCTTTTCCATCTCCGCGGTAAAGCCTTCGCGGTCGATGGTCAACCCGGCTTCGCGGGCCATCTCTTCCTGTTCATCCAGCGCAAGGCCGTAAGTGTCGTACAGTTTGAAAGCAGCCGCTCCGGGTAACAGTCCATTGGCCGCGGCCTTCGCCTCGTCTTGGAAAAAACGCTCGGCCACCTGGAAGGTCGTTGCGTAGCGGTGCTCTTCATCCTTCACCACACGCGCGACGCGCTGGATGCTCTCCAGCATGTCGGGATAGGCGTCGCTCATTAGCTCGGCGATGAATCCGGTGAGCCTGTAAAGGTACGGCTCGTTCACGCCGATCATGCGGGCATTGCGCATGGCGCGGCGCATGATCTTGCGCAGCACATACCCGCGGCCATCATTTGAAGGCAGCACCCCGTCATTAATCAGGAAAGCGGTGGCGCGGGCATGATCGGCATTGATGCGCAGGACGGTATCGCCGCGATCGTCTTCCCCATACGTCTTTCGGAACAGCTCGCCGGCTTTGTCGATAATCGGCCGAAGCAGATCGGTCTCGTAGTTCGAGAGCTTGCCCTGCAGCACGGCGGCGATGCGCTCCAATCCCATGCCGGTATCGATCGAGGGCCGCGGCAGGGGAGTCATGTTGCCGGACGAATCCCGGTCGTACTGCATGAACACTAGATTCCAGATCTCCACGAAGCGCTCGCCTGGATTGTCGGGGAACGTTCCGGGTCCCCCTTCCGGCCCGAAGTCGTAATGAATTTCCGAGCACGGCCCGCACGGTCCGGTCTCGCCCATCTGCCAGAAATTGTCCTTTTCGTCGAGGCGGAAGATGCGATCCTTCGGCACTCCCGCGACCTCCTGCCAGAGCTTTTCCGCATCGTCGTCTTCGCGGAACACAGTCACGTACAGGCGGTCCTTGGCAAGGCCGTATTCTTTCGTGATAAGTTCCCAGGCGAAGCCGATCGCCTCGCGCTTGAAATAATCGCCGAAGGAGAAATTCCCCAGCATTTCGAAAAAAGTATGGTGCCGGCGGGTGTAGCCGACGTTATCGAGATCGTTGTGCTTTCCGCCCGCGCGAACGCATTTCTGAGAGCTGGCCGCCCGCGTGTAGTCGCGTTTTTCGAGGCCCAGGAAGACATCCTTGAACTGATTCATCCCCGCGTTCGTGAACAGCAGCGTAGGGTCGTTGGCGGGCACCAGCGAAGAGCTCCGCACCACCCGATGACCTCGGGAAGCGAAATAGTCGAGAAATTTCTGGCGGATTTGAGAGCCCGTCATTGTTTACCTTTCATTTTCACATGGGCTGCCAACCCCAAATCCGAGGAACCGTGGACGAAACGTGTCAGCGGCCACGAGTTTATGCTGCGCTGCGAGCCGGCGTCCGGGGTTGAGTTCATCGTTCGATTGACACAATGTGCCAATGCTGCTAATTTTCGGGTATGCCCGCCCACCGAATAACAGTGAACGTTTCGTTAACGCCGGAATTGGATGCGTTTCTCAAGAGTCGCGTCAAGAGCGGCCGCTATCAGACCACAAGTGAGGTGGTCCGGGAAGCGCTACGGCTTTTGGAACGCCACGAAAGAGGGCGCGAGGATGCCCTTCAGCGGCTCAAGTCAAAACTCAAGGCAGGCGCCGCGCAAGCTGCGCGAGGTGAACTTCTCGATCCGGATGAGGTTTTCGAGGAGCTTCGCCAAATGATCGAAGCGCGCCGAACGGTGAAGTTCAGTACGCGTACGCCGTGAAGCGAACGTTCCTTCTTACTCCGGAGGCAAAGAAGGACTTGCAAGATATCCTGTCGGAGATCGCCCAGGATAGTCCGGCGACTGCCGAGCGCCTTCGCCGGGAATTCTTTAGCGCACTTCAGAGACTCGGCCAGTCCCCCGGTATCGGACATTATCATGAGGAACTCTTAAGCAAGAAATACCGCTTCTGGAATTTCTATTCTTACGTAGTCGCATATGCTTGGCAGACCAAGCCCATCAGGATAATTAGTATCGTTCACGGGGCGCGCCATTTAGCTGCTTTCTTTGTAGCCAGGAAGCCGGATTAGAAAGGAAACATTTTGCCTGCCGGCGTGAACCTCTTGAGGCCGAGAAATGCCGCGGCTTCAGGACCGGGCGGGCTTTTGTGCTCCGCGGTTGGGTAAACGCGACTTTGCGTCGGGTAAGGGCATATAGTGTTCCGGATGTAAGAGGCTTCCGATGAGTTCCCACTGCGATCGTTGGCTTTCCGTGCCGTTGAGCAGGGAACCAGGCCAGTGGAGCGGATACAGTACGGCCGGCTGCGAGCACCACAATCAAATCGTTCTTTGAGAGTGCGACGGCAATCGCGGTTACGTCGTCCGTCACCTAAGCTCGTGACTTCGGAAGCCGCGGCTACTGGCAAGGCTCACCGGTTCAAGCCAATACTTGGCGTACCGTTCCGCTTGGGGCACGTGAATGTGCGCGGTTCCCGGCCTTCGATGCTGAAAAAAAGAAGCGGTAACCCCGAACCCTTACGCCTGTGACATCCGCTCCCCGAATCGGGCCTTCGCGCGGTAGTCCATCTCAAAATCCGCGTCGGCTGCGGCATAGAATTGTCCAAAATAAGATGATCCTGAAAGCGGGGTTAATTCCAACACAAGATGATCCTGAAAATATGCCGCGCATCCGCCAAAGCTCCCATTTCACTGCGCTTAACCGCCGAGCAAATTGCCGCGGCGCGGAAGATCGCCGCCAAAGAAATGGGTTATCAGACGCAGCTACGGATGTGGATTGTCGGGGGAATTCGCCGGGAATCGAAGCGGCTTCAGGTTAATTCTTGTCTTACGATGAACGCGGCCGGCCATTGGCCTTTCCCATTCAGCCTCGCGATCGATTCCGCGGCTTGGCGTGGAATCACGGCTTCGTGTTTCGGCCAGCTTACCCCCGTGAAAATCGTCCGCGCTAAAGGCCGCGCCGCGCTATGCCGATTCAAAGCTTGTGCCTACGCACGCTCTTGCTCCTGTCGCCGATGTGCTCCGCAACGGGCGCCGCGACCCGCTCCTGGGCTTCGCCAAGCAGTTGGAACCTTACGCAAACCGCATTGACCGCGCGTTCCAAGAACGGTTGCGGACCCTGGGCTTCGACGTCAAACAAAAAAGAGCCCTCCTGGCGATCACTCCTACCGCGGCCGCGCGCATCCTCGCGGCAGGCGATACGCCGCTCAACTTCATCGAGCAGGTGGAATACAACTGCCGCCGTTTAGCGAAGTTGAACCTTCCGCCCACCGCGATTTTGGGCGCCCTGAAAGAGCATGAGGCCGCCCTGGTTTCGGCTTTCAACAAGCATGCGGCCTTCCAGCGGGTTCGCGAACAACTGCATTTCTCCATCGTTCTCACGCTGAATAATGCCTATTATCAGGTGCGCGAAGCGGAAACGCAGTCGTTCTACGACCAGTTCCGCATTGAGCTCGAAGCGCGAAACCTGGATGAGCTCCTGCGCCGTTTCCTTGATTCGCTTGTCCAGCTATGCCGCGCCGATACCGGATCGATTTACATGCTCGACGAAGAATCGAAAGCCTGGGTGCCCAAAGCGGGCTCGGCCGTGCCCAACCACCCGGCCTTACAGCGCAAGCTGGGGCAGCCGCGCTGTCTAAACCTGCAACGCACCGGGTCCGGCCCCTGCCTTTCGCTCGACCATTCATGGCCGCAGCGGTTCGTGAGCTGCTGGTCCGTGCCTTTCATAGCGGCCGGCCGGATCGAGGGCGTGATGCAGTTCGCCTTCCGTAAAAAGTACGAATGGCTTCCCCGCGAGCGGGAGTTGCTCGCCGCGGCGGCCGAAAGATGCCTGATGGCTGCCCAGAAGATGCGATTAATGGAAGACCTGGCGCGGCGTGAAGAGCAGGTCCGGAGCTTGGCCGGGCACATGCTTCACGTCGAAGAGGTGGAGCGCCGGCGCATCAGCCACGAGCTTCACGACGAAGCGGGCCAGAGCCTGCTCTGCATCCGTTTGCAAATGGAAATGCTCGAACAAAAGCTTCCGCGGGAAGCACGTGAGTGGCGAAACCAACTGCGCCAGGCCCGCGACCTTACCGAGCGCACGATTCTCGAAATGCGCCGCCTGATTGCCGCGCTCAGCCCGGCCGTGCTCGAGCAGTTGGGCCTCGGCGCCGCCCTCAGGCAGCTCGTGGCGCGCTTTCAACGCCTGCACTCCTGCCGCGTGCGGTTGCAGCTCTCGAAAATCGAGCGTCTTCCGCCCCAAATGGAAACCATCGCCTACCGCCTGGTCCAGGAATGCTTCAACAATATCGGCAAGCATTCCGGGGCAACTGCGGTCGATCTCGATTTGTCCTCCACGGCGGGCCGGCTCCGCTTGTGCGTCGAAGACAACGGCAGAGGCTTTCGCCTCGAAGAAGCTTTCGCCAAGCGCGAATCGTTCGGACTTTCCGGAATGCGCGAACGCGTGACTCTGTTAAACGGAGATTTCCGCGTAGAGAGCCGGATGCAAGGTTCAAAAACAGGTACAAAGATTTCCATCGAACTGCCGATATCAACATAAGAGCCTGCTAGCCGGACAGGGGCGGGCCGTCGCTCCCCACACCCAAAGCGACGCCCGCCTGTTTGCCGGGCAGAAGCGGAAGGATACGTCCAGCGCGCTGCGCGTGAGTAAGAACAGCAGTCCAGGAGGATCGAATGTCGAAGACTCGAATCATGTTGGCCGACGACCATACGCTGTTCCGCCAGGGCATCAAGACCCTGATCTCGGCGGAACAGGATATGGAAGTAGTTGGCGAAGCTTCCAACGGCGGCGACGCCATCGAGAAAGCGAATGAGGTCCGTCCGGACGTAGTTCTGATGGATATCGGCATGCCCGGCCTCAGTTGTTTCGAGGCGACGCGCCAAATTAAAAAGAACCGGCCGGAAACCAAGGTGCTGTTCCTCACCATGTACGACGACGAAGATTACCTGGTGGAAGGAATGGAGGTCGGCGCCAGCGGGTACGTGCTGAAGGACAGCCCCACCCAGCAGCTCATCGCCGCCGTCAGGGATATCTGCCGCGGCGGAAGTTACCTAAGCCCCCGCATGCTCTCTCAACTCGTCGACGATTTTCGCACGCGTGTAAAATCCGCCACCCGTCTGCCGCGCTTCGCCACCCTCACGACCCGCGAGCGCGAGGTCTTGAAGATGCTCGCCGAAGGCCAGTCGGTAAAGGAAATCGCCTGCAACCTCAATCTCAGCGTCAAGACCGTCGAGGCGCACAAGTTTAACCTCATGCGCAAGCTCGACATTCACAACAAAGCCCAGCTTGTGCAATACGCTATCCAAAAAAAGATCATCAAAATCCCCAACCTGGTCCCCGAAGAAGCCTAGTGCCATCGCATCGTGGAGCACGCTTCAGCGTGCAACCGGGGCTTCAGCCCCGGCCCCAGCGAGTCCTGAAGCATTTCGGGATCACCCCTACAGACGCAACAGGCCAGCCGGTCCACTCAGCACACCAACCAGCGCCTGTTAAACTAAAAACTTGCTTCCGAAGGGTCCCATCCATCCGCGTGTGTGCGCGGTCAGTTACCTCAATACCGTACCGTTAGTCTGGGGGTTTCTCCGCTCACCCGACCGGCAATTGCGCGAAACTTTCGATCTCGATTTCGCCCTCCCCTCTGAGTGCGCCGACCGGTTGGCTTCCGCCACAGCCGACATCGGAATCATGCCGGTGATCGAGATGGCGCGCCAGAAACTCGAGTATTTCCGCGGGACAGGCATCGCCTGTCATGGACCCGTCCGCAGCATCCTTCTCATTTCAAAAGTTCCCATAAAAGAAATCCGGACATTGGCGGCCGATGCGGGATCGCGCAGCTCCGTCATGCTCGCACGTGTAATTCTGGCGGAAAAATACGGCGTCGAACCGCGCATTCACCCCATGCCCGCCGACCTCGCGGTGATGTTGGGTCATGCCGACTCCGCGCTGATTATCGGTGACCCCGCATTGAAGCTCGATCCGGCATCGCTGCCCTTTGAAACCCTCGATCTCGGCGGCATCTGGAATTCCATGACTGGGTTGCCGATGGTCTTCGCCGTCTGGGCGGGACGAAAAGAAATAGTCAAGCAGCCATATGAGCTCGCTTTCACCGCGTCTTGCCGCTACGGCATGGAACATATCGCGGACATCGCCCGCGAGCAGCCCGGCGAGCGCGGCATCGCCGAGGCGCTGGCGCGCGAATATCTCACCCGGCACATCGTATTCGAGCTCGGCGAGCGCGATTATGAAGGCATGAACCTGTATATCGAATCGGCGCTCCGCTTCGACCGGGTCGTGGTTTCCGGAGCCGTTCCGGCGTAAATTACGCGCGTATGATGACACGAGACGAAGCCATCGATCTTTACCGCAGCGACGATCTGATCGGCATCGGCATGGCTGCGGATCAGGTGCGCCGCAAGCTGCACCCGCACGGCATCGTCAGCTACATCATCGACCGAAATATCAACTACACGAATTTCTGCACCGAATATTGCAGCTTCTGTGCCTTCTACCGCCCCATGGGCCACGGCGAAGGCTACCTCCACCCAAAACAGGTCATCTTCGACAAAATCCAGGAAACCATCGACCTCGGCGGCACCGGGATTTTAATGCAGGGCGGCCTCCATCCCGAGCTGGGCATCGAGTGGTATGAAGACCTGCTGCGCGAGATTAAGAAGCGGTTCGATATATGGTGCCATTGCTTCTCGGCGCCCGAGATCGTAAATATCGCCAAGGTTAGCGATCTTTCGATTCGCGACACTCTGCTGCGATTACGCGATGCCGGCCTCGATTCGCTGCCGGGCGGAGGAGCGGAAATTCTCGACGATGAGGTCCGCCGGCGTATCAGCCGCCTGAAATCGTCCGTGAACGACTGGATTGACGTTCACCGCGCCTGCCACGCCATCGGTATGCGCTCCACGGCAACGATGATGTTCGGCACGGGCGAGACCATCGAGCAGCGGATGAACCATTTCGATATCGTGCGCCGGATACAGGAGGACACCGGCGGCTTCACCGCCTTCATCCCCTGGAGTTTTCAACGCGAGAATACCTCGCTGGGGCGATTTGTAAAGGAAGAAGCGACCGCCGTCGAATATCTGAAGATGCTCGCGCTCTCGCGGCTGTATTTCGAAAATATCGAAAATATTCAATCCTCGTGGGTCACGCCCGGTCTGAAAACCTGCCAGCTTGGCCTTCGGTTCGGCGGCAACGATGTCGGCAGCATCATGATTGAGGAGAACGTGGTCAGCGCCGCCGGCGCGCACCACCGCGCCACCGAGGAGGAGTTGCGGCGGCTGATCCGCGACGCCGGTTTCATCCCCAAGCAGCGCGATTCTCTCTACCGGACCTACTTCTTGAATTGATTCCATTGCAACGTAGGATGCGAAGTTCACGTCACACTCACATGCGTTTTCTGGGGGTTTTTGCGCTCTTGGGGTCTCTCGCGCAGGCCGCGCCACTCGCGGCCATTCCGCCCGCGGCCGCTCCGCCCGCAAAGGACACCTCCAAGCTGCTGCATTCGCTTCCCCTCCGCTTCGAACAGGACGCGCATGGGCGCTGGACATCGCATGGGCCCGGTTTCGCGGCTTTGTTCGACCGCCGGGCCACGGTGATGCGGGTAGGCGACCGGGTGGTTAGCCTCAGCTTCACGGGATCGAACCCCGAAGCGCGCTTTAACGCATCCGATCCGGCGAAAACGCAAACCAATTATTTTGTTGGAAAGGATTACCGGTCCGTTCAGAGTTTCTCGCGGCTTCAGCAAACCGGAACCTATAAAGGCATCGACGTGGTCTACTACGGCGATGGCCAGCGCCTGGAGTACGACTTCAATCTTCAGCCCGGCGCGGATCCGTCCGCGATTCGCATGCGCTTTCAAGGCGCCGACCAGGTGCGCGTGAACGATCGCGGCGAAATAGTGCTAAAGCTCGGAACGGGCGAGGTGGTGCAGAACGCCCCGGTGGTTTATCAGCGGGTTAATTCGAAGGAAGTCGTCGCTGTAGAATCGCGATACCGCATCGCGGAAAACGGCGATATCGGACTCCTGCTTGGCGATTACGACCGTGCTCGGCCCGTCGTAATCGATCCGGCGATGCTATACGGCTTATATCTAACAGGCAGCAACGCCGATGCGGCAGTGGGCGTGCAGGTCGACCAGCACGGCATCGTTTACCTGGCGGGATACACGTACTCGACCGATTTCCCCTTGGGCTCTAATGGCTATCAGTTGTTCCCGGCGGGCGCCAACCGCAATGGCTGGATCTGGAAGTTGAACCCGTTCGCGCCGGCGGGGCAGGCGCTGCTTTATTCGACTTATTTCGCCGGTAATTTGGACGTCGATCTGAGGTCGTTTGCCGTCGATGCCAAGGGTGTGATCTATTTCGGCGGAACCACGCTCGCCTCGAATTTGCCCGTGACGTCCAACGCCTATCAGTCGGCGCTTGCAAACACGAATGCGTTAAATGAAGGGTTCGTCGCGGCTATCGATACCACTCAATCCGGCACCGCGGGGTTGATTTATTGCAGCTACTACGGAGGCAGTCAGATTGTCACCATTAACGGCGTTGCGACTCTGGGCGGCAGAATCTACGTGACGGGATGGACCAATAGTCCGGATCTGCCTTTGGCCGGCAACAGCTTCCAGAGCGCGCTGGCGGGCGGCTATGACGCCTTCGTCGCCGAGTTCGATCCCGGCCAGGGCGGCACATCTTCATTGGTGTTCGCTTCCTATCTTGGTGGGTTTCTAACCGATGTCGGACGCTCGATAGCCGTCGATCAATTCGGCTTAATTTACGTCGCTGGGTCGACGCTCGCCACCGATTTTCCGACTACCCTTAACGCCTTTCAGCCCACCAACTCCTCGGCCGGAGACGGTTTCTTAACCCAGATCAATCCCAGCGCCGGCACGATACCGTACTCCACATATATCGGAGGCTCCGATACGGATGTTGCGACGAATGTTTTGGTCGACCCCGCGACGCTGAATGTAACGGTTGCCGGCTACACCTATTCCAACGATTTTCCAATCACCCCCAATGCGGCCCAACCCGCTTACGGCGGCAATGGCGACGCGTTCGTGATTACTCTGAACATAAACGCTCAGAGCCGGCCGGCCGAACTCGTCTATTCGAGCTTTTACGGCGGCAGCGACACCGAAATCACTTACGGTTTGACCCGCGACCCATCCGGCAGGTACGGCATTTGCGGCTATACGTTATCGCGGAACTTGCCCGTGACTGCGGGCGCGCTGAACCCGGCATCCTCCGGCCAAAACATCGATGGGTTCATGGCCTTGCTCGATCCGAATGCCGCGCTGACGTACGCCAGCTATATCACGGGGCCTGGATATCAAGTCGCGTCCGGCATCGCCAGCGACAGTTCCGGCAATCTCTACGTGGCTGGCTATACCACCAGCGACATTTTCGCGCATGGTCCTACAAAGAGCGACGATCCGGGAAATATCGACGTCTTCTTCCTGATCGTCGCCCCCGGAGCGGCGACCGCCGCGAACCGCCGCGATCCCATCGACGTCTTCTATGAGGGCGCGGACAAGCTGACTACGAATCCACTCCCGAGGCCCCGGCAGGCGGAGCGGTAGCCTTCGCGCCTACTGTAACCCCCTAAAGCAGCATCTTCACCCGAGCGCTTTTCCGCACGGCACCGGGCGCTTGAGGTCCGTAAGTGCAGCGAATCCTGGTTGGGGCAATTCGCAGTCGGAGGGATCCTCGTCTGCCTCCTGCTCGAACCTGTATTTGGAATCAATAGGAAGGCGGCTGCTCGGCCAACTACATCAGTACGTCGCGATGAACGCATTGTCCTCGCCGCTCAATACCGAATGAGTTCGTCCTTTACTATTCACGATTCGAATTGACGAGCGGCGATGCGTTTGCCCAATATCGTAGCCGCGGAACACCCGATCAAGGCTATCTGGGCCCCACCGCGGTGAAGCGCAAATCACTGGAGCATCTTGATCCGATCGGCGCCATCTTTCAACCCAAATCATTCCACTACCGGGAGCAATACCGCGCTGGACTCTGCGGCCGAGCGCATGATCGTCTGTGTCGCCTTCGTGTAGTCTGCCGGCCTGGAATGGAAGATATTCTCGACGAACTTCTGCGGATTCCGGTCGTACAGCGGAAACCAGGAAGATTGGATCTGCACCATGATCCTGTGCCCCGGCTCAAACACATGGTTCACGGTCGGCAGTGTGAACTTATACTCCTCGGTCTTTCCCGCTGGGATCGCCGACGGATGAATGAAACTGTCCCGATACCGGCCTCGGAAAATGTCCATGGCGATCGGCAACTGGTACCCACCCATCTCCGGTTGGCTGGGAACCTCGTCGGGAAACACGTCGATCAGCTTCACCACCCAATCCGCATCGGTACCGGTGGTTTGGGCCAGCAGATCCGCGATTGGCGCACCACTCACGCGCACCGCCGACGTCAGCACCGGAGTCTGATACGTCAGCACATCCAGCCGATCTGCTACAGATCTCTGATCCGTCACCAGCCACACTCTCCAGCGGTCTGCATCGTTCAACCGCATTGGCCGAGGGATATACGGGACTGGCTTGGCCGGATCGGAAACATAGGAGTCCGACCCGCCGCCCGTCGGCCTCGAAAAGCCCAGTTCGAACCCTGTGTGCAAATATAGAGGTTTTAGCGGTGACGGGCATCCTTTTTCGCACGCAAGAGGCCAGCTCTTGAGCCGGTCCCAATGATTCTCCCCGGTGTTATAAATGAAAACCCGCGGTGTCTCCACTTTGGGCGCGCCGTCTTTCAGATACTGATCGAAAAATGGCTTCAGCACGTCCCTTCTGAACTGCAATGTTGTATCGCCATCCCATTTAAGCGGACCAAGATTGTACCCGTCCGCGTTCACTTGCGAATGTCGCCAAGGGCCCATCACCAGATAGTTGTGATCCGCCTGACCTTTATCCTTAAGCGCCAGATAGCTGTGGATCGCGCCCCACATATCTTCCTGATCCCACAACCCCTGCAGCCACATCGTCGGAACCTGCGGCGGCCTGTCCGCGATCAACTTGTCCAGCGCCTGCCCCTGCCAGAATGCGTCGTAGGCAGGATGCTCAATGATCTTGCGCGCCCACGGCAATTGATCCAACCCGCGCAACCGCATGTAGTCCCCGGCGGAACCCGCCTGCCGGAACGCTTCATAATCATCCAATGCACCCCGCATCACCGGCGATCCTTCATCCTTTTTCGTAGTCTGTTCGGTGAAGTAATCCAAATTTGTCTGCCGGAACGCCCCATAGTGGAACCAATCGTCGCCCATCCACCCATCCACCATGGGACTCTCCGGCGCCGCTACCTTCAGCGCGGGGTGCGGACCCAGTAATGCCATTTGTACGGTAAATCCCTCGTACGACGAACCGATCATGCCGACCTTTCCGTTCGACTCCGGTACGTTCTTCACCAGCCAATCGATGGTGTCGTAGGCATCCGTCACATGGTCGGTCGCCGTATCGTTCAGCGGTCCACGCACTGGACGCGTCATCATGTAGTCGCCCTCGGACTTGTATTTCCCGCGGACATCCTGATACACCCGGATATATCCGTCCTTGACGAACACCTCGTCCGCTAACGGTAGCGTGGCCAGCATGTGCGTGCTCTCGGTGCGCGAAGCCCGCTTAGAAGCGTTGTAGGGAGTCCGCGTCAGCACCATCGGAGCTTTCTGTGCGCCCTTTGGCACCACGATCACGGTATAGAGCTTGACGCCGTCGCGCATTGGGATCATGATCTCGCGCTTGACATAATCGTAATCCGCAGTCGGAGGCGTAAAGTTTTTCGGAATGTCACCCTGCTGCCCCCAGGCGTAGACTGCCACTAAGAGGGATAGGCTGGACCTCATTAATTTCATTTCCCGATTTTATCCGACACGATTGGATCCACTCGCGACTGTCTCGGCCCAAATGCATTCTTGAGACTTGAAGTGCGGGTGACGCGCTACAAGATGTTCGCGCCTATGTCCAGTTTGGGGATGGCTCGCCCGAGGCTCAGGCCTCTTCCCGGAACGCCGTTTGAGGCCAGCTATGTGGTGATTGTCCCGGCTCACGCCTTCTCGGTATCCGGCTTGCTTGTTATGTTGGGGATTAGGCGAACAACAACCGCCCCTTCGGCTCCGGAATCGCGCGCCCGAGTTCTCGAGCCGTCTCCAGCCATTCAGCGATAACGATCTCTACATTGGCGAGTGCTTCTTGGCGGCTGGCGCCATCGGCCGCACAACCAGGTAATTCGGGTACCTCCGCAATGAACGCGTTGTCCTCCTCGCTCCAATATAGAATGATTTCGTACTTTGTCACTGATCTTCTACCGCTAGTTTATATTGCACGATGATCTTGCGAACCTGCTTTACCTGGTACGGTTTGGCCATGGATCTTTTGGCCTGAAGATTAAGAATCTCAGGAATGCCGTCCTTGCTAAAGATGTGGTGGCTGCCCCTGTCCGCTCCGCGAAACCGAATCTTCGGAGAATCCCGCAGAGATCGTCAAATCTGATGGCAGCATCCGACGATCCTCGTAACACCCGTAACAAAACAGAGTCAGCCACGCGCAATAATCAAAAGCCGATGTGCCGAGCCCGACAGCTGCTTGTAAAAAAATGCCGCCGGGATAGGATAGCCGCGGAACACGGGGTCGATGAGATGTCCCCTTTGTTTTCGACGCCAGGCCGATTGCCGTTGAAATACCGGAGTCGTTATTGAGTTTGCCATCGAGGTAAAGATCTGCAACGGCCCCGACCGATCGCGAGAGGGAGTTGAACTTTACTGGCCCAATTCGATGCGAATCAGGCATTCTGTACCGTCCGACGGTTCCAAACCCCGTCCCGGGCTCCTGCAAACTCAATCACGCCAGCGCTTTTCCGTACAGCACCAACAGACGGCTCCACGCCTTCTCGGCATCCGGCTCCAGATACACCGTCGAATCCGGAGGACACCAACCGTGCATGCCCTTGTACACCTCGATTTCCGCCGGCAGGTTCGCTTTGGCGAACGTGTCCTTCAGGACGTCCTTCTCTTTCGGCCTCTGCATGTCGTCATTCGACGCGATACAGATCAGGAACTGAGCCTTCGTCTTCGACGCCTGAAGATGCGGGCTGTTCGGCATATCCGTAACGAGCCCGCCGCCGTGGAACGACGCCACTCCTCCCACACGGTCCGGCACAGCGGCAGCGGCACGAAATGCCATTGGGCCGCCCATGCAATAACCCTGTGTGCCCACCTTACGGTTCTTGGCCACTGAAGGCTGCTGATCCAGCCAGGCGATGAACGCTTTCGCATCCGTCATGTGGGTGTTTTCGTTTAGCGTCTGCGCCAGCGGCAATACCTCCTGTATGGGGGTCGCGGCGCCCTTGTCCGCAGTCGGGGCTTTCTTTGTACGGTAGAACGGATTCACCACTAGCACCGAATAACCCGATTCGGCGAGCCGTTTGCCCATCTGCCGGAACGCCGGACGCAGCCCGAAGATGTCCGGCCATACCAATACAGCCGCCGCTGTGCCTGTGCTGGGGTGCACGAAGTAGCAATCCGCGGTCCCGTCCGGCGTCTTTACCGTGACTTCCGATTCGGTAACGGCAGCCGCATTAGCGACTTTGGGCAGCATCATTGCCACGCCGGCTCCTAACATCATGCCGAATTGCTTTCTTGTCACTAAACCGAGGCGTTCGTATTCTACCCGGTCCTGTTCAGAATGATCCTGATCGCACATAATCGCTCCTTATCGCACCTTTGGTCGTCTTGATCGCGCTGTAAGCGCGCGCCTATCGCGCTATTTTACATCTACCAGCATGGGTGCGGCGGCGGGCCGATTGATAGACTGGATCAACCATGCATCGGAAGCCATGCCTGTTTGTTCCCCTATTGCCTGCGCTCATGTTCGCGCAACAGCCGCCGGACGCTCCTGCAAGCCCGGTGACTGGCCTGGGAAATCTGGCTCATGCCGTGGCGAGCCTCGATAAGACCGTTCCGTTTTACCGCGACGTGTTGGGCCTGCCGGTGAATGGCGCGCGCGATCCCTTGAGCCAGAAGCCGCAGCCGCTGGACGCCGATATGTCGCGCTTCACCGCGACTCAAGGAGCTAGTTTCCGGGCGGCTACCTTCCGCATACCCGGCGCAAATTTCGGATGGGAGCTGACCGAGTTCACCGGCGCCTCACCCAGGCCCGAGCGGTTTGCCATCCAAGATCCTGGAGCGGCAACCTTGGTTTTGCGCGTCCGCGACATCGAAAAAATTATGTCGAAGTTGACTGCGGGCAGGGCGGAGGTGGTCACAAACGGCGGAGCACCGGTGAACCCCACCGGCAATCCGAATTCGAAGCTGCGCGAAGTAGTCGTCCGCGATCCGGATGGCTTTTTCATCGAACTTCAGCAGCCGGACCCAATGCCGGCCGGCGCGGACCAAATCCAGGGCAATATTGTGGGCGGCAGCATTCAGCTCTCGATCGAGGATACCGACAGATCCATAAAGTTCTACCGCGATGCGTTTGGATTTAATGCGCGGCCCGCCGGCCAGTGGAGCGCCAACGACACGGTCCTGAAGCTGATCGGGTTGCAAGCTGCGCAGTGGCGCATTACGCACGGCTCAATCCCGGGACAGACGCTGGATTTCGCCTTGATTGAGTACAAGGGCGTCCCGCGGACCAAGCGCGTAATGGGCGCCAACGATCCCGGATCGCCTGCGTTCACGATGGTTGTGCGCGATCTGGATTCGGCCGTAGCGCAATGGAAATCGGCTGGCGGGACAGTCGTTACTACCGGCGGCTCTCCCGTTAAGCGCGCCAGCGGCGCGGGAAACGTATTTGTACGCGACGTGAATGGATTTATGTGGGAGCTTTATACCCGGCCCACGCCGGCGCAGGCGCAAAACGTGAACGATACTCCCGATGCGCACCTCGCCGCGGCGAAAGCAGCCGCGGGGGATAATTTTCAGAACCTGCTCAACTTCCAGTGCTACGGACCCGGTCCGGCGGCGCCATTTGTAGCGGGGGCGGGGCGGGGAGGACAAGGCCGGGGAGGCGGAGCAGGCCGAGGCGCCGGTGGTCGCGGGCCGCAAGGTCCGCCGGACCCCTCAACGTGGCATGCCGAACCTGTGAAGGTTTTCGACAATCTTTATTTCTTTGGCCAAACCGAGTACGCCGTGTGGGCGATCGTTACCTCGCAAGGCATCATCGTGCTCGACACCATCTTCGACTATTCGGTTGAAGATGAGGTTGCCGGTGGGATGAAAAAACTCGGCTTGGACCCGGCGAAGATCAAATATGCAATCGTCAGCCATGCTCACCCCGACCACGATGGCGGCGCGCGCTTTCTTCAAGAGCATTACGGAACGCGAGTCATCATGTCGCCGGCCGATTGGGATGTGCTCGAGAAAAGAACCAACGGCACGAAGCCGAAACGCGATATCGAGGCCGCCGATGGACAGAAACTCACGCTGGGCGATACCACGCTAACGATGTACATCACGCCCGGCCACACGCCAGGTACTATCTCCACTGTATTTCCCGTAAAGGACAACGGGACCACCCACATTGCGGCGCTATGGGGTGGCGTGGGGCTCAATGCGGATCGGGATTCCGTTCAGACCTACATCGGTTCCGTGCAGCGGTTCAGCGGCATTGTGAAGCAGGCTGGAGCGGATATTATCCTCGCCAATCACACCGATTGGGACCGGTCCAAGATCAATCTGCCTATGCTGGCGAATCGCGCCCCTGGCGCTCCGAATCCGTACATTGTGGGAAATGCCAAGGTCCTGAATTTTTTGAAGGTCGCCGAAGAATGCGCGACCGCGCGCAACATGGGCGCGAATTAAAAAATGTGAAAGTCTGGATTTGACGCGAACGTGCTACGCGAATCCTGCGACAAGGCAGGTGTTTGAGGTCAGGACCAGAACCGATCCTCCCGCTGCTCATCGCCCTGGTACTCGCGGAACTCCGTCGCCTTTCCGTTTTTCAATCGCCAGACGTGCACTTCCGGAAACGAAGCGGCAACCCCATTTCGCCGGGCATTGACAGTGGCCAAGACGACTACGAGATCGCCGTCAACAAGCACATTGTGCACATCGATGCTGAATGCGCTTTCACATAGGGCCATCGTGCGCTGAAAGAAGCCTCCAATCTGGTCATGGCCCTTGTAATCCGCCGAGAGTGGGCTATGACCGGGAACATGCCAAGTGATGCCGGTGTCAAACGCAGCGAACACGGCGGGAATGTTTCCTTCAGCAAAGTCTTGATACGCCTTGCGAATGATCTCTCCATTAGACAGGCTCATCGTTCCTCTCCTTCGCCGCCATTTTACTGCTCGATCGAATGGACGACCGCTCTCCACCTTACGCGATACACCGGACTCGTTCGAATACGGACTGCAGCCCTCCTTAACAGAATTCGACACCGCTATCGCAATGCGTGTTCCCTGCCGAAACCGCGAAATTACCCGTACGAAGGCCATTCGCACTAAAAACAATAGCGGATTAACCGTCAAAGTGATCGCCCGCGGTGATTGATCGGTCTCCTCCTGATAGACTTCCTTAATGAAGCGAGATGTGATGTACGCTTGGCGCACGCTGTGGCGTAGTCCCGTCGTCACGGCCGCCGCTGTGCTGTCGCTCGCGCTCGGTATTGGGGCGAACACTGCCATCTTTTCGCTGATCGAATCGACTCTACGA
>JAFAQY010000101.1 GCA_019261985.1 Bryobacterales bacterium | reverse complement strand
CCTGCATCCGGCCGCAGCATGCCTACCTCGCTCCTCCCAGTTTCATGCTCATCTTGCATTGGAAACAAGTCCGATTTCATGCTCATCTTGCATTGGATAATTCTCTAGAGCCAGTGCGCGAGTATCGCGTGCTAGCATTGAAAGTCCTCGCGATTTCACTGTTGCCGGATGTTGCGCTCGCGACGCTGCATTGGTTTGAGGTGGGTGGCCAGAAGCTCTCGCCCTAATGGCAATGCATATTGCGGTCTGGGCCATTTGCGTAACGATGTTGCCCGGCCTTGCAGCGACTAAAAAGCCGCCGACGGGGACCGGAGCATCGTGTAGCCAAAGCGGTCAAACGATGCTTCAAATGAAAAGCGCGGACGTGGGCACAGGCGCTGACGAAACTCGCGGATCAGGCTGAAGGCGTCGCCCAGTAGAGTGCGCCGGGAGTTATCACGGCTCCGCGGGACGGTTGGGCACCGCCTCCGTGGTCACGACCGGCTTTGGCACCGGCGGCCCATTCAGCGGATTCAGCTTTCCGCCAATCTTGAAGCTCCAGACAAGGTCGCCGCGAGCTTCGCGATAGCCGTCGCGGCTGCCGCCCGCGGCGATGGCCACGTACTGTTCTCCGTCAATCGAGTACGTTGCAGCCGGAGCGTCCGCGCCGAAGCCGGTTTGAAAACGCCATAGCTCTTCTCCGGTCTTCGAATCGAACGCGCGGAAGAATCCATCCGACCCGCCATGAAATAGCAGGCCGCCCGCCGTGGCCAGAACTCCGCTACCGAATCCGGCCAGATACGGAACCTCCTTCTGCCAGATCTTCTTATTCGTGCGAGAATCGAGCGCGGTGATCAGCCCATATTCGCGGGTTCCGACCACCGATACCCGGCCCGTCGGGCTGAATTTGCGAGTCGAAACCCCAACCGTAAAGAACAGATATCCGGTTTGTGGATCGTAAGCCCCTGGAGCCCAATCGCCGGAAGCCGAGGGTCGAGCGATGTTCGTGTCGCTCCACTGCGGCGTGAACATGCAGCCTTGCTCATAGCCCTTTACCGGTTCCGCGCATTGCGGCGCGGTCGGATCGCCGATCGGGACCGGTTGCGTTGCCGCGGTTTTCTGGCGCGGCTCCTGCGGAACCGGCTTCTCCTCCACACTCACTAGCGGTTTACCAGTCTCGCGATCCAGGATGTAAACCCATCCTTGCTTGGAATGCGCGGCAAGCGCCTTGTGCATGCGGCCGTTATAAACCTGATCGAACAAAATGACCGGAGTGGGCATATCGAAATCCCAGAGATCGTGATGCACCGACTGGAAATGCCAGCGGTACTTCCCGGTCATCGCGTCCAAGGCGACGATGGAATCGGTAAACAGATTGTCTCCGGCCCGGGCTGACCCGTTATAGTCCGGCCAAGGATTGCCCGTGTTGACGTAAATGAGTCCGAGGTCGGGATCGACCGCGGGCTGCACCCACATCGCGCCGCCGCCCTTTTTCCAGGAATCGCCTTCCCAGGTTTCGCTTCCAGGCTCGCCGGGAGCGGGCACTGCGTACCAATGCCAAACTTCCGCGCCTGTCTTGGCATCGTGCGCGGTGATGCGCCCCCGCAGACCGCCATCACCGCCGGAAATGCTTATGTACACAAGGCCCTTGTAATATAGCGGCGGCGCGGTGACATATTTACGCAGGTCTTTGGGCACATCTTCGCCGATTTCATGCTTCCAGGCGACCTTTCCCGTTTTCTGATCAAGAGCGATGAGGCGCGTAACAGGCTCAAGCTTCGGTGGACCTCCGGCGGTGGCTGGCGCCTGCTTGCGAACGTCCATTTCGCCGGAGAAAACCAAACCTTCGCCGACCGCCACGCCCCGCTTCGCCTTGTTATCGGGTGTCGCTGGGTCGGAGGTGGTGCGATACTCCCACAGCGTCGCGCCTGTCTTCGCGTCCAGCGCGAAAATGTCCTGCTGCCCCGTGGTGATATACATCACTCCATCGCGCACCACCGGCGTCCCCTGTTGCGAATAGGGCGCCCCAAACCCGGAGTTCAGGCGCGCCATCCACGCGCCCTTCATCGTCTTCACGTTCGACGTGTTGATGCCGGTAAGCGTGGAATAACGTGTGTTGCTCCAGTCGCCTCCGACGAACGGCCAATCATCGCCCGGGGGTTTTCGAAAATCCGGCGCGTTTTGGGCAGCGGCCAAGGCGGCTGCCAGCAGGATTGAAGTTGCGATTGCGGTGATGCGTTTCATTGAGTTACGTTCCGCGACTCTCATTTATATGCATTCCGGCAGCGTTAGTCAAGCGCGAGCAACTGCTCTGCTACGCTGAAAGCATGCCAGACAATTTGCGGCGGTTCAGCGCCGGGCCCGATCCCTTCGGGCGAAAGTGGGAAGCGGAATTTCAATGGCTGCAAACCGGAATCTCCATTCGCCACGCCGACACCGTGGACGTTAAGTATTATCTCTGGACCGAAGGCGAGCCGAAACAAGAAAAGGTGATCGCATTGCCGCATCCCGATCTGCTGGCGCTGAGCAAGGAAAGCGGACATCCGCTCACGGACTCGTGGTGCATGAAGCTGGCGGCCAACCATCTGGTCCGGATGATCGAGACGGCCGAGGATCTGGAGAAAACTCTGATCACCGTGCCATCGCAGGATCTGAGACAAGCCGCGGGCGTCCTGCAACCGGCTTGATCTTTTTGCGGCGCGGCGTGGTAAATATATTTCTGAGGCTTGGGCTGTACCTTTGATTAGGAGCGTGGCGGGCGCCGATGCCCGGGAGGATTCGAATGGTGAACTGTCCCCAATGTAATGAGGTGATGGACGTGGACGAAGACGAACTGGACGAAGGCGATTCCCTTACGTGTGAACAGTGTGGCGCGAATTTAAGCGTCAGCGGCGTCTCTCCGCTTGAGCTCACGGCAGAAGCAGCAGATGAGGACGACGAAGATTTCGATGAGGACGAAGACTTCGACGAGGATTACGACGACGAGGACGAGGAAGAGGAAGACGATCTCGACGAAGATGAAGAGTAATTAGAAGGACAAATGCGGTATTCGGCATCCAAATTAATTCTGGTTTTCGGGATGGTTCTGATATGGGCCGCGCTCCTGACCGCTCAGAAACCCAAGAAGAACGAGGACGAAGCGACACGCACACTGCAAGGGCTCGTAACGGACGCGGCTGAGAAGCCGGTGCAGGATGCCGTGGTGCAGTTAAAGGATTTGCGGACGCTTCAGATCCGTTCCTACCTGACCAAAGAAGATGGCACCTACCACTTCGCGGGCCTTAAAACCGATACCGATTATCAGGTGAAGGCCGCGATGGGAGACTTGGCCAGCGGAACCAAAACGCTGAGCGTTTTCGACTCCCGTAAAATAGCGACCATCAATCTCAAGCTGGACAAAAAGGAATCGCGCGATTAGATTCGCCCCCCTTCGGGTTGACAACCTACCCAAACGCGTATATTCTTGGGTCGGATGCCGACCCAAGAACCCCATTCGCCAATCCCCTTAATGCAGGGGACCCTGGACCTCCTAATTCTCCGCACGCTCATTTTTGGCCCACGGCACGGCCAGGGTATCGCCCGTGACATTCATACGGACAGTTCCGAGGAGCTGCTGGTCGATCACGGCTCCCTCTACCCTGCCCTGCAGCGGCTGGAAGCGCGCGGCTTAATCGCGGCGGAATGGGGCGTCAGCAGCAATAACCGCAAGGCGCGTTTCTACCGCTTGACCCCGCGCGGGAAAAAGGCCCTTACGAACGAGCTGAGCCAATGGAAGCGAATGGTCGCGGCGATTGGGCGAGTTCTCAACGCACGGAAAACGAAACCCGTATGAGGAGAAAACGCGATTCCAGGGATTTTGACGCGGAGATTCAATCGCATCTTGCTCATGAGACGGAAACGCTTCTGAACGAAGGCGTTCCTCCCGCCGACGCCGCGAACGTCGCGCGGAGAGCCTTCGGCAATGTCACCTTGGCCCGGGAGCGATTTTATGAATCCGTTCACTGGGTCTGGTTCGACCAGCTCCGGCAAGACCTCCGCTACGCAATCCGCGTCTTGTGTAAGAGCCCACTGTTCGCGAGTGTCGCGGTCGTTTCCCTCGCACTTGGAATTGGCGCAAACGTTGCCCTGTTCAACATCGTCCACAAACTGCTGCTGCAGGCTCTACCGTATCGCGACGCGGAGCGGCTGGTCTATGTCACCGAGTTCTGGCCGCATGAGCCCATCATGCCCGGTCCGCCCAGCCCGGACTTCGCAAACTGGAGGGCCAAGTCGAAGCTGGCCGATGGGATCGCGGCATATGGAGGCGGCGCGGACGCGCTCAACCTGACCAGCCGGGGAGAGCCGGAGCGTCTCCAAGGCACAATGGTTACGGCCAACCTCTTGGAACTCCTCGGCACGCGAATGGCGCTGGGGCGAAACTTCACCGCCGATGAGGACCGCCCCGGCGGCCCCGCTGCCGTAATCCTGGGCTACCGCTTGTGGCAGAGTAAGTTCGAGGCATCCCCGTATGTGATCGGCAAGACCATCCGCCTCAACGGGATTCCTCGCACAATCGTCGGCGTCCTGCCATCTGGTTTTGTTTTTCCCGATAACAATTTTCGCGATCAGCTTTTGGTCCCAATGGCGCTAGCGGCGGACCAGCACTGGCATGACGATCTCAACTTCCGTTTGCTCCGCGTGCTAGCCAAACTAAAGCCGGAAGTGGCGCCCGCCGCGCTGAAAGATGAATTTTCCGCCATACTACGCTCCACAGCACAGGAGGAACCGCCACAGATGGTCACCATGCGCAAGGACATGGAGGTCCGCATGACTCCGCTGCGGGATTGGCTGACGGGAGGAGTGCGCCAGATGATCCTCATCCTCCAAGCCACCGTAGGTCTTCTGTTAGCGATCGCCTGCTTGAATATTGCCGGACTTCAGGCGGCTCGCGCGACGAATCGTCAGCGGGAAATGTGCCTTCGGGCTGCCGTCGGCGCGGGGCGAACGCGATTGTTGAAGCAGTTGTTAACCGAAAGCGTTCTGCTCGGCCTTCTGGGCGGAGCATTGGGAGTAGGGCTGGCCTTCTGGAGCATGGCTTGGCTGCGCGCATTCCTTCCCGCAAATCTGCATCTGGTGGACGGAATTCGCATGAACGGGCCAGTATTGATGTTTGCAGTTGGAACGGCGGTGTTCGCCGCCATTCTTTCCGGATTGGCTCCAGCAATGGCCGCATCGCGAACTCATTTGCACGACGCCATGAAGGAGGGCCAGTCTCCTGGACAGGGCAAGCAAAGGCTGCAAGCCGCCCTCGTGATCGCTGAGATCGCGATGACCATGGTGTTGCTGGCGGGCTCGGGGTTATTTATCAAAAGATTCGTGCAGCTAGCCTCCGCCGATCCGGGATTTCGTCCGGAAGGTGTGCTCACGATGCGCGTTGCCTTACCGGCGAATTCATATGGCAATGACCGCAGCCGGATCGGCTTTTATACACGATTGGTCGAACGCGCGCGTACAATACCCGGTGTGAGTTCCGCTGCGGTGGCAGGCGGTTTGCCTGTGATCGGAGCCAGATCGCGCGGCGGCCTCTCGATCCAGGGCGAGCCGGATGTTCCGGCGGGCGGACGGCCCACCATCACGATCGCCGGCATCACTTCCGATTACTTTCAAACGTTGGGCATCCCGATTCTGCGCGGCCGCGGTTTCGCGCTCGCGGATGAGAGCGGGCCACAAGTAGCTATCGTAAACGAGGCGTTTGCCGCGAAGTTTTTTCCCGGACAAGATGCCCTCGGTAAACGCATTGAAGTCGGTTCGCGCGAAGGGCAGTGGCGCGAGATCGTCGGCATCGCCGGTACTGTAAAGCAGCAGGAAAGGCGCCCGCCCGATCCGTATATGATCTACTCGCCATTGCGCTATTTTGTGGAGCCGGAGGCATTCCTGGTGCTGAAATCGCCGGGCATGCCACCCGAGCAGCTCACCACGGCCGCAGTCGCGGCCGTGCACGCCATCGATCCGGATCTGCCCTTGTATGACGTGGCGAGCATGCGGGAACGCCTGGGCTCGGCAATCGCCGCACCCAGAGCGAGTATGACGTTGATGGCCATCTTTGCAGGCTTGGGGTTGATCCTATCTATGGCCGGCGTTTTCGGCGTAACGTCCTATCTTGTAAACCGCCGGCGTCGAGAAATCGGGATCCGTATTGCTTTGGGTGCTACTAAGGGGCGCGTTGCGCGGATGGTGCTCGGCCGCGGCCTTCGTCTTGCAGGAGTTGGGATTGCGATCGGCGTTGGAGCCAGCATGGGTTTCAATCGAGCGCTCGGCAGCGTAATCGAAGGCATTCAGACGGATGATTGGGCAACACTTTCTGCTGCGGCGGGGGCCTTCGCTCTGGCCACAGCCGCGGCGTGCGTGTTTCCGGCGCGGCGCGCCGCCAAAGCCGACCCGATGACGGCCCTCCGAAGCGAATAGAGATCCTTCCGATCTCCCGGTCACGCCCGGTGGGGCGGTCGTCGAGAAATTACGATCGCATATTCGCCGGGAGCTCGCCTCGGGGAAGCACGCTCAGCATTTATTTTGTGCTAAAATTCGCGACAAGTTCGAGGTCTCGTTCCGGGTGAGGCGAAGGAGGACTTATGAATAAGATCGCGACGATGCTGATACTGGTCGGCGTACCTTTGATGGCGCAGTGGCCGAAACACGCGAGTCCAGGACTCCCTCGCACGCCGGATGGCAAGCCCAACCTCTCGGCTCCCACACCGCTTTTCGGAGATGGCAAACCGGACCTGTCCGGAGTTTGGGTGGTTCGGAACGGAAGTTTCTATCTCACGTGGGACCTCAAGCCCAACGATATGCTTCCTTGGGCAGCAGCGCTTTACAAACAGCGTGAAGCCGATTTTCGCCGGGAAACCGACGGAATAGCCTGTTTGCCGCCGGGCCCGAAGGCTGCCATCGGCGTCGGCCCTTTCCCGATAAAGATCATCCAAACTCGAGACCTGGTTGTCATCCTTCACGAGTACGATACGATTTTCCGCCAAATCTTCACCGATGGCCGAGCGCTTCCGGAAAACGCAAACCCGACCTGGATGGGTTATTCGATTGGACGATGGGATGGTGACACGCTGGTGGTCACCACGGCAGGGTACAACGATCGCAGCACCATTGACCTGGCCGGCCATCCGCACACCGAAGCCTTGCAGATGACAGAACGCTTTCACCGCCGCGACGTGGGCCACCTTGATGTGCAAATCACATTGGACGATCCCAAGGCCTACACCAAGCCATGGACGCTGCCGATGGAGTTCGCGTTGGTCCCGGACGAAGACCTTATGGAATACGTTTGCGAGAACGAGCGCGATGCGAAACACCTGGTGGGAAAGAGCGGAGAGGAATTCCGGATTTCGCCGGATGTTCTGGCACAGTACGTGGGGAAATACCAGGTCGCCACACGCCCACCCGCGGTAGTTTCTTTAGAAGATGGCCGTCTTATGGTAGGCGAAGGACAATCCGGCAAAACGCCGCTGGTGGCCCACTCGGCGACTTTCTTCACCATGGAGGGAACCGGAGTTGAATTCCTAAAAGATGAAAAAGGCGCAGTTACAGCAATGGTCGAACACTGGGTGGAGGGCGATCGGAAGTACGTTCGTCTCGATAATCGATAGTGGTATCCGTGGCCTCTTCATTCCCGGCAAATTCCGCGCTCACTTGATCGAATGAAGCTCACGAGGCGCCGTGTGTGCTCGGTTGGAATGTCAGCCTCGATACGCCTTAGCGCGTCTTCTAACTTCAGCCCCGAGCGGTAAAGGATTTTGTAGGCAGTCTTGAGAGCCTGGATGTCGCTCGCAGAAAAGCCAGCACGCTTCAGACCAACAAGGTTCAAGCCTTTCGCAGCGATGTTGTAATCGGCGTACATGAAAAACGGCGGCACATCGCTGTTGACGCGAGTGTTGCCCGCAATCATCGCCAGGCGGCCGATCTTCGAATACTGATGGACCACTACGCCGCCGGAAACGAATGCCTCGTCTTCTATCTCCACATAGCCGGCCACCAGAGCGCAGCTTGCGATGACGCAACGATTACCGATGCGGCAGTTATGCGCAATGTGGCCGGACGTCATGATGAAGTTGCCGTCACCGATTACCGTTTCCGACTCGGCAGCCGTGCCGCGCGAAATGGTGTAATGTTCGCGGATGATGTTGTCGTTGCCGATCTTCAAATAGCTGCGTTCGCCTGTGAAGTTCTTGTCGAGCGGATCGGTGCCAAGCACAGTTCCCGCCGAAATGCGATTATCTGCGCCCATCGTGGTCCATCGCTTAACGTAGACATAGGGCTCAAGCTGCGTTCGCGGGCCAATTGTGACGTCCTGTTCTACAATTGCGAATTCGCCGATTACCACGCCGGCTTCGATTCGGGCATCGGGATGCACACGCGCGGTTGGCGCGATTATCGCGGAGGGATCGAGCGGCACTTTACGAGATGGTCTGCAACACGCCGAAGAGAGCGAGCCAGAGCACGCCAAGAAAGTGCCAGTAATAGGTCACGACATCTACTAATTCGCGGCGCGGCGCGCTGCGGAAAAGCACGACCAGCAAAGCGACGATGCCTCCGACCAAATGCAGTGCGTGCAAGCCTGTAAACAGATAAAAGAAAGAGCTGTGAGGATTTTGGGCGAGGAACGCGCCTTTCATCACAAGCTCGCGCCAGGCCGTGAGTTGCGAAGCGAGAAAGCCCGCCCCGAGGCACCCGGTTACCAGCAGGAATCGCGAGGCCAGCCGGTACTCGCCCTTGCGAAATACACGGCGCGCGGCTTCGAAGCTCACGCTGCTCGCAAGAATCAGGCCGGTCGACACCCAGAGCGCATTCGGAAGCGGGATCGGATCCCAATAAGGGGGCGTCTTCGAGCGCCAATAGTACGCAATCACCAGCGCGGTGAAGAACGCAAAAATCGAGCCGCACATCGAAATCAGGATGACGCGGTACGTTCCGGGCGGCGCTTTCTGCGAATTTTCGAGCGACGAAGAGAGCAAAACGACGCTATCGGTTTTCTCCGCCCGGTCGCTAACCAATCGCGCCATGACTACATTTTACTTTGATTGCAGAGACGACCAGGATCTCTCGCAAGGAGGCTTTAATACCAAATCAGGGGTGGAGCAGGCTTTAGCCTGCTCCACCTGATTTGGCACCTAGTCCGTGCTACACATATATCGTGAAGACAAGCTTAACTCTAAGCCTGGACAAGAGTCTTCTACAAGCGGCGCGCAAAGTGGCGCTTGAACGGAAAACTTCGGTCAATTAAATGCTCCGCGATTTTCTGACCAAAGTAGTTCAGGAAAAGGAAAGCCGCCATGCCGCTGCCACCGATCTGGACGATATCATCCGGACATCCAAGCTAACTCTCGGTCTAATTATCTGGACTCGGGATGAATTGCATGAACGCGGAGATCCGTCCTCGGGGTCGAGATCGTAAGTCCGTTTCGGACTTCGCTCGTTACTTCGCCGCGGCCACCGCGGCCACCGCATTCCAGGTGAACTCGACAAATTGGTATAGCGACGCTTCGGGTATCCGTTCAACATCGCTGTGGGCGCCGTAATTCGTCGAGTCTTCTTCCGTGCGGGCTGGGCCGATGCCGTAGCATTGGACGCCCTTGGCTCGCAGTTGCGCCATGTCGCTCGCGCCTGTTCCCATGATCGGCAAGACCATCGCGCCGGGGTACACGCGTTTGCTCACCTGCTCCAAAGCGCGATACATGTCCGTATCTAATCGCGATGGAGCGCCGACGGGGCGGTCGTTGCCGGGGATGCGTTCGATCTTGACGGCAGGATCGCCGATCACCTTCCGCATTTCGGCGTAGAGCTTGTCGAGATCTTCATCAGGCAAGGCGCGGACGTCGAGCGTCGCTTCGGCCTCCGACGGAATTACGTTTACGCGAAAACCACCTTTGAGAATGGTCGGAACGATGGAGGTGCGGAGCATCGAATAGCGCTGAGGTTCGCGTTCGCGGAGATAGCGTTGCGCTTCTTCCGTCCGTTTCGGGTCGAGCAGCGCGTTGTAGCGTGCGGCTTTGTCGGGCGGGCTGATCGCAGCCAGCTTTTCGAAATAGGTTCGCGTAGTGTCGTTCAGGCGCATGGGCGTTTCCCATGTGCCTACTTTGCCGACAGCGGCCGCGAGATGGACCACCGCATTGTCGAGGCGCGGCACTGACCCGTGCCCCGAAGTGCCATTCACCACCAGCCTGGTGCCGCGGGGAACTTTCTCCGTGGTTTGAATCTGAACCGTGGTTACATGCCCGTTGTCGATGGTCGCGCCGCCGCCTTCCGTCATCGCGAATTCTGCATTAATAGCGTCGAAGTGTTGATTCACCATGAAATCGATCCCCGGTCCGGTAGTGCCTTCCTCGCCGGATTCAGCGAGAAAGATCACATCGCGGTCGAGCTTCGCCTGGTTGCGCTTCAGCAACAACATGACCATCAGATTCGCGGTGAGCTTGTCTTTATCGTCCACGCTGCCGCGCCCCCAGATAAAGCCGTCCTTGAGTACGGCTCCGAATGGGTCCATGGGCCATTTCTCGCGTTGTACTCCGACGACATCCGTATGAGCCAGAATCAAAAGCGGCCGCTTGTTTCCGTTGCCCTTCAGACGCGCGACGATGTTGGCGCGCGAAGGATCCAGTGCAAAAATCTGCGAAGGAATGCCTTCGGCATCGAAGACCTTTTTAAGGTACTCGGCTGCTTTGGTTTCATTTCCAGGCGGATTGCTGGTATCGATCTGGACCAGCGAACGGTGGTGACGCAGAATCTCGGCCCTTTGTTGCTGCCACTGGACAGATGGGACCTGGGCGTAAACGGCTACGGCGAACGCAAGGATCAGAATGACCGATTTCATGCGATTCACTGTAGCAAAACCTAACAGCGAGAGTTTCAAAGCGTCAGGACATGCCCTTCGCGCGCGCGGGCCGATTGGCAATCGGCCGCAGATTGGCAATCTGCCCCACTTTGGCTCTCAGAAATTGCCCGGTGTACGATGCTTTGCATTTCGCGACGTCCTCGGGAGTGCCCGTAACCAGGACCTCGCCGCCGGCGTGCCCTCCCTCCGGGCCCAGATCGATGACGTGGTCGGCCGTCTTGATGACGTCAACATGGTGCTCGATCGCCAGCACGGTGTGGCCGGCATCCACCAAGCGATTCAAACATTCGAGCAGCCGCTCAACATCGGCGAGATGCAGGCCCGTGGTCGGCTCGTCGAGGATGTACACGGTGTGCTTGGAGCGCTGAAGCGTCGAAAGTTCCGCGGCGATCTTAATTCGCTGCGCCTCTCCTCCGGAAAGCGTGGTGGCCGATTGACCTAGCGTTAGATATCCCAATCCGAGGTCGTTCAACACCTCGATCTTCTTGCCTATAGCGGGCGCGCCATGGAAAAACGTAACGGCTTCCTCCACCGGCATATTTAAGACGTCGGTGATGGTTTTGCCGCGCCAGGCGACGTCAAGAGTTTCGGCGGCAAAGCGCGCGCCCTTGCAGACGCCGCACGTCACTTCGACGTCGGGCATGAAGTAAAGCTGCGTCCGGATGACGCCTTCGCCCTGGCACTCTTCGCAGCGGCCGCCCTTCACGTTGAAGCTGAATCTTCCGGGTTTATATCCACGTTCCACCGAAACCGGCGCTCGGGCGAACAGCTCACGGATGGTGTCGTAGAAGCCGATGTATGTCGCCGGGTTCGAGCGGCTGTTCCGCCCGATGGGCGTTTGATCGATGTTCACCACTTTGTGAACGTGCTCGGCGCCGTCAAGGCGGTCGTGATCGCCCGGCAACGTCCGCGTGTCGACCAAAATCTTCCACAGAGCTTTATAAACAATTTCATTGATCAGCGTGCTTTTGCCGGACCCGGATGCGCCGGTAATCGCCACCAGCTTCCCGAGTGGAAAGCTAACATCGAGATTTTTCAAATTATTCTCGCGTGCACCTCGGATGGTCAGAACTTTGCCGTTTCCTTCGCGGCGGCGAGCGGGTATTCCGATCGATCTTTTGCCGGAAAGAAACTGCCCCGTTGGCGATGCCTTGCACGCAGCCAGGTCCTTGAGCGTGCCGTGCACCACGACGTTGCCACCGTGCACCCCCGGCCCGGGACCCATCTCGACAACATGATCCGCCGCGCGAATTGTGTCCTCGTCGTGCTCCACCACGATGACGGTGTTGCCGATATCGCGCAGGCTCTTCAAAGTGGAGATCATTTTGGCATTGTCTTTGGGGTGGAGTCCAATGCTCGGCTCATCGAGAACGTAAAGCATTCCCATCAACCCGGAGCCGATCTGCGTCGACAAACGGATTCGCTGCGACTCGCCGCCGGACAAAGTCGCCGAGCGGCGGTTGATGTTCAGGTAATCGAGACCGATGCCGAGAAGGAGATTCACGCGTGTTTGGATTTCACGAAGCACCTGGCGTCCGGCATCGGCTCCGCGCCCGGTCGGTTTTACAGAAGCGAGAAAAGCGCTAAGCTCGTCGAAGTTAAGATTTCCAATATCGTGAATCGATTTGCCTGCGATGTTGAATAACAGCCGCGTGGCGCGTAAGCGAGTGCCTTTGCAATCGGGGCAGGTGCGTTCCACCATTACTTTGTCCAGCCACTCCTCTATTCCCGAAACGGCTTCGCCGCGCTGGCGGTAGCGGCGGTAGTACCGCTCAATCCTGCGCGCGATACCGCCGAATCCGACTTCCTTGCCCTCCCAATCCTCGCGCTTCACCTTCGCGTCCGGCGGCACGATGAGCGCCAGCTTTTTCGAATCGATCCCGTAAAGGATGGCATTGCGCGCCGCCTCAGGCAGTTGTTCCCAGGGCGCGTCAAGAGAGAAACGCAAAGTTTTCGCCAGCGTGTACATCACCCGTCCATCCCAGGTGTCCGGGTTGTATTTGAACGCTTCGCGGAGGAAGCAGCCGCCCAGAAGGCTGCGTTTGGGATCGGGAACCAACAACTCCGGGTGGGTGATCTTGTGGACGCCCAGGCCGCCGCAGGTACGGCAGGCGCTCTCCGGATTGTTGAACATGAAGTATTCCGGTTCGATGCCCCCGTATACGAAATGGTGCGTGGGGCTGCACAGGGCCTTATAGAAGCGTTCGGCCTCGCTCTTGCTCGCGCCCTTTAACACATGCCCTTGCATCAGTCCATCGCCCACCAGAAGTGTGGCGGCGATCCCGGCCTTGATCGCCTTTTCATGCTTGCGGGCGACGATGAAGCGGTCCACCACGGCATCCATGTGCTCCACTTCCGATTCATCCAGCGCGATCTCGCTCGACAGGTCGAACGGCTTACCGTCCACGATGAGCCGGCGGCAGCCTTTCTTGCGGACTTCCGTGAAAACGAAATCGAGTTCTTCGCCGTAGACCTTGAAGACCGGCGCGCGCAGCTCGATTTCCGCCCCCTCCGGCAGCGACAGGATTGCTTCCAGGATTTGGCTTGGAGTGCGGCTGGCCACGCGCTCGCCGGTGCGCGGACAGTGCGGTTCCGCGATCGTCGCGAACAGCAAGTTCAGATAGCTGGCAATGTCGGTCATGGTCCCTACTGTGGAGCGCGGATTGTTGCCGCTGGTCTTCTGCTCAATTGAAATCACCGGCGACAAGCCGAACACGAAATCTACGTCAGGCTTCGCCACCTGGGCTACGAACCGCTTCGCAAAGCTGGAAAGAGACTCCATGTAACGCCGCTGCCCTTCGGCATAAATAGTGTCGAACGCCAGGCTCGATTTACCGGAACCGGACAGCCCCGTCACGACGATGAGGCTGTCGCGTGGAAGCTCAATCGAAATATTCTTCAGATTGTGTACGCGCGCGCCTTGCACCGCAATCGTGGTTCGCGGGGCTCTAGCGCGAGCTGGACTGGTTCGGGGCATAGAAAAACGCTAACTCCTCCATGTCGATGTTGCTTCGTTTCGTCAGCCTCACCGGCAAAGGCGCTTTTCCGATTAGGCATTGGTCGGCCAGATATTCGCATACGCCGGTGACCCACCCGACACCGAAATTGCGTTCGAAATAATTGTCGATTTCGGTCGCGGAGCGGGCTTCTCCCACCTCGCGCAGATGATCCAGGACCAGGCCGAAAAGAAGCTGCGTCCGATCCGCCAGGTATTTCTCAATCGCCGCCAGTGCCGTCTTGATGGATTTTTCGGTTTTCTTCGTGTTTAACAGATCCGCGTACACGATGCGAAAGAAATCAGGATTCAGCTTCATCGCTTGTGGCACAACTTCCCGGTCGACGACTTGATGCGCGCTGAGGACCTCAATCTTCGCAAGCGGAGTGGCGGTATAAAGGATCCACAGCGCAGTGTACGCCAGGTCGCCTCGCGTGAGAAGCCATTTTCGGGCTTTGTAAAACGGCAGCAGCGCGGAACAGCCTGCGCGCAACAATTGGACCTGAATATCCCGCTCGCCGATAACCTGGAGGCGGCGGCAAAGATCGGCGATGGTTTCATCATGCGTATAGAGGAGCCGTCCTTTGGCGAGAAACGAATGCTCGAAGGAATTGCCGATCGCTCCCTCGATGGATTTACGAAACTCCGCCCGAGGCATCAGGATCGCGTGCACATTTAATCCGTTGGCCCAAAGCGCAAGTCCCCCGTCGCGCAGCTTTTTTTCATCCATCGTCACCAGCACCAGATCGATGTCGGATTTGGCCCACACGGTATCGTGCGACAGGCTGCCGCAAAGGATCGCGGCGAGGATCGATCGGTCAAGTTTTACTTGTTCGATCAGCGCGTCGAGCGCAGCGCTGAAATCTTGCTGGACTGTAGTGGGCACGTACAGACGATTATGCCAGTGGCGAATATGTGGTGTCGGATTAAAATCCTCCGCCGCACGCCGCCGGCGGCTATACTCAAGACTGAAGTGTCAACCGCAATATTCATTGATGTTGACGATTGGACGCAGCAGACTGGACGATCTCTACCGTCCCGATGGCGACGCTGAGGTTCCCGAAAATTCTGTTTTCGTTGCAGGCTAGGCAGTTTCTCAAACAATTGTGGTTCAGAATGCTCGGGAAAGATCCCGAAGCCGTGGTGGTGTGTTTCCGCTCGGGCGAGGACGCGCTCGCCGATGCCATGTGCGAAGAAATTCGCAGCCTGGAACCGTCGCGGAGACATTTCGAAGTACGGCTTGAAGAGGCGGGCGAAGTTCGGAGGAGATTCCGGAAGTATCGCATTGGGCTCGCGCCGGTGCTCTTTACCGCGGATCCCAGATATCGACCGCTGCGCCTCGCGGCATTCTGGGCGGCTCCGCATAAAATCCTGGCCTATAACGCTCGCCTGGAGCGGCATCATCTGAGGCTGTTCCAGCCGGTTGCCTCATGGCTGTTTTTGCGCGGCATACCGCTCGACCGGATTTTCCTCCGGCCGCGCTGGCTTGTCCCATGGCGTAAGGATAAGACGATCCGGCCCGAGGCGCACCGCATAATAGAGGGCCGCCCTTTGCGGGGACGTTCAAAAATCGCCGTCATCACACCTTATTTCCCATATCCGCTATCGCACGGTGGAGCTGTGAGGATATTCCATCTATTGAGAGAGATGGCAAGAGAATTCGATGTAATCCTTTACTGCTTCGCGGAAGGCGAAATAACAGCAGGCGATACTGATCCATTACTGGAATTTGTAAGCCGGACCCACTTGATTCCAAAGCCACGTTATCGCGAGCCGCGATGGTCCACTCTAGCACCACCCGAAGTTGGCGAGTACGATTCGCCCGCAATGCTCCGCCTATGGCGGTCTCGCGATGCAGATGCCTCGCAAGTCGAATACACCTATCTGGCGAGGTACGGAGGGGACATGCTGGTAGAGCACGACGTCACCTTCGATCTCTATAGCCAAGTTCGCCGGCGTAAAAACACGCGCGGCGCTTGGTGGGATTGGTGGCGCTGGCGGCGTTTTGAAACTTCCGCCGTACGGCGGTATTCGCGCGTTGTAGTCATGTCCCGCAAAGATCGCGCTCTACTCCCAGGCGCCAAAACCGTCGTGATAGAAAATGGGGTCGACCTGCAACGTTTTGAGCCCGCGCCCGAGATCCCGGGTCGCCGGGTGCTGTTCATCGGCTCCTTCCGGCACTTCCCGAATATCGTGGCGTACCGGTTCCTAGCCGAACAGATATTCCCGCGGCTCGCCGATGCCGAGCTGACGGTGGTGGCAGGACCGGACCCCTGGCTGCACTGGCGCAACTTCACGGGAACTTTGCGCCCACCCGGCAATCCTCGAATACGGTTGCTCGAATTCGTTTCCGACGTCCGCCCGCTGTATCACGAAGCCAATGTGGTGGTTGTTCCGACGCTCGAATCGGCAGGCACAAATGTCAAGGTTTTAGAAGCGCTGGCCACGCAACGCGCGGTGGTTTCGACGCCTTCGGGATGCGCGGGTCTGGGGCTGGAACATGCGGTGACGGCATGGATCTCCGAATCGGCGAGCGGCTTGGCCGAAGGCATCGACACTCTCATTAGCGAACCCGCCTTGCGCGCGCGGATTGCCGAAGCCGGGCGAATTCACGCCCGCGCGCAATTCGACTGGCGCGCCATCGGACGGCGTCAGCGCGCGTTGCTGCGGGAAATAACAGGAGACCGGCTGCTGCTGCGCGCCGCTACAGAAGGCGATCTGCCGTATATCGCGGCGATTCAAAACGCTTCGCCCGAGGCTGCGCAGTGGGAACCGCACAGTTATCTCACGATGGACTGCACGGTTGCCGTCCGAACCGGAACCTTGCAACCGGTGGGTTTTCTCGTCTCCCGCGAAACCGCGCCCGGGGAACGTGAAATCCTGAACCTGGCCGTAGAACCCGCTCACCGCCGCCATGGCATTGCGCAGCGCCTTCTCGAAACTGAGCTGGCTCGGGGCAAAACCTCATGGTTTCTGGAGGTTCGCGAGTCCAACACTGCCGCGATCCGGTTATACCAATCGGCGGGTTTCGCGCCCTGCGGCCGGCGCGAAAATTATTACAACTCACCCCCTGAAGCCGCTATTGTCATGAGTTTTTTTTCATGATATTGTCATGGTGCATAACCAGACATGACCTACCCAGCAACAATCGCTGGACACACGAAACACTCACCCCCGGTCTGGGAAACATTCGAAGCAAGAAAGGTGGCTGTGATGGAAAAAACCACACAGGAAGAACTGAAAACGCATTTGATGGCCACGAACGAAGAATTTCGTTCGTTGGCGGAAAAACATGCCGAGTATCATAGGCAACTGGAGGAGCTTGAGGCGAAGTCTCACCTCACCTTGGAGGACGAAGCCGAAGAGCAGCGAATCAAGAAAGTAAAGCTGCGGCTGAAGGACCAGATGAACGAGATCCTGTCCCGCTACAAAGCCCAGCAGGTGGCCTGAGTTATAGAACCGTTTTCTTAAAGAAATAAAAGTCAAGGCCGGATGCCAACCGCATCCGGCCTTTCGCGTCTCAAATGTAGTCTCAAAACTGTTCCGGCTAAATCCCCACCCGCTTGTAGCGCGCTCAGCGTCCGCCGGCTTTGAGGATTCTGTTCGCGTATGCGTCGGCTTTCTGCAACTCCTCGCGAGCCGAGTCGAACTGACCGGCATCCAGATCTCTCTGAGCGTCTTCGACTGCCATCTTCATTCGGCTGTACGCGGCAGTGACATCGGAAGCGAGCGTTTGCCCCTGGGATTGCGCGGTTTGCCGGAGCCAGACATACATATCGTCCGCCGAAGCGGCTTTCGCTGTGACATCCCCCATGCGCGACCTTAGCTCTTTCAGCCCACCGGGATCGGCAGGCGCGCTTTGCGGAGTTTCCTGCGCTGAGGGGGTGGCCGAATCCGGCAGGGTGAGACGCCTCCAATCGGCCTGGGCCGCAGCCGGCTCCGTTGACGCCGGCTGGCGTCCCGTGCGCGGCCTCACCGTTTGAGGGGCGGGCGGCGCGGCGGCGGCGAGCGTCGCGTCCGCGCCTTGAAACGCGGCCTGCGCGATGTCGGGATAGGCCGGCTGAGCGACAGATCCCAAAGCCCGATAGGTCGTGACAAGTTCGCTGACCAGTTCTGCGTCCTGTGGCGCGAGGGATTGAAGAGCGTCGAGATATGCGAGGCTGCGCCGGAGCAGTTCCCCCATCTCGGGCGTGGCGCCCGGGCGCGCAGCGAATGCAGCCGGGAAATCGCGCTCAATCGCCTGGCGGAGCTTGCGGAGGTCCTGGGTCCGCGACCCGCCCGGAGCGGCGCGGGAACTGCCCGCGTTTAACCGATCCAGCAGGCGCGCGATTTCCGTTTCGCGAGCCGTAGCGCGGTGCGTCTCGATTTGGGCGCGGAGCGTTTGCCACGCCCCGAATCCGCCCAATGCCAACACCAGCGCGACAACCGCTGCGGCGGCGCGGTTACGCCGCAAAAACTTCACCGCTCTCTCGGTGACGTGTCCGGGGCGCGCGGCGACTGGACGTCCGTCCAAATAGCGCTGAAGATCATCCGCGAGCTCGCGCGCCGAGGCGTAGCGCTGCCGGTGATCGCGGCACAGGCACATAAGCACGATATTGTCCAAGTCGCCAGCGAGGCGCTTGCGAAGCTGATTCGTGGTTTCGGGAGTCCGGCTCAGGTCTTCGCGAATGCGCCGGCTTGGCGGCAACGGGTCCGAGTGAAGCTTGGCCGCCGGATCCGCAAAAGGCAGCACGCCCGTGAGGAGTTGATAGAGAATGACGCCAAGCGAATAGATATCGGACGCGCGCGTTACGGGAGCGCCGGAGAGCTGTTCCGGACTGGCTTGGCCGGGCGTCAGCATGCGGTTATTTGGGACGGTAAGCTCGCCCGCCGCGGGAATCTGCAATTTGGCGATGCCAAAATCCAGTAGCTTGACGTTGCCCTCTTCCGTCACCAGGATGTTGGAGGGCTTCAGATCGCGATGCACGACGAGGTTGTCGTGTAGGTACTGGACGGCGCGGCAGATTTCCTGAAGCAGTCGGACGCGGCCCGCGAGATCGATTTTGCGTCGATCGCAGAAGTGATCCAGCGGAACGCCCTGAACGTACTCCATTACGTAATACGGCAGCCCTTCCGGCGTTTGGCCTCCGTCGAGAATGCGCGCGATATTGGCGTGATCGAGATTCGCCAGCACTTGCCGCTCCTGATGAAAGCGGCGGACCAGGTCCTCCGATGCCTGATCCCGCCGCAGCACTTTGAGGGCGACTTGCTTCTGAAACGCGCCGTCGTCGCGGACGGCGAGATAAACGGTTCCCATTCCGCCCTCTCCCAAAGGTCCTTGAATGCGGTAGGGGCCGATCAACCGCTCGCCCGACGGGGCTGACTGGGCCGGTGCGGACGAGGTCGCGGCCAGGTGGGCGGCCCACAGCTCGCGCATTTCCGCCTGAAGCGCCGGATCGCCTCCGCATTCGCGAGCCAGCAATGCTTCGCGCTCGCTATCGGGCAGTTGAAGGGCGCGATCAAAAATTTCGCGCAGGCGCAGGAACCGAGCGGTGTCCATGTTGATTCCTTAATTAAAGACCGGCGCTATTGCGTCACCAGCCGGGCCGCATAACCTTTGTCATACGTGGCCGAAAGGGGCGGACCGCCGTACTGGCCGATGGAAACTTTGTCACGTACCGTGCCGACGACCAATTCGCCTACTTTGACCGTTTCCCTGTCGATCACCTCTTTCGTCTCAGGATCGATCACCGGCTTTAAGATTTTGTGAATCTCGAAACGATCCCCGACCTGTACACCGTCGTTGGCTCCAGCGGAAATGTACAGGGTGCAGCCATCGATATTCGCGACGAGGCCCTCAATCGTTCGGGATTTCGCGGCGAGCGCCGGGATCTTCCCATCGATAAACTCGGCGATTTTGTCCACTGCATCCTTGGTGGCTTCGCCAATGATTGTCTCCTGGAAATTTGAGCTCGTCATGCTTGAGCTGGCGGCGGCCGCGCCTTTCCAATTGCCCGCGATTGCGCTCCAGTCCGTGCTGGTGCGCTTGGATTCGCCCCGCGCTTCCGCCGTCCCGTTCTCGATTACCTCTCCCGTTTCCGCGTCGACGAGCCGCAGATTGATGGCAACGACGGCTTTATCCGTCTTCTTGGCGTCGGCAATTTTGCCGCCGAGAGGTCCAACCAGTGGGACAGAGCGTATAGCTCCGGCCGCTCCGTTTTTCTTACGAGTGTCATCCCGGCCGAAGATCACGATGTCTCCCAACAGCCAAGCATCGGCGCCGGTGATTTGGCCGATCTTGGCTTGTTTCCCCTGCTTTACGCGATTGGTTGCGCCAAAATCCTGTTCGGCCATAATGACTTTGAGCTTTTCCCGCTCCAACAGCACGACCGATTTGGATTCACCCATCCTTTCGGTCAGCATGGCTCGAATTCCCTGGCCGATATTGACGTTGTTGTTGAACATCGCCGTGACCTGGGTCTGGACCGCCGAGTAATCGAAAGCCTCCACCGCCAAGCGCCGCTTCTTAGATCCGGGGGCCGACGAAACAGCTGCCGGCAGGGGGCAGGCGGAGCCGGTTTCAGCCACGGCCGCGGGCGCTTTGGATGAAGGCGCGGAAGCGGAGGCGGCAACCGGCGGCGCAGCACCAGCGCTCGGGTTCTCCATCACGTTGATGATGTTCTCCGATACTCCCGCTTTTTGAAGCTTCAACAGGTCGGCGGTCGTCAGGTTGATCGGCTTGTTCTCGTTTTGGAGGGTTCTGATCACCCGCGGCTCCGACATTCCGCCCTTAACGAGTTGAATGACCTCGTCCACGCGCGATGGGGCGGCGGGCTTTGCCGCCACTGGAGTCTTGGGCGCAGTGGTTTGCGCCGGGGTCTGGGCGGCGATCATGCCGGCCAATGCGAACGGGATCAGGCTTTGCTTAAGCATGTTCTTCGGTCTCCTCTCAAATCCATTTGCGAAAACGGCGATGAAATTAGTCAGATTTTTTCGGCGTGAGCTGGCGGGCCAGCCACGCGCGCGCAAAAATCCAGTGACGCCGGACAGTGGAGTGCGAAACCTGCATCGCTTCCGCGACTTCCTTGTCCGTCAAGCCGGAGAAAAACTTCAGCTCGACCACACGCGCCGCCTCCGCGTCGGCGCGCTGAAGTCGGTCGAGCAACTCGTCCACGGCCTCGATATCGCATTCCGGCAGCGGCGCGGCATGGCGGCTGTCCTCAAGCGCAACCTTCAAGCCACGCCCACGCTTGGCGGCGCGAAATTCGCGGCCGTGATCCACCAGGACGCGCCGCATTTGCGAAGCGGCGACGGCGAAAAAATGTGCCCGACTTTGCCAATCGACCGGCGCGCCTTCGAAAATCCGCAGATAGGCCTCATGAACCAGCGCCGTCGGCTGGAGGGTATGATCCGGCCGCTCGACGGCCATGGAGCGGCGGGCGATGCCTCGCAGGTCCGTGTACACGGCTTCCAACAACCTGTCCGCGGAGGCGCGGTTGCCGCGCCGGGCCTCGTGGAGCAAGCGCGTGATTTCTTCGGCCCCGGTTTCCGATAACGGCGCGGCACAACTTCGCCCGTCGTCGGCAGCGTCCCGTGCAGCCTCCTTTTGACCTGGGGGCCGGCGGCTCTGTGCGGCGTGCATGGATGCAAGTATCGGCTACTGCTAAACGGATTGGAAGTGATCGAATGTGACATCACGGATGTGACCGATTGTGAGTGACGCGCGGGATTGGATTGGGGCGCTTTCATCCTCCCCAAACCCGTTGGAATCTAAGCCACCAGATCAGCATCCCTTTGGCGTCGGCATTGTCGACGAACTTTTGAATGATTTTGCGCTCGGCGGGGCTTAGCTTGTCCTTCGCCGCGTCGATCAGGAAATTACCCAATATCTGGACCGCGGCGTCGGCGAGGAAGAACGGCCGGTTGATGACGGCGCTGGTGGACATTATCCTGATGTCGTTTATGTCGCCGCGGGAATCGCACAGGAACTCGGCGTCGGTTATGTCGTCGTCACTCCAGTGAAAGCGGTAGACGAGAGCGAAATTGCCGCGGCCTGTGGCCAGTGCCTGGCGGAATTCGTGGCCATGATAGTCGGTTCCGAAATGAAGGAAGCCGAGAATATCGTTGCCGCGATCCTTGGTTTTCAAGAAATTGTGCGCGTTGTCGAGGGCACGCTGCGAAACGTCCTGTCCGTGAAGCCCAGGCCCAAGCGCGCCGGTGATCGCAAATAGGAACGCGGCAAGTCCGGCCGATGAATTCGTTATCCGCCGGCCGCGGATTCCTGAATACTTTTGCATGGCGTCCTCCTTGAGTTCTAATTTCCAACTGCGATGTAGAGCGTCTGGGCGCCCTTCACTCCCCCGAGATTGAAGGAAATCGGCAGGGCGTTATTGGCCGGGACGTTGGGAACTACGACGTTGAATTGATACACGCCGGTGTAGCCCGGGGCCAAGCCGAAATATGCGGGCGTAACCGGCGTGGAGTTGAACAGGAACTGAACGGGTGTCGCCAATTGGTTCTGTTGAATCGCAACGTCCCGCGCCGGAACATCGGGGAGCGTGGGGCCGGCTTCGGCGTCGCCGTTGACGATCAGGTTTTTTCCCAAACGGGCAGGCTGGGCATGCGCCCATGGCGCGGCCAGCAGTGCCGCCCCAAACAGCAACAGCCGTTTTCCACTCATACGTCCTCCTTAATGTGAAACAAGTATCCAAGCAGAACGCCCAGAACCGGAAGTGGCGCAATGTTCCCTCACATTTGTGAGGACCGCGCCGAAGCTTCGTCCGCGCATCCGGCTTCGATACAAGAGCGCGAATCGCGCCCGAAAATGGTAAAAAACGAAGATTTATTTGAATGTCGTCGAGATCGCGCGGCGATGTATTGTGCGTGGCCGCGAGGAGACACATCATCAAACGAACAGCGACAGTTTCGCATTATCACTTCCTTCCCGCGCCTTCGCCCCCGCGTGATTTCCCGCGCTGGCTTCCATCAATGCCAGGATCGAGAAAGAGACCGGGGCTGTGAAGTGATCCAATGCGCCATCGCAAAGATCATGTACTTATTTGGTGGCAATCGTTACAATGGTTAGTCCCGCTGCGCCGAGACTGAAGATCACTAGCTGAGCGCCGCCCACTGGAAGCTTCGGAACCACCACGTTGAACTGATACAGTCCGACAACTCCCGGGGCGAGGCCAGCATAGAGCACCGTGGCCGGAACGTCCGGCGTGCCGAACCAGACTGTAAGTTCTTGCGTTAAAGAATTTGGCGAGGGTGTGATCTCGCCGGCCGAAATATTTGGTGACGTCGGCCCGAAGCCGATGCCATAAAACGTTAAGGTGTCGCCTTGCTGCGCGGGGCGGCTAGCCACACCCGGAATGGCTCCCACCGGGAGAGCGTATGTCACGCCGTCAGGGAAAAGCGCCACTCCGTACTGAGCGCCTTTAATGTTGAACACCGGCGGCGCGAGCAATCCCGGCACTTCCGCATTGACGGTTATCGCGTAGGTAGGGCTCTTTCCATGGGCGGTCGAAATCACCAGGGGTTGCGGGCCCGTGCCAATGCCGGTGGGTACTTGAACGTTCACCTGCCCGGGGCTGATATAGCTGACGTAAGCGGGCTGTCCGCCGATGGTGACAGAAACACCATCCAATGCGGTAGGAGCGTTCGACCCGTTAAAGTCCGAAGCAGCCCAGGCGCGGGTATCGGGCGCCAAATAGTTCCCATAGATTTCTACCCAGCCGCCGAGCGAAATCGGGCGCATGGGATCGCCGCCAAAGCTGCTTGCTTCGATTGCCGCCACGCCAAAGTTGGTCGCCACCGCGGGGGGCGGAGAGACCGATGCCGCGCTTGAGGCCAGAGACAAGACGCTGTTGATTGTAGAAATGTATAGGTTCCCACTTGGTCCTATCGCCAAAGCTTGGGGATCGATAATGGCGCTGAGCGCGGGAGTACCCGCCGCGATCGGCGGAAACGTGTTAAACGCAGCCACCGTGGCAGGGTAATTCCCTGCGATCGTGTTGATGGTCCCATCGGAAGTGACAGCGCGCACCACGGAGTGAGCCGAGTCCGAAATGTAGATGGTCCCTGCGCGGTCGACGGCCAAGTCCTGCGGATTCGGGGATAAACCGGCGGCGGAGCCGGGACCTCCATCACCGTAATCGAAGACGCTCCCGTTTCCAGCTACGGTGGTAATCACGCCATTCATCACTTTGCGGATGAACCCCAGTGGGTCCGTTATGTACAGGTTGGTCGCCGAGTCCAAAGCAATAGCGACCGGTGAAGTTACGGCTGCGTTAGCGGCTGGGCCCCCATCGCCGAAAACAGCGGCTGTGCATTGCCCGGTAGTGCACTCCACTCCGCTTCCCGCGACGGTCGTAATGGTTCCATCGGGAGCAATCATACGCACGCGATTGTGGCCTGTGTCGGCAATGTAGAGGTTTCCGGCGGCGTCTAGCGCGAGCCCTTTTGGATTTAGGAGAAGGGCGCTCGTCGCCGGGCCTCCGTCGCCAAGTGGACCGCTGGAAGCGCCTCCCGCAATCGTCGTGATTGTGCCGGAGGAGGATATTTTGCGAATGCGATTGTCCAAAGTGTCGGCAATGTAAAGATTGCCAGACGCATCCATTGCCAGACCCGTCGGCCCGGCCAGTTCGGCGTTAGTCGCGGGGCCGCCATCACCAAGAAACGGGCTGGCTGGGCCGCCACCGGCGACAGCGGTCAACGTCCCCTGCGGTGTAAGCTTGAAAACCCTTTGTTGCTCATCTGAAATATACAGGTTACCCGTGGAATCGAAGGCGAGGCCGGCGGCGGCGAAGAGATTAGCCGTCGACCGCGGTCCGCCACTTCCCGCAACCGTGGTGACCGTGAACACCGGGACCTGGGCAGCGCAATATAAGGTCACCAACGGTCCCAGAAATATCACGCGCGCTGCGGCGCGAGAGCCCTGATTCAGGTCCTTCATAATTTGTACTCTCCTGCTGTCCGACGCGTTCCCAAATCTGAAAAATAAGTATCCAAAGCTGGAGCGCCCAACCGGAAGTGGCGCAATGTTCCCTCACATATGTGAGGACCGCGTCGAAGCTTCCGTCCAGCACATCCGGCTTCGACACAAGAGCGCAAATCGCGCTGAAAATTGGTCGAAAAATAGCGCCGTTTATTTTGAGCAGCGCCGAGGCCCGCATTCCGCTGTGCGGGCATGCCGCTTCAATTTTTCCTCACAAAAAATCCCACGGTGCTCGCCGAGTATTTCGAGCTTCGCGGCCGCGTATACCGCAGGCACTATCCGTCGTTGACCGAAGACTTTGGCCGTGCAGAGGCAGCGGATGATCAAAGCCTCATCCTCGTGGGTTACGAGGATCGCGTGGTCGCCGGCGGCCGCATTACCATTTCGACGCCCGCGAAGCCGCAGCCGATGCCGATGGAAGAAGCGGGCTTCCGGCTAGCCGCGGCATTGGAGGGCGTCGGGCGCAGCTTCCGATTGGACGAGCAGCCGTACGCCGAATTTTCGCGAGTGGCGGTGGACCCTGACTATGCCGGCGGACGGCGGTGCGGCCTGGGATTGATTTGCGCTCTGGCTCATGCCGCGGCGAGTTTGGGAGTGGACCTCGTTTTCAGCATGTGCCCGGAGCCGATGGTCCGGCTGAACGAGATCAACAGCCGCAAGGTGGGAGTGACGTTTCATCCATTTCCCGAAATCGCGGTGCCGAATCCCTTTGGCATGCATATGATCTTGTGCGCGTATACGGGACTGATCGGCGCGGATCACGGAGCGTTAGGACTGACCGCGTGAGGACAGCGCTATGAAATGGATCCTGTTTTTCGCGGCGCTCGGTTGCTTTGCAAGCTTCGGATGGGGGATGTTGCGGCATTTTCGACGTGATGGGAAGCCGAGTCCCGGCATGATCCTCACCGCCGCGGCGGCGCCGCTATTCGCGGCGATGCACGTCTTCGCGCTTCTGGAAAAGCCGTTAATGTGCCCGTTACTCGCAGGTTCTATTTATCTTGCTGGAGCCGCGCTATTCTGGCGCGCGGTCGCCGCAACACGCGGCCATGATCTGGCAGCGTGCTTCCAGCATCACGCCCCGGCGGCTGTAGTGCGCGGCGGGCCGTACCGGTTTGTCCGGCATCCGTTCTATTGCGCGTACACTCTGGTCTGGATCGGCGGGTGGGCGGCCACGGGATGGCTGCCGCTCGCGTTTGCGGCAATCTTCATGGCGAGTCTCTATATTTGCGCGACCCTTCGAGAAGAACGAGAGTTCTTAGGGAGTCCTCGGCGCGATGCATATCTCAGTTACATGCAGACAACCGGTCGGTTTTTCCCGAAGTGCCGAGGACTAATATCTCACCACGCCGATCCGATCGATTAGGCGTTGGAAGCCTGGATGAGCGTTCAAATGCCGGAAGAACGGATATGCATGGAACCAGACAGCAAGGGGATCCCGATCTTCCACGCTCAACTCGAGATGATGTACTGCCGCATCAAGATCGCCCAGACCAAGCCAACACGCCGCAACCTGGCTCGGAGGAATATATCGTCCGGTTCTTTGAATGCCTCGGAACCAAACGATCCGGCGGCTGGCGATCCCCGGCTTGCCGCTCAACCCGGCGAACAGGCCGCGCAGGCCCCAGGTGACGGGACGTTCGTGGAGGCGGAGAGGCGTCTGGTCAAGCTCGCGGAGCGCGCCGGCGGCATCGCCCTGCGCCTCGAGCAAAATTGCGCGATTCAAATGATGTTGATAATAGTGCGGAGCGGCCGCGAGCGCCGCGTGTATGGTCTCATGCGCGGCGGTGTAATCGCGCGCGAGCATTTGCAGCATGGAAAGATCGCCGAGGAAGGTCGGATTGCAGTAGCCGAAGCGGTCCACTGTACGCTGCAACATAGAGATGGCTTCCCGGGGACGGCCGCGGCCTACCAAGAATGCCGTGTACCAGACGTGCGTGGCGGCTTCGCCTCCGCTCGATTCCAGCGCGTTGTCGTACGCGGTTTCCGCGCTCGTCCAATCGAGATCGAGAGCTTGAAGAACCGCTCCGCGCGCCAGCCACGCCTGCCAAGCCGGCGCTGTCGTATCTAGAGCGCGGTCCGAGCAGATGCGCGCCTGCTCCAGGCAGGGGCGCGGGCGCGATCCGTGAATCGCTTGGGAGGCCAGCGATTCGGCTTTAAGCGCTAGCGCAAGCGAAAAATTTGGCGCTTCCGCCAAGACCGAGTCCAATTGAGCAATGGCGGTGGCATAGCCGGACACGGTTCGCGATTCCAATGCCACCCGCGCGCTCCACAAACGGCTTGTGGCCGCGACGGAAAGTTGCGCTCGCCGGAGGAAGCGGGGCACGTAGGAGCCTTTCGGAAGCTCGATCGCTATTCTATCGGCGCGCCCTGGGCCGGCGTAATAGCGCAAAAGGCTGATTCGCAGGTTTGCGGCGGTGGTCCGAACGGTGGAATCGGCGCGGGGATCGAACTTTAGCAGATCGAGGCCGAAAACGTCGGCGGCTACTGTCTTCTGGTTCACCTTGGCCTGCTCGCCGGCCAGAGTCCGCTCGACGACATACCGCAGAAACCGAAGCTCCGCCGGAGGCAAATGCGCCTGCCGGTGGATTAACTCAAGCGCGTGAGTAATTTCGTACACTTCCGGTAACATCGCCTCTGGGGTTAATTGGGGCGTTATCCCCGAGTTGAACGAAACCGCGCCGGAAATATACCACCTCCGACTGCTTCCTAGTATATTCGAGTAAAGCAAACCCGCGGAATTAAGGCGGAATTGAATAACAACCGATGGGCATAGGAGTTCAAGGCATTTCACTCGTTATGGCGCGCGCCGGGAGAAACGAAGGATCCCGAGTTCAAGTTCCGGATCCGCTCTGCCACGCACATCTGGAAAAAGTAACGTCAAGCGCGACATTTGCGCGAGCCGAACGATTACGGAGGCTGCTCAAGTGGTTGGGAGACCGGTCACTGGACCAGAGGGGCGTCGCTCCGACCGAAAGGGAGATCGCCGAAAGCGTCTTGCGCCGTGCGGATTTCGATCCTCAGGCGGATTCGTTGGTTCGCAAGGAGATCAGCCGGTTGCGCCAAAAGCTGACGCAATATTACGGCAATGAGGGCGCCCGGGATCGCATTCATATCCGGTATCGCGGGGGCTATGTGCTCAGTTTCGTTTGGGCCGATAACCCTAGGTTAAGCGGCGGCGAACTGCCTTGCATTTTGATTCTGCCGGTGCGCTCGGAGGCCGAGTTGAGCCGGCAGTCCATGGCGCTCGTCGAAGAGTTGGCGGTCCGGCTTGGAGAGCTGGGCCGAATCGAATTAGTATCGCCAACCACCGCGCTCAGTTACATGGGCCGCGTGGGCGATGTCCGGCAATTCGCAGCCGAATGCGGCGCGGATTTTGTGATGGAGGGCCGTCTGGAAGCAAGCGACGCAAAGCTCCGCGCGACGCTGTGGCTGGTGAACGGCCACAGCGGCAGGACGGAAAAACCGGGGAGATTCGCGGGAGGAGATCCCGAAGAACTCGCCCAGCTTGCCGCGCACTGGCTGCAACAACAGGTGGCACGGCTTTTCGAGGTGGTCTCGTGAGCGATGCCTATGGCGATGCCGGGCGGTTTCTAGCCCCAACTGGCGAGCAGCCGGTTGGCCAGAAATGCGCACATGTAGGCAAGCCCCGTCATATATGCGAACTGCGCGGCGGGCCACTTCCAGCCTCCCGTCTCGCGCCGCACGACAGCCACGGTGGACATGCACTGCATCGCGAACGCGAAGAAGACGAGTAGCGCGAAAGCGCCTCCCGGCGAGAGATCCTGATGCAGAGCCTGCTGAAGGGTAGGAGAGTGCTCGCCTCCCTCGCCTTCCACTCCGTAGATTGTTCCGAGCGTGCTCACGATCGTCTCGCGCGCGGCGAGGGACGTGATGAGCCCGATGCCGATTTTCCAGTTGAAGCCAAGCGGGTGAATCGCCGGCTCGATCGCATGGCCTATTCGGCCCGCATAGCTCCCGCCGATATCGCCATGGGACGGCGGAAGGAACGTTAGTCCCCAAATAACGATCGCAACGGCCAGAATCACCGTCCCGGCGCGGCCAAGAAAAACTTTGGAGCGGTCCAGCAACCGCAATCCAAGTGAAGTAACCGTGGGCCAGCGGTACGGCGGCATCTCCAGCATGAATGAAGAACGCGAGCTGCGAAGAATGGTCGACTTCAGCAAACGCGCCGTCGCAAGCGCGGCCAGAAAGCCCAACACGTATAGCCCGAGCATTGCAGCCGCCTGCATGCCCAAAAACGAACCCAGCAGCGGCCGCCTCGGGATGAATGCGGCGATTACCAACGTATAAACCGGCAGCCGGGCTGAACACGTCATGAACGGCGCGATCAAAATCGTAGCAATACGGTCGCGCTTATTTTCGATGGTCCGCGTGGCCATTATGGCCGGGACCGCGCACGCGTATGCGGAAAGTAGCGGAATGAAACTCTTACCTTGCAGTCCGAAGCGCGCCATCGTACGGTCCGAGATCAGCGCCGCGCGCGCCAGGTAGCCGGAATCTTCGAGAATTCCGATAAACAGCGATAGCAGCAGAATCTGCGGCAGGAATCCGATCACGTTGCCGACGCCGCTCCAGATTCCATCCACTACCAGCGAGTGAAGGCTCTGATTACCGATCCACGACCCCACCCACTTCCCGGATGCATCGATCGCGGGCTGAAGCAAGTCTTGCAAAGGTTTGCCCGCGGAAAAGATGGTTTGAAAGACAGCGATAACCAGCAGCACAAAAACCGCCGGGCCGCCCACTGGATGCAGAAACAGCGCGTCCAAACGCCTGGTCCAAACGGGGGGCGCCGGCGCCCTGTACTTCGATTGATGCCCTACCTTCGCGGCCCACGCGCGGCACTTCGGGATGTCTTGAATGACCGGAAGCTCCATCAACGGAGCCTTGCGGTGAGCAATGGCGGTGGCGCCATCCAGGAACTGAAAGACTTTTTCCAGTCCCTCGCCTTTGGCGGCGCTGACCAAAGCCACCGGAGCGCCGAGCTGCTCGGAAAGCTCCTGAACATTGGCGCCCCCGCCGCGGCGCGCCAGATCGTCGGCCATGTTGAGGATAACCAACGTCGGCAGCCCCAGACTCAATACGGGGGCGGCCAGCACCAGGTGCCGGCTCAAATTCGTCGAATCCAGGATCAGCAGAATCGCCTCGGGCTGCGGCAGTCCCTTCATCTCCCCGAGAAGCACATCGTGCGTCACGCGCTCGTCTTCGGTGCGTGGATTCAAGCTGTAGACGCCCGGAAGATCGACGACAAAAACTTCGCGGCCTGAGTCGAGCTTGGCCCGGCCCATGCGGTGTTCCACAGTGACGCCGGGGAAATTCGCAACCTTCTGGCGCAGGCCCGTAAGGCGGTTGAAAAGCGTGGATTTCCCGGAATTCGGCGGACCGATAATCGCCACCAGCCGCTGCTTGGTCGCGGTGATAGGCGGCGGCGGAAGCGTCGCGGTGGCGACGGAGCAACCGTGGCAATCACTCATTCGTGAACCTACTCCAGGCGCAGAATCAGCTTGCGGGCGGTTTCCCGCCGCAGCGCGATCTCCGTGCCGTCTACGCGAAAAACTCGCGGATCGCCACCCGGAGCCGAATGCGCCGGAATGACCGTGTGCCCCGGGAGGAAGCCCAGCTCCATCAGCCGCCGGGCATCGTCTTCGGGCAGGTCGATGCGGTCGAGGACCCCTTGTTCGCCTCGCCTCAGCTCCATCAGATTGCGGGCGGCCTGGTTTTGTTTGGTCCCCGCCCGCTTTCTGAAAGCCGTTTGCATCTCCATCCTAAAATAGACTTCGGTCTCTGTAGATTCAAAACCTTGGGGCATCCTAGTCCTGTACGCCAGTTGCAACCGAGTGTCCGATCCAGCCCCTAAGCTAAGTTCATATCCAGTATACGCCAATATCGGACCGAAGTGGTCTTAGATTATACCGACCTTCGAGGCGCATCGCCGCGTCCGGATGGTAACGCCGGGCAAGCTGCCTGCAACTGCTGGGAAAAGCCCGACGGATCGCGGTAGCCGGGCGGTTTCCGCTGTCATTCCGCCGGATGGCGACACATCATCCGTTAAGCGTCCCTCGCAGCCGGGCGGCCGTGTGGGCCGCCTGCTTGCGTCGCAACCACAACGGCAGCAGGGGCAGCACCCTCATAACAAACCGAAAGGCCCGGCCTGGAAAGACTCGGGCCTCTCCGCGCTCGAATCCGGCCAGCGCTTCTCGCGCGCACTGTGCGGCAGAGATCCGGAAGAATTGCGGGGGCGCCCCGATCATTCCTCCCGGAGAGCCGGACACCTGATCGAATTCGCTCTCTACCGGCCCTGGGCATACTTCGGTCACCGTGACGCCGGTGCCTGAAAGGTCAGCACGCAGAGCTTCGCTGAATCCGGCCACGAAGTGCTTGCTCCCTACATACGCAGCCGCGTTTGGCAGAACCGTCAGGCCGGCGCCCGACCCGATGTTAAGCACTCCGCCGCGGCGGCGCTCCACCATGCGGGGCACCAATGCCGACGTAAGCTGGGCCACGGCAAGTATGTTAGTGCGCAGGATTTGCCGGGTCCGCGTCCACTCCGCGCGATCGAACAACACCGAATCACCCAATCCCGCATTGTTTACCAGCACATCCACCGCGCCGGCCTGCTCGGATACTTTCGCGAGCAGCCTCTCGGCCTCATGCTCGTCTGATAAATCCGCCGCCAATACGGCAACCTCCAATCCCGGATACCGTCTTAGCAGTTCCTCTCGCAGCCTCTCAAGCCGATCCAGTCTCCGGGCCACCAACACCAGCGTCTCCGCGCGTGCGGCGAACTCCAGCGCCAGTTCGCGCCCGATGCCTGACGAAGCTCCCGTGATCAAAACAACGCCGTGATTTTTGTTATTCGTCGTCATATCGCTTACCCCCGCGCCTGAAGCAGGTGGATTCCGAGGACGATCAAACTGCCGCCCAGCACAAACACCCCGATCCACAGCAGCGCGACGAGTCCGCCAGGTTGGGTCCTGCCGTTACCTATTGCCGCGCCGAAAAACCCGGCACCCACCAGGACAGGAGCCGCCGCGAATCCGATCCTCACCGCCCATCCCATTGGCGTGGACAAGGTTGCCTGGTCTGTGAATAACAGTGCAACAAGCGCGAGAACCGTGAGCACGCCTGCGTGCGCGTGCCCGGCCCGGAACATCGAGCGCTGAAACTCGGTGAATTCGGCATACTTGCCCGAAAGGATACTGAGAAGAAATGTGCCGCCGTACTCAATGGTGGTTATCGCGATCAGCAGGCAGCCGGCGATCAGTTTCGTTGCATTGGTCATAGTCGTTCCTCCTATCGAACTCCAAAGATGCCAGGGAATCCCGCCACGAGCACCGCGGCAAGGAACACCACCTGCAGCAGCGTCCTCAGTGGCAAGGCCGTCGCTGCCCTGCCGCCAATCGTCAGGCGTTCGCGAGCGGCGCGCACGTTCGCGGGGAACAGCGCGATCAACAGCATCGCCAGGCACGCCGCGGACATGGATGCAATCGCCGGGATCAACAGTCCGGCCGCCCCAAGTATTTCGAACACGCCTGTGGCGCTCACGATGAGATCAGGACGCGGAAAGGCACGCGGCACCATCGCGATCAGATCGGCCCTCCGCTTTCCCCAATGAGCAGATGCCGTAAACAAGAACATCGCTGCCAGCCCTCCCCGGAGGCACCAGATCCAATTGTTAAACTGGCCCACACCTGCGGCGCCGGTGCCCCTCAACAGCAGTGTCGCGATTATCAGAACGATGAATGGAATCATGGGTTCCTCTCCCTCAATGTAAACATCGTCAACATCAATTTAACATTCAATGTTGACGCTGTCAACACTAATTGCTAGAATTTTTGGTAATGGCTCGTTCGACCAATTCGCGAGTGGGGAAGAAGCCCGCCAAGCCTTACCACCACGGCGACTTGCGCCACGCGCTCCTCGATGAAGCGTTACGCACGATCCAAACGCACGGCGTCGAGCATCTGACGCTTAGGATCGTTGGCGAGCGTTTGGGCGTTTCCCGGAGCGCGCTCTACCGGCATTTTGCGGACAAGCAGTCCTTGCTGGCGGCCGTAGGAAAGGAAGGGTTCCGTACGCTTCGGCAAGCCCTCGCCGATGCCTGGAACCGGAATGGGCGTGGACGCACCGGCTTTCAAGCCATGGGCAAGGCCTACGTCCAGTTCGCGGTCGCGCATGCATCCCACTACCGCGTGATGTTCGGCGGATTCATCGAATCGGCCGCAAAAAACGACCAATTCATTGCCGAGGCCAAGGCTGCCTTCCAGGTGTTGGTCGATGCGCTGGTCGAGCAGCAGAACGCCGGCGACATACTTCAAGACGATCCGGTGCTGATGGCGCGCTTCGTGTGGGCGCTCTTCCACGGCGCTGCCATGCTGTTCATTGACGGACAGCTACCCGAGACCGCTCAACAAGACGCACTAATGCACTACACCTTCGAGAGACTATACGCATCGATTCGCCGGAGAAATCCGGGCGTGAGTTGACTGTTCCGAGGTTGAGCCGTGCAGAAGAAAAATGGGCCGTAGCCGCCTCTTAAAACTTAGGACAGCGGCGCAGGCGCTACACTGAAAGCGCAGTGCACATCGGAAAATTTGTTCTCCCCACCGTGGCGTTGTCTACCATATTTGCTCAGCCTCCCGCCACACCCAAGAAGCCGGTGACGGATACGTATCACGGCACAACGGTAACCGACGATTACCGCTGGCTTGAAAACGCGTCCGATCCCGCGGTGAAGGCGTGGAGTGATGCGCAGAATAGAACGGCGCGCCAATATCTGGACGCGCTGCCGCAGCGGGCCAAGACTTACGACGAGCTCAAGAAATTGTTCTCGCAGCAGTCGCCGCGCTATAGCGCGCTGGAATACCGGCGGGGCCTATTGTTCGCGATGAAGACGCAGCCTCCGAAAGAACAGCCGATGCTGGTAACGTTGAAATCCGCGGATGACCCGGCATCGGAACGCGTGATCGTCGATCCCAATCAGATCGACGCCAAAGGCGGCACAGAGATCGACTTCTATGTGCCTTCGGTGGATGGGCGGCTGGTGGCTGTCTCGATGTCCAAAGGCGGAAGCGAAAGCGGCGACGTTTACGTTTACGACGTCGCGAGCGGGAAGCAGCTTGCCGAGGTAATCCCGCGCGTGAACGGAGGCACGGCCGGAGGAAGCCTCGCATGGAATGCGGATGCTTCGGGCTTTTACTACACGCGCTATCCGCACACCGGTGAGCGGCCAGCCGCCGATCTCGACTTTTACCAGCAGGTTTATTTTCACAAGCTCGGCACGAAGCCGGAGCAGGACACGTATTCGCTGGGCAAGGATTTTCCCCGGATCGCCGAGATCATGCTGAACACTTCCGAGGACGGTAAATACGTGCTCGCGCGCATGGCCAATGGCGACGGTGGCGACTTCGCCTTTTACCTGCACGGTCCGACGGGGGACTGGGTGCAAGTAACGCGCCTGGCCGATCAGATTCCCGAGGCTGCATTCGGCCTGGACGGCAATTTGTATTTGCTCTCACGCCAAAACGCGCCCATGGGCAAAATCATCCGGGTTCCGCTGAACCGGCCAGCGCTGGCGAATGCTCAGACCGTGGTTCCTGAAGCCGAGGGGGCGATCAAGAGCGTGATTCCGGCGGCGACCCGGTTGTATGTTGCCGATCAGGCGGGCGGTCCGTCCGACATTCGCGTATTTGCACTGAACGGCGCCGCGCAAGGTACAGTTCCGCTGCAGCCGATCTCGTCGGTGCGCGAAGTGCTGCGGACGAAGGGCGATGAGATTCTTGTTAACACCGCTACATACTTGACCCCGCCCGCCTGGTTTCGCTTCGATGGAGCCGCGGACAAGCTGACCCCGACGGCGCTCGTCGAGAAAGGCGCAGCGGACTTCAGCGACTGCGAGGTGGTGCGCGAGTTTGCGACCTCGAAGGACGGAACTAAGGTTCCGTTGAACATCATCCGGCGTAAAGGAACAAAGCTGGACGGCAATAACCCTACAGTGCTGTACGGCTACGGCGGCTATGGGGTCAACCTGGAACCGTCGTATAACCTGGCGCTGCGGCCGCTGCTCGATCGCGGCATAGTGTACGTTTATGCGAATCTGCGCGGTGGCGGCGAATATGGGGAGGAATGGCACCGCGCCGGCATGCTGACGAAAAAGCAGAACGTTTTCGACGATTTTGCGGCAGCCGCGCAATGGCTAATCGATCACCGATATACAAACTCGTCGCGGTTCGCAATCGAGGGCGGCAGCAACGGCGGCCTGCTGATGGGCGCTGCGCTCACCCAGCACCCCGATCTTTTCCGCGCCGTCGTTTCGCACGTCGGGATCTACGACATGCTGCGAGTGGAACTGCAACCGAACGGCGCCTTCAACGTCACGGAATTCGGCACGGTGAAAGAAGCGGACCAATTCCGTGCATTGTACGCGTACTCCCCTTATCATCACGTGAAAGAAGGGGTGCAGTACCCGGCGGTGCTTTTCCTCACCGGCGCGAACGATCCGCGCGTCGACCCATCCCATTCCCGGAAAATGACGGCGCGATTGCAGGCGAGCGGGACCAAACGTCCTGTTCTGCTCCGCACGACAGATGCGGCGGGTCACGGCATCGGCACGGCGCTGAGCGAGCGCATCGCGCAGCAGGCGGATGTAACGGCGTTTTTATTCGATCAGCTTGGGGTGAAGTGAGGGAAAAACTATCGCGTTTCTTCGATAGCTTCGAGGACTTGCTTCACGATCTTCGGGTGTAGTGTGGTAGGCATGCACCTCGACTGCGGTAGTAAGGGTCTCTCCTTACTAAAGGCAGCTAATCTCTCCTCGTCGGACAAAGTCTCCAGGTAGAGTTCGATAGCCTCTCGAATATTTTCCAAAGCCTCTTCGATTGTTTTTCCCTGTGATTGGCAGCCTTTCAGCTCCGGGCACCAGGCATAGCAGCCGTGTTCGTCCTGCTCGATCACCACACTGACTTTATTTGTCATATATCACCGAATTCATTGTCACCGGTTTCCAATCTCTGCAGCGCGGAGATACTTTCCTGTATATGATCCCTCCACGGTAGCAATGTGTTCCGGCGTACCCTCGGCCACAATTCGGCCCCCGGCTTCCCCGCCCTCCGGGCCAAGATCGATGACCCAATCAGCGCGGCGGATCACTTCGAGGTTGTGCTCGATGATCAGGATGCTGCCCCCCGATCTTAGAAGCCGGTCGAACGCGTCGAGCAATTTGGCGATATCGTCGAAATGCAAACCGGTAGTAGGCTCATCGAAAATGTACAGCGTTCCTTGGCTCGTCGCCTGCGCCAGGTGCGCGGCCAATTTCACGCGTTGCGCCTCGCCGCCAGAGAGTGTGGTCGCCGATTGGCCCAGGCGCAAGTATCCGAGCCCGACATCGTTCAGCACCCGCAAACGATCGACAAGGCGTGGAGTCGAGGAGAAGAACGAAAGCGACTCCTTCACCGTCAATTGCAGCGCTTCATGGATATTCAGGCCCTTGTAGAGAACCTCCAAGATGCCGGGCTTATAGCGGGTGCCTTTGCAATCGTCGCAGATTAACTCGACATCCGCGAGGAACTGCATCTCCACAGTCACGGTGCCGTCGCCCTGGCACGTTTCGCATCGGCCCCCTGGGATGTTGAACGAAAAGTGACCCGCGCTGTAGCCGCGGCCGTCGGCTTCGGGCGTGGACGCGAACAACTCGCGGATCAAGTCGAATGCTTTGATATACGTCACCGGGTTAGAGCGCGGCGTGCGGCCGATCGGCGATTGATCTACGAGCACAACCTGGGTGAGCAATCCCGCATTATCCACCTTGCGGCACGTCTGCTTCTCCGGCGCCGCGCCCCACTCCTCGGCTGGCGCATCCAAAGTCATCTGCCTGTCCATGCGCTTCTGCAACGATTGATAAATGACATCGTGCACGAGCGTCGATTTCCCGGAACCCGAGACTCCCGTAATCGCGACCATAAGGTTCAGCGGGATTGCAACATCGATTCCCTTCAAGTTGTGCGCCTGCGCGCCGAGAAA
>JAFAQY010000109.1 GCA_019261985.1 Bryobacterales bacterium | reverse complement strand
GCAAAGATCTCCAGCGCCGGCTCGGAAATGGCGATCGCGCGGTTCTCGACGGGTATCTTGAAAGTGTTCGCGAAATCGAGCGGCGCGCGCAGGTAGCGTCGTCAAAAGATCTTTCGGCGCTTAAAATTCCCGATGCTCCGCTGGGTGAACTGGAAAATTTCGCCGAGCAGGTGAAGTTGATGTTTGACCTGATCGCGCTCGCGTATCAAGCCGACATCACCCGGATGGTGGCCTTCGTCATGGCTGCTGAGGGCACCAACCGCACTTACAACCACATTGGAATCCCGGATGCTTTCCACCCCATGTCGCACCACGCCAACGACCTAGAGAGACTCAACAAGCTGGCAAAAATCCAGACCTGGCACGTGGAGAAGTTCGCGGAATTTCTGGCCAAGATGGCGGCGACGCCGGATGGGCAAGGGACCCTGCTCGATCACTCAATTTTTATGTACGGGTCGAACATGAGCAATAGCGATCTGCACAACAACTATCCAGAGCCGAACATCCTGGTCGGTGGCGGCAATGGAAAGATGAAGGTCGGCGGCCAGCATATCGTGCTGCCGGAGAAAACGCCGATCGCGAATCTCCACTTGACGCTGCTCCAGAAGGTCGGAGTAGAGCGCGATAAGTTCGGTGACAGCACGGGTACGATTGCTGAAGTGTAGGAGCCGGTGAGTGTATCGCAGAGACTTTCTTAAGACTGGTATCGCGGGCGCGCTTGGCACTTGGGTATCCCGAAGCCTGAATGCACAGCAAGCCCCCGAGATCCGCCGTTTGAATGACAGTCTCTCCGTGGTGGTGGATGGAGCCGGCAGCAACGTGGTCCTTTTTTCGACCGACGCAGGGGTTGTGCTGGTCGATAGCGGCGCTCCGAAAGCAGGGCTCCAGAACTTGACCCTGAGCTATAAGGTCCAGAATCTTTTCAACACTCATTACCACCTTGATCAGACCGGTAACAACGAAGTCTTCGGGACGGCAGGAGCAAAAATCATCGCGCACGAGCATACCCGGCAGTGGATGTCGACTGACTATTGGATTCCGGACCAAGATCGCTACGAGAAGGCTCGCTCAAAAGCCGCCCAGCCCACCGAAACCTTTCATACCACAGGCTCACTGAAGGCCGGTACGGAACAGATCGACTACGGCCACCTGCCTCTGGCCCACACCGACGGCGACATATACGTCTTCTTCAAAAATTCAAATGTTCTGGCTGTGGGAGACGTCGCCTCTCCGCTACGCGACCCGGCTCTGGATTGGTTCACGGGAGCATGGATCGGCGGCCGCATGGAGGCCATGGACAGCATCCTCCGGATCAGCAATGAGCAGACCCGCATCGTGCCCGCCGCCGGTCCCGTGATGACCGGGACGCAATTCAAGGCGGAGCGAGACATGATGGAAGAGGTTCGGAGCCGCATCTGGAAACAAACTCTTAAAGGAGACAGTCCCAAAGACATGTTGGAGGCCGGCGTTCTAAAGGGTCTGGCTCGAACCTGGAAAGATCCATACAAATTCCTGTACGACGCGGCCAAAGGTATGTTCGCTCACCATAACAAGCTGGACCCCAGTGTTGTATAGAACAAGTGTTGTATAGAAAGAAAAGATTGAAACGCTCCATTATTGCGGCTTTCTGCTTGCTAATTGCCGCCGAGGTGGCTCCTGCTCAAACAGGGCAAGGTTCGCTCGCCAGTCTGATCCAAAAGGGCGACCGTAAGTCGGCGCTTGCGGTGATTCGAGCAGGCGCGGATGTGAATGAAGCGCAACCCGACGGCACCCGCCCTATCCACTGGGCCGTTTACCGCGTCGACTATGAATTGCTCGACGCGCTGATCGCGAACAAGGCGAAAGCCGACGTCACCAATGAGTTTGGAGACACGCCCCTCGCCGAAGCTGTCAAGGTCGCCGACGCCCGCATGGTGAAAACGCTGCTCGATGCCGGCGCCGGACCCGAGGGCGCCAATCTGGATGGTGAAACCGCGTTGATGCTGGCGATCAAGAGCGGGGAGCTGTCCGTCGTCCGAATGTTGGTAAACGCCGGCGCCAACGTCAACACGGTTGAAAAGGAACATCGCCAAACGCCGTTGATGTACGCCGCTGCGGCCAAAAAAAATCCGGGAGAGATGGTCAAGTTACTTCTTTCCAAAGGCGCCGACGTCAAGGCTCGGGCGCTGTCCTACGACTGGCCAAGCCACATCTCGGAGGAGCCTCGCGTGCAGTACCATCCCTTCGGCGGATTGACAGCCTTACTGTACGCTGCACGCGACGGCTGCTATGACTGCGTCGAGGCGCTGATCGCTGCCGGAGCCGATCCGAACGCGCCGACGCCGGAAGGCGTAACCCCGCTGATGATCGCCCTCGATAACGATAACAATGACATTGCCAAACTGCTGCTCGATCGTGGAGCAAATCCCGGCGTGTGGGATTGGTACGGACGCACGGCGCTCTTTATCGCCGTAGATAGAAAGGTGGGCGGCAGCAGCGGCGGCGGCCTGAAAGTTCCGGTCGATGCGAGTCATTCCGCGCGCTCTTCCGCCATGGACATCATCCGGGCTCTTTTGGCCGCGAATGTCGATGTCAACCCCGAACTCCGAATGCATCGCCCCACCCGGGGAGGCTACACCGGACGTTTCAGCGATCCCCTGCAGGATACCGGATGCACGCCTTTGCTGCGGGCGGTCCTTGCTAATGATATAGAAATCGTTCAACTGCTTCTGGCCAAGGGCGCTTCGCCCAACATCAAAGCGATGGGACTCACATCTTTCCTGGTTGCGGCGGGTGCCGTGGGCGGCCAGCGTGGAGGACCCGGAGCAGCGAGCGCCGAGCCGAATATCGCGCTGTTGGATCTGCTTGTTAAACACGGCGCGGACGTGAATGCTCAAGTAAAAGGCACGAAAACCTATTCCATGCGCATCGCGCGGACGCCCGCAACGAACGAGGGTATGACGGCTCTTCACATCGCCGCGCAGGCGGGCAGGGCGGACCTCGTTCGCTATCTGCTTGAGAAAGGGGCCGACAGTGAGATCGCCGATAGCAACGGCCACAAACCGATCGACCTGGTCAATGGCGCGACTGGCAACCCCGCCGTTCCCGCGAAACCGGTGGCGGGCGGGACCCAACCTGCGGGCGCCACCGTTGCACCTTCTGGTGGACCCGGCGGTCGAGGCGTTTCGCAGCGTGGAGCTACAGCCGCCAACGCTGCCGAGATTCGTGCGCTGCTAAAGAACGCGCGCGCCAAGAAGCCGTAATTGTAGCCACAGTCGACGTTAAGTGTTCGCGGTCAGTCCGGCCGGCTCCATTATCAGAATTGGAAACGCGCGACGAGCTGGCCGCCTCGGGGCTGGGCCCCCACGCCGTTCAACGAATTCACAAAACCGAAGCCCTGCGACAATGTGCCTCCGGGGTTGCCGTGGAGAGTAGGCGTACTGACGCTCACATAGGTCCCTCCAAAAGGCGAGCCATTGAGCGGAGTGGAATAGAACAAGCGGTTGAAAATGTTCTGGAACTCCGCTCGGATCTGTAGCCTGTACCGGCCCTCTTTTCCGATTGGGAAAACACGCCCGAAGCTCATGCTCTCGGCGGGCTGCCGCCGCCAGCGAAAATCGTTAAAGTACGGAGCCGATGCCCCGAACGTACCATACGCCGGTTCCACCCATGCGTTCGGATTCAGAGCCAGTTGCTGAGTCGGGTCGAAGTGCCCGTTTGGATTGAACAGAAAAAGAGGCTGCCCGGGCACGCGGTTCAAGAACGTGTAGCCGCCGCCCCACAGCGCAGGGTTGTTCGCCGGCCCGCGAGCCATGTTCGAGAGCAGGTTGTTGGCGGAGAACGGGCTTTGCAGGATTTGACCGCTCTGATAACGTAAAATTCCACCGAGCGTCCAATCGCGTGCCACCCACGACAGCGCCTTCATCCCGGCCGAACTAGCGGTGAATCTAGGCGTCTGATAATTGAACGCAATGATCAACAGTTGCGGAATGCTGTAGCTGGAAATCTGCTTATCGATCGCTTTGTTGAATACGTCATTGATGAGCGGGGGCGAAGGCACCACGTAGGAAAAGTCGGAGTTGGTGCCGTTGGTGAGCTCTTTCTCCCATGTGTAGGCCACCTGCATGCTCAAGCCGTGCTGCAATCGCTGGGTTGCCTTGATCTGAAGGGAGTCGTACCAGGTATTCCCATCCGGAGGACCCAGGAAAGGCGGGATCCCGTTCCACTGGGGATAGGGCCTGAAAGTCTGAATAAGGGGTTGAGAGGCTGGAAATCCGGGGTAGACGCTATTGGGATTGGCCAGGTTTGGAAAACGTTGAATCACACTCGGCGAGTTGATTGGCGTATTGAGGAGCGTGGTATCCGCCGCGTTTCGCACGTCGAGCCCGTACGCCAACAACTGCTGCGGCGTGAGCGCGTTGTAATTCAAGCCGGCCAACAGCGGCCCTTCCCACCAGGCGCCGCGATTGCCGACGTAGGCGGCATCGACCACTAGGTTGCGCGTAATCTCGCGCTGAAAGCCAACGCTCCACTGGAAAATCCGTGGTAGCCGGCCAGTGTTCTTCGCGATCGAAATGAAAGGGGAGGACGGCGGGATGACACCCGGCGCGGCTGGAACGGGGTAATGAGGTGTGAAGTCCGGCCAGTGGACCACCGGATTGCCGAACCGGTTACCAGGCCCCTCGGGGTCCCCATCCGCCAGGCGCTCTCCCGGTGCGCCCGCGGCAAAGCCATAGGCGGACGCGGGTATGCTGTAAAAATCACCAGAGCTGCCCACGACCCCGCCCTCCACCTCCGCTCCATAGGAGATCGCGAACCCCGCGCGGAACACTGTCTTCGGCGTGATCTGGTAGGCCATTCCCAGGTGTGGTCCAAAGGAATATGGGTAAGCCTGAGTAAAGCTACACTTGCATGTGGCTTCGTATTCCACCGTGCCAATCCGCCCCCCGATCAGCGGGTTGGGAAGGTTAAAGGCCGCGCTTTGCTGGCGGCCATATTGTTCCTTCCAGGCGATGCCGTAATCCCAGCGAAGGCCGTAGTTGAAGGTCAGTTTGCGGGTGATTTTCCAGTCGTCCTGGGCGAAGATTCCATAGGTATGGTCTCCCAGTCGCTCATCTGCGGGCGCAGCAGTTGCTATGGTGGTGGGCACACCCAGAAAGAAGCTGGCATAGCCGAATCCGCTGCTCGCGAAATTCGCAAAAGGCTGGCCGTTTTGGGAGGGATCGGCGGTCTGCTGTTGCGCGAATGTAAATTCTCCTTGGGCGCGGCTGCTGTTCAGGCCTTGCGTCCCCTCAAACATCGCAGTTGCGCCGAGCTTGTAGGTATGGTTACCCTTGACCCAGGTCAAACTGGTATTGAAGGTAGGCTTATAATCATGGGTCTCGGGTGAGAGGGTAAAGGCCACGCCCGTGTTGGTTACTGGCCATCCGCCTCCGCCGTTCCACCCACCCCCATTGGTGCTAACCATGCCCGCCAGATAGGGGAAGTAGGTTCCCGCTGTGAAGGGAACCCCTTGGGGAAACAGTTCCTTTTGGACATAATGCGGGGCGTCTGAGGGATTGGAGAGCTCCAAATAGCCGGCGCCGATATGCAACAACAGGGTGGGAGTCAGTGTAGTGTCCAGGTTCAGCCGTACCGTGTTCGCCGTGGAGTTCTGCTGCTGAAGGGCTGTGTACGGTTGTGGAAATCCGTTGGTCTGGGGCGAGAATTGGTGATTCAAGGACCAGTATCCAGACAGTTTCATTTTGCTACTAATGTTGTGATCGATCTTGATGGAAGGGATCGTCGAGTGCCGGAAATTCAAGTACGGCGGGGCGGTGTAGTTGAATAACCCGGCCGTGTTCGGCTCAGGAATCATGTTCTGAACGATCGCCGCCGTAGGATCTAGGCGGCTGAGCGGAATAGTGTTGTTCTGAAAGGGATCGCGCTCCAAGACACCATTCACTATGTGATTGGTGTTGGGATCGAACACCTGATTGAGGCAAACCCTCGCCCCTGAGGCCGGAACAGTGTTGCAGTTGTTGGCATTCAGGGCTGCACTGAAATCGCCCCTGCGATAGGCGTCACTGGGAACGATCCCAATCGTAGTGTTGCTGTATACGCTTTGACGAAACTGCTCAAAGCTGAAGAAGAAAAAGGTCCGGTCGTGACCGCGGTAGATTTTGGGGATCGTAATCGGCCCGCCAAGAGTAAACCCGTAATCGTTCTGCCGCAGAGGGTTTCGAATGTGCTGGCCCTCCTTGGAAGGGTTCCTGCTGCCGGCGTCGGTGAAGGGCAAGCCGGCGCTCAATGCCTCGTTCACAAAATAGTCGTACGCACTCCCGTGAAGCTGGTTGGTGCCGGATTTCATGGTGTAGTTGAAGTAGCCGCCTCCGGCCTGGCCATACTCGGCCGAGAAATTACTGGTCTGGACGGCCACCTCCTCGATTGCGTCCACGCCCGCCTGAATAATCTGGTTGGACCCCTTGTTGTAGCCGTTGGTCGCGTTCTGGCCCTCAATGTTGATGGTTTGCGAGTTGGACGGCATGCCGTTGACGCGCAGGACCCCGGCGGAATCCGTATCACTAGACTGACGCGCACCTGGCAGCAGTTGGATCATTGACAGCGGATTCCGGACGTTGCCCAGTGTGTTGGCCGATCCTATCGGCGCCGCGCCGCTCAAGGTGAGGATCGGGAGGTCGTCCAGAGTGCTGGTGCTGATGTTGTGGCTCACCTCTCCGCCTTCCGTCTTGAGCAGTGGCGCGGCTTCGGTGATGGTGACGCTTTCGGAACTGGTGCCGACTTCAAGCAGCGCGTCGACGCGCAGCGTACCCGCCACCTCCACCACCAGATTCTGGCGGACGAATTTCTTGAACCCCGTCACGGTGACGGTCAGTTCGTAGTTGCCGGCAGGCAGTTGGGCAATGGTGTAATTGCCAGTTGTCGAGCTAGCGACCGGATAAACCGCACCGGTCGCGACGTTTCGGGCTTCGATGGCAGCGCCCGTCACGACGGCGCCAGCCGGATCCGATATCGTTCCAGTGATCGTGCCGCGATCGCTCTGAGCAAAAACGACCGCTTCACCCAGAACCAAGCACACTACAACAGCGAGGGAGCGCATTCGGGACCTCCGGGAAAAGACGTGAGAAGTCCGCGACTGAAGATATGCCCGCTACTTAAGAAGACCCGTTAGGCCCGCTCTCCCGTTATTAGCAAGGCAAGACTACATCATCCTAATACCAGAGTCAACCAAAAAATAGCCCTTGGGGTTGAGCACGTCAGGAGTTCGGCGTTCAACGAACCAAGCGCTGACGGTTGGAGGACATTAGGAGGCGGTCAAGCTTGGCGCGGAGCGCACATATCCCGGATAAAGCAGTCTGTTAAGTTGCGACGCGCGCGGTCAAGTTGATGGAAAACGCGTCCGTTGGGTGAAGTCCAAGCTATTAGACGTAATGCGGCTCGGAGGCGCGATCTACTCCTTGAGCCTAAACGCGAATAATGAGCTTCCGGCGGCTACGGCGATGTACTGTTTCCCGTCGACCATGTAACTCATGGGGCCGCTATTGACTTGGCCGCCCAGCGCAGTCCGCCAAAGCAACTCACCCGTGCGAGCGTTCAACGCATAAAAATATCCCTCGCGGCCGCCGCTAAACACCAAGTCCGAGGCTGTGCTCAGTACTCCCGCGTAAGTCACGTCGCCCATCTTGAATTCCCACTTTTTGTCGCCGGTTTTCATGTCGAACGCGCGGACGAAGCCATAGCCCTGCTCTTCGGGCCTGTCGTTCAGCACCAAATTGGGCGCGCCCGGCGGCAAGTTGCCGACGGTCCGCGGCCGTTCGCCTTCCACTGCGATGCTACCGGTGTTCTCCCAGCCAGGAATATAGAATAGCTCCGTGCGAGGACTGTACGACGGCGGATACCAATTTGTCCCGCCGTTCACTGTCGGCATGATCAACGTTCCTTCCTTCGAAGGCGCCATGCCGGGCACGCGCCTCGGCCGGCCAATTTCATCGAAGCCGTCCATCCAGTTCACCTTCACGAACGGCTTGCCCATCAGGAACTGCCCGGTTGTTCGATCCAGCACGTACATTAGCCCATTGCGGTTGGCCCACAGCATTACTTTGCGAGGCCGGCTTTGTCCGGATCTATCGGGCCAGTTCATTTCCGCGAGCACCGGCACTTGGGTCGCATCGTAGTCCATTTCGTCGTGCGGGGTGAACTGGTAATGCCATTTCAGTTGCCCGGTATCCGCGTCCAGCGCGACTACGCAATCGCTGTACAGATTGTCGCCGAGCCTCTGCCGTCCATCCCAGTCCGGCGATGGGTTCCCGGTGCCCCAATACGTGAGGTTCGATTCAGGATCGTATGCGCCGGTGTTCCACACGGCCGCGCCGCCGCGCTTCCATGAATCGCCGCTCCAGGTTTCGTTCCCGGGCTCACCGGGTTGCGGGATCGTGTGGAAGCGCCACACCTCCTGGCCGGTCTTCGCCTCGAACGCCGCGATGACTCCCGGCGCGCCCGCATCCCCGCCGGCCGTACCCACGATCACCTTGTCCTTAACCACAAGTGGAGCGTGCGTTATCGCATAGCGCTCCTTGGCTTCGGCGACCTTGGTCTTCCACACCAACGCTCCGGTCTTTGCGTCGAGCGCGATCAGGTGCGCGTCCAGGGTTCCCATAAACAACGTCTCGCCCAGGATGGCCAGGCCTCGGTTCACACTTCCGCAGCAGTTGCGCGCCTCCGGCAGGTTTCGATACAAGTAGGTCCACCGCAGCCGGCCCGTGACAGCGTCGAGCGCCACAACGTCATTCGGCGCCTGAATAGTGTAGAGGATGCCATCCAGCACGATTGACGTCGCCTCGAATTTTTCGACCGAGCGCGCCTGCCACAGCCAGGCCATCTCCAGATTCTTGACGTTCTGCGGCGTGACCTGCGCGAGCGGGCTGTATCGCTGCCCCATGTTGTTTCCCGAATAGGTCAGCCAATTCTGCGGCTCGCGATTCGAGTTCTGAATCCGTTCGAATGTGATCGGGCCGGACGATGTCTGAGCAATCGCGAATCGCGCCGGACTCGTCAACAGTAAGGCGCCGAGCCAGAGATAACGCATGCTCATCAGCATATAACGATGGTCAGCGAAAAGGATCCTCGCGCACGCACTCCATGCCGCGGGAGTTCACTTCAGCTCGATTTGAATCTCCACCGCTTGTTTGTCGCCGATATTCTCTGTCTGATGCTCCAAGTAGTCGCGCCAGGCGACCTCGCCGGGACGGCGGGGGTTATCCACCACTGTTCCATCGCCCAGAAGCATCGTGGTGTGTAACTCGGTGAGATAGACGACGACGTAATGCGGATGCTCGTGCATAGGGCTTTTCAGGTGCGGCTCCAGAATGGTCCGCAGCACGCGGACTCGATCGTTTTCGAGCGGGACCAGATGATGCTCGGGATCCAGCTTGACGGGGTCCAATGCAACCCGCTCGGATTTCGGAGCGCCGGGCTTTAGCTCCACCAGGATCGCTTCCAGCGGTTGATCGGAAACGTTTTCTTCCTCGTGCCGGGCAGCGTCGTTATAAATCACTTCGCCCGCTTTGCCATTTACTTCGCGCACCTGTCCATCCGCGCCGGTAACTCGCTCATGCACGTCGGTTAAAAAAACGGCAACGCTGGCGGGATGTTCATGCATCGCCGTCTTCGCGTGCGGCGCGTGCTTCACACGCAAGACCCGCACCCACTGGTTCTCCAGCTCGACCTTGTAATCCGCGGGATTTGTCTTAACGACATCCTGCGCAAGCGCCGGAAGCGCCAGCATTAACAGAAGGAATCGCATCAGCGCTTCGTGACGGTGCAGGAGACATCCGCCAGGGCGCAGCGCATGTGCTCGAATTGAATGGTCGTGTGGTGGATATGGAAGCGGCCCCCCAGCAGCCGGTTAATATCCCGAAGAATCGAATCGCTCTCGGAGGGAGGCATGTTTTCGATTAATACATGGCAGCTCAGTGCATGCGATTGCGATCCAAGGCTCCAGATATGGAGATCGTGGACGTCGAGAACGCCGGAAAGCTGCTGGATGGACTGCGTGACCTCGGCGAGCGTAAGCCCCTTCGGCAAGCCCTCCAGCAGTATGTTCAGCGAGTCCTTCAAAATATCCCACGCGGTCCAGACGATCACCGCGGCGATCAGCATCGACAGTAGCGGGTCCATCGCGAGCCAGCCAGTGTATCTGATGATCACCGCGCCCACGATAATCGCGACGCAGCTCGCGGCGTCGCCGAGCATGTGAATCCAGGCCGCGCGCAGGTTTAGATCCGAGCGTCCGCTATCCAATCCCCAGGCGATCGCGACGTTCAACACAAGGCCAATCGCCGCTACCCACAGCATTACGCTTTCGACAACCGGCTGCGGATTCAATAGGCGCTGGATGCTCTCATAGAACAGGACCGCAGCGATGCCGACGAGCAATAAAGCGTTCGCGAATGCGGCTAGCACGCCGGTGCGGTGATAGCCGAATGTTTTCGTATGAGTCCCAGGACGGGATTGCATAACGTATGCGATGCCGGCCAGCACCAAACCGGCGGCGTCCGTGAGGTTATGTCCAGCGTCCGAAAGCAGCGCCAAACTATGGGAATGGAGACCGGCAAAGACTTCCCCAACCACGAAGGCGACCGTCAGGATCAAGGACACAACCAGCACCTTTCCGGTTCCGGGATGATCGTGTGAATGATCGTGCATCTATTCTTATCGTAACTTTGCTGGGCGGGGCACGACGGGTTTGTTAGACTTGCGCGAGATGGACGCCGCTGCCCACGGTACGCCTTCAACTCTGCCCGCTTGTTGCCTGCTTGCCGTTCTTGCCGCGTGTGTAGCGCCAAACGCCTTCGCGCAGGGGCCGGCCAGCGTCCTTGTGGTAGTGAATGACGCCTCGCCCCCATCGCGCGAGATCGCCGAATATTACCTTCGCCGGCGCAATATTCCGCCCCGAAACGCCTGCCATCTCCGCGCCAGCGTCGAGCAGGATGTCGACCGCGCAACGTACGACCGCGACATCGCGGGACCGATTTCCCACTGCTTAAAGGACGGCAATCTTGTCAATAGCATTCTCTACATCGTGACCACCAGCGGCGTCCCGCTGCGGATTGAGGGCAGTTCGGGCATCGGCGGCAGCCAGGCCTCGGTCGACAGCGAGCTTGCCGCGCTCTACTTCGATTTGGCCCACAACAAACCGCATCCAGTAGACGGTTCGCTTGAGAATCCTTATTTCGGCCGGGCGGGACCGTTCACGCATCCCACCTTTCCGCTCTACCTGGTCACGCGCCTGGCGGCCTACGATGTGGAAACCGTGAAGCGGATGATCGACGACTCGCTGCGCGCGGCGAACCGCGGGAAATTCGTAATCGATTTGAGCGACGAAACCAATTCACCCGGAAATGCCTGGCTGAGGAAAGCATCGCTTTTGCTGCCCTCCGATCGCATTGTGTTCGATAACTCGCCGAAGGTGATCTACAATCAAACGGACGTGATCGGATATGCGAGCTGGGGATCGAACGACCAACACCGGCGCAATCGTTTTCTGGGCTTCCGCTGGCTTCCGGGCGCGATCATGACCGAGTTCGTCTCCACCAACGCCCGCACTTTCCAGCGCCCGCCGGCGGACTGGTCGCTGAGCGACTGGAAGTCGAAGGAGCGATTTTTCTTCGGCAGTCCGCAGTCGCTGACGGCCGATTATATTCAGGAAGGCGCAACGGGCGCCTCCGGCCACGTCTATGAGCCCTACCTTGGAATGACGCCGCGCCCGGACATTTTGCTGCCCGCGTATTATCATGGACGCAATCTCGCCGAGAGCTACTATTTGTCGATCCCGCGTTTGAGCTGGCAGAACATCGTGGTAGGCGATCCTCTGTGCGCGATCGGGAAGCCTTGATCCCCATTGTTGGAGAAAATTAAACCTATGACGGAACTGCCCGCGCATTAGCCATGCGCACTCAAGTCGGCATTATCGGCGCAGGACCAGCCGGCCTGCTGCTATCGCATCTCCTGCACCTCGAAGGCATCGAATCTGTCGTCCTCGAAGTGCATACTCGCAAGTACATCGAAGAACGGATTCGCGCGGGGGTTCTCGAACAAGGCACGGTCGAGCTGATGATCAACGCCGGTGTCGGCGAGCGGCTCAAGCGCGAAGGGATGGAGCACCGCGGAATCGGCCTGCGGTTTTCCGGGCGCAGCTACCGGATCGATTTCGAAGAACTGATCGGCCGGACCATCACAGTTTACGCGCAGCAGGAGGTGATTAAAGATCTCGTCGCTGCGCGCCTCGCCGCGGGCGGTCAGATCCTTTTCGAAGCCGAGGCGCTGCGAATCGACGGCCTCGATTCAGCCTCACCGGCGGTGCGATATAAAAAAGACGGCGCGGAGCACGAGCTCGCGTGCGATTTTCTCGCCGGCTGCGACGGGTTCCATGGCATCGCTCGCGCGGCCGTTCCGCCCGGCGAACTCACCGCATTCGAGCGCGTTTACCCGTTCGCATGGTTGGGAATTCTGGCTGCCGCTCCGCCCTCTTCGGAAGAAGTAACTTACGCGCACACCGATCGCGGCTTCGCTTTATCGAGCATGCGCTCGCACGACCTCTCGCGCCTATATCTCCAATGCGCTCCCGATGAAGATATCGCCACCTGGCCTGACACTCGTATTTGGGAAGAGTTACATTCGCGGCTCGCCGCGAAGGGCGCTCGCGAATTGACGGAAGGCCCGATCCTGCAGAAGGGCATCACGCCGATGCGCAGCTTCGTAATCGAGCCGATGCAATATGGAAGCCTGTTCCTGGCCGGCGACGCTGCCCATATTGTTCCCCCCACCGGGGCAAAAGGACTGAATCTCGCGGCGGCGGATGTGCACGTGCTCGCGCGCGGACTTTGCGATTTTTACCGAACCGGTCGCCGCGACCTGCTCGCGAAATACTCCGCCATTTGCCTCCGCCACGCGTGGAAAGTACAGCGGTTCTCCTGGTGGATGACGTCGCTGCTTCACCTCTTCCCCGGCGACAACGCCTTCGACCGGCGGCGTCAGCTCGCCGAGCTCGACTATCTCACCGGCTCCCGCGCGGCAATGCAATCGCTGGCGGAGAATTATGTGGGGCTGGATGTTAGCCTGAACGTGTGAAATCGTGGCGTGTAAAACGGATGGCCGGCATCCTAACCGCGGTCGGCGCCGTCGGCGGATTGTACGCGTTCCAAAAACCTTTCCGCGAATATCCCGGCCAAGAGTACACCGATTTCCCCCTGCCCAACGACTACCAGGAGAAAACGGAGTTCGTTTTTGCGCGCATGATGTATCCGCAAGGCAACTGGGGGATTTTCGGCCGCCTCTGGCGATTCGATTGGAAGCAGGGCCGGAGCGCCTGGACCAACGACTACCCGCGTTCCGACCGCCACTTCACGCTCGCCCTTCGCAGGCTTTCCCGGGTAAACGTCCGCTCCGTGGAGCAGGCCGTGAATCCCTTCGATGAAGACGACGTTTTCAACTGGCCCTTCTTATACTGCGCGGGTCCGGATCAGTGGAATTTCACCGATGAACAATACGCGCGCGTACGCGATTACCTGGAGCGCGGCGGATTCATCCTCGGAGACGATTTCTGGGGCGAAAGCGATTGGGCCTATTTCCAGCGCAACATGCAGCGGCTCTTCCCCGGCCGTCCCATTGTAGAGATCGAGGACAAGGACGCGATCTTCCATACCGTGTTCGATCTCGAAAAACGGTATCAGGTCTCAGGCGCTTGGAGCATCGGCGGTCTGCCTTATTTAAACGGCGGCGCCGACCCGCACTGGCGCGCCATCTACGACAATAAAGGCCGCATTCAGTTAACAGTGCTCTTCAATCACGATACGGGCGATTCCTGGGAGTGGGCCGACGATCCCGGCTATCCGGAGAAGTATTCCGCGCTCGGAATCCGGACGGGCGTGAACTATGTGGTCTACGCGATGACACATTAGCGGCGTGGCCTCAATACCTTAAAATCGCGGCGACGGGCGTCACGTCGTCCATTGCCTGCGCCGGCAAAGTAAAGACATCTCCGCCATTTCGGATCGTCTCCACCGCGATGGCGTTCAGCACGTCTTCTCCCTCGATCAGCTGCTTGCGGTGCGCGGCGGGGATTTCCGCCTCCTCGGCGAGAATCACCTGATGGATTCTGCCCTGTTCGGCTGCTGTCAGGACCTGTGAAAGCATCGAAGATGTGCGGCCGCGGTCCGGCATTTCGCGGAACTCGGCCATCACGGCTTCGCCGCGCCGGCGATATTCCGCAAGCGCCGCCTCCCGCGCCTTGCGAGCGGTCTCTTCCGCGGTAAACATTTCCGCACTTCCGGCGGCATAGTCTTCCAGCAGATTTAAATGCCGCGCGGCTTTTCGGAAAGCGGCTATTTCTTCCGCCACGCCCATAGGAAAGACCGGAGCATTCTTCACCAGCGGATGGAGACCGCGGTCGATCAAGGCAAAGAAATGATGAAGATATTCGGGCGCAGCCTCGCGATCCGATCCCGTTCCAAAGCGCACCGCAAACGCCGAACCTGTCGATGTGCCCGAAGCCGACCGGTTGGCCAAATCGTGATCGGGCTGATCGGAATCGACGGCTTCCGTTATGTTCCGAGGAACTCCGGCCGGCAGCTCTAATTCCTCGGCCATCGAGTGGCGGCAGCGGAACAATCGTAGATGCTTGCGGCTGACTCCGAGCGCAAACACATCGCTCGGCGCATACGCCTCCGCCAGCAGCGGACGGACAAATGCATGTTTGCCGACGCTCAGCTTCGATCCCGCCTGCAAGCCGTTCCGGAATCCGGCGGTGAAACCTGGCGCGCTAAATAGCGCAAAACCCACGCCTCCCGACTCCAATTCTTCCGCCGCCGCCAAGTCGCTCAATGGAGTCAGCAACGCTGCCGCCTCCTGGCCCATCCTCCTTATTGCGGGTAATTCAGCAGCCGTCCTGATCAGTTGTTTCAAAGATACGGCTTCCGGAGCGGATGCCGCGCCGGGACGGTAGTTCGGCAAAAGAACAGTGATGCACGGTCCTGTGAGTTCGCACAAAGCCTTCAGGTTCGCGGCTTCCAAAGGGTTATTGATTTGAGGTGATGTCGCTCGCAGCATACTTGCAACTTCTCTCCTTGAAGAAAACAAGTGCAAATGCCGTGCCGTACACTGCCGGTGACTGCGGCAATTTTTCTATTCAGACAAGAAGCGTTACAATATGGAAGGAACTCCTCTCCGTCCGGTTTTAATATGCAAACGTCCTCGCTGCACCGCTACGCCCTGGTACTGGCGATAAGCACTCTGTTCTTAGTGGTTGCGGGCGCGTCCGTAACCAGCCATCAGGCCGGCTTGTCGGTCCCGGATTGGCCGCTTTCTTATGGGCAAGTTATGCCGCCGATGGTCGGCGGCGTCAAATGGGAACACGGCCATCGCATGGTCGCGACATTCGTAGGCATGCTGACCGTCGGCCTTGCAATCTGGCTTGCCATTGCCGAGCCGCGACGCTGGATGCGACGGCTGGGCTGGATCGCTGTCGCGGCGGTGATCGTTCAAGGAGTCTTGGGCGGGTTGACGGTCCTGCTGCTTTTGCCTCCCGCCGTTAGCGTTTCGCACGCCTGCCTCGCACAACTTTTCTTTTCAACGACGGTGGCGATTGCCATCTTTACCTCGCGAGCGTGGCATGCCGGCCCGCAAATAGTCGAAGACTACGGCTGGCCGAGTTTGCGCAGCTTTTCTCTCTTCGCTCCAACTCTGATTCTGCTCCAGATCGCGCTGGGCGCAGCCTTCCGGCACGGCGCGATCGGAGTGTTGCCGCACATTATCGGCGCGATGATCGTATCGCTTGTGATTTTGATTCTCGCCGCTTTCGTGCTACATCAATTTCCGAATCACGCTATCCTGCGGAGAGCGGCAAAGACGCTGCTCACCGTTACTCTGATCCAGGTATTACTCGGCGTCCTAACTTATTACGCGCGCCTGGGCGCGGCTGAAAAGCCGGCGCCGATGCTGATTTTCACGATTGCGCATGTCGCCACCGGAGCGCTTACGCTGGCTTCGAGCGTGGTGCTCGCGATTCAGGTCTGGCGCAATGTCGCCGTGCCGCGTTCCCAGGAGCGGAGCACCGAGACCGCGGCGGTGGCTTCATGAGAAGCGCCGGCAGCTACTTCGAACTCACGAAGCCCCGCATCACGGCATTTATCCTGATGAGCACCGCGATCGGGTTCCTCTTCGGCGCGCATTTGGCGCCCGGGTGGACTTGGCTCCAGTTGCTGCAAACCCTGCTCGGCACTGGGCTGATTGCCGGCGGCACCGCGGCGCTGAATCAATGGTATGAAAGCGAGCCGGACGGTAAAATGCGCCGAACCAAAGCGCGGCCGATTCCTTCGGGTCGATTGACCTCAAAGCAGGCCTTCGTATTCGGGATCGCGCTTTCGGTTATCGGTTTCGTCGAGCTGTGCTGGGGAGTGAATGTACTGACCGGCTTGCTCGGCCTGTTCACGTTGGCGAGTTATTTGTTCGTGTACACGCCGCTCAAGCGCGTTTCCCCCATCTCGACGACCATCGGAGCCATCCCCGGAGCGATGCCTCCCTTGATCGGCTACGCGGCCGCGAGCGGCCGCCTCAATTTTGAGGCGGGGATTTTATACGCCATCCTATTCCTGTGGCAGTTCCCGCATTTCTACGCGATTGCCTGGATGTATCGCGAAGACTATGCCCGAGCCGGAATCCGGATGCTGCCCGTAGTGGAGCCGGACGGCGATTCCACCGCGCGGCGAATTCTCTGGTTCTCGCTGGCGCTGATCCCCATCAGCCTCGCCCCCAGCTTCTTCTCGATGGCCGGTAACATTTATCTTTTTGGCGCCCTGGTGCTGGGAGCGCTGGTGCTCTCGGCGGGCGTGCGCGTTTCCTCGCAGCGGACAGCGCTTCGCGCGCGCCAGGTCCTGCTCGCGAGCGTCGTCTATCTTCCTTTGTTGTATGGCTTGCTGGTCCTGGACGGGAAGCGGTTCTAAACTACTGCTGTGTGCCGCCGCCGTGGCGCTAGCCGCGTGCGACTCTAATTCCGGCTTGCCGGTTTACAACACCGTTCCCCAATTCACGCTCACCGATCAATCCGGAGCGGCTTTCGATAGCTCAAACCTCGATAAGCACATCTGGGTGGCGGACTTCATGTTCACAAGCTGCCCCGGCCCGTGCCCGCGCATGAGCTCACAGATGCGGCAGGTTCAGACCGCGCTCGCCTATGCCGATGTGAAGATCCTCTCTTTCACCATCGACCCCGAGCACGACACCCCGCAAGTGCTCACGGATTACGCAGTGCGGTACGCGGCGCGGCCGGACATCTGGCATTTCCTGACCGGGCCGGTTGCAACGCTCCAGCATCTGGATCGCGACGTTTTTCAGCTTGGCGATATTGACGGCACTTTGCAGCATTCCACGCGCTTTATTCTTGTAGACCGCAAATCGCGAATCCGCGGCTTCTATCAGACTTCCCAGCCGAACGAAGTCCCGCGGCTGATCGCGGACGCAAAGAGCCTTTTGCGGGAACGTTCGTGAGCGTCGATACGCTTCCCGCCGTAAATGCGGTGCTGAACGGCACGGCGGCGGTGCTGTTGGTGATCGCGTATCGCTACATACGCCGGGGCAACAAAGCGGCTCACAAACGCGTGATGCTGGCCGCCTTCAGCGTGTCGGTCCTGTTTCTGATTTCGTATTTGACTTATCATTCGCTCGCGGGCGTGGTCTATTACCAAAAGACCGGCTTCATCCGCGCGGTCTACCTTACCATTCTCGCCACACACACAATTCTCGCGGCAGCCGTGCCGGTGCTGGCGATCGTCACCCTGCGCCGCGGCCTGAAGGGAAACTTCGTCCGTCACCGCACCATCGCGCGCTGGACGTTCCCGATCTGGCTGTACGTAAGCGTGACCGGAGTAGTTGTCTACCTAATGCTCTACCGGTTTTAGGTGGAGCAGGCTTAAGCCGGGCTTAAGCCTGCAACCGGGGCTTTAGCCCCGGCCGAGCCGCGCCGCCGAAGCCCAAAGCCGCCGTAGCAGAGGCTAAAGCCGCCGTAGCGGAGGCTAACGCCGCCCTTCCGGAGGCTAAAGCCTCCGTTGCGGGCTAAAGCCCGCTCCACCCACCGTACACGCTCGCCTCCCCAATACCGTCTACACTCTAAGTAGGAGGTAGCACACATGCGGCTCCTCGCGTTTGCGTTCGTGCTCGCGGGTACGGGGTTGGTTGCTCAGAGTCCCACCGGTTTTGGAAGATTCGGTAATCCGAGCGGACTTCCACTGTCGCAGGCCGGAGCAGGCTTTGGCCGCCTCATCTATCCCGGCACCGGCGGACCTCCGATGACGCGGCGGCCCGGGTTCCCCCCGACCGCGCCCGGCAGCCTTAGGCCGGTCATTCCGCCGAACGTTGGACACCCCTTTCACAACAGTGGAATCATCGTGCCCTTCCCGGTTTTTTACGGCGGCTCCTTCTACCCGTACGATGCTCCGCTCGCGCCTCCGCAGGGTTACGAGGGCGATTACGGCTATTCGGCGCAGCAGCCCGCGCCGGTGGTGATTCTCAATCAGAAATTCGGGAACGATAACACCGGCTATCCACAACCGCCGTATGGCGGCGCTCCGCCTGCCCAGGCTGCTCCTCCATACCCGCAGGACCAGAACCAGCCCCAAGCCGCGGCGGGCGACAGCCAGTCGATTATCTTCCTCATTGCGATGAAGGACCATACGATCTTTCCCGCGGTCGCCTACTGGGTGGACGGCGACACGCTGAACTACATCACGGCCCAGGGGGTGCGCAACCGCGTCTCTCTGGATTTGGTGGACCAGGATTTTTCCAAACAGTTGAACCGCGAGCGCAGCCTCGATTTCGCTCTTCCCGGCGCTAAATAACGATTCACGCCGTCTCCCGGCGAGTAGGGCAAGCTTCAGCTTGCCCTGGACAAGCTGAAGCTTGTCCTACAGCACACGAGCGAAATCGTGCTGTGACACACGCTTGTTATCATAGAGAGCTTGTAGTCCTATTTTTCTCCCACACATGCCTACTCAAGTTGCGGAAATTGTCTGCGCGCATAGCCCGGACTCCGACGATGCCTATATGTTCTACGCGCTCGCGACGCGCAAAATCCGCTCCCCGCTAGTGGAGTTCCGCCATCTTCTGGACGACATCCAAACGCTCAATCAGAAGGCGCGTGAAGGCGCTTACGAATTAACCGCCGTTTCCTACCACGCCTACCCATACATCGCCGATAAGTACCGCCTGATGGCCGCCGGATCCAGCGTGGGCGACGGCTATGGCCCCATGGTGGTTTCGGAGAAACACGCCGCGCCCGAAGAGCTGAAAGGCAAACGCATCGCGATCCCGGGAAAGCTTACCACCGCGTATTTGACGCTCCGCCTGATGCAGCCGGATTTCGAGCCCGTGGTGATTCCGTTCGATAAAATCCTGGACGCTGTAAAAGCAGGCGCCGCCGATGCAGGTCTGGTGATTCATGAAGCCCAGCTCACGCACGGCCGCAGCGGATTCCACACCATCGTGGACCTGGGGAAGTGGTGGAAACAGACTTACGATCTTCCGCTACCTTTAGGCGCGAACGTGCTCCGGCGCGACCTCTCGCCCGAAATCGCCACCGAAAGCTGCCGGATGATGAGCGAGAGCATCAAGTACGCCTTGGACCATCGCGAAGAAGCGTTGAACTATGCCATGCAGTTCGCTCGCGACATGGAAGCCCCGTTAGCGGGCAAGTTTGTAGGAATGTACGTGAACCATTACACTGTGGATTGCGGCGATGTGGTGCCGAAGGCCGCCCAAAAGCTGCTCGATATGGGCTTTGAAGCGGGCATTGTTCCGAATCGTGTTACGGTAGAGTTCGTGCGGTGAAGTTCCCGATTTTAACTTTCGTTCTAATCCTGCCGCTGTTCGCTCAGCCACAGGCCGATGTCAAGCAGCGCGCCAAGACCGCCCGCGACCTGGGCAAGCAAGGCGAAGACGCCGCCCCGAGGCTCGCCGCTTACGTCACCGATCCCGACCTGAGCGTACGACTGGAGGCAGTCAAATCCTTGGATCAGATCGGCGGCCCCAAAACCGTCGATCTGCTGGTTCGCGCCACTCGCGACAACGATCCTGAAATCCAGATCCGCGCCACCGATGGATTAGTCAACGCTTACATACCGGGCTACATCAAAGGCGGCATTAGCGGCACGATTCAGCGCGTCGGCAACTCCGTAAAAGCGAAATTCACCGACACCAACGATCAGATCGTGGATGCGTACGTGGAAGTTCGTCCCGAAGTGATCGAAGCCTTGGGACGGCTCGCCACGGGAGGCGCCAGTCTTGAAAGCCGCGCCAACGCTTGCCGCGCGCTCGGCATTTTGCGCGGGCGGGCGGCGGCGCCGCAACTCATTGAGGCCCTCCATTCGAAGGACGATCAGGTGATGTACGAATCGCTGATCGCGCTCCAGAAGATCTCCGATCCTTCGGCCGGGCCGGGTGTGGTCTTTTTACTGCGCGATTTGAATTCCAAGGTCCAGATCGCCGCCATCGAAACCGCCGGTCTGCTGAAGACCTCCGAAGCCGCTCCTGCTCTGCGCGATGTGCTCGATCGTGCTCGCGACGCGAAGGTGAAGCGCGCCGCTCTGGCTTCGCTCGCGATGATTGGCGATCCGGCCGATCGCGGGATCTTCCTCAAGTACCTCGCGGACAGCGACGATGCCATTCGGACCGCCGCCGCTGAAGGCTTGGGGCGGATCAAGAACCAAGGTGACCGCACAGCCATCGATCGCGCCTTCACGGACGAGCGCCGGATGAACGCCCGGCTTTCGCTCGCGTTTGCGGAGGTCTCGATGGGCAACCTCGATACGGGCGAATTTAGCCCGCTGCGTTATCTCGTGAATACGCTAAATCTGAAGAGTTATCAAAAGGTCGCTTCCGCGTACTTGGTCGAGCTGGCGCGAGACCAAAACGTGCGCCAAGCCATTTACCCGCTGCTGATGGGCGCGACCAAGGACGAGAAGCTGCAATTAGGCGTCGTTCTGGCCATGTCCGGTGACGCCGATAGCGTCTCATATTTGCAATCGCTGCAAGCGGATTCCGATCCGGATGTCGCAAAGGAAGGCATCCGCGATCTGCGGACGCTCCGTGCAAGACTACCGTAAACCAGTGGCAGGATGCCATCCTGCGCGCGATTGCCAATCGCGCTGTTCGGAGCTGGTGAAAAGGTCGGCAGGCGGGTTAGGCAACCCGCCGCAGGTTAGCAACCTGCCCTCCGTCATGCTTGAAACAAGCCATGCAGCGAGCTACTTCGCCTTCTTCTGCTTCTGTTGGCCGACGCGGATCTTGAACTGTTTCTGCTGCGATTCCTGGTACGCTTTCCAGTCAAAACGCTTCGCCGCTTCCGACAAATAGGCTGTGACGTCGACGTTCTTGGGCAGCACCGCCATCAAAGAGGCGCTCATGCTCCCGTCCGGACTGGTAATGCGATACCGCTTAACATTCGGAATGGTGGACATAACTCTTTTATCTTAACATCCGTCTATAATTACGGTGATTGAAGGCTGCTGGAGGTCTCCCCATGATTCGCAACGCGCGTTTCGCCGCAGCGCTGCTGTTCCTGCCCATCTTTCTCTGTCCCGAGGCCCATGCGGAAGCGAAGTTGCTCCGCTACCCGGCATATTCGAAGGGAAAAATCGCCTTCAGCTACCTGGGCGATATCTGGATCGTCAACGAGAATGGCTCAGGCGCGGAACGCCTCACCGATCATAAAGCACGCGATATTTATCCGCGCTTTTCGCCGGATGGAAACTCAATCGCGTTTTCCTCGAACCGCGGCGGCAACTATGACGTGTATGTAATCTCCGCCGCCGGAGGCAAGCCCCGCCAGCTCACATTCCATTCCGCCGACGACATCGTCGCCGGCTGGACTCCCGACGGCCGCGACATTCTCTTTACATCGGCGCGCGGAGCAGGCGTGTTCCCTTCGGTAACTACTCTGTTCGAGATCTCAGCCGAAGGCGGCCTGGAACATCCGGTGATGACCGACTGGGGATCATGGGGCAATTTTTCTCCGGACGGGTCGAAGCTCGCGTTCACGCGCCACCCCGGCGTATGGTCCCGTCAGCACTATCGCGGCAGCTACGCGGCGGACCTCTGGGTAATGGATGTAGCCTCGAAAAAGTTCACGAAATTGGGAGACGAAGATTACAAGGGGAATTACTTGTGGCCCATGTACGGCCACAACGGCGAGATCTACTACGTGGCCGACGAGCTTTCTAGCGAAAAGAACATCAAATTCGGCGGCCCGGAGGTGATGAAGAGCGTCAACAACATTTGGAAGCTCTCGGAAAAAGGCGGAAAGCCGGTGCAGGTGACGCATCATACCAGCGGCAATCTGTTTTTCCCCAGCATGTCAGCGGATGGAAAGACCATCGTCTATGAAGAGAATTTTGGGCTATGGAAACTGGACGTCGGCAGCGGCAAGAGCACGGAGGTCCGCGTCGATATCAAATCCGACCTGAAGGAAAGCGACGTCGATCTGGTCAGCCTGAGCAACGAGGCCGACAGCTTCCATTTATCGCCTTCCACCAAGCGGGCGGCGATTTCCGTGCATGGCGAGATCTTTACCATCGCCACCGATCGCGGAGAGCTGCAGCGCGTGACAGAAACCGGATGGCGGGAAGAAAGCCCGCGCTGGTCGCCGGATGGGAAATGGATCGCCTTTATTTCCGACCGCACCGGCCGCGAAGAAATTTGGATAGCCGATGAGCTTGGCCATAATCTAAAGCAGCTCACCGACGCGGATTGCGAGAAGGCCCCGGCGGTTTGGTCGCCGGATTCGAAATCGATGCTGTGGTTCGGCTCCGACCACAAGCTGCGGCTGTTGAATGTTGAAACGGGCACAACCGAAATTCTCGCGAGTAACCCCAAAGGCGACATCGATTCGGCCGAGTTCTCTCCGGACGGAAAGTTCGTGTCCTATGCAAAAGAAGATCTGCTTTCCCGTAGCCGTATTTTCATTAAAGAACTCGCCACCGGGGCCGAACATCTGGTCGGTGGCGAAGACGTCTTGATTGCTACCGGCGCGAAATGGACGCCGGACGGCAAGAAGCTCGTCTTCCTGGGCGGCGTCGGTAATTCAAATATGGCATCGCTAAATGGAACGTCGCTCCAGTTGTACAGCGCCTCGTTGCAGCCGATGGACAAAAATCCCGACGACCGCGATATCGACACCGAAGCGCAGGCCAACGCGCCTCCCGAGGGCAGCGGCTCCGGCCGTGGTGGCGGGGGCGGGCGTGGAGGAAACGGCCTGGGGCGGAGTGGACAACAGCCGGTGGAAGTCAAAATCGACTGGGATGGCCTGGACCGCCGCGTGAAACAGGTGGTCCGCCTCCCAGGCTCGATTAGTAGCGTCAATCCCTCGCCCGATAGCCGGACGTACGCCATTTCCGCAGGCGGCGCGGTCTACACAGTCACCGAAGACGGTACGCGCCTGACCCGCATTCAGGTGAATCAGAATGGAGCGCCTCCGGCAGAAGGCGGCCGCGGCGCATTTACCGGCGGATCGGGTCAGCCGCAGTGGTCGAAAGACGGCCGCGCCATTTTCTTCCTGCAGCGTGGAGCCCTCTATACCGCGAACGTTCCGCCGGGCCCGGCGGGAGGCGGAGGCAACACCGATGCCGAGGCCGAAAATCAGGGCGGTGGTGGCGGACGCGGCGGAGGGCGCGGCGGCGCGGCTCAGGGCACACCGGCCGCCACCGGTCCTACAGCTCGGCGCGTCGCATTTACGGTTCGCATGCAGATCGACCAATCGGCCGAGCGTAAGCAAGTCTTCGAGGAAGCCTGGCGAACGATGAAGTATCGCTATTACGACGCCAACATGCACGGCGTGGATTGGGCCGTCCTCAAGGACACCTACGAATCCCTCCTGCCGCACGTGGCGGACGTGGACGAACTCCACAACGTGATCATGATGATGATCGGAAAGCTCAACTCCTCCCACACCGGCATCAGCGGCGGAGGCTTGCTGCCCGGCCAACCGCCGCCGGAGCGGGTGCAAACTCGTTACCCGGGCTTCGACATGGAACCCGATGCCTCCGGGTATTTTAAGGTGTCGCACATTTACCGGAAAGGCCCGGCCGATCACGATTACATCAGGCTCCGGGTGGGTGACTATGTCCTGAGTGTCGACGGCAAAGAGCTCAAGAGCACCGATAATTACTGGCAGGCTTTCAATGCGCTCCCCGGGCGGAAGTTCGAGTTCCTCGTGAATTCGAAGCCTCAGCTGGAAGGCGCGTGGAACTTGAGCCTCGATCCGGTCAGCCAAAGCCAGCAGGACGATCTGGAATACAACCGCTGGGTGGACGAACGAAAAGCAATGGTCGACAAATTAACGAAGGGTGAGATCGGCTATCTGCACATCAAGGAAATGAACGCCGCGGCGCTGCAGAAGTTCGAGCGCGACCTGCTCGAAAGCCAGGATAAGAAGGCGCTGATCATCGACGAGCGATTCAACGCCGGCGGTGGTATCGATCAGGAGTTGCTCGCGATTCTAAATCAGCGCAAGAAATACCAGACCACGCGCGGGCGCGATTCAGTCGAGTTGCCGCGGCCGAGCCAGGGCTACTTCGGCCCAATGGTCGTGCTGCAAAATGAGCGGTCGGCGAGCGACGCCGAGATGTTCCCCGAAGGTTTCCGCGAGCTTGGGCTGGGCAAAGTGATCGGCGTTCCCACTTATGGCGCGGTCATCGGCACCGGGTCCTATCGCCTGCTGGACGGATCCACGATCCGCACTCCGGAATTCGGCGTCTTTTCGGCGGACGGCCGCGATCTCGAAAACTACGGCGTCCCGCCCGATGTTTTCGCCGACAACACCCCCGCCGATTTCATGGCCGGCCACGACCGCCAGATTGAGAAGGCGGTTGAGGTGCTGCAAGCGGAGATGAAGTAGGGCAGGTTGCCTGCAGCGGACTTCAGTCCGCCTGGCGGCGCTCCCTCAGCCCCGAACAGCGCGATTAGCAATCGCGCGCAGGATGGCATCCTGCCCCACAGGATGGCATCCTGCCCCACACACTTCAGTGGCTTCTAACCTCTAATCACCTTACTCTCCAAACCTCGACTGGTTGTAGAATGACAGCATCATGCGTTGCGGCTACCTGTTGTTCGCAATTTCAGCGCTGGTATGTGCTCAGGATCAGCCCGCGCCCAAGGCAAGCCCAGTGGAACCAGTTACTCCGCCTCAGCCAGCTAGCGCACGCCGGAACCCAAGCTGAATCTGAATTCCAGGTTGCCGGATTTTCGATTTCAGGCGGCCTTACCGTCGGGTCAGCCTCCGGCTAACCCCGCGCGATGCGCGATCCCTTTGCTGGAGATGAAACCACCGCAGGGTGGTGGTGTGATGCGGCAAATGGACATTCCACAAAGCGCGTTCAATGACCGCATCGCTGTGCCGCCGCCAGTTCCCGCGTGTCCTCCACGATAAGCGGTCCCGGTCGGCTGCGATAGGCTCGCGTACGCCGATTATCCCGCCATTAAAGAAAAAGCCGGCCGTTGCCGATAAGTCCAGCACCATGTTATTTGCGATCTTTACTCTTTCGGTAATCATCCTGGAAGTGATTCTGCGGCGGCATCCACAGCAAAACGCCCGGATTGCGGCCAGCGCCGCCGAAGCCTCTACGCTTGATTTGCTGCGGCTGTCGGAGGCCCTCGGCGGCGTATCGCAAAACGCTCCGGTTATGGAGCCAAGCGCGGTGGAGCAGCCGTTGTCGATCAAGTAAATCGCACTATTTCACGCACGCCGCCGGAGTGGATATCTCCCACGCTCCACCGTAGCCGTCGCCCGTGACAGCGTGGCCGCTCGCAATCGCGCGGAGATATGTTTCCGCCGCGGACGAAAGGACAAAAGTTTTGTCCGTGCGCTGAATCTGCGCAACGAATGGCTGGAGGAAGCGGCCGAAGGTTGTGAGCGTCTCGCTGTTGCCTGCGCGCAGGGCATGCACGAGCGTGGTCTTCGTCCGCGGAGAGAGGACCTCCAAGCGGCCCACGAATACTCGCTCAATTTCACCGGGCGCTGGTGCAATGCTCAACGGAAGCAGCGAATCCACCGTGGCGCGTGGAACGATATACAGCACCCGCGAGCCTTCCGTGAACCACGAATCGGACCACGTTTCCACCATCGCGCGAGCTTCGTTCGGATATAGTCCCAGTCCCGTAAGACGGCTGACAAGTGTTTCACGAATTGAAGCGAGGTCTTGATTCAGCTCCGGCGCTTCGACCGCAGCCGAGCCGGAGACCGATTCCACCACGCGAAAACCCATTGCGCCGCTCTGATTTTCGAAGAGAATCGCGAAGGGGATTGGCTCCCGCCCGGTATTGCGCAGATTCAACGTTCCGTCAGTTTCGTATCGCGCCTGCAGCGGCGGCGCAAAAAATCCAAGCCCTCGGTAGAAAATCATCTTCTCTTGCTCGTTGCCGATTCGCAAAGGCGTCGAGTCGGTGTTACGAGCCGCGAAATAGTGGCTCGACCCCGACGTCATCGGATAATCCAAATCCTTTCCCGGCGCGAGTTCAACCTGATCCCACGCAATTTTCGTTGTTGAAAACCACTCCGGCTGCGCATTCTGTGCTGTCCGCGGCGGGTTCGGATACCACTCGGTAATCTGGCCCTGCGGAAAATCGACGTGCACGGAAACGGTGAGCGGTCGCTGCGTATAGAAATACAGCACCGGCGTTTCCATGCGCACCAGCCCGCGCAGCAATGCTTTCACATTGCCTGTTGAGCGAGTGACAAAACAAGGGAGGTCGCCGGGGCCGAGTAAGGGAGCCCATTCGACCGCCTCGCCGTCCTCCCGCGCGACGGACGTGAACGTTCCCCACTCGTGTGCGACTAGTGGAGCAGTTCCGACGTGCAAATCAGCGCCGGCCAGGATACCGGCGGCTGATAAGGCAACGACAAATCTAAGAAGGGGCATAGTGTGTTTCCTCATGCCCTAGGACGGCGCCGGCAAGCATTTTCTTCCTGGGTCACCTAGGCAACGGCCCTGGCCGGCGCTGACACCAAAGCATGGAAGGTGGGGCAGCTTGCCAAGCTGCGGCGGGTTGCCAACCCGCGTGCCGACGTTTCCACCAGCCTCGACCAGCGCGATTAGCAATCGCGCGCGCGGGATGGCATCCGGGATGGCATCCGGCCCCACAGCAAGAGTGGGGCAGCTTGCCAAAGCCGCGGCGTGTTGCCAATCCCGATGCAATGCGGCTGGCCGAAGAAAAGGCCGTGCCTACCACCCACCAACGACCACGGTTGACCTGCGAACAGAGTCCTCGCTTTTCCGCCTATATGAAACCCGCGCCAGACGGCTCTTTCATTAGCATCGGACAGCCTGCAAAATAGGGTATGCTCCAGTTTGCATGATCGCGTCACCCGATACTTGCCTGATGTGCGGGTTTCCTTATTCTGAAAGCGTGGATGTACACCTCACCCCGGACCAGAAGGCTTTCGCCGGCCGCGTGGTCGACAGCGACGGCTTCACTCCGAAGAAGACGCCGTGCAGGAGGCGCTTGCCCTGTGGGAGGAGCGCGAGCGGCGACGCGCGGAATTCCTGTTCACGCTCGACGAAGAGGCAATGCAGCAGCTTGCCCATAACGTAAAGCGGACGCGCCGGTTGTTCGCCGAACTCACCAATCCCCGCTGAAAATGGCGCATCGCGTAGCGCCATCTGCCGAACGCGATCGTGACAGTCGCGACCGGACTCCCAGGGCCTCCCGCGGCTTTTGTGTAAGCGGAATAGATTGACCGGGGGAGGTTGCCACCTGCGCGCGATTGCCAATCGCGCTGGACGGCTAATCCAATACGCGCCAAGCGGCTTAGCAAGCCGCTGCAGGATGGCATCCTGCCCCACTTTCCAGCAAATCCAGCGGCCAAAATCCGCCTGATTCGCGTCCTCCACTGCGTCTCTGCCCCGCCGCCTGCCCAGCGTGCTAAAACCAATCCACCAAAGTTGACAAAAGAACACTAAGATTGCATAATAGATTCAGGCTAAATTATTCCAGGCCAGAGGCTCTGGCTAAACATTTGGAAGGATCTCTAACAAAATGAGCAAGATCATCGGCATTGACCTAGGCACGACGAACTCCGTCGTGGCGGTTATGGAGGGCGGACAGCCCACGGTAATACCCAATCAGGAAGGTGGCCGTACTACCCCGTCGGTGGTCGGTTTTTCGAAAAGCGGTGAGCGGTTGGTTGGGCAAGTCGCTAAACGTCAAGCGGTTACGAATCCTGAGAACACTGTATATTCGATCAAGCGGTTCATGGGACGCCGCTTCGATGAAGTCAGCGAGGAAATGAAGTTGGTCCCCTACAAGGTCGTCAGAGGCGACAGCAATGACGCCCGCGTGGACGCCGGGGGTAAAAAGTATTCCCCACCCGAGATCTCGGCCATGATTCTCGGCAAGCTCAAGGAAGCAGCCGAAGCCTATTTGGGCGAGAAGGTTACGAAGGCCGTTATCACCGTTCCCGCCTACTTCAACGACTCGCAGCGCCAGGCGACAAAGGATGCCGGCAAGATCGCGGGTCTGGAAGTTATGCGCATCATCAATGAGCCGACAGCGGCAGCGCTGGCGTACGGTCTCGACCGGAAGAAGAACGAGACTATCGCGGTCTATGACTTCGGTGGCGGAACTTTCGACATCTCCATCCTTGAAGTCGGCGAGGGCGTCGTTGAAGTCAAGTCGACGAACGGCGACACGCACCTTGGCGGCGACAACATCGACCAGCGCATCATCGACTGGTTGATTCAGGAGTTCAAGCGCGATCAGGGCATCGATGTCTCGAAAGACCAGATGGCTCTGCAGCGGCTGAAGGAAGCGGCGGAGAAGGCCAAGATCGAGCTTTCAACTCTGCTTGAAACCGAGATCAACTTGCCGTTCCTCACCGCCGACGCAACCGGACCTAAGCACCTGGCGATCAAGCTGACCCGGGCGCGGTTCGAGCAAATGGTTCAGGACATTTTGGACCGTTCCGTTGAGCCTTGCAAGAAGGCTATGGCCGACGCCAATGTGCAACCGTCGCAGATCGACGAGGTCGTCCTGGTCGGCGGCACCACCCGAATTCCGAAGGTCCAGGAGATGGTCCGGAACATGTTCGGCAAGGAGCCGAACCGTAGCGTCAATCCGGACGAAGTAGTCGCAGTCGGCGCGGCGGTTCAAGGCGGCGTTCTGGGCGGCGAAGTCAAGGACGTGCTGCTGCTGGACGTAACCCCTCTGTCACTGGGCATCGAGACGCTCGGCGGCGTGTTCACGAAACTGATCGACCGCAATACCACGATTCCCACTCGCAAGAGCGAAGTCTTCTCGACGGCGGCCGATTCGCAGACCTCGGTGGAAATTAAGGTCTACCAGGGCGAGCGAGCCGTGGCGCGCGATAACCGGATGCTGGGCGTGTTCCAGTTGATTGGCATCCCGCCGGCTCCCCGCGGCATTCCGCAAATCGAGGTCACCTTCGATATCGACGCCAACGGAATTCTTAACGTGACGGCGAAGGACAAGGCGACCAATAACGAGCAAAAGATCACCATCACCTCGTCTTCGGGTCTCAGCAAAGACGAAGTCGACAAAATGGCGAAAGACGCCGAATCGCACTCCGCGGACGACCGCAAGCGCAAAGACGAAATCGAAGCGCGCAATCGCGCGGACTCGATGGTCTATCAGGTCGAGAAGATGCTGAAGGATCATCGGGACAAGATCTCCGATGTGGACGCGAAGAACGTCGAGGATGCCATCGCTTCCACTCGCAAGACAATGGAAGGCGGCAGCGTGGAGGATCTCAACAAAGCCGTCGATAACTTGACGCAGGCCAGCCATAAACTGGCCGAGGCGATGTACAAGTCATCCACGACGCAGGGCCCAGGCGCCGGTCCGGGCCCGGAGACCGGCGCCCAGACGCCGGGAGGCGATGGCGCATCCAAACCGAAGGACAACGTGGTTGACGCGGAATTCGTAGATGTGGATGAGAAAAAGTAAGGGCAACGCCGGGGGCTGTACTGGCCCCTGGCGTCTGGCTCCTGGCCCCTAGGTTATGGCGCAGCAGGATTACTATGAAACACTCGGCGTGGAGCGAAAAGCTGACGCGGAAGAGATCCGCAAGGCGTACCGGAAACTTGCGCGCAAGCACCACCCAGATCTCAACCCCGGAGACAAAGCCGCTGAGGACCGCTTTAAGAAGGTGCAAGAGGCGTACGACGTTCTTAGCGATCCGAAAAAGAAGCAGATGTACGATCAGGTCGGCTTTTATTCGGAGAACGGCGCTCCGGGCCCCGGCGCGGCGCACGGCCCCAATATGGGGTTCGGCGGATTCGATTTCTCCGATATGTTTACGCGGGGTGCGGGGGCCGGGGCGGGGTCGCGGCGCCCCGCTGGAGAAACCGGCAATTTCCAGGACATCTTCAGCCAGTGGTTCGGCAGGTCCCAGGCCGAACAGCCGCCCGCCGCGCCACGGCATGGGACCGATCTTGAATACGGGTTAAGCATCGATTTCTGGCAGGCGATTAAGGGCACGCAAGTGCGCTTGAGCATCAATCGCCAGGAAGCCTGCCCTGTGTGTCACGGCTCCGGCGCGCAAGCGGGAGCGAATACGATATGCCCGCAGTGCAACGGCAGCGGCAACGTGACTCAAGCGGCGGGCGCTATGCGTTTCAGCTTGACGTGCCCGAAATGCGAGGGCACAGGCCGCCTCCGGAACAAGTGCTCCAACTGCGGGGGAGATGGCACGATTGCATCTAGCGAAATCGTGGAGGTCCGGATTCCGCCCGGCGCTCAGCAGGGCTCACGCCTGAGGGTCGCGGGAAAAGGCAACGCGGGCACACTCGGATCGCCTCCCGGCGATCTCTATATCACCCTGCGCGTAGAGCCGCATCCGTTCTTTGTCCGCGAAGGAGACGATATCAACATCCGCGTTCCGGTACGAATCGATGAAGCGGGGCTGGGCGCCAAGATCGAGGTCCCGACCATTGACGGGCGAGCGCTGCTCAAAATTCCGCAGGGAACCAAAAACGGTCAGAAGTTCCGTTTACGCGACAAAGGCGTGCTAAACTCGCGCAGCGGTAAGCGCGGGGATCAGATCGTGCAGGTGGATGTCCAGGCGCCCATCGTGCAAGACGAGCGCACCAAGGAACTCCTGCGCGAGTATGCGGGACTGCATCCTGAAGACCCGCGCAAGGAGATCTGGGCACAGGTGTGATATGACGAAGCCGAGAAAAGCCGCATACATGATTTCCGCCGTAGCGGAACAATATCAGGTCCATCCCCAGACGCTACGCCTCTATGAGCGCGAGGGCTTGCTGAAGCCTTCCCGCAGCGAGGGAAATACGCGTTTGTATACGGACGATGACCTGGAGCGGCTGGAAGTGATCTTAAAGTTGACTCGCGATCTGGGCGTAAATCTCGCCGGCGTTGAAATCATCCTCAACATGCGCGAGAAGATGGCCGAGATGCAGCGGCAAATCGAGCAGTTCGTCTCCAGCCTGAATACGGAAATCACGCACCGCTCTCGCCCAGCGCCTCCGCCGCCGGTAAATTCGCTTATCCCGGTGATCGAGATACGGCGTCCGAAGAAGGGCGCCTAAGCCGATACGCTGTGGGGCTGCTCAGCAATAGTGGGCCGGGCTCATTCCAGCGGGTTGACCCACTGCAATTCGGGAAATCTCCGGAAGTCCTGGTCGGAGGAGGCAAGTTTCGCGCCGTTTTCAAGGGCCAGCGCTGCCAAGGCCGCGTCGCTCATTAAAGCGCGATACCGACTCACCAACCCTTCTAAGATTTCAATGCCGCTCGCCGGGATGCAGCACCACGGCATCCGGTAGCCGCAACCAAGACTTCACTGCGTCGAATGCCTCCGCGGGAGATTTCGGATTGGGCCAAATACGCGAGTTTGTCGAGATCCGCAGAAAGGCCCAGAGCGTTACCCACGCGAGGCCAATCGTCTCAGCGCTGGAGAACAATTCTTTCGCCCAGGCCGCCGCCCGGTCGTGTTGCGGCGCGTCGGCGTTATACGCGTAAAGCAATATATTGGCATCCGGAATAATCACCGGTGATCTTCACCTTCCGCGTAACTCAGCAGCGACTCGATGTTGTCGTAGTTCAGCCCTGGCCGGTAACCCATGTGGGTGGCGTGGATCTTAAACGGCTGCCTCTTTGGCTTTACTTGGGCGGAAAGCAAGGACAAACGCAATAGATCGTTCAGAGTTTGGCGGAATGGAGTCCCGCGCGCGCGGCTTTCGCGCTTAACTCCGGCAAGAACATCGTCGTCGAGGGTGACCGTAGTCCTGATGCTCATGATGCCTTTAGTGTAGCATCAAGAGCATCAACCTCAAATGCGGGTCGATGCGGCCGGGTGTGGCACGCGTTCGCGGCGAGATTTCAGATACTGCAAAATCAGCGGCAGAATGCTTACGAACACAATCCCCAGCACTACCTTTTCGAAGTTCCGGCGGATCACCGGAATCCCGCCCAGGTTGTAGCCCGCCAGAGTCATCGAGAGCACCCACCCAAGGCCTCCAAAGACGTTGAAGGAAACAAAACGCAGATATTTCATCTTGCCTACGCCCGCCATGAATGGCGCAAAGGTGCGCACGATAGGCACAAATTTCGCGTAGATCAGCGTCTTGCCGCCATGGCGCTCGTAGAACCGCTGTGTTCTGGTGACGTACTCCTGCTTGAAAAGCCGGGAGTCCTTGCGCCGGAAGATCGCCGGACCCGTGCGGTAACCAAGGAAGAACCCGCTCTGGTCGCCGAGGATTGAGGCGATCACCAGAACTGCGCAAATCTCCACGATGTTCAGGCCGCCCGCGCCGGCGACTGCGCCAATGGTGAACAGCAAGGAGTCTCCGGGAAGAAAAAGGCCCACGAGCAGCCCCGTTTCCGCAAAGACGATGGCGGCCAGCAGGGCGTACCCGAACGCGCCTGTAACAACCGTCGACAACAATTGAATCAGCCGGTCCGGGTCGGTCAGACTCCTCCACACTTCAAGCAGCAAGCTGGTCATGGGAGGCTCTCTGTGATGTTTACTTATACGAAGCGCTCACGCGCGCCATGGCGTCGGGGTAGATTTTGGCCTTGCCTTCGACTTCCAGTTTGTGGAAGATGCTGTCCAGAAAGAGCGGGTTGCGCTCTTGCGCCTTCTGCTGTTTCAGCCGCATGATGATGTCGGCCCTCTCGGCTTCAAATTTGGATTGATCCGCTTCCTGTTTGCCGGCGACCTTCGAAACGATCTGCCGGCCCTGAATCAGCGCGGGACCCAGAATAGTTCCTTCTGGCTTGGTAAACGCATCTGCCACGTAAGCGGCGGAGCCCAAGCCGTCGACAGCGTCGTCGCGCGCGAAGAAATTGGTGGTCGTCACGTCAAGCTTGTAGGATTTGGCAACCTTCTCGATGTCCTCGCCCGCCCGAATTTTATCGGCGGCTTCCTTCGCTTTCGCCGCCGCGATTTCCTGAGATTTGGTCGTGATGAAGTTCTGCTTCACCTGATCCGCGACTTCCGAGAACTCGGCTGGCCGCGCCGGAGCGCGGGAGTTAAGCACCACCACCGCGAGCCGGTCAGCCGGCAGCGTGAGTACCTGTGAAATCTCGTTCGGCTTCATGCTCGCCAATGCGCCGTCGATTTCGGGGGAATTTCCGAGGGTCGGAATGGCTTGGCCCGCGGTAGCGTTTGGCACGCTGATCAGTTCGGCTCCGTACTGCTTTGCGATTTCCGCCGCGCCGGATGGATTCTTCTCCAGCGCCGCATGGATTTGATCGCCGAGCATCTGCATCTTGTCGACCACCGCCTGCTTGCGCAGATCCACCGCCAGCCCGTCTTTTACTTCTTCAAACGGCTTTACGCGCGCGGGTTCGCGCCCCAGCGCCTGGATGATGTGATAGCCGAACTGCGTTGTGACGACACCGCCGATATCGTTGGGTTTCAGCGCGAACGCGGCGGCTTCGAATTCGGGCACCATCTGCCCCTTCACCACCCAATCGAGATCGCCGCCCTTTTCGGCGTTGGCTTTATCATCCGAATACTTCTTTGCAAGAGCGGCGAAATCGGCGCCACTCTTGGCCTGCTTCAAAACGTCCTCGGCTTTGGCCTTAAGGGTCTTCTTCTCGGCGTCCGACTTGCCTTCCGTAGAAATCAGGATATGGCGGACATGCACACGCTCGGGCATCCGGAAATTATCCAAGGACGACGCGTATGCCGCGCGCAGCTGCTGATCCGTCAGATTGATCGTCGATTCCACTTTGTCCTGCTCGAGCACGAGGACTTGGAACGACGTTTTGGCGGGCACCGTGTAATTCGAGCGATTCGCGTTGAAAATCTGCTGCAATTCCTGATCCGTCGGCTTCACCTCATCGACGAATTTGGCCGCCGGAAACGCGATGTACTGAATCTTAGCCTTTTGGTATTTCCGGTTGAACTCGTCCTGGGCCTCCTTCGGCGTCACCACGATGGCCTCAAGCATTGCGTTGGTGAGTTTGCGGACCAGCAGATCCGTCTTCATGTCGTCGATGGCTTCGTCGAGGGTCAAGCCCTGCTGGGCCAAAAAGGCCTGGAACTGCTCCTTAGAAACGAGCTGGCCGTTCTGGAAAAACTGAGGATCGGCGGACATTAGTCCCGTCAGGACTTCGTCGTCGGTTACCGTGAGTCCCATCTGTTCCGCTTGATACCGGGCTGCCTTGCGTTGAACCATGCTCTCGAAATACTGCGGAAAGTAGACCTGCATCAGTTCCGGCTGGATCTGGGCGTTCCGGCCGATCGTCTGAAAATTCTGCTGAACCTTCGAAGCGTAGATCTTTTCACCGCCGATCTGAGCCAGCACGGGATCCTCGCCATTAGAACCGGTCGTGGTCCCGAAACCGGGGATTAGCGTGATGACCATCGTAACCGCGACCACCGTGAGAATGGCTCCCAGCGTGATGCGGACGAATTTGTCCCGGCTACGGAAAACATTAAACATGGCGTTAGAAGACTCCTAGGCTTGCGGACAGGCTGTCGATTTCAGTATAACAACCGGGGCCGCGCCGGATCTTACCCGGCGCGGGGTTAGGGTGGGTATCGCGGACGCTGCGCTGATGTTACTCGCTCTTGCCCTTCTGGAGTTCCTCCAACGCCGCCAGCACTTCCTTGCTGTGGGGAGTCGGATCGACTTTTAGAAACACCTTACGGATGTTCCCCTGCGGGTCGACGAGGAATGTATTCCGCGCGGCCACTTCATTTGCGCCGAATTTTTGCGTGGAGCCGTACATGTTCACAACCTTGTGATCTACATCCGAGAGCAGCTTGAAAGTCAGGTTTTCCTTCGTGCAAAATTCGACGTGCGAGTCCACCGGATCGACGCTCACCCCCACGATAGCGGCATTCAGCTTGTCGTATTTGGGCTGATCCGCCTGGAAGTTATGCGCCTCAATCGTGCAGCCCGGCGTCATGTCTTTTGGGTAGAAGTAGAGGACCACCCATTTGCCCTTGAAATCGTGCAGATTGACGGTCTTGTTCTCCTGTGACTTCAAGGTGAAGTCCGGAGCCTTCATATTTACGGCAGGCGGATCGGCTGCCAGCGCGACGGACGCGCCTACAGCCAGCACGAGCGCTGCCGCGAGCATCAGACTCAGAATGGATCGAGAGTTCATGTTTGTCTCCTCGTATTGCAGTAGTATACGACAAATCGAGCTTTTAAAGTAAGAGTGGGGCAGGTTTGAGCCTGCGCCGGACTTCAGCCCGCCATTCCTGTGTATAGATCGTGTAACCGGACCAGCCCCAAGCAGCGGTGGCCCGCGGAGTCGAGCACCGGTAAAACCGAGATCTGCGAGGGCCTGTCCTCCATACGGCGGAGCGCATCGTGCACCAAAGATTGCGGGCTTACCGTCACGGGCGAGCGGGTCATGATATCCTCCGCCCGCAAGGCGCGAATGTCGTCGTGCTGCTCCAGGGCGCGTCGGACGTCGCCATCGGTGATCAATCCCAGCAGCGTGTAATCGGGCGCCACGACGCAAGCGGCGCCTAGCGGATGATGCGACATTTCGATCACCACTCGCTTGAGCGGTTCGCTTGGCGCGGCCCAGGCGACTTCCGCGCCGCGATGCATCACATCGTTAACGCACAGCCGCAGGTTGCGGCCTAACTGCCCGCCCGCATGCAGTCGCGCAAAATCCACGGCGGAAAATCCGCGTGCCTCCATCAATGTCACCGCCAGCGCATGACCGATTGCCAGCGCGACCACCGAGCTTGCGGTGGGAGTAAAGCCGTGCGGATCGGCCTCGCGCTGCACGGAAGCGTCGAGCACTACATCCATCGCCTCCGCCAAAGGAGACACCCGATTGCCCAGAATGCCGATCAGCGGCGAGCGAAATTCGCGCAACGGCGCAAGCAACCCCATCAACTCGGATGTCGTTCCGCTCTTTGAAACCATGACAACGGGATCGCGCGTTTGGCATACTCCGAGATCGCCATGGGCCGCTTCACCAGGATGCAAGTAGACCGACGGAGTCCCCGTACTTTGAAAAGTTGCCGCCAGCTTGCGCGCGACGTAGCCCGATTTTCCGAGACCCGACACAATCACCTTGCCGGGATGATTCAAGATCAAATCGACAGCTTGGATCAGATTGCCGTCCAGCCGCGCCGAGGCGGCGTAAATCGCTTGCGCTTCGCTTTCGAGTACCTTTCGCGCGGAGGCGAGAAGTGCCGGCTTATCGATCACCGGCGGGCCGGTCCGTTGCGCGGCCATCAGCCCGCGACCTGCTTGGCGCGGGTTTCGCGATAGGCGGCGCGCACGCTTTGAATCTGCTTCACGTGATCTTCCAGGTGTTCCGAGCAATTTTGGATCAGCGTCTGCAAAGTCCACGGCCCGGCTTCAGCATGCGTGCATGGCCGCAAGAAAGCCTCTTCCGGCATTTCTTTCAACAGGTCGAAATTGTCGGTGCGAAGGCGGCGAAAGGTTTCGAGCGCGTGCGAGATTTTGCGGCGGTTGTAATCCAGGCGCTCGGCCCAGGCGTCGCCGTTAAACGATTTGAGCACCGGATTATCTTCCGCAAGAACCTGGCGGATTCGCATCACGTACACGGCTTCGGTGTCGGCCAGGTGGCACACAACCTGCCGCACGCTCCACTTGTCCGGAGCGGGCTTGAAATCCAATTCAGTTCCGGCCGCGCCGGTCGTGGCGATGGCAAGCAATTCCGCGCCGCGGCGGAAGCGCTCCAATAAATCCGCGAGTTCACTCATAGGGTTAGTAAAAATCCGCGCAGCTCATGTAATAGCCGCATTGTTCGCAGAACAGTTTGCATTTGCGCTCCGCAAGGCGGCGGCTGCACACCGGGCAATACAGCATCGGTTCCGCATCCGTAGCAGCTTCATGGATGCGCGCGTCAATATCGATCCGCGGCTGATTCGGCCCCACAGCGAAACCATTATAATGAGGGGCAAGGACGCGGTGCGCGAATGAACAAAATCTCTTCTTTACTTTTGACGATCGTATGCGCGGGCTTATCTTTTGCCCAGCAGCGCTCCATCAATGAGCGTCCCATGCGCCAGGCCGTGCGAGGACCCCACGGCGCGGTCGCCGCCGGAAGCGAATTCGCTACCGAAGCCGGAATGCGCACGTATTATCACGGCGGCAATGCGGTAGACGTGGGCGTGGCCACGATGTTCGCCGCTTCGGTCACCGAACTATCGCATTTCGGTCTAGGGGGCGAAGCTCCGATCCTCATTCGCACCAAGGCCGGCAAGGTATACGCGATTGCCGGCGTCGGTACCATGCCCAAAATGGCGACGGCCGATTTCTTCCGCAATCATAAGCTCGGCCCCGGCGAGGCGGAGAGCATGGAAAAAGAGCCGGGCGGGTTGAAGGGCATTATTCCGGTAGCGGGTATTCTTCCGGCGCTCGTGCCCGGAATGGTGGACGCGGGGCTGCTGGCTTTGCGCGATTTCGGAACGAAGTCCTTCCAGGAAATCATCGCGCCTGCCATCGAAGACGCCGACGGCTACGCCATTGACGAGCTCCGCGCGGCGACAATCGCGAACAGCCGCCGCTTTTTCGATATCTGGCCGACATCGAAGGCGCACTTCATGCCTAACGGGCGCCCGCCTGTGATCGGCGAAATTTTCCGGCAGCCCGACACGGCACGCACGCTGCGCGCCATGGCCGAAGCGGAGAAGAAGGCCCTAGCGGCGGGGGCTAACCGCGCCGCGGCTATCGATGCTGTCCGCGATTACTTCTATCGCGGCGAGATCGCGCGCAAGATCGACGCCTTCAGCAAGGCGAACGGCGGCTTGCTGCGCTACGAAGACATGGCGGCATTCAAGCTTCAGGCCGAAGATGCGGTTTCGACTACTTATCACGGTTACACCGTTTACAAGCCCGGCTTCTGGAGCCAGGGCCCCGCCATGCTCGAGATCCTGAATATTCTCGACGGCTACGACAACCACCCGCAATTCAACTCGACCGAATACATTCACCGCGCGGTGGAGGCGATGAAACTCGCATACGCCGATCGCGATACCTACTACGGCGATCCCAAGTTCAACCATCTTGCAACTCAGGTATTGATCGGCAAGGACTACGGGGCGGAGCGGCGCAAACTGATCGGCGCCAGCGCTTCCCAGGAGTTCGTGCCCGGCGCGTTGAACGGCAAGGTCGGCATGCATCCGGTCAAAGCAGAGCTGGCGCACATCAAAATCGATGATGCGCTGATCGCCAAAGACACGACCTGCGTGGATGCCATCGACGCCGATGGAATGGTCTTTTCCGCGACGCCGTCCGGCGCATGGCTGCCGAGCGTCATTGCGGGTGACACTGGGATTCCGCTAACCGAACGAGCGCAGCAATTCGTGCTCGTGCCCGGCAACCCGAATGAGCTTGCCGGCGGCAAGCGGCCCCGCGTTACCCTCAGCCCGACCATCGTGATCCGGGCCGATGGCAAGCCAGCCGGAGCGCTGTCTACTCCGGGCGGAGACAATCAGGATCAAGCCTTGGCGCAGATTCTATTTGCAGCCTTCGACTACAACATGAATGCCCAAAACGCAATTGAAGCGCCGCGCTTCCAGACCCGGCACCTGGTTTCGAGCTTCGACAATCACGCCTGGAGCATCGGCGATCTGATGCTCGACGAGCGGATTCCACAATCCGTCGCAGCGGAGCTAGCCCAGCGCGGCCATCATGTCAGCTATATGTCGCGGTACTCCAACGGCGCCGCGCCGGTGCTGATCAAGTTCCTGCCAACGGGAGTTATTGAAGCCGGCGCGGACCCGTTCTACAACCGGTCGGCTCACGCGTATTAGAATTTACGCCTTATAAATGGCCTAAGCCGCGCATTAGGCCCCGAAGCGGCATTATGCCCATTGATCATAGCGTCGCCAATTAGTATTGGGTCTTGCACTTCGAGTACGAATAACTCGAAAAATCCTAGGGCTGGAACACAAGTTTTTTCATTAACGCCACCCCAACTGGGCGCGAACGTCCAAGCACATTACGGGCCTGACACGTGCCCCACCGGTCGAAGGGGTGGATTTTATTCTTCATTAGCTTCGCGGGAGCGTGGGGACAAACAGCGCTGAACTTTGTCCTGGTGAAGCCGTGCCGGGTGGCGGATATACGCAATGCCGCTGGTCCATTCGGAGGTCCGTTCATCGCGGCAGTATCCGTTCCTTTACGATTCCGAGTTCGCCCTGCAACATTCCGTCCGTCGCGCAGGCGCATTCGTTCAACGTGGCCGTCGTGTCGCATGTCCCATTGGATTGCCTGACGGTATGGCCGGCGGGCCAGACGCTGCCAGTCGTCTCTACACTGAACTCAGTGGATGGCCGGCGCAAATCCAGCGCGGCGATTGTTGCCGCGGGCCAAAGCGGAGCGGTCCTCCAAATCTCGCATTTATTTTAGCGACGCTTAACGGCATCTCCCGCAGGCCTTCGCGGTCAGGCGCCCTCCGGCGTAGCCTGGAGCCGGCGCCACAAGAAGTACGAGACGCCCCAGAGTACGATGGTCGCCGCCGCCCAGCCCCATGCCTCCGGCCCGTCCCCAACCGAGAGGTGGGCGATGAGCGCCGAGGCGAGGTCGATGGCAAAGCCTGCATAGACCCACTCCTTGAGCCGCGCCGGCGCCGGGGCAAGCATGAGGGCCACGCCGAGGAGTTTGGCACACGAAAGCTCGACACGGAAGTAGGCTGGGAAGCCGAGGTGGGTGAATGCCTCCGCCACGTGCGGCAGGCGCAGTTGCGCAAAGGCGGTGAAGCTCATCTGCAAGCAGAACAGGCCGCTGACGATCCAATAGAGGATGGTTCCAGCTCTAGGCGTGGTCTTGAGGGCCACGAGGGCGGGATTTTGCAGGGTCGATTCCATGCGGTTGTCCTTCTGCTCTTCAACGTTTTGTGGCACTCGCCGGCCAGCTCGGAGGTTCAACGCCGAACAGCTTGGCGTACTCCGCGTTCAGCCGCTGCCAGCCCTCGAACTTCATGGCATCTCCGCCACCGATGCGGCCGATGGGCGCTCCGCTGAGAAGACGATCCAGAACATCGAAAGAAATGTGCCATCCGGCGGCGCCCATCGAGACGAAGCGGCGATCGATTTTGGCCCACAGCGTCAGACGCGTGCCGGCGCCAACGCCTTCGAGCTGCCAGCGGGTATCGCCATATTCGAGCACCTTGGGAGCGTCGGCTCGCGTGACTCTGGTTTCAATTGGCATAGGGTTTCCCACCCAAGTCAGGTTCACCGTTCCAATTCTTCCGAGGTTTCCATTGACGTCGAAAGGCGCCCATTCACGCAGATGCGCGGGGTCTGTTAGCGCCTGCCAGACTTTCTCCGGCGCGTGGCGCAATTCTCTGACGAGTATGAGCGTCCACTTCTCTCCATCCTCCTTCCGCACCTCCGCCCCGTGGGCCGGACCCGGTGTGTACTGATCGTTCATCTTCTCCTCCTCCTTTTCGTTTTTCGTGGCGTCGATCGGCCTGGCTTGATCTCCCCCATGCGGTCGAGGTGGCGTTCAAGAGCGTCGACATGGGCGGACCAGAACCGGCGGAACTGAGCCAGCCAGGCATCGACCTCCTGAAGCGGTTCAGGTTTCAAGCGGTAGAGACGGCGCTGCGCGTCCACTGCTGATTCCACGAAACCGGCTTCACGCAGTACTCGTAGATGCTTTGATACGGCCGGCTGGGGCAGGTGAAGTTGACGCTCGATGTCTCCCACCGACTTTTGTGACGAAACCAGGAGACTGAGTATCGCGCGGCGGTTCGGCTCCGCAATGACTTCGAAGGCAGATTCCACGTTTTCTTTTATACCCTAACAAGCATATGCCTGTCAAGGTATATTAATCGAAGACATCGCCGTCTATCCAGCGGGAGCGACGAAGGGCCGACCGCGCACATCTGGCAGCTACTCATGGCCGGATAAGGGCGGTTCTGGCGATTTATGCGATCAAGTGGCTGCCCAGGGCTCCCAAGGCGGCGCTGAAGATGATCGGCGTGCAGGTCGGCGCCGCGGCGGCCGCGGCCGCGCCCGTTTATCTGCTCGGGTGGTAGGAACCCCAACCTCCTCCGCCGGGGGTTTCGATGCGCAGCGTATCGCCGGGGCGGGCGGCTACGCGGGTTTTGCCTTCAAGGCGGATTTCGCGGCTATTGCGGATGAGCGTGTTTTTGCCGGGCTTCCCGGCGCTGCCTCCTGAGAGACCCCAGGGGCCGTGGATGCGGCGATCGGAGAGGATGGTGACGTCGGCTTCCGTCAGAAAACGTAATTCGCGGACGATTCCGTCGCCGCCCCGGTGGCGGCCCGCTCCGCCGGAGCCGCGGCGCACGCGGTAGCTTTCGACTCGCACGGGAAATTGGTGCTCGAAGGCTTCCACCGGAGTGTTCAACGTGTTGGTCATATGGGTATGGGTCGCGCTGTCGCCATCGCCGTTGGACGACGCGCCCATTCCTCCGGCGATGGTTTCGTAATAGGCGAACGCCGAGTTGCGGAAAGGGTCCCAGCCGCCGAAGCTAAGGTTATTCATGGTTCCGCTGGAGGCGGCGGGCATCAATTCAGGCACCGCTTGGGCGAGCGCGCCGAGAACAACGTCTGTCACGCGCTGCGAAGTTTCGACATTGCCCGCGGCCATCGCGGCAGGAGGACGCGCGTTTATAACCGTTCCCTCCGGCGCGATCACCCGAATCGGACGAAGAGTACCCGCCGTGAAGGGGACATCTTCTTTCATCAGGCAGCGGAAGACGTACATTACGGCCGCAAGGGTCACGGCATAGTTGGCGTTCACCGCTCCGGCGGCCTGCGGCGCGGACCCTGAGAAATCCACGATGGCAGAGCCGCGGGCGATCGCGATCGCCACGCGAACCGGCACCGGATCCGGCGATATGCCGTCATTATCGAGGCAGTCTTCGAAGCGGTAGACTCCGGGTGGGAGCGCGCGAATGGCGGCGCGCATCATGCGTTCGCTGTAATCCTGCAGGGCGCCCATGTTGGAAGCGACTCGGGCGGCTCCATACTTGGCGACAAGTTCATTCAGCCGTGTTGCGCCGCGCTGGATGGCGGCGAGCTGCGCCATAAGATCGCCTTCGCGTTCGACCGGAGTGCGGACGTTCGCCAGCAGCAGGTTCAAGAGATCGCGGTCCAACTTGCCGCGGCGCTGGATTTTGATGGGAGGGATGCGAATGCCCTCCTGATAGATTTCGCGCGCCAGCGGCATGGAGCCGGGGCTCATGCCACCGACGTCTGCGTGATGGGCTCGATTAGCCAGAAAGAACGACGGCTTACGCGAGCCGCGAGTGTATACGGGCGCGACGGCGGTGATGTCGGGCAGGTGGGTGCCGCCGCGAAAGGGATCGTTCAACAGAGCGATGTCGCCGGGCTCTAGTTCGAAGGCTTCGCGCGCGGCACGGACCGATAAAGGCATTGCGCCGAGGTGAACCGGCATGTGATCGCCCATCGCCACGGTGTCTCCGCGCGCATCGTAGACGGCGCAGGAGTAATCGCGGCGTTCCTTGATGTTGGCGGAGTAGGACGTGCGGCGGAGAACGACGCCCATTTCCTCGGCGATGGAGACGAGGAGGTGGCGGAAGAGTTCAAGCTCGATGGCTTGATGGCGGACTGAAGCCCGCCGCGGGCGGAAGCCTGCTGCACTGGTCATTTGCAGTCACCTGCATGAATGGCGAAGCGGGCGATGCTTTCCCAATCACCGGAGGTCGTCCGCCGCTCAATGCGGTAAGCATCGGTGTCGGCGCGAACCCGGAAGCTTGAGCTGCCGTTGGGCGCGGCTTTTGAGAGGCGGATGGGCTTGGAGTCGGTTTGCTGCAATTCCCACGAAGCGCCGCCGGTCATGCTGACATAACGTTCGTAGCGGGTCGTGGCGCCTTGCGAGCGGTCCAGCACCAGCTCGCCGGCATTGGGAGATTCAAACCAGAACTGCTGGATTGAGCCGGAGATCGAATCGTCCGAGAGCGGGTTCGTCCGCCAGGATCGGCCTCCGTCGGTGGTGGAGAGCAGAAAAGCGTCGCGAGGGAGCGGATCGAGCTTCGCGCCGGATATCCAGCCGTGCTGGAAATCCAGAAACTGAATTTGTTCCAGCGCCGAAGAGCGGATGCGCTTGTTTGGCTCGGTCCAGGTTTCACCGCCATCTTGGGTTTCGAGAAGCAGCCCGTACATTGTCGTGTTGACGGTGTGAAGATTGCCGGTGACGAAGAGACTCGTGCCGTTCGCTTCGATGGAGGAAAGCTCCAGAAACACAGCGCAGGGATCGTTTTCGCTACAGGTAAGCCCGAAAGTATCCTCGTCGGCGGGCATGCAGACATTCGCAAGTTTGCGGGCGTCTTCTTTAGACACCTCTTGCGCTTGAAGAAGCGGCAGAGCAATCAGAGCGGCCAGGAGCCTCACGCGGCCATTTTAGCGGTTTGCATTAAAATTAAAGGGTGCCCGTTCCGCCGATGCCACTGTTGTTCGATCAGGTCGGCAGGCGCTCGTTTTCGTTTTTTCCCGCCATTGTGGGGATCGAGCATAACGAGTGGCTCCTGCGCAGAGCCACGTGGACCGAGGTGGAAGTCGTCAATAAGAAGAGCGGCCAGGAACTTTTGATACCCAGGCGGTTCGTGGGCGAGGTCTCGGCGATCGAAGAGCCGTTTCTGATCGTCGGGCTGGTTAAGGAACTCGAGTATCGCGAAGGCGCGGTGTGGCCGCACCGGCGGCGGGTGATCCAGATGCCGCGAGCGGTGAATGGCGGGCTGCCGGTGAGGTCGTTCGCGCCGCATGCGCCCGCCCCCGTTGTCGGAATCCGGCTGGAGCCGCCGACCAAATCGCGCGCGTGGAAGCGGATCGCCGCTTGCGTCGCGCTGGTGCTGATGTTAATCGCGGCTGGGATTTTGGCGTGCGTGCAGGCGGTGGAGAGCCATATGCGCGGCGGCCGCGGGGCCCCCGCGAAGGCTAGTGGCGCACACGACCGGTTTACGACGTCCGGGTCCGCGCGCGGGCAGGAAAAAGAGCAGACGCCGAAAATCGATCGTCTGCTCTACTGATTCACGCCAATCAAAAAGTGAACCGGGCGACTACTGTGCCTTGTCGCGAGCTTGGTGTTTGAATATTCGTCACCGCGCCTTCGTTCGCGGTTGCGATGAAGCCGAAGCCGGCGGTAGGAACTCCCGCGGGGTGTACTTGTGTCGCCGCCGCATTGGTGGACGTCGGGTTGGGCATCTGAGCGCGATTGAAAATATTCGCGAACTCGATGCGAATGTTTAATCCTACACGCTCCGTCATCCGGAACTGGCGGCCGAGCGACATGTTCTCGTTGGGACGCCGCTCGAAACGATAATCGCTGTAGTATGCGGCGCCCGTTCCCCACTGTCCGGGCGCGGGTTGAGTCCAGGCGGCGGGATTCAAGACGAACACTTTGTTGGGATCGAAGCAGTGGCAGTTCAAGTCCTCGGTGAAGAGCGGCACGCCCGGGACACGATTGGCATAGCTGGTTTGCGCTCCCGTCACGTTGCGGAGCAAAATCGTATTCAGATTATTCTGCGCTATGGGGGAGAGGATCGGAAGGCCGCTCGAATACGCGAACAGCATATTGATCTGCCAGTCGCGGATGACGTAGGCAGCCAGCCTGTTTATCTTCAATACCGGCAGCGTATAGCCGCCCGCGATGGTGAGCACCTGTGGCTGATCGTAAGGCGAAAGATATTTGTTCTGAGGACGGTTGAAAACGTCATTGATCGCCTGTGTACCTGTGCCGGGGACGGTGACATTACTCGGGGCGGCGCTGGAGAGCTGCTTGGCCCAGGTGTAGAGCACGTTCGCCTGCAGGCCGCGCGAGAAGCGCTTCGTCACTTTAGCCTGGAAAGAATCGTACCAGGTGTTGCCGTCGGGGGCCCAAAGCGCGGTGATGCTACTGAACTGCGGGAAAGGACGCAACGACTGCGCGACGGTAAGGGTGGACGGAAAACCCGCATAAGGCGGTTTTGAGAAGCCGCGCGAACTTGCCAGCGCCGAATTCAGAGGTGAAGCGAGCAACTGCACGTCCGCGGGATTGTTCAGGCTGAGGCCGGCGGCGTTGATGCGTTGGACGGTCAAAGCATTTACGTCGATCATGCCGGGCGCGTTCCACCATACGCCGCGATTGCCGACATAGCTGCCTTCGACGACAAGGTCGCGCATCAGCTCGCGCTGCACGCCCACGCTCCATTGGTACTGCCGCGCCGGGCGGCCGGCATTCTGGTCATACCACGTGGTCGGCGCCTGCGTGCCGGCGTAACCTGCCTGCGGAAATTGTCCGACGTCGTAATTCGGAAACGGCAGCGGCGCGAAGGGAATGCCCTGAGCCAATGTCATCACCGGCTGGCCAAACGAGGGTGCTAACACGGCATTGGGGATGGATAGTCCGCCTTGCGTTGCGCCGTTCGAATCGCCGAGCGCGGAGTAAACGATGCCCCATCCGGCGCGTAGAACCGTCCTTGGCGTGATTTGATACGCGACGCCGACCCGCGGGGCAAATGCCCACGGATAGTTGTGCGCGAACTCGCAATCGCAGCGACCCGGCCCGGAGCCTTGGAACTCCACCGCGCCCGGTTGTCCACCCGCGGAAGGATTCGGAATCAGCGGAGCGAATTGCGCAAAGCGGCCCTGCGATTCCCGCAAGTAGGTTTGATAGTCATAGCGCAAGCCGTAATCGACCGTCAGTTTGCGGGTTACCTTCCACGTGTCCTGCACGAACAAGCCGATTCCATGCTTGCCGATCCTCATGTTATCGATCGGCGCGATTTTGAGTTGATCGACAAGGCCAAGCAGAAAACTCGCGTATGCGAAACCGACGGTTCCCCCTCCGATGTTTGAGGACTGAAGGTATGGCAGCCCGGTTTCGTTCGCGCTGAATGTGAACTGCCCGTCGGTGGACGCGTACAGAGTGGAGGCGTTGCTTTCAATGCGCAGCTCGCCGCCGGCTTTGTAGGTGTGGTTGCCGGTCACCCACGTGACGCTAGTGTTGAAGGTCGGCTTTTCGTACTGCAGCGGGTGACGATTTGTGGTCGGGCCCATCACTTTCATTCCGCCTTGGCCGCCGCAAGTGCTGGTTACCGTGCCGTTGCTGGTGCCGGGGGGGCAGAGTCCGGTCATGAAGGGGAACAGCCGGTTTACGGGGACGCCCGTCAGTCCCAATGCTTGTTGGGGATTGTAGTTTGTGGTGATCGGGTCGTCGGTGAAGTGATTGGTCTGGTAGCCGGCGCCGAAGTGGAACAGCAACGTCGGGGTTAGGGTGTATTCGAAGTTCAGGCGCTGCACGCGCCCGGTAATAAAAGTTCCGATCTCGCCCGAAATCGGTTCGGGAAGTCCGTCTGCGCCGCCCAATGTCGGCGAGTACTGGCTGGCGGTTTTGGTTTGCGACCAATAAAAGGAGAATTTCGCTTTCGTCCCGAGGTTGTGATCGATCTTGAACGCGGGGATGCTGGTGATGCGCTCGCTCGGGAAGGGGAAAACTGCGTTGTTGATGACGCCGGAGCCGAGATTTGGCTGCGGAATCAAATTTTGAATATTCAGGGCGACGCGGTCGAGGCTCGTGACGGGAATCTGCTGGCCCGGGAATGGATCGCGAATAATGCGTCCGTCCGGCGCGGCGCGCTGCGTGGTGGGATCGTAGATTTCGCCTTCGAGGATTGGGCGGCCGAGAGGATCGGCGCCAAGCGTGCGGCCTGTCAGCGCCTGCGTAAAGTTGCCCGACCGGTACCCATCGGTTGGGACCGTCAGCAGGATGTTATTGATGGTCTGCGATTCGCGGTATTGCTCCCAGTTGAAAAAGAAGAAGGTCTTGTCGTGGCCGTTATAAATTTTGGGCAGCACGACCGGGCCGCCGGCGGTAAAGCCGTAATCGTTGCGGCGCGCCGTAGGCTTGGCGTTGACCCAGGGAGTGGCTGCGTTGAACGCCTCGTTGACATAGTAGTCGTAAGCGCTGCCGTGGAGCTGGTTCGTACCCGACTTCATCGTGTAATTAAAGAAGCCTCCGCCGACTTGGCCGTACTCAGCCGCGAAGTTGCTGGTCTGTACGGTAACTTCCTGGATCGCATCGACGCTCGGCTGCACCTGCGCCTGCGTAGCCGGGACTTGGCCGTTGCTGGCATCTTGCCCTTCTAACCGGTAGGACGCGGTGTTGCCGGGCGCGCCATTCACGCGCAGGTTCGAATTCTCCATGACGAACGCGCCGGGGAGCAAATACGCGACGGCCTGAGGATTGCGAATCGCGGAACTGCCCGCGACAGAGGAACCGATGCCGAGGATCGGGAGGTTGTCGACCGTTTCAGTGGGAACGTTGTGACTGAGCTCGCCGCTTTCAGTTTTGAGTAAGCTCGCAGTTTCGGTCACTGTTACGGATTCGGAAGCGTTGCCCACTTCGAGGGTAGCGTCCACACGGAGGGTCTGTGCGACTTGCACTGTGAGGCCGGACCGCACGTACTTCTTAAAACCGGGAACAGTAACGGAAAGCTCGTAGGCGCCGACGGGCAGTTGCGAGATGGTGTAATTGCCGGTGGAAGTGCTTTCCGCTTGATAGATCGTGCCGGTCTCGACGTGTCTGGCCTCAACCGCGGCTGCTGCGACGACAGCGCCGGCAGGATCGGACACCGTCCCGGTAATCGCTCCGCGATCGCCTTGGGCCCAAGCTAAAGACGCGAAAGCCAGAACAAGAAGAAAGCGAGTACAAAACTGCATGCATAACCTCCCGTGAGAAGCAAACTGGTTTTGTATTTATATCTCAACGGCGGCGGCGCGGTCAATAGGCACGGTTGCGAAGCCTCGGGTACGAATGTAAGTTCGGGCGCTGCCTGCATCAACGCCCCGATTGGGGATTCCGGCGAAGCTGAACGCTTGTTCCGAACGGAAGTCGAACGGCATTCCGGGATGATCCCGAACACCATCGGAGCGTGGCGACGCTGGCAACTCGATTGTGCGGTAAAGCGTTCGGCTTCGTCGAGAGAAACCTGTCCGCAGCGAAGCGGAGGAACGGTGCCGCAAGCCGAGAAAGGGGTGCGGGGAAAGGGCGGCAGCCTTTGTCCGCGCCTCAGCACACAGTGGCCCTGGAGCGCGAATAGCGCTCCAGACATTGGCGGTTCACTGCCGGATTGCGGATTCATCCACTCGAAGCTTAGCGCGGGCACTTCGAAGGGCAGGGCACACGACCGAGTGTGGCGTCACGCGCTCTGTCTCACCAAACCCGCCAACGCCGCCTGACCTGGCGCGGGCGCAACCGCTCGGCCGGTCACTCCTCGCGGAGCGCGAGAATCGGGTCAACCCTGGTGGCTCGCAGCGCTGGGATCAGGCTCGCGGTTACGGCAACCACAATGAGGAACAGCGCTGCTCCCGCAATGCTTACGGGGTCCGCGGGACTGACATGGTACAGCAGAGGCGCGATCAGCGGGGCCGCCGCCAGGGCGATGACGAGCCCGGCGGCGATCCCAGATAATGCTAGAAACAAGCCTCGTCTCATGACCATCTCGAGGACGCCTTTAGGGTCGGCCCCCAGCGCCATGCGGATGCCGATTTCCCGGGTCCGCTGGCTGACCGAGTAAGCCATAACTCCGTAAAGGCCTACACCGGCGAGCAGCATGGCAATCAGGCCCAGGACTCCGAGGAACAACGAGGCGAGCCGTGGCCCGAACCAGGCAGCCGAGATGTAATCCGAAAGAGCCATGGCCGTCACGCCAGCCGAGTTAGGATCAATGGCCGACATCTCGCGGCGGAGAACCGGGACGAAACTGCGCACATCGCGATCGGTGCGCGCGTAGAAGGCCACGCCGCTTTCGCCACTGCCGAAGTGCACCTGATCGAAGGACGTATAGAAGTATGGTTGCGGCGCTTCAGACAGACTGTAGTACTTGCTGTCCTTCACCATTCCCACGATCGTGAGCGGGTTGCCGCCTTCAATCTGCACCCGGTGCCCCACCGGGTCGCGTCCGTCGAAAAAGCGTCGCGCGAAGGATTCGTTGACGATCATGACGCGCGGCGCGTTCGGGTTGTCCTCAGCTTTGAAATCGCGTCCGGCGAGAAGCGGAATCCTCAGCACATCGAAGTAGCCGGGCGACACCGAGGCGTGATGCACCCCCAGGTTCTCGCCGCGCCTTGCCGCATACCCTTCTACCGTAATGTCGTTCCATTTCCCTAGCCCGAAACCGAGCGGAATCGAGTCGGAATAAGCGGCGCCGGTCACCCCCGGTGATTCGAGCAGGCCCTCGCGCAGCCGCTGGGAGAACTGCTGCTCCTCGCTGGGAGTGTAGTTGTTCGTCGCCAGAAAAAGACGGCCCACGATCACGTTCCTGTGATCGAAACCGGCCGCCGTGTTCTGCAATCCGTAAAGGCTCCGGAGAAACAATCCGAGCGTCACAAGAGCCGCCAGCGCCAAGCCTACCTCGGCGATCACCAGTAGCCCGGAGATTCGCCGCGAGTGCCCGCTTTGGGTATCGCCTCTTCCTCCTTGCTTCAGCGCATCCACTACGCTGCGCCGCATCGACTGAAACGCGGGTGGAAGACCGGAAATCTGGGCGGAAACCAGGCAGACCAGGGCCGCAAAAAGGAACACGCGCGCGCTCGGGTGGACGTTTAAGTACACCGGTATTCCCGTGGGCGGCGCGAGATGTACGGGGAGGTTCTGAAACCACACAGCGAGAGGCAACCCCGCAAGCGTCGCCAGGATCGCCATAAGCAGGCTTTCGGAAAATAACTGGCGGCGCAAGCGACCCGGACCCGCGCCCAGAGCGAGGCGGATGCCGAACTCCCTCTGCCGGAATGCGGAACGAGCCAGTAGAAGATTGGCGACATTCGCACACGCAATCAGGAGCACGAGTCCGCAGGCTGCGCCGAGAATGGCCATCGGCGATGCCAAAATTCCTGAGGCCCCATCCTGTGCCTTCCAGATCGGTACGATCCGGGCGCCGACGCCCTCGTTGGTCTTCGGAAAGGCACCCGCAAGGCGAGCGGCAACTGTCGCCGCTTCGGCGCTTGCCCGCGAGACGCTGACGCCCGGTTTAAGCCTGACGATGGCCATGAATTGCCGCGCATTGCGATCGACTTGGCCGGCGAGTGGCGCCGGAATCCAGGCATCCAGCGCGGTGCCAGGAAAATCGCCCTGAAATTCCGCAGGCGCTACACCGACAATGGTGACCGGGTATCGGTTTATGTGTACGATGCGGCCGAGAATGGACGGGTCGCTGCGGAAGTAGTTCTGCCACAGCCGGTAGCTGATGACTGCCGTGAACGCTTTGGCCCGTTCACCGTTTTCCTCGCGCGCAAACGTGCGGCCGAGGATTGGCTTTACGTCCAGTACGTCGAAATAGTTTCCGGAGACGGATTCGATCCATGCGGAATAAGCGTTCTCTCCGTCGCCGATGGAGGCGGGAGCCTTTTGGTTGAGCTCCAATCCAGAAATGCTTGGGAGATTGTCCTCAAAGTCCCGGCTGTCGGCATAAGAAACATGAGGATCCTCGATGCCGCTGGCACGGACGGATTCGAGGACGGCAAGTTGTCCGTCATCCGTGGCGCCGCGGAAGGGGTGCAGGACCATCCCGTCGATCCAGCCAAAGACAGTCGTGGTGGCGGCAATACCGAGCGCCAAAGTAAGCACTGCCACCGCAGTCAGGGACGGGGTCCGGCGGAGGACAGCCGCCGCGTACCGGAGGTCTTCAAGGACGCTTCGCATAGGGTTCTCGACTTTGAGTGCAACTTGGCTTCCGACTGTGATGCTTGATTCCATTCAACGGAGCGGTCAACCAGTGGTCGGTTTCGCGTTGACGTGCCCGAAAATGGAACGCCAGCTCTGACGGCCTCTCGCTGATCGTAACGTGTACCCGCAAATAGAAATTTCTATGCCCAACACATCGAGTCGCATCTCCGGGACCGCTCCGGGAGCACCGCGGACAGTTGGAGGATTCCCTGCTCATGTTGCGCCACGAGAATCCCGGTAGCGAAGTTGCTGACGCATCCAGCTTGATGGGTTGTCATCGTATCGTACATCTGGCAGGACGGCGTCGCCGCAGTTCGGAGCGAGTCACGCGCCAACCGGAAGTTAAGGATTCGGCTTCCCCCGGTTCTTACGTATCGGATCGCCGCGCATCTCGATACGATGTGCATTGTGAACAAGCCGGTCGAGAATGCCATCGGCCAGCGTAGGATCGCCGATCTGCTCGTGCCAGCGCGAGACTGGCAGTTGGGATGTCAAGATGGTCGAGCGCACCTGATAGCGATCCTCGGAGATCTCCCAGAAATCCCGGCGCTCGGGTTCGGACAGCGGAGGTGACCGTGTGCGCGCAGGTGCGATGCTACGCGCTGGCTCTTATCGAAGATCTCAATAGTCGTCGGCGTCGAGCGTACTTCCACCAGTTCTTGGACCAAGTTGTAAGGCACGCTGTAGTAGTTCGTGTCAAAGGCGATGTGATAGTCGATGTTGACCCGAGCGCGAGACCATTCGCTCAAGTCGAAACGCTCCGCCGGGAGCGAACCCATAGCAGGTCTGTCCACCGCCGCGAACTGCGTGGCTCTCGAACCTTCGCGTTTGCGGAAAGGCCGCCGATTGATGCGGTCGCGCAGCTCCCGGATCGCTTGGTTCAACTCTTCGATGGAGAAGAACTTCCGATTCCGCAGCGCGGCGATAATCCAACGTTCCGCCAGAGGCACACCGGATTCCACTTTGGCCTTGTCCCGAGGCTTGTATGGCCGCGCTGGAACCACGCCCACGCCGTAATGCATGGCCATCTCCTGGTAAGTGGGGTTCAGATCCGGATCGTAGCGGCAGGCTTTGGTCACGCCGGTCTTGGTGTTGTCCGGCACTACCAGCTTTGGTACGCCTTGATAGAACTCAAAGGCACGGACGTGAGCGCCGATCCAGCTTGCCAGCTGCTCGTCGGCAGTGGCTTCGGCGTACGTGTGGGATCTGGCCCCCAGCAGGCGACGAATAGATGGGCCTGCTGCACTGGACCGCCGCGCGGATCGTGGATCGGTATCGTTGTTCCTGCCCAATCCACGAACAGGTTCTCGCCGGCCTTGTGCCCCTGCCGCAACACCACATCCTGCTTCCGCCGCCACCGCTGGTACAGCTCGCAGAAGCGGCTGTACTGATAGCCATCCGGGTTTGCCTGCCGGTACTCCTCCCACAGCAACTGCTGGGTCACGTGTGAATGTTGCTGCCGCTGCCGATGAAGCTCGGCGAAGTCGGGCATGGGCAGCACCGTCGGACGGCTGCGCGGCGAGCCGCCGAATAGCGCAGCCTCAAGCCGGTCATCGTCCCACTCCGGTCCAAGCGGCCACGTGATCTTGGCAGCTTCGGCCCGTTGCAAATACTCGTGTGCGGTGCCAAGGCCAATCGAGCAGCTTCGGGCGATCGCTCGCAGCCCAGGCCACTTCAAACTTTAATCGAAGAACTTCTTTGATCTCGCGCACGGACAATCTCCTGGCTGCAAGCTGATCCTCCCTTTCGAGGGGAGGCTGCCTGCCATTGTGGTGTCCAGCGCCTTTAGCTGCCTGCGGAAATCACTCGGCGAAGCCGAACACCTTTCCGGGATCGACCTGAAAGTGTTCGGCTTCATCCCGGAAGCGGTGTTCACCCCGGATCCTGTGGAGATCATCCCGGAACACCGTTCGGCATCATCCCGGAATCGCGTTCATCTTGCCCCGGATTCCCCACCGATCGGCGGGAAGTTATTGTGACGGCGGAACGCTTGTGTTGCCGACAGGAATAGTCACAATATTGCTCGTGTATATATCCTGCGAGATAGTGACTTGCGCCACGTTATTCGGCGGAATGTCCGGGTTGAGCTCAAGCACCACCTGGTAGACACCGATGCCTCCGGGCGATAAACCCGCGGAGATAACATTTGCGGTCTTTGTATCCACAAGCGAGGAGACAGCCGAATTCGCATTATTCGGTTGCGGACCGTTAAAGGGAACGCCGTCAAGAACACTAATGTTGTTGCCATTGACGTCATTCACGAGACCAAGGCCCGTCGCGTAGACATAAAGCGTTTCCCCCGGTTGAGCAGGATTATCAATAGTTATCGGCGCTCCGGCGCGGTTGGCGCAGCAGGTAACAACGTTCGAGAGTCCGAGCGAGAGTTGAGGAGAAGTACCGGAGTTGCTGTTAGTGCTGGAGGCGGCAAGCGGAATATTATTGCCTTCCGGCCCCTCCACCTTGGCCCGCAGCAGGATGCGAACATAAGCGCCGCCGGCGAGCGCGTACACCTTCTCGCCGGGATTGGCATTGATCAATGCGATCAGCGCGTCGCGGACAGTATTGAGCGTGTCGGTGGCTTGAACCGTGTAGCTGTACGAGCGATCTTCGATGGTAATCGTGCCAACATCATTGGCTTGAATCGTGCCGCTGATCGTGATGGTGCCGGTGGCTTGACTGGAGCCGTGATACGCCAGCGCTTGTCTGGGATCCTGGCCCTCCACGGCGAAAATTCCGGGATTTTGAAGCGCGATGGGCACTCCCACGGCGTTAGTAACCGTGACCGATCCATCGGAATGCACGGTTCGGATGTAGGCGCTCGCACTGTTTGAATCCGATACTTCGAAGGGCATCTGCGCATTCACCTGGCCCGGGGATACGAAGAAGATGGGGGCGCGAATTCCATCGAAGTACACTTGAACGCCGCCCAAATCGAGGGGCAGTTGCTGTGAGGTATCGGCGACGACTGTTGTGTCGGCAAGCTGATAGCCGAAGAAACTTACTATTGTGCCGGGCGCTATCGTGCCGGCGCTTTCGCCTCCGCTGAGTGTTCCGCCGCTGGTGGTGGCGGTGATTCGCGCGTTCGTCGAAGTGCTAGCAGCTAATGAAATCGCGTTGCCGCCAGGCCCTCCCTGCCGCGCAATCACCTGGACCTGGCTGAAGTTCGACTGCACATCCGCCAACACATTCGGATCGCCGGCGCCTTCGTTAATCAGGTTCACTAGAGCTTGGACAACCGTGGCCACCGTATCCGTTGAGAGAATTTTGTAAACGTAATTCGTGCCGCTGATCGTGATTGTTACCGTATCGCCCGCTTGAATCGTGCCGGAGATATCGACGCCTCCGGTGGCGAAGACTTCGCGGCTGGCCGCGTTGCGGATACCGGCAATGGGGAACTGAACCTGCCCCGGCGTAAATACCAGGATGCGGCGGTTACTGGGATCGGCCGCATACAAATTCGTTCCATCCCAGGCCAGCGACGTCGGCGAAGGAATCACATTCGCCGCCGATTGAAGCAGCAAAGGATGGAAAATATCGGTCATGCTGGTGACCACGCTGGCGAATTCGTCGGGCTGCCCGAGAACCTGATCCGCTTCGGTCGCGCTTTGAGTCGGAATCTTGTTGTAGACCAGAATGCGGTCGTTGCCGCCATCGGCTACGAATAACTGTTGTCCGTTGGATAGCGCGAATCGCGGCGTATCCATCGTGCGCCCGCAGCGCGCCGGGTATGTCGGGTTTCCATTGGAATCCGTCCCGGCTTGCGGGCACAAATTGCTTATATCGTTGGGAGTGGCGCTGAAAAAATCCTTCTGCCCGAGTTCCACATCCGCCGCTGTATTGCTGTGAGTGGGAATTGAATTCCAAATGAGGACACGGTCATAACCGAGGTCCGCAACGAACAAGCGGATTCCATCGCTGGTGACCGAAACAGGATTTAGCATCGTATTCGCGACCGGCGTGAGCGCGGATTGCGCGACCGGAATCGGAATAACGCTATTGAAGTCCTTTTGGCCGAGCACGACATCCGCGGGCTGATTGTTCTTAGTGGGAATCGAGTTCCAGATCAGGATGCGGTTGTTTTGCGTATCGGCGACGAATACCTTCCCGTTCTGAATCCAGACTCCTTGGGGGCCGCGGAAAGAAGAAGCAGTTGCGGCTATCGGCTGAACAGTGTTGAAGTCCGGTTGGCCGAGCACGATGTCGGCAGGTTGGCCATTTTGTGTCGGGATCGTGTTATAGATCAAAATCCGGTTGTTCTCCGTGTCCGCGACGGCTAATAAACGTCCATCCGAGGCGATGGCCGTCGGGCTGCGCATTCCGGTTTGCGATGTTTGGAAATTCGTGCTGACGAAATCGGGTTGGCCGATGACGGTGCTGGCTTGTCCCACGCATACGGGACAACGGCCGCTGTAAGCCGGAATTGGGTTCAGGGGAAGCGGCATCTTCTGCGAGACATTCTTGAACAGCAGAACGCGGTTATTGTTGGGCGTGTAGCCGATGCGGTTGGAGTCCGCCACGAACAGCGTATCGCCCGCGAAAGCCAAACCGGCCGCGCTGCCCAGCAGCGTGTCCGACGCGCCAGGAGTCTGCGCAGTGAAGTTGGATTGACCAACGACCAGCCGCGCGCCTTGTCCGGTGACAAAGCTCTGGGACAGGCTTACAGCGGCACAGAGTGAAAAAAGCGCACAGAATTTGAGCATTCGCGGAAGTTTCAGCGGGTTGTCCTTCAGTATAACAATCGGTTGACGCACAACCGCTTGGGCAAGTTGCATTCCTTCGCCTTAAAGAGTTTCAATCCGCCGCAGTGTTGCGCGGAGTAGGCCTGAACTCAGCCGCAAAAGCCGGGAAGTGATTTCAGATGCGCATGGTCGAGGATCGCATCCGTGACTGCACCACCTTACTGCACCACGTTATTGCACCACCGGTCCCGCCGTCGGATCCTCCACATACACGCCGAGCTGCAGTGTGCGGAGAACCTCATCCCAAACACGCTCCAGGCCGGAGGCGCGGTTGGCCCAATAGTTCATCGAGATCAGCACGACTAGTTCGCCGCGGGCGATGGCTACCCGGAAGCGGGCGTCGCGATTCTGTGTCTTTTCGATGTAGCGCTGCTCCAGCCACGCGATTTCCATGTCGGGGCGGTTGATGCGGTGCATTTCCGATTGCTGATACGGATCGCGGCCGTCCCCGAGCGAACCCTTCAAGATTTCTTCCACGGGCATCTCGATCATTGCCTCGCGCGGCACATGGAACGGTGAGACTCCTAAATCACAGCTTTCGATGGACGGCTCGCGATCGTGCAGATACACCGCCCCGTCTGCCATGTCCACCTTCCACGTACGCGGATAGTCGAAGCGGACGGCTCCGCGGTCCAGGACGCAAATGCAGTAGCCCGGTTTACTCTTCCAGGTGTGATTGTGCTTGAGTTTCAGTTTCTCGACGCCCATATTATTACCTTCGCAGGCCAAAAACCGATTTTGCAACTCCTAAGGGCGTCATGGTGCACAAATTGCGTCCACCACCCCATGAACTTCAGGGATATTTATCGTAAAATTGAGAATTTCGGCGTTATCAAAACCCTTCAGGACCTTACATTCCGCGCACTAAAACGCATAATCTTCATCAAGATCATGAAGGGTGTTGTTATTCACAACGCTGACCCGAACTTCACCAAGTGCACCCAAAATTACCGAGGACAATTTTTAGATGCCGCTCGGTTAATGCAGTTTTCGGGCGACTCTGCGAACGAGCTTCCGGAACAGTTCCTCCGTGATGCGCTTAGCCACGGCGATGAGTGCTACGGGTTCCTTCACGGCGAAGCGCTTGCCGCGTATGGTTGGTATTCCAATCGGCCTACGCCGATCGAGGTTCCGGAACTGACCCTGCATTTCGACCAGCAATATATCTACATGTACAAGGGGTTCACGCATGTGAATCATCGCGGGCAAAGGCTGCACGCCGTGGGAATGACACGAGCGCTCGAAGCATATCTTGCCCGGGGTTACAAAGGGATGGTGGCGTATGTGGAATGGAACAATTTCGCATCGCTGCGCTCCTGCGACCGCATGGGATTCAAGGAGTTCGGCACTATCGTGGTCACGAAGCTTTTCGGACGGTACATTGTGCACTGCACCGACGGATGTGGGCGACTCGGATTCCGGCTGGAGGCGCCTGGCGGAAAATCAGCGCGTCGACCTGTCGACGGCGGCGCGCCCGCGGGGCAGTCCATCGGCTCCTGAGCGCAAGTAGCGAGTTGGAGAAATCGGCCCACGGTGGGGCATGAGCGGGTTTGAGCCTGTGGCGGGCTTCAGCCCGGCACGTGAAGTTCTGCAATTAAGTGCTAGGGCGGGCGAATCTCTAGTCCAGCCGGCGCGATTGTCGCGATTGTAAGGAAGTGCTTCACGTTCCAAGTCAGGAAGAGCCGTGCTCCGCCATCGTAAGCAGCCAGCGCAATGGCCGCATCGTAAACCCGGCCGCCTGCGTATCCTCGCTCAAGCGTGTGCCGGGTTGTCGGCCAGGCCAGTCCCGGATGGATCGGTGCAAGGGTTGCCCTCGCAAAGCTCTCGCGGAGCGCTCGCTCTGCATCAATGGCCGGCATGCCGATTGGCTTCGGCGATCGCGACAGCACAGAAAACGCTTCGTACTCTGCTAAGCGGACAATCGTGGCGCGATGGCGTTCCGGCGCACTGGCGACGGCATGCACCATGACATCCGCGTCAAGACCTATCCCTCAAGACGCGCTCCTTGAAGAATTCGTTCGTCCCGTTCCTTCCGGATCTCCTCGATTGTTCGGTTGATCTCCTGTGCACATATCCCCGAAGCGCCTGCACCGGAATCCCACACCAGAAAGCCGTTCCTCCAGGCTAGCTGCCCCGGGGGCTGTAGCGACAAGATGTTTGGGTCTACTTTCCAATGCCAGCCCTCCATTCACGTAACAGCTTCGGAATTACCGCCCTTCTATAAGTATCCATGCTAGATGCCGCACGCCCATTATTCGCCACAAAATTTCTCTTGACGCCTCCTTCAATCGTATGATTTAATCGAACGTATGAATGAGAAGGTGGATACGAAGGCTCGTATCCTCGATGCCGCCGAGAAGCTCTTTGGGGAAAGGGGGTTCGAATCCACGTCTCTACGGGATATCACCGCTGAAGCTCAAGTGAACCTGGCTGCGGTAAATTACCACTTTCAGTCCAAGGACAGCCTCATTGATGCCGTCGTCGCGCGGCGTATTGAGCCGATCAACCGGCTCCGCCTCGGAATGCTGGACGCAGCCGGACCAAATCCGACCCTGGAGCAGATTCTACGGGCGTTTCTTTTGCCGGTTCTCGAACTGAAAAGGGATGCCGTAATGCCCTTGCTCGGACGCACACTGTCCGATCCACATCAGTTTGTGGAGAAGGTCTACAAGAAGCATCTCCTTGCTATTTCTGAACGAATTCACCGCGAGCTTGCCAAGGCACTCCCCGGCCTGCCTGTGGCGGAGCTGCGTTGGCGTCTGTATTTCGCTGCCGGCGTCATGACGTATATCTTGAGCTGGTCGAAAGTGCTTCCCGATATCAGCGGCGGCCTGTGCGACCCCAGCGACCGGCAGGCGCTGATTGACCGCGTCATCGATTTTTTGGCGGCGGGATTTCGAGCTCCCGTAAACGAACCGGCGTTCGAGCGGGTGCTGCTGGAAAAGGAGGGTTAGAGAATATGCGCGTGCTTCTGCTTTTAATCCCAGCGGCTTTGGCCTATGGGCAGCCCACGATGCAACTCAGTCTCAAGCACGCTGTCGAAATTGCGCTAACGCCGGAAGGCAGCACGCGGGTGGCGCTCGCGGAAGAGTCTGTCAAGCAAGCGGCAACTCATGTGACCCAGGCGCGCGCGGCGTTCCTGCCCACGATTGACGGCAATGTCACCGAGCGCAACGAAACTGTCAATCTCCAAACCTTCGGCATCAATTTTTCTTTGCCTTTGTTCGGCTTCAGTGTTCCCGCTCTGGCGGGACCATTCGTCGTGTTCGACGCCCGCGCTTCCGCCGAGCAATCTGTCTTCAACTACTCGGACATTCGGAAATATCAAGCCTCGCGGCTGGCGCTGGCGGCAACCAATTCCGACTTGGAAACCACGAAAAATCAAGTAAGCGACCAAGTGGCGCGAGGCTACGCGGTGTGCCTGCGCGCCGAGGCGGATTTGGAAACCGCGCGCGCGAATGTGGAATTGTCGAATGCGCTGGAGCGGCTGGCTGTTTCGCAAAAGAATGCAGGGACGGGAACCGGCATTGAAGTCACTCGCGCCCAAGTGCAGCTTGCCAATGACCGGCAGCGGCTTATTGTTGCGGAGAATGACCGGCAGCGCGCGGTCCGCGAGCTCCTCCGCACCATGGGCTTGAATCTGGACATCGCCGTGGAATTTACCGATCGCCTCTCATACGCCCCGGTGAACGTCGCCGATCTGGAAGCGTCCCTCAAAACGGCGCGGGAGGATCGGGCGGAATTAAAAGCGCAGCAGCAACGCGAGGCTACGGCGAAGATGAACTATAACGCTGTTACCGCGGAGCGATACCCCACCGTCGGAGTCTTCGGCGATTACGGCGCGACCGGGTTGCAGATCGACAGCGCCCGGCCGACGCGCCAATACGGCGTGTCGGTAAAGGTCCCGGTTTTCGACGGCTTCCGGCGCGAGTCGCGGCGTGCTGAAAGTTATTCCCAGTACAAGCAGGAGACGATTCGGACCCGCGATTTGCTGCAGCAGGTCGAATTGGAAGTGCGGTTGGCGCTTGATAGCTTGCGGTCCGCGCAGGCGCAGGTGGAAACCGCTCGAGATGGCCTGAGTCTGGCCCAGAACGAATTAGCCCAAGCGCAGCGCCGTTATCAAGCCGGCGTAACGAATTCGATCGAGGTGACGGACGCGCAAACGCGCCTGATCCGCGCGCAGGACAACCAAATCGCCGCCTTGTACGCCTACGATGTCGCTCGAATCGATTTGGCGACGGCCACAGGCGGCATCCGGGAGTACGTGAATCAATGAAAAAAAGAATCCTCGTTATTCTGGTTTTGGCCGCTCTGGGCGCGACTGCCTGGATGTGGCGCTCCGGCTATTTTGACCGCAACACGAACAAGATCCTGGTCTCGGGAAATCTGGAGCTGACGGACGTCGACCTGTCGTTCAAGGTCGCGGGCAAGCTGATCGAGCTGAATGTGCGCGAAGGCGATTGGGTCAAGAAAGGAGACATCATCGCGCGCCTGGACTCCGCTCAGCTGATGCAGCAGCGTGCGCGAGACGAGGCGGCTGTGGTGAATGCGCAATCGCAATACCAGCAGCTTCAGACCTCCATCGAATATCAGCGCGCAACGCTGGAGAGCGATGTTGCCGTACGGCGCGCCGAGCTGAACCAAGCCCAGGCGAAGCTGGATGAGCTGCTCGCCGGCAGCCGCGCGCAGGAAATTCAGCAATCGCAGGCGCAAGTGAACGACGCGATTGCGTGGAACGATGCCGCTCGCCAGGATTGGGACCGCGCGCAGACTCTCTATAAGAACGAGGATATCTCCAGGTCTCAATACGATCAGGCCAAAGCGAAGTATGACAGCACGCAGGCGCAACTGCGGCAGGCGCAGGAGCGGTTTGCGCTGGTTAAAGAAGGTCCGCGGAAGGAGGAGATTGAAGGCGCGCGCGCGACGGTCGTCCGCGGGCAGGCCGCCGTGCGGCAAGCGGAAGCCAACCGGCTGGAGCTGCAGCGGAAGGAGCAGGAATTAGAGGCGCGGAAATCCGATATAGATCGTGCCCGCGCGCAGGTTGGCATCACCAAAACGCAGATCGACGATGCCGTGATCGCCGCGCCCATTGACGGGGTGATAGAGGTCAAGTCGGCGGAAGTGGGCGAGGTTCTGGCGGCTGGCACAACTGTCGTGACGTTGGGAGACCTGGATCATCCGTGGCTGCGTGCTTATATCAACGAGAAGGACCTCGGGCGCGTGAAGCTGAACCAGGAGGCGGCGCTAAAGACAGATTCGTTCCCGAACAAAACCTATATGGGCCGCATTTCGTTTATTTCGCCCGAAGCGGAGTTCACGCCCAAGCAAATTCAAACCAAGGAAGAGCGCGTAAAGCTCGTTTACCGCATCAAGATCGATGTCGACAACAAACAGCATGAATTAAAGAACAACATGCCAGTCGACGCGGAGATTTTAATGTGAGCTGTAGGACAAGCTTTAGCTTGTCCATTCTTGCTGGACAAGCTGAAGCTTGTCCATTCTTGCTGGACAAGCTGAAGCTTGTCCTACCACTAATATGAGGATTATTCAGGCCACCAACCTCACCCGGCGGTTCGGCGAGCTCGCAGCGGTTGACCACGTCAACCTGGAGGTCGCCGAAGGCGAGATATTTGCGCTGGTCGGTCCGGACGGGGCAGGGAAGACGACCACCCTGCGTCTGCTGTGCGGATTGATGAATCCAACGGACGGGGCGGTGATGGTCGCAGGCCATGATGTGACCAAAGAGCTGGATGCCGTAAAGGACCAGATCGGATACATGGCCCAGCGGTTTGGGTTGTACGGCGACCTGAGCGTCGACGAGAACATGGCGTTCTACGGAGATTTATTCGGAATTGTCGGCAAGGAACGCGTGGAATTGACCACTCGGCTGCTGCAAATGACCCGTATGGAGCCGTTCCGCAAACGCCCTGCCGCGAAGCTTTCGGGCGGCATGAAACAAAAGCTCGCCCTTATGTGCACACTACTGCATAAGCCTCGCGTGTTGTTCCTGGATGAGCCGACGAACGGAGTGGATCCGGTATCGCGGCGCGATTTTTGGGCGATTCTCTACCGGCTTGTAAGGGATGGCCTGACGGTATTCGTTGCGACGGCCTATCTGGATGAAGCCGAGCGTGCAAATCGCGTCGCGTTGATGAACCGCGGGCGGCTGATCCGGTGCGACACGCCTCGGGCGTTGCGGGAAGATCTGGATCACGCATATTACAAAATCGATTCGCCGGACCAGCGGAAGACCCGCGAGCTGCTTCAGAGTCAGTACGGCGTATTAAGTGTGCTTCCAGCGGGCGAGGACTTGCGGCTGATCGTGAATGAGCAGGCTGCGTCGGCGGAGGAGTTGACCTCGGTGACGCCGTTCACATGGCAGCGGATCGCGCCATCGTTGGAAGACGTGTTTATCGCGCTGGTCAGGCAAGAGGAGGTCTCGCGTGAATAAACCAGTAGGGCAGGCTGCCAGCCTGCGCGGGACTTCAGTCCCGCTGTCCGGGGCGGGCTCAAAGCCGCCGTGGGCGGGCTCAAGCCTGCCGCAGGCTGAAGCCCGCCCCACAGGTCCCGCCGTCAAACTCGAAAACCTGGTCAAGCGCTTCGGCGATTTCGTAGCTGTCGACAACGTCTCTCTTGAAGTCGCGCCCGGCGAGATCTTCGGCTTCCTCGGGCCAAACGGCGCGGGGAAATCGACGACGATCCGGATTCTCTGCGGTCTGCTCGCCCCCACCTCCGGCAGCGCGACCATCCACGGCTTCGATGTCGCCACGCAACCCGAGGAAATCCGGCAGAACATCGGCTATATGTCGCAAAAGTTCTCGCTGTACGACGACCTCACTGTGGAAGAAAACATCGAGTTCTTCGGCGGTGTCTACGGCGTCAGCGACGAAGCTTTGATGAAACGCCGGGAATTCGTCCTGAAAATGGCGGGTCTTGAGGAAAAGCGCACGAGCATGACGCGCCTGCTTTCGGGCGGATGGAAGCAGCGTCTCGCGCTCGGCTGCGCAATCCTGCACCAACCGCCGATTTTGTTTCTGGACGAGCCGACCAGCGGCGTCGATCCCATCGCGCGGCGCAATTTCTGGGATTTGATTTACCAGCTTTCCGAGGCCGGACAAACGGTGTTCGTAACGACGCACTACATGGACGAAGCCGAGTATTGCAACCGGCTGGCGCTGATGTACGGAGGGCGCGTGATCGCGCTCGGATCGCCTGCGGAGTTGAAGAGATCGTTGGGGGCCGGCCATCTCCTGAATCTCGAAACGTCGGATCTGCTCGGCAGCATGACTTCGCTCGCGGACCAGCCCGGAATTCTGGACGTGGCGGTGTTCGGCGGCGGATTGCACGTCAAAGTTGAAGATGAAGCGCGCGCGGAGGAGACGATCCGGAAGACGCTCGCATCGAAGAGTATTCGAATCGCCACCATGGAGCCCATTCCTCCTTCCATGGAAGACGTTTTCGTGAGTTTGATCGAAAAAGAAGAAAAGGCCGCCGCATGAGCTTCCGCCGGACTAGAGCGATTGCCCGAAAGGAATTCCTCCACATCCTGCGGGACGTACGAAGCCTGCTGGCGGCCATCGCGCAGCCGGTATTGATGCTCCTGTTGTTCGGCTACGCGCTCAGTCTGGACGTGGATCGTATTCCGACGATCGTTTACGATCTCGACCGAACGCCCGTGAGCGACTCGTTAATCAAAGATTTTCGTGGATCGCGCTACTTCGAGATCGTCGAGGAAGCGCGCGATTATCGCCCCATCGAGAAAGCGATGGATTCGCGCAAAGCTCTGCTAGGTGTCGTCATTCCGAAAGATTATTCGAGAAACTTGGCGTCCGGCAAAGACACGCAAGTGCAGCTTTTGCTGGATGGCAGCGATTCCAACACTGCGTCGATCGCGATGGGGTACGCGGAAGGCTTGATTCAAGCGTATGCGCAACGCCAGCGCGACCGGGCGCAGATTGAGCGCACGGGCGCTACGGTCGGCCTGCCCGTCGAGCCGAGAGTACGGGTTTGGTACAACACGGATCTCGTTTCCCGCGACTACATCGTTCCTGGATTGATCGCGGTGATTTTGATGATCATTGCCGCGCTGCTGACGTCGCTAACGATTGCGCGTGAGTGGGAGAACGGCACCATGGAGCAGTTGCTCTCCACTCCCGTTCGCCCGGTCGAAATGGCGCTCGGAAAGCTCTCGGCGTATTTTGTGCTCGGGATTGTGGACATGCTAATCGCGCTCGCCGTTGGGGTGGGCGTGTTTCACGTGCCGATGAAAGGCAGTTGGACGCTGCTTTTCGCATCGAGCTGTGTATTCCTGTTCGGCGCTCTCTCCTGGGGGATTTTCATTTCGGCGATGAACCGGAGTCAGCTCAATGCTTATCAGTTCAGCACGCTGACATCCTTCCTGCCGGCATTCCTGCTCTCGGGATTCATCTATTCGATCGGAAATATGCCGTACATCATTCAGTTCGTCGCGCTGTTCGTGCCGGCGCGGTACTTCATCAACATCATCAAGGGCGTTTTCTTGAAAGGCACCGGCCTGGAGCTTCTGTGGTTCGATTTTCTGCTCCTGGTGATTTACGGCTTGGGCGTTTTCTACTTCGCAACCAAAAAATTAAGGCAGAAGGTGGCGTAATATGCGGCAGCGTCTGCGCAAGATGATTCAGAAGGAGTTCCGCCAAACCACTCGCGATCCACGCATGCGCGCGATGCTGTTCCTACCGCCGCTGATACAACTGCTGATCTTCGGATTCGCCGTGAATCTGGACGTGGAGAACGCGCGTATCGCCTGGATGGACCAGGACCGCACGCCCGAAAGCCGGGAGCTGCTGTCGGAATTCGAAGGTTCGGGGCGCTTTGCGATTGTCGCGACGCCGGCGAGCGAGGCCGAGATGCAGCGGCTGCTCGATCGCGGCACCGTCGATGGCGTGATCCGCGTTTTGCCCGGCTTTGCGCACGATATTAATCGCGGCCGTACCACGGCGGTACAGGTTTTGCTGGACGGGACGAATTCCAACACCGCCTCCATCGTTTCCGCCTACGCCGGACAGGCGATTCAGCGCTACGCCGGCGAGGCCATGGCGGACCGCCAGCGCGCGAAGATGATCGCCGGCACGGTATCGGCCGGCGAGCCTTTGCATCCGGCGGTGCCGCGCGTGGAAACACGAACGCGCGTGTGGTTCAACCCGGATCTGCGCAGCCGTAACTATTTCGTGCCCGGAGTGGTTGTCAACATCATCATGCTGGTGACGCTGTCGATGACTGCGATGGCCATCGTACGAGAAAAGGAAATTGGCACGATGGAGCAGTTGATGGTGACGCCGATCCGCCCCGTCGAGCTGATCCTGGGGAAAACGCTGCCCTTCGTGATCATCGGATTTTGGGACATGATTTTGGTGGTCGGCGCGGCCCTGCTGATTTTCCGGGTGCCATTCGCGGGCAATTTCGGCCTGCTCTGTGTGGCCGCCTTGTTCTACATCCTGACAACGCTAGGCGCGGGCCTGTTTATCTCCACGGTTTCGCGCACGCAGCAGCAGGCAAACATGTCGACATTTCTGTTCTTCCAGCCGTTCATGATGCTCAGTGGCTTCACTTTCCCTATCCGCAACATGCCGCAAGTGGTGCAGTGGTGCACTTACATCAATCCCATGCGCTACTTTATGGAAATCGTCCGCGGAATTTTTCTCAAGGGATCGGGTATAGACACGCTGTGGCCGAATTTTTTAGCGCTGGCGTTGTTAGGCGTGATCGTGTTGTCGCTTGCGGTGCAGCGGTTCCATAAGCATTTGGATTAGGCCCTGCTGCGGAGATTGACCGCGCCAGTTACCTCGCTCCCCTCAATCGTGAGCGGCGCGCCATTGACGGCTCGCGCTCCCCGGCGGCCGGTTTTTTCACTGCGGCAAGGCTCTTCCGAAGCGCGTCCATAATGTCTGCCGTGGGTCTACTCGGCGGCGTATAAACGGCAGGTTGAGTCCGGCCGGCAGCTTTCGCCGCGATAAGGTTTTCCAGTTGTTCACGGTACGGATCGCGGTATTTCTCCGGCGCGAACTCCGCGGCCATGGCATTAATCAGCGTGTTCGCCAGATCCAGTTCTTTTGCACTGACCAACGCTTCGTCGGCGTGGAACTCCTGGTCCGCGCGCACCTCGGAGTTGAAGAACATCGTGTGCGCGATCAGTCCCGATTTGCCGCTTCGTACTATTACGATGTGTTCGCGCCGGTGCATCGCGATCTGTGCTAGTCCCACAAGGCCCGTTTGCTTCAAAGATCGGTACAGCAGAGCGTATGGCTTTTCGCCCGCGGGCTCGGGCAGGATGTAATAGGATGTCTCGAAATAGATCGGATCCACCGAGGCGAGGCTCACGAATTCCACCAGCTCCATCGTGGTCGAAGTCTTCGGAGCCAGCGCCTTCAGATCCTCTCGATCGAGGGTGACGAACCGGCCCTTTTCGATTTCGTATCCCTTGCTCACCTGGGATGGGGAAACCTGCGCTCCGGCTTCGTTTGCGGCAATACGCCGGATTGGAGCCACGGCCGCGGGCTGTTCGGCTGGCGCTATAGCCTCGTGGCGGCTTTCCGCCAGCGCCGGGCCGCGCCGCGTGGGGACTTCCGGAACGACCTCGAGGGCCGAACTATCTTGCGGCTCAAATTCCGGTTCTTGAGGCACGGTATACACGTCGCGCAGCTTGACTCTTTCCGGCCGAGCAGCCCGAAACAACCTGACGGGAATAGAAACGAGTCCGAAACTGATATAGCCGCGCCAAACTGAGCTTGCCATGAGATCACCCGATAATCGTTCCGATTTCAGCTTAGCCCGCTGATGCCCGCTGTGGGGCAGGCTGCCAGCCGGGCTGCCAGCCTGCGGCGGGGCTTCAGCCCGCCTTTTAGTCGTCCCCAGCCAGCTTCGACGCAGAACCCGATCAGGGCAGTTGAAACACCCACACCGCCGCCGACCGATCGAGATTCTGGATTTCCGGCACTAGCGCCGCGAACCCCGTAGCCTGCGCGCCGCCGTTCCCGACACCGATTGCGATGTACTGCTTGCCGTTCACGGTGTACGAAATCGGGGCGTCGCTCGGCACATCGGTCAGCCGCGTTTCCCACAGCAGTTTACCCGTTTGGTCGTCGTAAGCCCGGAAGAAGCGGTCGATCGAGCCGTTGAAGATTACCCCGCCGGCGGTGTCCAGCGCGCCGCTCGATACCGGGGCGCGATGGCGCTCGGTCCACACGACCTCGCGCGTAACCATGTTGACGGCCTCTACCCGCCCGTACTTTCCGTCCGAATCCGGACGAGGCCGCACCGCCGGTCGAACCCCGGTTGACAACAGGCCCCTGCCGCCTCCCTCTGTCAACGGCATTAAATCATTACACGCCTCAACCAGCGGTATGTAGAGAATCTTGGTGTCTGGATTGTACGAGCCGGGAAGCCAGCTTTTTGCGCCGTCCACGTGCGGGCAAACAAAATGCGTTTGCCCGTCGCCCGGCAGGGTTTGAGGATTGACTGTCTTTTTTCCGGTGGCGGAATCGATGGTGACGATGTTTTGAAGGCCGAGGTCCTTCGAATAAATCCACTTTCCCGTCTCCGCGTCGAGAACGTCATAGGTGGCCTGCTTACCGGAAGTCATGATCACCGGGCGAACCACGCCGTTAACCGGCAGCTGCACGATCTGACGTTCAAATACCCAGTCGAGGTCCCACTGATCGTTCGGGAGGTGTTGATAATACCAGACCAGCTTGCCGTTATCGGGGTTGATGGCCAGGGTGCAGTCCGTATACAGGCCGTCGGTTTTGACCTCCGGCCTCACTGGCTTTGCCAGCAAAGCGGTGTCGTAGGTCTGCGCAACTCCGAAGAAGGCGAGATTGAGAGCGGAGTCGTAACTTCCCGCGATCCAGACGGAGCCGCCGTTGCGCTCATCGGCTGTGTGATCGTTCCATGTATCGCCGCCCGGCTCGCCCGGCTGCGCGATCGTATTGAAGCGCCACGCCAGCTTACCGGTCTCGGAATCCAGCGCGACGATATAGTTTTTCCCGCCAACCCGGCCGCCCGTTCCGATCATCACCTTGCCTTTGGCCACCAGCGGACCGCCGGTGAGCGTGAACCCCCTTTCCTCCGTCAGCGGCTCGTCCCAGGCCACGCGGCCGGTTTTCACATCCAGCGCCACTACATGAATGTCGGATGTCCCCATATAGACTTTGTTCCCGTAAATCGAGATCATGCGCTTGTTGCTGGCATTAACGCCCTGCGGCAAGATTCGCGCGTACTGCCACAGCAGGTCGCCCGTGGCCGCGTCGAGCGCTTCGAGTTTGTCCCCGGGGCTGTGTAGGAACATCACGCCGTCATGAACCAGCGGCGTGGCTTCATTGGCGCCCGCGGAAAGCGTCCACGTCCACGCAACGCGCAGATTGTTCACGTTCGATTTCGTAATCTGCTTCAGAGGACTGAATCCCTGGTAATCGAACCCGCGGCGCCACGTCAGCCACTCTCCGGCAGGAGGGTTCTGCAGCAACGCGTCGGTTACGGGGCTGATCTTATCGAGAGGATTCGCCTTTTTCGGCGCCGGCGGCAGTTTTATGTTTGGCGACAGGCCCCCAGCCCCGCTTCCACCACGTCCCCCTTGCGAACCCGGAATGGTCACGGAAGCAAGCTCGGCTGCGTCCGATGCGAACTCTTTCCGTCCAGTCGCAAAACCATTCTGCTGGAGCACGTAGGCGATTATCTGCGCATATTCAGCGCCGCCGAGACTTCCGGGGCTACTCGGGGGCATTTTCGTGCTCACATAGCTGAATAAATCGGCGGCGGGTTTTCCCGCGTATTTGCCGAGAAACGCCGCGCCGCGGAGCGGAGGAGCGGAGTTGCCGTCATCCACGCTTGCGCCGTGACAGCTCGCGCAGTTCCGCTGGTATGCCGCCTTTCCCGCGATCGCTTGAGCGGACGTGAATAGCGCGTCAGCGGGCGGAACCCCGCCGCGCCCTTGAACCGCGGGCGCTTGAGCATGCAGTTTTGCGGGTGACTGGATGGCGACCAGTGCCGCGACTGTTCCGCACAGGGCTGTACATAGCGCCGCTCGCCGTCTGTTTTGAGTATTTGTGGATGTCATGTGCAAGTTCCCCCGTTCTGTCCGCTATCTGCAAAATTGTACTACTGAAATGCTCGTAACGATGCTCTCCCCGGGCCCGCGTTCATGCACACAAATGAGGGACGAATCTGCTCGTATTGGTGGTGATGGGAGTATCCGATTCGCGAACTCCGATCCCGGCGGCGCATTCGCCATCTTCATGGCCGACAACCCAGCTTCCTAACACCGGAAACATTCCATCGAAGCTTTTCAAAGGCGCTACGTCCTGGTATACGAATCCTTCCTCGCCGTACCGGCCGCCGGTTGCGATGTCGCGTCCGGAGCAATGGAGAGTAACGTTTCCGCCCTCGCGCCCGAGGAGGGGCTTCTTCACCCAGTCCTTATCGGCTGATGGCGCTTGGAAGGTAGCGGGAAGCAGATTAGGATGACCCGGATGCAATTCCCACAACACGGGCAGGATTCCCTTATTCGATAAGACCATCTTCCACGGCGGCTCTATCCAGGTGGTGGCGGCCTGCTCAAGATATTTCCCAAATTCCTCCCGCACCATCCACTCCCACGGATATAGCTTAAAGACCGCCGTCAGCGGCCGGTCATCCGGCGCGACAAAGCGCGAACCGTCCCATCCGATTCCTTCCACCGGAAAAAGAGATGTCGAAAAACCAGCCTGCCTCGCCGTGTCCTCAAGATAAGTGGAGGTGGTCCAATCTTCGGCATTGTCCATCGAAGCGAAATCGATGTGACCGCCTGGAATAAAGGGAACCAGATCCTTCCATACCGCGATCAGACGGTCGTGAATCGAGTTGAATTGGTCGCAGCTAGGGTGAGCTTCTTCGAGCCAATACCACTGCACCACCGCTGCCTCCAACAGCGAGGTCGGTGTATCGGCGTTATACTCCAGCAACTTCGGTGGATGGCAGCCGTCGTAGATCAGATCGAAGCGTCCGTAAACCGATGGCGGCTCGGCCTGCCAGGACCGCTCGATCAGCGGAACGGCAAGCTCGGGAATACCCATGTTTGAGTACAGCCGGTTAATTATCACGCGCTCGACAGCTTGAAGCGCCATTGCCTGCAACTCATTGGTTGCATCCGAAAGTAGATCGATTTCTTGCGAAGTTAATTCGTAAAAGGCCGACTCGTTCCAATAGGGCTGGTCGCCGGTATGCCAGCTCAACCCCGCTGCCTCAACCTTCTTTTGCCAGCCGTTCCGGGGAGAGCAAGCCAAGCGGCGCATCAGCCGCCTGCGTGATGCGAACCGCCGTTGTGCGCGGCTCCGTGACTGCCGAAGCCGCCGTGCGCCGTGCCGCAATGTACATTTTTCGGGAAATTACCAGGCGCAGAACAGTTCTGCGGGGCTGACGGCGATTGAGGGGGCTGCGCTTGAGGCGGCTGCACTTGAGCGGAGATGGTGGTCGCGGTCACGAGAGTAAGAGTGATGCCGGCCGATTTCCTCACGCCTCAACTTATACACTGTTTTGCCCCGCAACGGAAGCAATCAAACGATCTGACGAAAGATCCCGCGGTCGTGCACGGACGCGCTATCCGGCTGCAACTTCGGAAATTGAGCCACTTACGCACTATACTCGCCCGCGCGCCGCCGCCATGCTATAGAATCTTTTGCACTGGATACCGCTTAAAAGGAGTTAAAGTACGCATGGCAAACGTTGGCGTGCAAACCGCTGTAAGCGACGATGCAAGAAAAGAAGTATTGGTGCGCTATGAGGCGCAAATCGCCTACTATTGGAAAACCAGTATGTCCAACAAGCGCAACTATAAGGTGTCCCGTGCGCTGGTGATAATCTTTGGCGCCGTTGTGACCTTGTTCTCTTCCGTTTCTTCCGTGATCAAGGTTCAAGGCGGTTCCATGATCGCTCTTGCTGTAATCACTCCGGTATGCGCGGCGCTTCTGGCGATTATCGGAGGAATGTCGCAGGCTTTCCAGTGGGGTGCGGCGTGGTCGGACTCCGTGATAACGGCTACACGTTTAGAGAAGGAACGCGACCGGCTCAAGGTGACTCCTGCCGATCAGATCGATCCCGTAAAAGAAATGGCAATGCTCGATGACATGGTGCTCGCGGAAACCGAGGGCTTCTTTCAACGTATCCTCGGCTCGGGCGGACCCGCCAAGGGAGATCGCAAACCAGGGGATTCGTGATTTACTTCGTTTTATCTTTTGCGTAGCACAAAGGATCTAGCGCGCACTCGGCGCACTTCGGGTTTCGTGCGATGCAGAGCGCCCTGCCGTGCAGAATCATCTGGTGCGAAAAGAGAATCCACTTTTCTTTCGGAATGGCCTTCATCAGGTCTTTCTCGATTTTTGCCGGGTCGGTTTGTTTCGTCAGATCCAGCCGTTGAGAGATCCGCTGCACGTGAGTGTCTACAACCACGCCCGATGCTATTCCGAAGGCGGTACCCAATACGACGTTCGCGGTCTTCCTCGCCGCCCCGGGAACCGTGAGTAGCTGGTCGATATCCCGCGGAACTTCGCCGCCGAATTCGGTCACAATCTTGCGCGCCGCGCCGATCACCGACTTAGCCTTGTTATTGAAGAACCCCGTAGATCGGATATCTTGCGCCAGTTCTTCCTGCTTCGCGGCCGCGAAGTCCTGGATCGCGGGGTATTTCCGGAATAAGCCCGGCGTAACTTCGTTCACGCGCTTGTCCGTGCATTGCGCTGAAAGAATCGTGGCCACCAACAGTTCCCAGGCATTTGAATGATGCAACGCGCACGTTGCGGCCGGATACATCCGATCCAAGGTCGCTAAAATTTTCCGCACACGCGCTTGCCGTTCCGCTGCAGTCTTCGGCTTGGGCACCAGTCTTGCGGGAGTCGCGGTCACGAATGGCCACATAATAGCACCTGCGCTTCAGATTGCTGTTGCCCGCGGCGGGTTTTCTCGCCGCATGTATCTCCCATTAATCACCTTCAGTGCGTGTGCCGGCCTTGCGGCGCGGCTTCAGCCCGCTTGAGCAGTGGCGCGTTTGCGCTCGGTCCGACCGCTGCTCGGCGAAACCACTGGCGCCCGCACCGGCTTCGAACGGGCATTCGATGCGCGGCTGAACCTTGCCCGCAGGGCTTCCTCCAGCCAGAGGCTTCCTAAGCGAAGCTACACCGGCCGTCAACGCCAAACATTGCCTTATTGGGTGGTCCGCGTTTCTGCTAACGTGACCGTATGCAACTCCGGATCGTTTTAGCGGCAGCATGTGCGTTGGCGGCAGTGTCATCCGCTCAAAACCGCACCTACGCCATAAAGGCCGCGCGGTTGTTCGATGGAACCAGCGACCGGCTCATCACTCCGGGGCTGGTCATCGTTGAGAACGGAAAAATCCAATCTGTCGGCGGGGCTGTCCCCGCGGGTGCAATGGTAATCGACCTCGGCGACGCCACATTGCTGCCCGGCTTTATCGACGCGCACACGCATCTTACCGATGATTTCGACCCGGACTATAACGGCTCCATGCTTCTCGGGCTTCAGCGAAACATTCCTGAAATGGCCATCCGAGTTACCGCAAACGCGCGAGTCACGTTGATGGCCGGTTTTACTACCGTGCGGGATGTGGGTTCCAGCGATTTCCTGGATGTAGGGCTCCGCAATGCAATCAACTCCGGCATTGTCCCCGGGCCGCGCATGCTGGTCGCGGTACACGCAATCGGCTCGACCGGAGGTCATTGCGATGGCGGCGACAGCTTCCGCTACGGAATTTTGCGCCATGAGAGCGGCCCCGAGGATGGCGTGGTCAACTCGCCCGACCAGGCGCGCTATGCCGTCCGCTTCAATATCAAATACGGCGCCGATGTCATCAAAACCTGCGCCAGCGGCGGCGTGCTCTCCCCGACCGATGACGTCGACGCTCCTCAAATGTCTCAGGAGGAATTGAACGCGCTGGTGGCCGAGGCGCACGATCTAAAGCGCAAAACGGCGGCTCACGCGCACGGCGCGGAAGCCGCGAAGCGGGCGATTCGCGCCGGCATCGATTCCATCGAACACGGTACTTTCCTCGACGATGAAGCGCTTATGATGATGCATGAACGCGGCGTCTATCTGGTTCCGACCTTGACCACTCGCATTGGGCTGGCGGAATCCAAATTCCCTCCTCTGGTTCAGGCGAAGGCTACCCGCGCCGTGGCGCAGCAAGACACGATGTTGCGGCGCGCGCTGGAACTGGGAGTAAAGGTGGCCCTCGGCACGGATGCCGCCGTGTATCCCCATGGCGAAAACGCCCGTGAATTCGCTTTGATGGTCGCCGATGGGATGAGCCCTGCTCAGGCGCTGCGCGCCGGCACGTCGTCGGCCGCCGATCTGCTGGGATTGGGCGCCGAGATCGGCGCCCTCAAGCCCGGATTTTCCGCCGACATTGTAGCGGTGCCTGGGGATCCGATCGCCGATATCAAAGCCACGCAGAGCGTGCTTTTTGTAATGAAAAATGGCGTCGTCTACCGGAATGAGCGTCACGAAGCCAAGTAAGAAGCTGTTGCGGTTAGTGGGGACTTCGATCTGTGGCGCTGAGCGCCATTATCTTCTAAGTTCTTAATCATGTGCTACTTACGAAAATCATAATTAATGACCCCAGCCAGACTACGGGTGTTTATCCCATTCCGCGACCGTTTTAACGCTTAATTTTCACTTTTGCTTTTCAAATGAGCGCCTCGCGTGCGATACTAATGCTCTTATAGGATGACTCTGGTCGGAGAGGCGATTGCCCGCTACCACAAGCTCATTGAAAGCGACCCGTATATCGATCTGGCTTGGGCCCAGGAACTGCATGACCGGAAACGGGCCCTGAAGCTGGAGGGCGGCCCGCTTTCGCCCGTTCTCCGTCCTCATTTTTTGACGCACCGCGACTACGCGAATTTGGAAAAGGCGGCCGCCGCGCTGCTATCGGCCCTTGACCGCGTGCAGCGGCTGGCGCTTTCGAATCCCACGCTGCTTCAGCGCATCCCTTTGCTTCCAGCCGAGCGCATGCTCGCCGCGGCAGAGCCTGGTTATTCATCCTGCGGAGTCTTCGGCGCGTTGCACGCCAATCTCAACAACGGATCCATGCAGTTCGGCGGTCACACGGCGCAGGTCGCGTCCGGCGTGGTGTATGGGGAGGCGCTGTCGGATCTGTACTATGACGCCGCCCCTGTGAAGGAGTTCCGCCGCAAGGTGAAATTGAAGAAGATCGGCGGCACCAAGCCGCTGCTTCACGCACTGCTTAAGACCTATAAGGAGTTTGGCGGCAAAAACAAGCGGCCCGCGATCGCGATCGTGGAGTTCAAGCAGGCGCACGCCAATGGCGCGAGCGAAAGTGCCCTGCTTGCCGAGATCTTCTCCAGCAGCGGATTTCCTACCCAACTGGTTTCGCCGGACCAGCTTGAATACCGCGGTGGCGTGCTGCGCCAAGGCGAATTCGCGATCGACGTGGTGTACCGCAGCGTAAAACTTCAGGAATTCCTGGTGCGCTTCGATCTGAATCATGCTCTGGTTCGCGCCTACCGCGATCGCGCCGTGTGCATGATCAACAGTTTCCGCGCGGAGCTCGGCTCGAAAAAAGCGGTATTCGATCTCCTCACCGATGAAGCCGTCACCGCCAATTTTCCGGCCCAGGAGCGGAAAGCCATTAAAGAATTCGTTCCGTGGACGCGCGTAGTGCACGCCGCCAAAACTACGCACAAAGGCCACATCGTGGACCTGCCCGAATTCGTAATGAAGCACCGCCCCAAGCTGGTGCTCAGGCCGAATGATGATTCCGCCGAAATCCAGCCCGTCCGCGGCGCGGACGTAGACGATCTCGGATGGGAGCGCGCGCTGCGCCAAGCGATGCGCGTCCCCTCGGTGGTGCAGGAGGTTGCCGAGCCCGCCCGAGCTGTCTTCCCCATGCTTCAGTACGGCAGCCTGATGATGAAGGAGATGCTGCTCGATGTTCAGCCGCACGCATTTCTGAATGAAGTGCACGGCTGCTCCACATGGCTGGATGTGGCCAGCCCGGCGGCTTTCTCCACACTCACCGGTCTCGCGCCGACGTTCCTGCTGGAAGGCAAGTAGCCCGCGTTAACGAATCGGCCTCACCACTCTGAGCGGGGTGAAGCGGGCGATTGTATCGTAGTCGCGGTCCTTGTGCCAAACGGTCGCGCCGTGTTCGATGGCGACGGCGGCGATAAGGCAATCCACGGTGGATCGGATCGTATATCCGCGCCTCCGGCCATCGCTATAGATCTCCGCCGCAGCCAAAAAAGATTCCAGCGGCATCGGGTCCGCTATCCGCGGCAAGCTGAGCATAGCGGTCCGAAGCGTCATGGCATACGCCGTCTGCTCAAATCCCTGCATAACCTCCTGAAGAATCGGCCCGCAGATGACGAGGTCGGACATCTCGAGTACCCGGCGATGATCTTCAGGTCCGCGGATCCAATCGACCCACATTGACGTATCCGGAAGGATCACGCGGTTTTTCGCTTCCGCCTAGGACGCCGTCGGGGACGGTCTTCGCGCATCTCCGAGAGATCGCCGACCCACTCAACCTTACCTAAAAGATCGGGGATCATTCGAATCCTGCAGGCTCGAATGGCTTCATCCAATGCCTTGTTAACGGTTTCGGAATATGTCCTGGTTCCGAGCAATTGGCGAGCTTGTTCAAGCAACGCGGGGTCAAGCACAAGATTTGTGCGTTTCATGTGTATATTATACGTGCCTCAGGGAGTGAAGCGTCTCGTGAAGAAATAGAACAGAGTGATCAGGAACGCCAAATAGCAGATCACGAAAATGTAAACGCGCCGCCAGCTTTTGAAAACCGGCGGGGGAGATTCGTCCGGCTCCATATCTACTGCTGCGCTTTGGCGGCGCTCAGCATATTGGCGAACATGCGATACGCGCCGGGAACCCCCGCGGGCAGTTGCCGGAACCAGTCGTATGCCGAGTACATGTAAGCGCCCTTGCCATACTTCACGTACAGCATGCCGCCCGCAAGCGGATCTTCGCCTGGATCATGTGAAGACAAGACACTCAAATACTTATCGTCCCACTTATCCGCGAAGTTCAAACCGCGCTCCTGAACCCAGCCGCGAAAATCGGCCTCTGTAATCTCGTTCGGCCGGTGAAGCAAGGAAAGCTGCGGGTTCGGGAAAGTCACTGCCGCATCTTCATCCGTAACACGTTCATTGCTGATGTGGATCGAGTAGGGTCCCACGTGATCCAAGAACCCGGTCTCATTGGCTGGAATCGGAGGCGCGGGCGGCGCCGGTTGCGGTGGAGCGGCTTGCTTGGCCTGCCCGCCCCGTCCGCCCGCGGGTCCCGCGCCGGCTTCGGCGCGATTGTATTGCACAATTACGGTCCCACCGTTATAGGCGTATTCGAACAGGCGCTGATAATTCGCGCGCAGATCCGCTCGTACATTGAACGCTCGGACGCCGGTCACGATCGCATCGAAACGCGACAAACTTCCGGCGGCTAAATCCGCCGGCGAAAGCAGCGTAACCTCGCATCCCATCTGCTTCAGCGCGGCTGGGACCTCGTCGCCCGCTCCCATGATGTAACCAATATTCTTGGAGAGCGTTACGATATCCGCGCGGACCAGCGACGACTCCGCTGACGGAAACAGCGTCTGAATCGGGAAGTGCGGATACAACAGGACCTGCGTGCCCTGCGCAACATCCTTGCCACCGACTTGCGCGATCGCGCGAACGCGCCCTTCTGCTGCGGTCAGCGGAGGGGTCAGCTCAAAATCGAGCGTCGCTTGTTCGCCGGTCGCCGAAAGCTCGAAATGCCGTGTGGCCGGCTGCGATTTCCACGCCGGAGGAAGCTCCAGGCGAGCGTCGCCCGAAGCCTTGCCTGCATTCGAGCGCACCGTAACCTCCACCTGGCGCGCGCCATTGTTCGGAAACACCACTGAGTGCTCGGTCAAATCCACAGCCACCGGAGGAACAACCGCCAGCGGCCGCGTCAGATCGCCATAGACCTGGTCGGTGTAACGGTTCTGCACCGGACGCGCGAAATCGATCTCCTGCCCGGCCATTTTTACGGTGAAATGCGCTTCTAGAGCCGGCGGATTCTCCGCCAACCCGATCTCGCGCGGGTCGCGCACCGCATATAAGTTGCCGTCCTTCGGCAGCTCCAGCCAATAAGGTTGCGAGTAGGGCTGATTCTCGGGAATGTGCGCGTTTAGCGTGTACTGGCTGGGCTGATTATTTACCAGGACGGTTGGCGCGACATTCAACTCGGGGCCGCCGTCAATGCCCGTAAGTTTCACGCCCGTGAGCGTCACCTGCGTGGGCGATCGAAGCACCGCGGTCACTCCAACCCGCAGATTCCCACCTGGAGTCACACTTGCGTTCGATTGTGCTTCGAATGAAAGGCCAGTGACGAGCGCCATCGTCTCTTCGATCTCGTGTAGCTTTTTCGTCGCGAGGGGATCTTTGGTCTTGCTCGCAATCGCCTCGATTTCTGTCCGCGCTTCGGCGAGCACCGGAAGCAGCGCCTCGGGATGCGCAGGCACGAACGAATCCTGCGCCTGCTTTAACAAAGCTCCCGCGCGAGCCCCGCCCGGAAGTCGATTCCAGGTAATGTCGATGCCGTCGAAAAGATCCTTGGTCGCTTTGTCGCCGCCCACCGTCACCAGGTAATTTTTCTGCGTGCCCTTACGTTCGGGCGACCCCTGCCCCTGGCTGCGGTTCGTGCTCCGGCTCATCGCGCCGATTTCGCCGTAGGAATAACCAAGCTCGGGCGAATAATCGCCCACATCCACCTCGATTCGATCCTCCGGCGGCGCGGCTTTATCGGCTTCTTTGTTCGCGCCCGGGCCTTGTATTCCGAACGGGTTCTGCATGATGCGCTTCGCCTGCCACGGCTGCACGTATGCGAGCTGTTCGGGAAATTTCGCCGGGTCCGCGGCCGCTGCAAACGCTTCCTTGCCGACGATCGCCGACACCTGATGATGTCCGTGGCCGTCGCGAGGCGTTCCAGTGAAGCAAAGGATGATCACGTCCGGCCTGAACCGGCGGATGTTGTACACCACATCGCTCAAAACCTGCTCGCGAGGCCACTTGGTAAGTGTCTCGGCGGCCGTTTTAGAAAACCCAAAATCAATGGCGCGCGTGAAATACTGCTCACCGCCATCAATGCGCCGCGATGCCAGCAACTCTTCGGTGCGAATGATCCCGAGAGCGTCGCCTTGCTCGGGCCCGATCAGGTTTTGACCGCCTTCGCCACGGGTGAGCGATAAATACGCCGTGCGTACATGCCGTCCACGCGCCAGCCATGCGATCAGCACCTCGCGGTCGTCGTCCGGGTGCGCGCCGATCATCATCACGCTACCCAGCGTGTTAAGCCGCTCGAGCGCCTGGCGGATTTCGATTTCCCCCGGAAACAATCGTTGCCCTCGCGCGGGCAGGAACAGAGCCACGACCAGTGCAAGCGCGAAGGTCAGAAACGCGGCGTAGTGCTTATATCGCTTGGCCATAGGCGTTGCCTTATTATCTAACAGTTGTCAGTTATCAGTGTTCAGTCGTCAGTGTTCAGTACGGGACGGACGGGATCAACCACAGCCGTAAGCTGACGACTGTAAACTGACAACTGTAAACTGAAAACTGACGGCAGGAGGCTTGTATGAATCGCTGGCTTTTTCCGATCGCGGCCGGATTGGTCTTTTCTGCTTTCGCTATGGCTCAGGGCTCCGCTCCTGCGAAAAAGCCATCGACTCCTCCGCGCGCCCCCGACGGCCATCCCGACCTCCAGGGAATTTACTCCACTGCGACACTCACGCCATTGGAGCGTCCCGGCGATCTTGGCGCAAAGCAGTTCTTCACCGAAAAAGAAGCCGTTGAATACGAAAACCAGTTGCTCAAGACCACGAACCGCGACCGGCGCGATGGAGGCGCCGACACCGACGTCGGCCGCGCTTACAACGAATTCTGGTTCAGCCGCGGCGATCATCTCGTAGCAAGCCGGCGAACTTCGTTGATTGTCGATCCGCCCGATGGAAAGATGCCCGCGTTAACACCCGCGGCGCAGAAAGCTCAAGCGGAGCGCACGGCCAGTACACGCGAACACGCTTTCGACGGACCCGAATACCGCAACCTTGCCGAGCGCTGCCTCCTTTGGGCTACCGCGGGTCCACCGATGCTCCCCGGCGGTTACAACAACAACTATCAAATTGTGCAGACGCCGGACTACGTGATGATCCTCGTCGAGATGATTCACGACGTCCGCATTATCCCGCTCGACGGCCGCCCGCACTTGCCGTCGAGCGTCCGCCTGTGGCTCGGCGATTCGCGCGGCCACTGGGAAGGCGACACGCTCGTCGTTGATACGACGAATTTCTCCAACAAGACGAATTTCCGCGGCGCAGACGAAAACCTGCACTTAATTGAGCGCTTCACGCGCACCGGCCCGGATACAGTTGTTTACCAATTTACGGTTGAGGATCCGAGTGCGTTTACGCGGCCATGGTCGGCTGAGATTCCTATGAACCGCGTCAGCGGGCCGATTATCGAATACGCCTGCAACGAAGGCAACTACGGAATGGAAGGTATTTTATCCGGAGCGCGAGCGCAGGAGAAGAAATAGGGCTCAGCGCTGCCCGGATCTAGCGAAATGCGGCTTTGGATCGCTTCTCTTCTTCTGCCTTGATTCCAGGCCCGAACACCTGTTCGAAATAGCCTTCCTTCACCAGACGATCGATCATGCTGTTGTCAACCACTTTATGAAAGTCGAAGGCCTGCATCGGAGCTGCTAGCTGCGGGTCGGACTGTTGGGCGACCACGGCTTTGACCGCGCCGCTCAGAACGTAGGGGATGCGTTCGAACAGATTGCCCTTTTGATATCGGTCGTAGATTTTTTCGATGTCCGCCTCGGGTTGCTTGTCAAAGGCAATATACGCCTTTATCGCGAATGCCTTATCGTCGTAAAAACGCTTGATCGCCTCGGCCTGCGCTTTTATGATCTGCTCAGGCAGTTTTGGATTCGCGGTAATCGTGTTGCGGCGGAACAGATATACGGTCGCGGCATAAATATCGTCGTGGTCGGCGAGGTTCGCCAGGTTTTTGTAACCCTGTTCTTCAAGGCGGAAATAGTTTGGCGCAGTCAATAGCGTGGCATCGGCGCGCCCTGCCACCAGCGCCGCCGCGCGCCCGCTCACGTCCGTGCCAACCGGAATCCACTGCACGTCCCGAACGCCGATTTTGTATTTGCTCAATAGCGCAACCGTGTAGTTATACGGGGCGTCTCCCACCTGGCCGATCGCCAGACGCTTGCCTTTCAACTGCTTAATGTCCATCAGGTCTTTGCGGGCCATCAATGCGAACAGCGCCTTATTCAGGGAGGTGCCCATCATTACGAAATTCGAATCGTTCGCTTTTGCGGCCGCGTCCATCGATTGTTCGAGGGAGTAGTTCGCCTCGGCGGCCTCCCCGGATACGAGCATCGCGATGCCCGCCGGATGAACGCCGAACTGAAGATTCACGTCCAGGCCGTACTTCTGGTAGTAGCCGCCCTCCTTCGCGATGTACATCGGCCACGATGCTCCGCTCCGTGTGGGGTAGTTGATCGTAATCTTCTGGAGCCCTTGTGCCCACGCTCCTGATGCGGCCAGCGTAAGCGCGGCTAACGCTAAAGTTTTTGTCCGGAAAATCATTCCTATGTGCCTCGTATCAGAAGCATCATACTAGAAAAATATGAACGATCTGCGCTACCCGATAGGAAAGTTCACGTTCCCGGAAGTGGTAACGGCGCAGCAGCGTGCGCTATATATCACTGAAATCGCCCAAGCGCCGCTGAAGCTGCAAGCGGCTGTCGCGGGGCTAACGGCGGAACAAATGGACACCCCCTATCGCCCGGAGGGCTGGACGATTCGGCAGGTGGTTCACCATGTTCCCGATAGCCACCTTAATTCGTACATACGCTTCAAGTTGGCGCTGGCCGAAGATTCACCCGTTATCAGGCCCTATGATCAGGCCCGCTGGGCGGAGCTTGCAGACGTGCGCCTGACTCCGATCGACGTCTCGCTTGATCTGCTCGCATCATTGCATTTGCGCTGGTTGCGTCTATTTCAGTCCATGAGCGATGCCGATTACGCGCGCCAGTTCCGCCATCCCGAGTTGGGCTTGGTTCGATTGGACCAGAACCTGGCATTATACGCCTGGCATGGGAAGCATCATACGGCGCACATCACCTCGGCGCGCGAGCGAATGGGATGGTGAGCTCAAATCAGGTGGAGCGGGCTTTAGCCCGCGACGGGTGCTTCAGCACCCGCCGGGCGCCGGGGCTGAATTCGCCGGGGCACGCCAAACGCGCTCAACAAAGCGATTGCCCGTCCCGCACGCACGGGATTAGGCAGAGCTAGCCGAACCATATCAGTATGGCACACTTGGATGTATGAAGAAGACGCTCAATATTGACGCCAAGCTTCTGAAAGAGGCGAAAGAGGCTTCCGGCGCCGGCACGGATACGGAAACAGTGCGAAAGGGCTTGGAAGCGCTTGTGCGTCACGCTGCCTACCAACGGCTTGCGACCTTCCGCGGAATGGAGTCACATGCTCAAGATGTGCCGCGGCGCCGTGAAGAGCCCACTTCGAAGCGCAGACCAAAACGTACAGCAGCGTGATGGTTCTTGTCGATACCTCAGTTTGGATCCGGTACTTCCGCGATCAACATCCTTATGCGGCCGAACTGGATCGGCTCGTGGGCTTAGATCAGGTAATGGGACACGACCTGGTCTACGGCGAACTGCTCATCGGCGATCGAGGCGGCCGGACGCACTTTCTCGGGACCTACGAACGGCTCTCTCGTGCGAGCACAATTTCGCACAACGAAGTTGTTTAGCTTGTCCGTCACCGGCGCTTACACGGGCGCGGCGCTGGTTGGATTGACATCCATCTGCTTGCATCGGCTTTACTTCAAAAGGTGCAGCTATGGACCGCCGATCCTCGCCTGGAGGCATTAGCGAACTTCGTATCGCTTACGACTTTTGATTCGATTACGGAGTCACCACAACCGCCACCCGCCGAGCGGCAGGACCGCTTTCGGGCTCGTCTTTCGAGCTAATGCTCACGCCGGAAACACCCGAACCCCGCAGCAAGGCAGCAATGTTCTCCGCCCGCTTCTCCGCTATCGCATCTTTTTCCACCAGCCGCGTGCCGTTCGAGAGCACCGTGCTCTCACGATATCCGGTCACCTTCACGCTCGATGCGCCCGTGCGCTTCGCGTAATCGATGGCTTCGTTCACCACGCGATTGCCGGCGTATTCGAGAAAGTCGTCATTGAACGAGTAGAGGATCGTGAACTCCTGCGGACCGGTGAGTTCCTTCGGCTTAGCGCTGCTTATATCCAAAGGATGCGTCGCCGGTCCCGCGCCGCGCGCCGCGGGAGGCGCTTCGATCCCCGGCTCGGCCGGAAGCAGTGTGTTGCACGCCAGATTGACTTCCTTAATTACGGAAATAGAGAGAGGCTTCAGCGGAATGCCGCCACATACGCGCGGACCCGCAGCGACTGTGCCCTCCACCAGCACTTCGTGCTTCAACTGTGGCGGATGAAAATCGCTCGTGATGTCTTGTTGAATTCCGAGGTAATACAGTTCGCCTTCGTACTCCGCCAGGAAACACGGCACTGTTTTCGTATCGCGAACAACCGGGCATGCGACGAAGTTAAGCTGTTGCGCGAACGCCGTGACGCCGGCGAGCAGTAAGCAGAAACGCACTACAGCGCTCCCAGGAAGTTCACCAGATCCTCTTTCTCCGCGTCGGAAAGTTTCATGTCGAAGCGCCGGTCGTAGTAATCGACAACTTCGCGCAGGGTTTTGGCCGATCCGTTTACGAAGTAAGGCGGGCGGGCTGCCAGGCCCCGGAGCTGCTGCATTACGATCGAGCCGACGTCCACGCAGCGGCCGGAAATCAGCGCGCGGCCAGGATCGGTGGTATAGATCACGCGGCCGAGATAAGGATGCGGATCGGCCTTGGCAGAGCACGTGATCTTAAACACCGGCAGCTCGCTCGATTCGGCCCACGTGGACGGTTCAGTCCAGGTTGGGAAATTCGTCGTTCCCACATCCACCCAGCCCGCCGATAAATCCTGACCTGTGGTCTGCGCATTGTGGCAGGTGGCGCATGTGCGCTTCACCGGATTGCCCAAGCCGATGGAATTAATGTGCGCGGTGTCGCGGATCCAGAACTGGCGGAACATGAAAATATCCGCTCCGCGCGCAACGGAAGCTCGATAGTAGTCGCTGCCTTTGCGCCAGTTATCGAAACGTCCAAAAACCGGATCGTACTCATTGTCGCCCAACACGCCTGCGCGGCGGTCCCGCAACGCCGCCGGACCAAGGGTGCCTGGACCTCCGGGCAGCTCAAGCGGTCCGGCCCAGATATGCGCGATCTGCGCGGCGTAAACCTGCGACTCAAACTCGACGATTTTGTCCAACTGCTTCTGCGTCGGGGCTCCGCCGGCTTGCTCATGCCCCATGATGGCGCTCACGGCCTGCGTTTTAAGCGTGGGCTCGCGGGCGTCGGACATTAAGTTCATGGGAACCGGCTTGCCGGTTTCCGGATCCACATCCGCCGGCATGCCCGTTTTCAGCACGATCGCCTGCGCGCCCGACATCACATATTTAAGATTTGCGGCAGGGCGTGGACGCCGGTAAACGGAAATCGTTGGCTCGGAGCTTCTCAGCCCGTATTCCGCGCTGGTATTGCAGCCCGTGGGGTCGCGGACAACCTCTATCTTGAACTCCACCGGTTTGGGTGAGCCATCGGAGTTCTTCGGCGGCCACGGGAGGGGAATCCGGAACAGGCCCCGGTTTAATAGAAGCGAGTGAGAACTCTTCTGGTCCTGCGGTAGGTTGGGGCAATTCGATCCGTCAAACGCAGCGAACACCGGGTCCTTGCCGCCGGTGGTAATCCAGCGTTCCACCATGCTCGCTGCGGACAGGCTCATGGCATACGTTGGCTGGTGACAATTGACACATGCGCGGCCGTTTGTCCCTAATGGGACAAAAAATGGATGCCCTTCTGTGTTCACCGGGCCGGCGGCGTTGATGATGCCGACGGTTCCGTTGGAGTTGTCGAAAGTATCGGAGGCGGGCAGCACGATGTTGCTGCTGGGCTCGACCCAGGTGCTCTTTAAGCCTTGGTACTGCGCGCTTAGAGTAACGGCAATTCCCAAAAACACAAATAGTCTGTGCATGCTCGTAGGGCCATTTTATTACAGTGGGCCGAACTGAGCACAGTCTCAGGCGTTCCACCCGCGACATTTCGACACAGTAACTACTTCGCGCTTCCGGGGTCCACCGAACCCTCCTCGGTCCGCTTGGGGGAGGAGGAAATCATCTCCAAAAACAAGGAAACGATCAGCAATCCTGCAATGGCAGCTCCGATTAACATATGTATTCTCCGCTTGGCTTCTCTTTACTTAATCCGGCCTATGACGCATTCGCAAGCACGCGGATGGCCATCTCACGTCTATCCCTTATCGGCCGCGCAGGTCAGGTTTCGAGTGATTTTCCGCGCCCGCCGAAACGCGTTTCGCCGCGCGAGACCAACTGAACGGTTAGACTCGCATATCATGTACTAGAGCACTCAATCGTGACCGGAACGGAGATCGCCCATTACCGAATCGTAGGCAAAGTCGGTGAAGGGGGCATGGGTGCTGTATACAAGGCGCTCGACACCAGGCTCGGCCGGCATGTCGCGCTTAAGACGATTTCCGTCGCGAAACCCTTGACTGAGCAGCGCCGTCTGCGTTTAATCCGCGAAGCCAAAACCGCCTGCTCCCTTAATCATCCGAATATCGTAACCATTTACGATGTGCTGACCCATGACGGGCAGTTCTACATCGCGATGGAATTCGTCGAAGGCATCACGCTGAAGGACTTGCTGCGTAAGGGTATCCCGCTCCCCAAAACCGTGCGGTATGCAACCCAGATCGCCGGGGCTCTGGCCAAAACGCATGCCAGCGGCATCATCCACCGCGACCTGAAGCCTTCGAACATCATGATCACGCCCGACGATCAGGTGAAGCTGCTTGATTTCGGCTTGGCGAAGCTCACCGAAAGCCGGCGCGAGTCGTATTCGGATGAAACCGCCACCTTAGGGTTGACGCAGGACGGCATGATCTTGGGGACCGTCGGCTACATGTCGCCGGAACAGGCCCAGGCATCGCACGTCGACGCGAGAAGCGATGTTTTCAGCTTCGGTCTGCTGCTGTATGAAATGCTGACCGGACAGCGCGCGTTTCAGAAAGCCACGCAAGTGTCAAGCCTGGTCGCGCTGATGCATGAAGAGCCGGTTCCTCTCCACGACCTCACGATCGAATGCCCGCTGGAACTCGAAGCTATTGTCGAGCGCTGCCTGCAAAAAATACCCGACCGGCGGTATCAGACCATGCTGGAGGTGCGGCACGCGCTTGACCCAATCGATTCGGGATCATCCAGCGCGGTCCGGGTCGCGCCGGCGCCCAGACCGGAAAGGGGCTCTTCCATCGCCGTCTTGCCTTTCACGAACCTCAGCCCCGACCCGGGTCATCAGTATTTCAGCGACGGGCTCGCGGAAGAGATCATTACGGCGCTCAGCAACGTCCGCAACCTGCGGGTGACCGCGCGCACCTCCGCTTTCCGTTTCCGCAAGGAACTGGACCTCCAGGAAATCGGGGAACAACTGAAAGTGGATTACATCCTCACGGGAAGCGTCCGCCGCGCGGGCAGCCGGCTGCGGGTTACGGTTCAGCTCGTCGATCCGAGGCAGGATTGCCACTTGTGGACCGAGCGGTACGACCGCACCATGGACGACGTCTTCGCAATTCAGGATGAAATCTCGAACGCGGTAGTCGAGGCTCTGAAGCAGCAGATTACCAGTGGCTCCAGCGCGGGGCAGTCATGGGAGTTGCCGCAAAAAGACCGGCAACCGAAAGATATTCGCGCTCATGAGGACTATCTGCGCGGACGGTATTGTCTTGCAAAGCGGTCCTGGGCAAGTATTCGCCAGGCCATCGCTTTTTTCGAATCGGCTTTGCAGAAAGACTCTGAACACGCGTTATCGAAGGTCGGCTTAGCCGATTGCTACAACCTTCTGGGCTACTACAATGAGCGTCCGCCTCGGGAGGCATTCCCGAAGGCCATTGCCGCCGCCGAAGAGGCTATCGCCATCAATGCCAGGCTGGGAGAAGCATACGCGTCATTGGGGTATTCGCTAACGTTCCACGATTGGAACTGGGTAGCCGCGGACAGGGCGTTTTCTCAGGCCACCCATCTTTCGCCCGGCTATGCGAGCGCAAAGCACTGGAAGACTTGGCTGCATTTTGCGCGAGGCGAGTTCCAAGCCGCTCTGAATTGCATTCGAGCCGCGCAACAAGTGGATCCTCTCGCGCCCATTCTCAACGCGCATGTTGGTTTGGCATTGGCGTATGCGGGGCAGCCCGCGGAAGCAGTCGAGCAGCTTCAAAAAACCCTGGGCCTCGATCCCGATTTCGCTCTCGGGCATTATCATTTGGGCACGGTGTTTACGCTGGCTGGCGAATTCGAGAAAGCGATTGAGGCGTTCGAGTCGGCCGACCGGAAATCCGGAGGATCGCTTGGGCTTGGCTTGCTCGGCTGCGACTATGCTCTGGTAGGACGGCAAGCGGAGGCGGAACATATTCTGAACCGCATGGAGCAGGGGAAAGGCTACATTTCGCCCCTTCAGATGGCGTATGTGGAGGCGGGCCTCGGGCGTGCGGATGCCGCGTTCGAGTTATTGGATCGCGCCTACGAGGACCGCAGCGCCGATCTGGTTCGTCTGCGATTGCAACCGTGGCCGAAGGCGATTCTGGAGGACTCGCGCTTGAACGCACTGGCCGAGCGGATCGGCCTGCCTCCGGTGGAGATCCAGCGAGTATTCGGTTGAACCTACCAGTAGAGTGGTCGTTTGTTAAAATGTTGGCGACTGTGGAGAACATAAATCAAGGCCGCGTTTACGAAGTGCCGCGTTCTGGGATAGTGAGGCCGGAGTTTGGGTTGCCGAGAGTAATGATGTACCCGGCTTGATCGCCGAGGCGGAATCGCCGAATGATCTCGCCCAGAAGCTGAGGGTACTGATCCCGGAATTACTTGAAGTAAACGGCATTTCCGGCGGTCCGGTCAAATTCCACATCCGTTATGAACATGAGGAGAGTGGTGTTTTAACGTCCTGATGGTCAGCTATACGCCGCGGGTAAAGGTACTCCTTCGCGCCTCCCGGCTGTCACTTTGAACGTCAGGGCCGAGGCGATCACAAGATTTGGTACAGCCCCATCACCAAACGCGGCTTTCCAGTGGATCAACAGATCCGATCCAGACACACAGCGAATGACATTTTAAAATAGGCCGGAATCCCTAAGCAGTTCTGAAACAAACATAGGTCCCCGGCGCCGTATACAATGTCGAATAGCGTTTCGAACACCACTTTCCAGGAGAACCTACTCATGAAGATCCTACGACAAGCTCTGGTTTCAACCGTGATTGTCCTCACATCCGCGTTCGTCGTGATGGCGCAGGGCGGAGGCGGCAAAGGAGGCGGAAAAGGCGGCCCGCCGCGTGTTGTCCTGTCCGTCACTTCTACCGCTTGGCCCGATGGCGGCGAAGTCCCGATGGCCAATGCAGGCCGGGGCGGAAACAAATCACCCGCTTTCGAATTCCATTGGACCGTCGGTAACGAGCCGGCGAATCCGCCGGAAGGCCTCCAAACCTACGCCGTCATCTTCCATGACATCGAGAATTCGACCAATAAAACAACCGCCGACACACTGCATTGGAGCGCATTCAACATCCCCGGAAGCGCGAAGGGAATGCCTGAAGGGCTCGGTCCCGGCGATCTTGCGGATGGCACGCGCAACGGACCCGGGATCGCCGCCCGCGGCGGCACCGCCCCTGGAGCCTATTTCGGACCCGGAGCCGGACCCGGCCCGTTCCATCATTACGTGTTCGAGTTCTACGCGCTCGATACCAAGCTGGATCTTCCCGCGAATACCAGTCGCGAGGATTTGATGAAGGCAATGGACGGGCACGTGATCGGCAAAGCTGCGTACGTCGGCCGCTTCCACGCTCCGGCGCAGTAAAACCTGAAAAGTTGTGATAGGCTGTTGGCCGGGCGGGGCCGGCAGCCTTGCCTAACGCCGCTTAAGCGCGAAGCATCCCGCTGCGGCGGACGTGACCGGACGGAAGCCGCGCTGGGCGCGTTTTGCGCTAAGTTACTGAAGAGAGGAATTCCACGATGGCAACTTCCATGACAACCCCTTACATCAACGGGCAGATCCTCGATATCGAACAGTCGGCCATGACGCCGGTGGTGAACCCGGCGAATGGAAAAACATTCTCGAAGGTCTTCATGGCTCGCCCGGAGCACATGACGCGCGCGATCGATGCCGCCTACGCTGTTAAGGACGTGTGGGGCAATACGCTGCCGTCGGAGCGAGAGTTGATTCTTTTCCGCGCCGCCGACGTGCTGGAATCGATGCGCGCCGAAGTGGTCGACCTCCTGATTGAAGAAGGCGGAGCCACATTCGGCAAATCTCAGTTCGAGGTTTCGTACGTGGTCGGCGTCCTGCGTTCCGCCGCGGGCGAATGCCGCCGCATTATGGGAAACACGATTCCTTGCGACGTTCCCGGACGCATCTCCATGGCGATTCGGCGGCCGCTTGGCGTGGTGGGTGGAATTGCGCCGTTCAATTTCCCGCTGATCCTGGCGACAAAGAAGGTCGCATTTGCGCTGGCCGCCGGCAATACTTTCGTGCTGAAGCCATCTGAAGAGACCTCGCTGGTCGGCTTGAAAATCGCGGAAATTTTCGACAAAGCCGGCTTGCCTCCGGGAGTTCTCAATGTCGTGCCCGGCGACGGCCCCACACTCGGCGAGGCGATGTACAGCGACCCCCGCGTGAAGGCGATTCTGTTTACCGGCTCGACGGCGGTCGGGCGGCAGATCGGCGTCGAATGCGCGAAGCGCGGGAAAAAATTCGACCTGGAGATGGGAGGAAAAAGCCCGCTCCTCGTGATGAAAGATGCGAACCTAAAGTACGCCGTGGACACGGCCTGTTTCGGATTGTTCATCCATCAGGGCCAGATCTGCATGGCTGGCTCGCGCGTGATTGTTGAGGAGCCGGCATACGAGAAGTTTCTTGAAATGTTCGTGGCCAAAACGAAGTCGCTGAAAGTCGGCGATCCACGCGATCCGCATACCGTAATCGGTCCGCTCATCCGCGGCTCGCAGTGCCCCTTCATCGCCAGCCGCATCGAATCGGCGAAGGCGCAAGGCGCGCGCGTGTTGTGCGGCGGGACCTACGAAGGCAACTATTTCCAACCGACGGTTATCGGCGACGTCACACCGACCATGTCCGTGTTCCAGGAGGAGCTGTTCGGGCCGGTCGCGAGCGTGATCAAGGCGAAAGACGCAAACGACGCAATCCAACTCGCCAACAACAGCCGCTACGGCCTCACCTCCGCGGTAATCACCAACGACCTTCAACTAGCAATGCGCTGCGCTTTGGAATTGGAGTCCGGCTCGGTGCACGTCAACGGCTCTACGATCCACGACGAACCGCACGGCCCGTTCAGCGGCGTGAAAGATTCCGGAATGGGCCGCGAAGGCGGCCAGTGGTCGATGGACGAGCTGACGCAGCTAAAGTGGGTAACCATTCAGCAGGGCGAAGCCCACTATCCGTTCTAACAGCATGTGGGGCGGGATGCCATCCTGCGGCGGCTTGCCAAGCCGCCTCGCCGGCTGTTCCGCAAAGGCTAGCGCGATGTACTAGCGCGGCTGCGCCAGCTCCCTTCTGAAGCGTTTTCGCGCCCCCACGATGCCGGTGTTCGGCGGTTAATTTGCAAAGAATCTCGGCGAAGTACTGCTTCCGTCGAGAATCAACGACTTTCCGCCCATCACCCCGGAAATCTTTTGCTCGAGCGGAAGAAAGTACCATGGAGGGGCTATGATAAAAAACATTTTGCGCGCGTTATGTTGCATCACTTTGCTGGTTGCCGCCGGTTGCAACCGGGTTAAAACGGATACGGTGAGCGCGGCCGCGCGTACACCCGCCGCCGTGCCGGCCCCACCGCCCCCGGACCCTCCTCCCGCGCGGACGTCTTTTACGCTGCATGAGGGAACCAAATTCCGCGTCCGCTTGCTTCAAGCGCTCGATACCCAGCGCAGCCGTCCCGGCGACCATTTCACGGCGTCGTTGGATGAACCGCTGGTTGATGGCGACCGCGTCGTGGTCCCCAAAGGCGCCAGCTTCCGGGGCCATATCGTTCAGTCCAAGTCCTCGGGACGCTTTAAGGGCCGAGCGGCGTTGGCGCTGGAACTCGACTCGTTTGAGCTGAACGGCCAACATTATTCGTTGCATTCGAGCGAATCGACGGTGACGAGCAAAGGCCACAAGAAGCATCATCTCGCGTGGATCGGCGGGGGATCGGGCGGTGGCGCCGTGATCGGAGCCATGGCCGGAGGAGGCGCGGGCGCGCTGATCGGCGCGGGAGCGGGCGCTGTCGGCGGGACCGTAGGCTCGGCGATCACCGGCAAACGTCAAATCCGGCTCGCCGCGGAAACGCCGCTAACGTTCACGTTGAGATCGCCGGTCACAATAGCGGAAACCACGTAGTACCGACTTGCAAGAGTTAGCGCCCGCTTGTGGCGCAGGCTTTAGCCGGGCTTTAGCCTGCGGCGGGCTTCAGCCGGGCTTCAGCCCGCCAAAGCCGTTACTGATGCCTGCGCCACCACCACGCGGCAGGCACCCAAGCGTCCCGCCGGCCATGTTCCTGATATACTTTCGCGTGATGAAGTTGACTGCATCGGTCACCATTGCGATCACGTGTTTGATAGCCGTAAACAGCATGGCGCAAGGCCGCTACTCCGGCGACGCGCCGGTTAAACCCAAACCGGCATTCCCCGGCCAAACTGATGCGCCCAAGCCGTCCAAGCCATCCGTGCCGGTGAAGGTCGAGAGCATCACCAACCGGCTCAACAGCCCCTGGTCCGTGGCGCTCCTGCCCGGCGGGAATTTCCTGGTGACGGAAAGCATAGGCCTGATGCGCATCGTGCGGCCGGACGGCGTGGTTTCAACGCCGCTCGCCGGAGTGCCGGGCGTCAAGGTCGTCGCCGCGCAGGGGCTGCACGACGTGGTCCTCGATCCGAACTTCGCTCAAAATCGTTTGCTTTACTTCACCTATTTCGCGCCGCCGCGTGGTGAGAAGCCCGGCCTGTGGCCGGTCGAATTCTTCTATCAAAAGGTGTGGACAAAACCCCTGGCCGAGCGGCGGCTCACTGATGTCGGAACCGAGCGAGTCGCGCGCGCACGCCTGAGCGCGGATGAGACCAGCCTCGAAGACGTTCAGACTCTTGCCGAAGGCGCCGAGCGCCGCATCGTTTTCGCGCCCGATGGCACGCTCTACGTGACCGGCGCGGACCGGTTCCGTTTCTACGATTCAAAATACGACGGCGTCGACCACGATTTCACCGATAACCCCGATATCGGCCGCAACTTCTCCGGCCGCGTTCTGAGAATCAACCGCGACGGATCGATTCCCAAGGACAATCCCTGGCTCAGCCGCGCAACCGTTGCCGCGGAAACGTTCGCGCACGGCCTGCGCGACCCGGAAGGAGCGGCGATTAACCCCGCCACGGGCGAGCTTTGGGTCACCGATCACGGCCCGCAGGGCGGCGACGAGATCAATATCATACGTGCGGGAAAGAATTACGGTTGGCCGGATGTCTCTTATGGCACGCAATACGATTTCCAACGCACGGATGGAAAGAAGAATGTTCCCGTCGGCAACGGAAAACACTCCATGCCTGGCGTAGAAGAGCCGGTTTACTTTTGGTTCCCCGATATCGCGCCCTCCGGCATGATGTTCTACACGGGAAACCTCTTTCCCGAATGGAAGAACAATTTGTTCGTCGGCGGCCTGGATGCGCAGGCCCTGATGCGTTTGGTGCTTAACGGCGATAAGATCGCCGCCGAAGAGCGCCTGCTCAGCGACCGTCACCAGCGCGTGCGTGATATTCGCCAAGCTCCGGATGGCAGCATTTATCTGCTCTCCGGCAACGAACTAGTCCGTCTGACGCCGAAATAAAGAAGTAATTAATAAGCCGCTTGCGGCAGGAAGTCAGACAGGAGCTTGTTGAACTCCGCCGGTTTCTCCAGCATCACGAAATGCCCGGTGCCGGGAACTTCGACTGTGCTTCCCCGCGGGAAAATCTTTTTAAAATATGCGGGATCGTCCGCGGTGGAATGATCGGCGTAGATTCCGAGCGCAGGGACGGCGAACGTGTCGTCTTTCCAATTTGGAGCCGCGAAAGTCGCGGCCATCGCCTGGGAAGCGGTGGCTTCCGGAGCCGCAAGCATCATCTTCAAAATATGATCCTGAATCGCCGGGGTGGCGGATGGGCCAAACATTCCGCGGATCATCGCCTCGCGGTTCTTCAATCCTTCCGTCCCCTTCATGCGATCCGGGTTTGGGGCGTTGGGGCTCCCCGATAAATGGAGCACCCCATCGACGGGCACCAACGCCGCGACTTCCGAAGGATACAAGCGCGCGTATTCGCGGATCACCGGCGTACCCATGCTGTGGCCCACCAGCACGATCTTTCCGGCTTTTGCTTCCACGCGAACGGCTTCGATCGACTTCCCGAACAACTCCATTGTGAGCGGGCCGTTCGTCGGGGATCCGCTCTTGCCATGGCCGGGTAGATCCAGCGTGATCACGCGGTAACTCTTTTCAAAATACGGAACCTGCCCCCGCCACGAGGATTCGTCGCAGGTCCAGCCATGCACGAAGACGATCGTTTTGGGCCCACTGCCGCGAACCGTCGAATGGATTTGGACGCCCTCCACCGAAGCGGCCGGCATCAGCCCGGAAACCGAAAGCACAAGGATTGGCAATAAGGGACGCATGGTTGGCATTATATAGCCTCACACTGTATCTGGCTCACACTGTATCTAAGCTCATACTGTATCCAACTCACACTGTGGGGCAGGTTGCTAACCTGCGGCGCGTTGCTAACCCGCGTGGCGACCTTTGTACTAACGCCGACCAGCGCGATTGGCAATCGCGCGCAGGATAGCATCCGGGATAGCATCCTGCCCCACAAACGGCTCTCATCCCCGGTGTGCGCGACGAGCGGTAGCGTTAGCGCTCTTCAATCCTTCGCCTCCCGTCCCTTGTCGCCATCCAGGCGTCTTTTCAGCGGCAGCAGCAGCCGCAACGAGATCAAATTCAGCAGCGAAAGCAAAATGGCGATTTCGTAGCGCCCCATCGCCACCGCGGCGCCGATCACGCCGGCGTTCCAGATACTGGCCGCCGTTGCCGTCCCCCTCACGGTCGTGCCTTCCTTGAGGATTGCGCCTCCACCCACAAATCCGATCCCGGTGATAAGCCCTTGCAACACCCGCGACTGGGCGGCAACATCGGGCGTCGGCCCGAGCACCATCAAATACCCGCAGCTCGCAATGCCGACGATTGGGAATGTCCGGATGCCCGTAGTGTGCTCTTCTCGTTCCCCCTCCCATCCCACCACTGCCGTCAAGATGTAGGCGATCCCAATATGCTGAAGTACTCTCCAGCCTTCCTGCCACGATAATGTGGACTCAAGCACTCCCGTCCCTCCCGAGTTAATATTATCGGTTCAGTGAAGACCATCCATTCCGAAGACTTTCCGGTGACACCGAACAAAAGGGTTGTACTGAGCGAATGGCCGGAGCGCGTTGCGCCGGTCTATGACTCAAAAGACGAATATGGCAAATTGCTCGAAAAGCACAAAGCGCAGTTGAGCACCCAGCAAGCGCTGCTCTACGCGTCCAACCGCTACGCGCTCCTGCTGATTCTTCAGGCCATGGATGCAGCCGGAAAGGACAGCGTAATCAAGCATGTGATGTCCGGCCTGAACCCTCAGGGTTGCCAAGTGTACAGTTTCAAGCATCCGAGTGGAGAGGACCTGCAGCACGATTTTTTGTGGAACGCGTACCGGCGTTTACCCGAACGCGGCAAAATCGGGATCTTCAATCGCTCGTACTACGAAGAGGTCCTGATCGTTCGGGTGCACCGGGAGCTTCTCCGAGGCGAGAACCTGCCTGACGAAATCGAAAAAAGGAAGACCATTTGGGACGACCGGTTCCGGTCCATCCTGGATCTCGAGCGCCACCTTGTTCACAACGGCACGCGCGTCGTGAAATTGTTTCTGCACCTTTCGAAGGAGGAGCAGCGCAAGCGTTTTTTAAAGCGCATCGAAACGCCCGAAAAGAATTGGAAATTCAGCATGGCGGATATCGAGGAACGTCGATATTGGCCGCAATATACGCAAGCGTACGAAGCCTTCCTCAGCGCCACCAGCACCCAGCATGCGCCCTGGTACATCGTCCCGGCGGATCACAAGCCGATGACGCGTGTCATTGTTTCAACCATCGTTCTCGATGCCCTTCAGGCGCTAAAGCTAACTTACCCCCAGCCGGCGCTTAAACAGCGGGAATTGCAGTCCATCCGCAAATTGTTGGAGAAGCAATAAGCGAGCGCAGGTTATCGTAAAGCGATGGAGAGCATCCTCGCCTGGATTTCTACTTACGGCTACGCGGCGATCTTCCTGTTATTAATGCTTGGGATCGTCGGCTTACCCGTGCCGGACGAGACCCTCCTGGTTTTTTGCGGATATCTCGTGTCTTCCGGGCGGTTGCACCCGGCGGCAATTTTCGCAACGGCGGTCGCCGGAAGTTGCTGCGGCATCTCCATCAGCTATGTTATTGGCCGGACGCTCGGCATGGGCGCCGTGCATCGCTATGGAAAGCCTCTGCACGTCACGGAAGAGCGGCTCGCAACCATTCACGAATGGTTCGATAAATTCGGCCACTGGTCGCTATTTTTCGGCTATTTCATCGCCGGCGTGCGGCATGTGACCGCTATTGTCGCGGGCACGTCGAATCTCGAGTATCGATCGTTCGCCGCTTACGCGTATTCGGGTGCGGCTGTTTGGGCGGCGAGTTTCCTCACCCTGGGCTACTTCGTCGGGGAGAACTGGCGCGAGATCGCGGAATCCCTGCATCGCTACATTCTGTATGTTTCGGTCGTTGTGGTTGTCGCCGCGGTCGCGGTCTTTCTTTGGCGCAAACGCAAGAAGGCATAGTTCAGCGCTTGCGCAGCCAGAAAAAGCCGTTTGGATTTATGCCGCCGCAGCAGCCATTTCCGAATGCCTCCTCGGATTCGCTGATATCGATCGAATGCGGTCCCGGGAATTCGGCCTGTCCCAGAACCTTTCCCATCGCGGGATCCACTTTCAGGAGCCATGGCGATGGCCTTTGTTCCAACGTCGTGATTGACACCCAAAGCGATCCATTCATCATCTTCAGAGCGAACGGCCGTCCTAGATGGGTCCATTCGCCGAGATACGCTCCGTCGAGTGTGAAACGCTGGACGCGGGCATTCGTGCGATCGGCGACGTATACGACGTCTCCGCCGACCGCGACCCCGTGCGGAATCTGAAACTGCCCGGGCCCGTTTCCGGAGCTGCCCCATTGCCGGACGCGTTTGCCTGCGGAAGAGTATTCCAGTACGCGGGCGTTGCCGTATCCGTCCGAGACGTACAGGCGCCCGCCCGGCGCGAAGGCGATATCCGTGGTGCCGCAAAGAGTCGGAAAAGCGCAGCCGTTGCCGGTGGCGACTTCGCCTACATCGATCTCTTGTAGCTTCTTGCCCTCGGGCGAAAACTTCAGGATCACGGAACTGCCGGCGTCCACGGTCCAGATGTTCCCATCCGCATCGATGCGAATGCTGTGGGGGACCGTGAACATTCCCTTGCCCCAGGAGCGCACAATGCGCCCCTGTTTATCCACCACGATTACAGGATCGGCTTTATCCCCGCGCTGGAGAACATAGATCAGCCCCGCGCGATCCGCCGCGACGGATGAAACGGTTCCAAGAGAAACGCTGTTGCTCAATTTGTCCGATAGCGGAACCTGCTCGAGCGGCAGCGCCGGAGTACCGCGGATAAGCTCCCGGAGCGCATTCGCAGCGTCCGCCGTTTGTGCCCGCGCGGGAGCGACTAGCAGCATGAAGATGAACAGCAGCATGAACCGACTCTACCAGGAACAAAGTGGGGCAGGTTGCCAACCTGCGGCGGGTTGCCAACCCGCCTAGCCGCTAGTTATACACAAAGGCCCAGCACGATTGGCAAACGCCGCCAAATAGCATTCTATTTGTCGGTTGCCGCTCCGTCATCCCCGCTCACGCCCCAAGGCTACTTCAGTGCGCTACCCAGCTCCGACGGATAGCCTTTATCAAACCAATCCGCCGCCATGCTTGTCGGAACATGAAGCACGCGGATGTGCGTGAAACCCATTTCTTTTAAGACGGAGTAAGAGGGACGGATGTTGGGGCACTTCTCCATGGGGCAGCAGCCGCAATAGAGCAGGATATCGCTATCCTTGGGCAGCTTCGCCGCCGCGGTCTTCAGCGCTTCAATACCCTGAGGTTGCGAACCCGGACCCGCGAAAATCGCATTCGGCAGATGTTTGTTGTTGTAGAGAACCGGGAACGCGACCGCAATGATCACCGGTGCCTTCCCCTTGGCTTGAAGCGTTTGCGCCAGCGCCGCGGGTTCCAATAGCTCGCTTGTCTTCCACGGATCGGGAGCGCTTTGGCTCACCAAGGCTTGAGAGAACAGCAGAACCGCGCCGGCGGCCAGCGTCCAAGGTTGTCTCGTACTCATCATGCGGCCGAATATATCATGGCATGCCCCACCGCCGCAGCTTTACTGGCGTCTGGCGTCTGGCCCCTGGCCCCTATTAGCAATCGCCCGGTTCGCAATTTCGATCAGCTTCGCGCAGCACCCGCTCATCCGGATCGTGATATCCCGCAGCGTCGATCCTTGAAAATTCACGCTCGGCGGGCGCCGGTGCCGGGGACAGCGCACATCCGCGAGCTTGCGCAGTGTCCGATCCTTGAACTCCTGAACCGCCTCCACGCCTGTCGCTAGCACAGAAACATTTTACCACCGAATTGTTTCCGCCACCCGTGGCATAATAAGGCGTTTTATGGCGGGCGACCTTTCCATTCCAGACGCGATTATCGACTACGTGCGCGCGGTCTCCCCGCCTGAACATCCCGTTTTGCGCCGTCTCCACGAGGAGACATCGCGGCATCCGCGAGGCACGATGCAGATTTCGCCCGAGCACGGACAATTCATGGCGTTCCTGGTCCAATTGATCCGCGCCGAACGAACCATTGAGATTGGCGTCTTCACGGGTTATAGCGCGATGGCCGTGGCTTTGGCGCTGCCCGAGGCGGGCCGCGTAGTCGCGTGCGATATCAGCGAGGAATATACGTCCGTCGCGCGCCGTTATTGGAAGGACGCCGGAGTCGAGAAAAAAATCGATTTGCGGCTGAAGCCCGCGCTCGAAACGCTGCAGGCGATGATTGCCTCCGGCGAGCGCGGCCGGTACGATTTCGCCTTCATCGACGCGGATAAGCCGAACTACTGGAACTACTACGAATGCTGCCTGGAATTGCTCAGGCGCGGCGGGGTCATTATGGTCGACAACACGCTGTGGTCCGGCCGCGTTGCCGACCCGTCCGACCAAACCGAAGATACGGTCGCTCTCCGAGGTTTTAATGAAAGGTTGCGCGACGATTCGCGCGTCACCGTCAGCATGCTGACGCTGGATGATGGTGTCACGCTCGCGCTGAAGCGCTAATCTAACCAAGAGCGCTGAATGGATTTCGCCGAGCAGCTCAAATCCTCGATCGACATCGTCAAGGTTGTCGGCGAGTACGTCCGTCTTCGCCGCGTGGGAACCTCGGGACGCTACACCGGACTGTGTCCTTTTCACCAGGAAAAAACCCCTTCATTTTCCGTCAACCAAACCCGCCAGTTTTATAAGTGTTTCGGGTGCGGTGTCGGTGGAGACATGATCAAGTTCGTCATGGAAATCGAGGGGATGACCTTCTGGGAAGCCCTGAAACTCCTGGCGGAGCGCAACGGCATCCCACTGCCGAAACGCTCCGATTATTCGGATGCCGAAACGAAGCTGCGCTCGGCATTGATGGAAATGCATTCCATCGGCGCGCAGCTTTTTCAAAACAATCTGCGCTCGCCGCAAGGAGCGGAAGCCCGCGCTTATTTGGAGCGCCGCGGGGTCTCGCCCGAAACGATCGAACAATTCGGCTTGGGCTACGCCGATCCATCTGGCCAGAGTCTGGTGCGCCGCCTGAACGAAGCCGGCTTTCCGCAGGATTTTCTCGACGCGTCGGGGCTGGTCCGGCGGCGGCAAGAAGGCGGCGGTCTTTACGATTCCTTTCGCGGCCGCCTGATGTTTCCGATTCATAACGAGACCGGCAAGCCGATCGCTTTCGGCGGCCGCGCCATGCGCGACGACGATCAGCCCAAGTATTTGAATTCTCCCGAAACGCCCATCTACCGGAAAGCATCGGTCCTTTACAGCCTGCACCGCGCCAAAGAATCGATGCGCCGCCTGAATCGCGGCGTGTTGGTGGAAGGCTATATGGACGTGATCGGAACCTACGCGGCGGGAGTGCACGAAGTCGTGGCGAGCTGCGGAACCGCCTTGACGCCGAATCAGGTGAAGGCAATTCATCGCCACGCCGACTCGGTCATCGTGAATTTCGACCCCGATACGGCCGGAGCGAATGCCGCCGAGCGGGCGATTCCGATCTTTTTGGATGAGGGAATGCACGTAAAGGTGGTAACGCTCGAAAGCGGCCTCGACCCGGACGAATACGTAAAGAACTTCGGCCAGGAGGCTTACCGCGCCAAGCTGGAGGCGGCGAGTGGATATTTTCATTGGTTGGCGGACCGCGCGCGCACGAAATTCGATATGCGGACGCCGGAGGGCCGCGTAGACGCGTTCAAGTCTCTGCTTCCGGCGGTGCAAAAAATTACCGATAAGCTCGAACGGGCAGCCGTGGCGGATGATTTGGCAGGCTACCTTGGCCTCGAGCGCGGCCTCGTACTCGATCAATTGAAGCGCGCGGTAACGGATCGCCGGGCGCCGGAGGCCAGGACCCGGGTAACCACGCAGGTTCCGGCAATAGAACGTATTTTGCTCGGCGCGTTTTTAGGCAGCGATCGCGCGCGGCGTGAGATTTTACCGCTGCTCGCGCCACAAATGATTGATGGCTTCTCCACCCGCGACATCTTCGAGGCGCTACGCCACACGGCGGATTTGGAAGGAGCCGCGGCCTTCGCGGCGCTGGAATCGCGGCTTACCGGACCCGCACAGACGCTCTTGCACGAGGTCGCGGCTGCCGATGAGATCAGTGATGAGCAGGCACACTTTCACCAGGCCCAGGCCTGTCTGCGGCGGCTGGAGGCGGGGTTAAGAAAAAAACAGATGGACGAGCTGAAGCTGCGCGTCAAGACGGCTGAGCGGGAAGGACGTGTGCGCGAAGCACTCGATTGGATGTCGGAACTGAATCGGCTGGAGGCGGCGCAGCGGGCGGCGGGTATCGCCGCAGAGTAACACAGCCGCACTTGATTTTGCGCGATTATGATGAGGTACCCTTGCATGAGGAATGTAGCTCGTGTTCTATACTTGTTGCGAACGGCGGTCGCGCTTTCTCGAAGACAACGGGGCTTAAGAGCTCGCGCGCGCGGTTAGTGGGTGATTGTGGCGATTGACGAAAAACTCGGCCGATTTAAACAGCTCACAGAGGCCGGCAAAACGAAGGGCTACGTTCTCTACGACGAAGTCAATGAGTTGCTGACCGAGGACTATTCCGGAGGCAGGCAGCTCGACGACTTGCTGACGGAGCTCGACGGGGCGGGTGTAGAGATTCTCGAGGAGCCGAAACTCGAGAAGCTCGAAGAAGGCGAAGACCTGGGCGACCTCGAACTCATTCAGGACTTCAGCGATAAGACCAACGATCCCGTCCGCATGTACCTGCGCGAGATGGGGACTGTGCCGCTGCTCACCCGCGAGGGCGAAATCGAGCTCGCGAAACGGATCGAGCGAGGCCAGAACGCGGTCCGCAAGGCGCTGTCGCGCTCGCCTCTGGTGATCCGGGACATTCTGGCGCTCGCCGAGGCGCTCCAGGCCGATCCCAACTGCGTGCGCGACATCCTGGTGATGCCGGAGCTTCTGGTCACCGATGAAACTATTCAGCAGCAAAGCGCCGAATTACTGTCGACCGTCGCGGCGATCGACCAACATTACCGAAAGGCTCAGCAATTCCGGCAAAAACTGCAATCCGTCTCGCGCGGAATGAAACCGAAGCAGCACCGCTCGCTGCGCTGGAGCCTGGCGCGCACGATGGTGTGGATTTCCAGGCTGGTGCGCGGGATTCACTTCACCTCCCAGACTCGCCGGCAGCTCGCCGCCAAGCTGCGGGCGTCGGTAGACGATCTCAAGCCGGTGGAGAAGGAAATCGCGCGGATTCAGCGGAAGCTGGAAGCGCCGACGAATGGTCTCCACGGCGGGTCGGCCGCGCTCCGCAAGGAGATGCGCCAGCACAGCCTGCGCATCCAGCAAGTGGAAGAAGAGTCGGGTGCGTCGTCGAGCGAATTGCGGCGGACCCTCCAGATCGTTGAGCGAGGTGAACAGGAAGCGGAGGTCGCGAAAAAGGCGCTGATCGAAGCGAACCTGCGCCTAGTGGTTTCCATTGCCAAACGCTATACCAATCGCGGCCTGCAGTTCCTGGACCTCATCCAGGAGGGCAACATCGGCCTGATGAAGGCCGTGGACAAATTCGATTACCAGCGTGGTTATAAGTTTTCGACCTACGCGACGTGGTGGGTGCGGCAAGCCATTACGCGCGCCATCGCCGATCAGGCGCGGACCATCCGCATCCCGGTCCATATGATCGAGACCATCAACAAACTGGTTCGCATGCAGCGCCAGCTTCAACAGGACCTCGGCCGAGAGCCCACCACCGAAGAGCTGGCCGCGCAAATGGAGATGCCGGTCGGCAAGGTTCGCAAGGTGCTGCGTATCGCGCAGGAGCCGATTTCCCTCGAAACGCCTGTCGGCGAAGAGGAAGAATCGCACTTGGGCGATTTCATCATCGACCGTCGCGTGGTATCGCCGTCGGAAGCAGTGATCAATCTGAACCTGCGCGAGCAAACCGCGGAAGTGCTAAAGACTCTGAGCCCGCGAGAAGAAAAGATCATCAAGATGCGCTTCGGCCTCCAGGACGGCAGCGAACACACGCTCGAAGAGGTCGGCCAGCACTTCGCGGTCACCCGCGAGCGCATCCGTCAGATTGAAGCGAAAGCGCTCCGCAAGCTCCGCCACCCGAGCCGCAGCCATCGTCTGCGGGCCTTCTTGGACACCAGCCTGCGGGATTAGGTGTAGCAGTCTAGATCGCCAGGGCTGCAAATTAAAAATCGCGAAGGATTATGCATTCGATTTACATCAATCCCTCCAATGGCGCGAAAGTTCCGGAACCCGTCACGCGGAGGTCGATAATCACCTAGCGGCAAGATTTGCGAGCAGCTTTCGATTGCCCGTATTCGATTCCACGTGGCACGTCGGTCACCGCAGCCCTAGCGAGATTGCCAGGGCTGAATCTAAATACTCCAGTGCCGCAGATTCGAGGCTGCCCATATAGTGGGTGAGCGCGGACTTGGGAAGACTCACAAGTTCATCGCAGTGAATACTCGATTCCCGCTTCAGGCCTTCACTGGGGTCAATGGGAACCTGGGTGCTCAAACCATCGTGCCTGGAGTAGATTGGGGCACAGATTACCGTGGAGAATCGTGAATCGACTAACGCCTGCCGGCTGACAATGACGAACACTCGTTGCTTGCGAGGGTCCCGAGAGCCTGGTTTGCGTACCAGATACAACTCCCCGCGCCTCACGGGATCCGTTGATACTCGAGGGTATCTTCGGCTTCACGATTTAGGCGCTTCGCGTTGCGATCGATGATGGAAACGTCGCGGCGATCCCGAGCCTGGCGGTCGAGATCCGCCAAATACGCGAGGGCAGCGCGCTCCAGCACGGCGGACCGGTTCTTGTCCACGCGATCCAAGCGAACGAGTAGTTCTTGTGGAAGTGTGATAGATGTCTTGACTTTCACAAGACAAGTATACTTCCAGGGGCAGGACAGTGGCTTAAAATTCCTAGAAATAATGACCACTCCGCACGGGACATCGTTTTGGGGTGAGTTGGCACCTGAACCTGAAGAACGGCCGGAATGGACGGGAAGCACGTACTGCAAGCCTTGCGGCCGCGGTAGCCGATCCAGAAGCGTAAGCCACTACCGCGCTAACGGACGGAACGCGGCTGGGCGCACGACAGAAAAGTGACAGGATTTCAGGCGGCTCTAGGGCGATCAGTGCGCCGCTCCCAAAAATCTTGAAAACGCCCGCTCAATTTCGAGCAACGTAGGGCGATGATGGCATTGGCGCCGGAGACCGTCCAATGCATGCCGGTGCGCTTGAGTCGCGTGCCGATGGCGAGCTTGCATCCGGCTTCCACGACCCCGGTAGAAGTACAGAGGCCCTCTGCCTCGAATTGCGGATAACGCATTCGCTCGCGATTCCGATGCAGGTATTGGAAGCATTGCCGCGCCTGCTCATGCGCATCCGCGTGACGGCGAACGGCGCGGAGTAGATCCTGGAAGCGACCCGAATCCAGTTCCTGGTGGCGACGCTCCGCCCAGTCATCGGCCTGCTTCGGCTGAGCATAAAGAATTTTGGAGAGTTCACTCAGGTGCTATTTTACATGGAAGCGGTCGACAATCTGGACGGCGCGCGGGAACAACTCCTGAGCAATTTTCCAAATCCAAGCAGCGCCGTCGCCCAGGATCACCGTCCGTTCAGCCCGGGGGAAGCGTCGCCGCGTGGCCTCGCGCAAGACGCGCTGGGTGAACTCGGAGGGCACGGCGTCGGTATCCAGGGTCGCGGCGCTTTCGATGGCGGCGGAATAGCTCACCGAGCCTACATCGCGCTGCGGCCGTTCATCGCGACCACGCGCCTCGGCGCTCCAGATGGTGCACAATTTCACCTCTCTGGTTTTAGCGCTGCCATCGGCTTGCTTACCCGGCTTGCCCGCGAGTTCGGAGGATCGCATAGGCACGCCCGTCCCGTCCAAGCCTAAATACAATGTTTTGGGCAGGGGCGCGGAATCGGACGGCTGGCTGTTAAGTTTCTCATCGGCAGCGATTTCGGCCCCCAGTTTCTCCGCCCACCGCTCCACCTGCTTGCTTTCTACTTTCACGCCGGCCAACTCCTGCAACAACGTGCTGCCCTCTTCAAAGCTGACCATCGCGCCGACCGTTCCGATCATGCGCAACACCGCCGGCGATACGGAGCCATGTTCGATTTTCAAGTTTCGGTCGCGCGGAAAGAAACCGGCGCCGCAATCGCGGCAGTGATAATACGCCCGCTCCAATTCCATCGCTCCGAGGGCGCTTTGCACGCATTTGCGCCGCCGGCCGGCATAGCGCGCCGTCTGCCCGCAGGAGCAGGGCAGACGGGATTGGCTACCGTCGGAGTGGTCGGCGTTGAGGTGCTTCTGAATCAGGCGCGCAGCCATTTGCAGCGCCGCGCGCTTGGCCGTGTTCTCCAGCGCCTCCAGATCCAGGTCTTCGATATCCTGGCGTTCCAGAAAATTTTGGAGTTCCCTGTTAAGCTCAGCCTCGAACTCGCCGCCGAGTGCGGTTTTTTTTAACGTCTTCCTCCGCGCCCGTCTCTCGCAGCTGTAGCTCGCCCAACTCGGCGCTCGCCTCGATCAACTCATGACTGAGTTGGCGGAAGCGTTTATACTCCTCCGTGGCCGTCCGGACCCGCTCGACAGCATGGCTGGGCACCGTTTTGGTACTGGTTTTCCCACGCACCTCACGGGTGACGATAAAGCCCGGGTGGCCCTTGGAGGTTTTCTTGGCGCAGTGACAATTTGCATTGCCGCATTTGCGGAAGTACTCCACCAGCGAACCCGGGAACAGATCGCCCAGCCCGCCGATGGCGTGCTTGAGATCCCGTGTCTGAGTTTGCAACTGCCCCACACGATCCGAATCGCTTGCCAAATCCATTCTCCTCTCTGTAAGCGGAACCGCTTACAGAATTATACGAGAATCCGCCCAAATCTTCAATCCATCATTTTGGTGTCGTGCGCCCAACGCGGCTGAGGCGCTTGACTCATCCTTTACGTCCTGCCAAGATAGCTAGGAATATGCGGGCTGGTCTCGCCCGCATTGCATACATGTAGGGAGTGTTCAACATGCGTTCCGGCCCAATAATTGTCGCCGCTTTCGGTTTGCTCGCGTGCAGCGCGGTTTTGAGTTTCGCGGCAGAACCGGATGATGGGCTCGATGTGGTCCAGGTCCGGCCGAACTTTTACATGATTGCCGGCGCGGGCGGCAACATCGGCGTCCAGATCGGCATTGACGGAGTCGTGCTGGTGGATGCCGGCTCGGAGGCCGCAAGCGACCGCGTAATTGCCGCGATCAAAAGGCTCACGCCGCTGCCAGTCCGGTACATCATAAATACCAGCCCGGAAGCGGACCACGCCGGCGGCAACGGCAAGCTCGCGAAATCGGGGACCACGATCTTCACTAACGCGCTCGGCAACACTGGTTTCGCGAACGCGATGACCAACGGCGGTGCGGCGGCGATTCTCGCGCATGAAAGCATCCTGAAACGGATGAGCGCTCCCACCGGGCAGAAGTCTCCCTTTCCAGCCGAAAGTTGGCCCACCGAGGCGTTCTACACGAATCGTAAGTACATGCGCATGAATGATGAGGCGATCGAGGTCCTGTATCAGCCAGCCGCCCACAGCGACTCCGATAGCTTCGCTTTTTTCCGTAAGTCCGATGTCGTCGCCGCGGGCGACGTTCTGGACACCACGCGTTTTCCGGTCATCGATGTGGCGAAGGGCGGGAGCATTCAAGGTGAAATCGACGCGCTAAATAAGCTCATCGAGCTGGCGATTCCACCCGTGCCGTTTATTTACGAAGGGGTCGGCACGTACGTCATCCCCGGTCACGGCCGGGTCTGCGAACAACTCGACGTGGTGGATTATCGCGACATGGTGGTGATCGTGCGAGACGTGATTCAGGACATGATCAAACAGGGCATGACGCTCGATCAGATCAAGGCTGCGCATCCTGCCAAGCCGTACGAAACCGAGTACGGCACGCAGGAGGGTTCGACAAGCGCCTTCGTCGAGTCCATATACAAGAGCCTGACGGCGAAAAAGTAGCGCCCTTCATAAGAGAGTAACCATGACAGTTCGAATCTCAAATCAATGTTTGGCGCTAGTGATCGCGATTGCAGCGCCAGCGCTTTTGCAAGCGCAAGGTCGCGGCGGACGAGGAGGCGGCGCGGCTACCGCGAAGGCCATGGCGCCGATCGACCTCACAGGCTACTGGGTTTCTATCGTGAATGAAGATTGGCGGTTCCGGATGGTTACGCCGGCGCCCGGCGATTATCAGGGCGTGCCGATGACGGCAGAGGCGCGCAAAGTCGCTGATGCCTGGGATCCGGCCAAGGACGAAGCCGCCGGCGAGCAGTGCAAATCATACGGCGCGCCGGCGCTGCTTCGCGTGCCGGGCCATCTGCATTTCACGTGGCAGGACGACCAGACGTTGCGCCTGGATATGGATTCCGGAACGCAAACGCGCTTGTTCCACTTTAGTGATTGGAAGCCTCAAGCGGGCGCGCCGAGCCTGCAAGGCGATTCCGTCGCAACATGGGAGATCACGGCCGCAGGCCGGGGCGGCAGTGGCGCGGCCGCGGACGCTCCGCCGCAAGGGAAGGGAACACTCAAGGTCGCGACCACCCACCTCAAGGCCGGGTATCTGCGCAAAAACGGGGTTCCGTATAGCGAAAACGCCACTCTTACGGAGTACTTCGACATGATAAAGGAGCGTAACGGCGACACCATGCTCGTGGTCACCACCGTGACGACCGACCCGCGGTATCTGCGCGAGCCGTTCATTATCACTTCGCATTTCAAGAAGCAGGCCGGCGATGAGGGTTGGAAACAGACGCCGTGCTCGGCCAAATGGTAGGGAGAAAGTCGAACATGAGGATAACAAACATCGCGGTTCCGATGATGATATTCGCGGGCATTCCCGCGCTGGCGCAAATTGATCTTTCCGGATCGTGGCAATCGAAGAACCATGAAGACGCGCTCGAGCGCGGCGCCGGCCCGAATCCCGTCGACTTCGCAGGCGTTCCCTTTAACGAATCGGGCCGGGCCAAGGCGCTCAGCTATTCGCAGTCGCAGCTTTCAATGCCGGAACGCATCTGCGCATTCTACTCGCAGTGGCATATGATGATCGGAACCTTCGGCGTGCGGCTCTGGAACGAAACCGACCCCCTCACCGGCCGGACCGTCGCGTGGGTGGTTGGCGCATGGGAGGATCGCGCGCCCATGACCATCTGGATGGATGGCCGTCCGCGTCCATCCAAGAACGCGCCGCACAGTCAGGCGGGTTTCACCACCGGCGTGTGGGACGGCAATGTTCTAACCGCGACCACAACGCATATGCTCACTGGCTACCTGCGCCGCAACGGCGTGATGACCAGCGACCAGGCCACCATGATTACGCACTTCATCCGCCATGGCGATCTGTTGACGCTCGCCTCGCAGCTCGACGACCCGATTTACCTGAGTGAGCCCTACTACATCACCCGCACCTTTGTGCTCACCACCAACCTGATGAACTCCGGCGGCCCGCCCTGCATTCCGGGTGACGAAGGCGTGGAGGTGGGCCGCGTCCCGCACAATCTTCCCGGGAAAAATCCTTTCCTGGATGAGATGTTCAACCTGTACGGAATTCCGCGGGAAGCCGCGCTTGGCGGACCTGAGACGATGTATCCGGCCTTCCGCGACAAAATCAAGGACCAATTCAAAATGCCGGCCAAGTGCCAGCGCAATTGCGGTGCTCCGGCCGGCCAGTAGCCGCTTCGCGCCTGCGATTAAACTGTGGAAGTCAAGTCGCGCTGAATGGCAAACTTCACCAGCCCGGCTACATCGTGAATATCGAGCTTGCGCATTAAGCTGGCGCGGTAGGTATCCACTGTTTTCGGGCTCAGGTGCAGGCGCGTGGCGATCTCTTTCGCTCGGACGCCTTCCACCAAAAGGCTGAACACCTGGTGCTCCCGGGCGCTGAGTTCCTCCAGCGGATCGGCAGCGCCACTGCCGTTCGCATTGAAGATCTTGTTCAACTCCAGCTCCGGCGAAATATAGACTCCGCCGTCCAGCACCTGATCGAACGCCTCTATGAGTTGATTCCAAGGAGCCGATTTCAAAAGAAATGCGTTCACGCCGGAGCGCAAAGCTTCCACCACCGTTTTACGATCGCGGCGCGTCGATAGAACCACGATCCGGGTGGACACGTTCGCGTCCCGCACTCTGCGCGCCAGCTCCAGCGTGTGGAGCTCGCCAAGGTTCAGGTCCAATACGGCAATGTCGGGGCGCTTGGCCTCGATCAGGCGCAATGCAGCCGCCCCTTCCGAACATTGACCGACAACGCGAAAGCCCGGCTGCGCGTGGCATAGCGCCGCCAAACCCTCTCTCACTAAAGTGAGGTCGTCGGCGAGGAGAATGCTATAAATTTTCCGCTGGCGAACGGGAACCATGTGAAATCCTACTATTAGTGCGTTCACATGGCAGGAATTCTCCCTAAATCTTGCAGCCTGGTAGGACAATCTCCCGACCCGCGCCGAGCTTCTGGCTCGGCGGGCACAACTCCGCCCCCCGCAAAATCCGCACCTGTTTCGGCGGGAGCTTCTAAACTCTTACTCTCTTATTTAAAGCTGCTGACGGCGGAGCTTTCGTCCTCGAATACCTCGAAAACCGTGTACAGCTTCGTGATTTGCAGCAAATCCTTCACGCGCTTTGTGAGGTTAAGAAGCTTCACCTGGCCGCCCTGATTATTCACGGTCGTGTACCCGGAAACCATCTCGCCGATGCCGGAACTGTCGATGTAGGAAACGTCGGCAAGATTCAGCAGCAGTTTCTTATGTCCGCTGCCTACCAGTTGCCGCAGAGTATCGCGGAAAGTCGTCGCCGCTTCCCCAAGCGTGATCCGCCCCACCGCATCCACTACCGTAACGTCACCCACCTGCCGGGTGGTTAATTTAACGCTCACAAGCCTCCTAACCGGCTTTCGCCGTATGCTTTACCAATTTCACTTCGGTGCCGTTGGGTTCCCTCGGCCGTATCTGAAACTCGTCCATGAACGCCTGCATCAGCAGCAGACCGCGCCCTGAGTGGCGAAGCAGATTCTCATCGGCAAGGGGATCCGGCAACTGGGACCGATCGAAAAACTCGCCCTCGTCGCCAATGCGGATTTCCAGTGTTCCCGGGCTCCGCAGGACTGTCAGGTGAACCTTCTTTTTGGTATTGTAACGATTCCCGTGCACCACGGCGTTCACCATGCACTCGCGAACGGAGATGCCGATTTTGTGCTGGTCTTCCTCTTCGAAGCCCAATTCGGTAGCTTCCTTGAGGACGATTTCCTCGGCTTCGTCCACGCTTTCCAGGGTGGAGCTAAACGTATGTTCTATGGTCTTAGTCTCCACACTGCCGCGGTCCACTGTAGAAATGGGAAACTCTCCTTTGTAAATCGTTCAAGATAATCTACTGGAAGTATTAAAGTCAAGCGAACGAGGGTGGAGCACGCTTTAGGGTGCAGCCGGGGCTTCAGCCCCGGCGCCCGCGCGTCCTGGATCTCCGGTAGCAGGCGAAAGCCGCGCTCACAGGATTCAATTCAACCAAGCAAGCGCGCCGCTGCATTGCCCAACGGCACGTTGGGGCCCCTCGCCACCTACACTCGCAGCCGCGGCCTGCCTTCCGAACCCCGGTGATAGAATGAATCTTCGCTACGCGCATGTCTGGCGCGTAACCAATCCGAGAAGGAGCTAGAACGGGCAATCAATCATGGCGGCCACAGGTGCGGGGTTAGAAGGCATTATCGCGGCAGAATCGCGGATCTGCTTCATTGACGGTGAAGCCGGAATTCTGAGTTATCAGGGCTACGACATTCGCACGCTTGGCGAAAAAGCAAGCTTTGAAGAGGTCGTTTTTCTTTTATGGAACGGCCGCCTGCCGAAGCAGCCGGAGCTCGATCAGCTCAAGGCCGCTTTAGTTGCGCATCGCGAGCTCCCAGGGCCCGTCGAAGCCTTCCTGAAAAGCGCGCCCAAGGGCGCGGTGCCGATGACGGTTTTGCGCACTGCCGTTTCTATGCTCGCGCTTTACGATCCTCAAGCGCAGGACATGTCGCCGGAGGCAAACCGGGCGAAGGCGCTAAAACTAATGGCGCAGACCGCGACAATCGTCAGCTCATTCGACCGCTTCCGCAATGGAAATTCAGTTGTCCCGGGCGATCCCAAGCTGAATTTTGCGGCGAATTTCCTCTATACACTGAGCGGCAAGAAACCGGATCACGTGATGGAGCGCGCGTTCGATGTCGCTCTGGTGCTCCACGCCGAGCACGAGCTAAATGCCTCCACCTTTGCCGCTCGCGTCGTCGCCGCGACGCTCTCCGATATCTACTCCGCCGTAACCGCCGCGATCGGTGCGTTGAAAGGTCCGCTACACGGCGGCGCGAATGAAGACGTCATCAAGCTCCTGCTCACGATTCAAACGCCGGAAGAAGCCGTCGCGAAGGCCAAGGACATGCTCGCCAATAAGATCAAGATCCCGGGGTTGGGCCACCGCGTTTATCACACTCTGGACCCCCGCGCCGCCTTCTTGAAGGACATGGCGAAAGAACTGGGCGAGCGCACGGGCCACGTTGATCTTTATAAGAAGTCCAACGCGATTCAACAATACGGCAAAGAAGCTAAGAATCTGAATGCGAACGTGGATTTCTTCTCGGCCAGCACCTACTACTCGCTCGGAATCCCCATTGACCTGTTCACGCCGATCTTCGCCGTGAGCCGCATGTCCGGCTGGACGGCCCATGTCCTGGAACAGTACCACAATAACCGCCTGATACGTCCCCGCGCGGAGTACATGGGGGAAGCTCCCGGCAAGCCTTGGGTTGACATTAAAGACCGCTAGCGGGATGCTGAAGCCGTATGGCGAAACCAGCAATCTCCCTGGCGGCGGGTCTAATCGCCCTCGGCCTTCCGGTTTTTCTATTCGCGCAGCGCTACACCAGCCCTTCTACTGACACCTCCATCACCATCGCTGGCAAGAAAATTCACGTTTCTTACTACGCTCCCTCCATGCACGGCCGCAAAATCATGGGCGGTTTGGTGCCCTACAACGAAGTCTGGTGTACCGGCGCGAACTACGCGACCCAGATCGACACGGAAGCCGATCTCGATATGGGCGGCCTGAAAATGCCCAAGGGCAGCTATAGCATTTGGAGCCTCCCGACCGCAAAGGAATGGACCCTGATCATCAACAAGCAGATCGGCCAATTCCATCTGGACTACAATGCCCGCCAGGACTTCGGCCGCGTAAAAATGAACGTGAAAACCCTCCCATCTCCCGTCGAAACTTTCACCATTAAGCTGGCGCAAAACGGCGACAAGAACGGCACTCTTTCGCTGCTATGGGAGAACACAGAAGCCTCCGAGCCGTTCACAGTCCTGCGCTAGCACCTAATTGCACCGCGCGAGAACCCAATTGCACTGTGCAACCCAATTGCACTGTGTTAGAACCAAATTGCAGAATTTGGCATACAGCCCATTGTGGGGCGGTCTTCAGCCTGGGGCGGACTTCAGTCCGCCTTGAGCGGTGAAGTGAAATCCTGCAACCGAGCCATGCTCGCGCGCCCCCTTGTGGGTCCGGACAGCGCCGCCACAAACCCGCACGCGTCCAAAGAACCTCCACACGCGAAACCCCGGGAAACCCCTTCCGCCACTGCAGTGCGCCGGCCAGCGAACAACTGCGGCGCTACCGCGCCACCGCGCCCCCACCGAACTCACAACCGCCGTATTAACAACCCCCGCGTACGATATCCTTGATGTGTGTAAATCGGCTGCGGCCTTGGAGGCTCCGTGAGTTTCCGTGAACAACTGCACGCGTACATTACGCAATTAGAAAAACGTCTTCGTTGGGCCTCCTGGCTCCGAGGCTTGGCGATTTTCACAGCAGCCGCCCTGGTAGGGACGCTTGTGCTGGTGGCGATCGCCAACGCATTCGCCTTCTCGCAGGGAAGCGTCACTGCCGCCCGCTTTGCGCTCGTGTTCATTCTGGCGACGTGCGCTGCTGCCGGCCTGGTGCTTCCGTTGCGGCGTCTTACGCGTCGTCGCGCGGTTGGCGCTGCCGAAGCCGCGTTCCCGCAATTTCAGGAGCGGCTCATCACCTTTGAGGAGCGCGATCGCCGCGACCCTTTCATTGAATTACTCGCCGAAGACACGCTCGGCGTAGCGCAATCGGCGGAACCGCAACAGTTCGTCACCAACCGCCGTCTCGGAGTTTCGCTCGCCACCAGCACGGTCGCGCTTGTACTGTTGATTTGGGTCATCGCGGCAGGCCCTGGTTTCCTCGGTTACGGCGCCTCCTTGATCTGGACCGGTCCACGCCATGACCAAGCCGCGCTTTACGAGCTCCGCGTGACTCCCGGCGATGCCGTCGTGCGCCGGCATGCCGACCAGTTGGTTTCCGCGCTTCCCATCGGACTCAAGGATCCCAGCGTGAAGTTGTTTGCCCATTTTCAAAGCTCCTCCAAATGGGAAGAGATCTTGATGCAGAAAACAGCCGGCAGTTTTGCGGGCGGCTATCAATTTCTGTTTGGCGGGTTACCGGAGAACGTTGAATACTACGTCACCGCCGGCCCGATGACATCCAAGCATTTCAATATTCGCGTCACGGATTTGCCCGCGGTGAAGCAAATTCGCGTCACCTATCGTTACCCGGCTTGGACCGGCTTGCCAGTGGATGTGGAAGAGCGCGGCGGCGATTTGCGCGCAGTCACCGGCACCCAGGCCGAGCTCGAAATCTCGACCGATCGTCCGCTTCAGGGCGGCCAGATTCAGCTCGACGACGGAGAAAAAATTCAGCTTGCGGCCGGCCAGAACAATGTTTATCGCGGCACGCTGAAGCTGGAAAAGGACGGCGTTTACCATGTCGCGGGCATGGAGCAGGGCCAGCCCGTCCGAGTGAGCGAGGATTTTTTCATCGAGGCGCGCAAGCCGAGCCCGCCTCAAATCGCGATTGTGCGTCCCGGTCGCGGCGATTATCGTACCAGCCCGATCGATGAGGTAACAGTAGCCGCGAAGGCTACAGACGAGTACGGACTGCAGAGCATGGCTCTGCATTATTCCGTTAACGGAGCACCGGAAGTTACGGTGGATCTGCTCAAGAAAAAGGGCGCGAAAGAAACCGAGGGCTCCACTCTGCTTGCGCTCGAGGATTTCAAACTTGTGCCCGGCGATTTGGTTAGCGTATATGCCACGGCGAAGGACGCCAACGCCGAAGCGCACACGGATATCTTATTCATCCAGGCCGATCCGTATGAGCGCGAGTTTTCGCAATCCCAGCAATCGGGCGGCGGCGGAGGCGGAGGTGGTGGCGGGGGCGACCAAACTCCGCAGATCTCCCAGCGCGAGAAAGAAATCATTTCGGCCACATTTAAGCAGCAGGCCGACAAAGGTTCCACGGCGCAGCAGGCCGCCGACATCGCCAAGCTGCTGTCCGAGTCTCAAGCAACGCTGAAGGATCAAGCGGTCACACTCTCCGGACGCTTGCAGGCCCGCGAACTAACGGACCAGGTTCAGGCCATTAACGATTTCCAAAAAGATATGCTTGCCGCGGCTAACTCGATGCAGCCCGCGGCCCAGCAGTTGCAGCAACAAAAGTGGAAAGAGGCGATTCCCAACGAGCAGAAGGCTCTGCAATACCTGCTGCGCGCCGAAGCCACCTTCCGGCAGATTCAGGTTGCGTTCGGAGCCCGGGGCGGTGGCGGAGGAGGCGGCGGCGCGGCGCGCGATCTGGCCGCGCTCTACGATCTTGAGCTCGATACCGAGAAGAACCAGTATGAGACGCAGCAGTCCGCCAAGACTACCGAGGAACAAAAGGAGCAGCAAATCGCGGATGCGCTAAAGAAGCTCGATGAGCTTTTTAAGCGCGAAGAGGATTTGGCGCAGCAGCAGCGTAACGGCGCGCAGACCGCCGAACAGAAGTGGCAGCAGGAAATGCTGCAGCGCGAGTCGGAGCAGCTCCAGCGGCAGTTGGAGCAGCAGCTTGGCCAAAACGGACAGCAAGGACAACGCGGGCAGCAGGGAAGCCAGAGCGCATCGGCTTCCGGCCAGAGCGGACAAGCGAGCAGCCAGTCGGGACGTTCCGGACGCTCGGGTGCCGCTTCGGGCAACGCGCAATCTGCGGAACAAAACGCCCAGGACCGGCAGCAGGCTGCCGTGCAAGCGCTGGACCGTTTGCGCCAGGCCAATGAAGACATGCGCCGCGCCACCTCGCAAAACGCCAGCGCGGCCGACGCGCGCCGAGCCGCCGACCGCTTGCGCGAAGCCACGGACCTGCTTGGCCGCGGCCAGCAACAGGACGCCTCCGGACGCCTGAACGCCATGGCTCAAACCGCCGATCAATTGGCTTCGCAGCAGAAGCAGCAGGCGGATAAGGTCCGGGCGCTAATCGCGCAGCTGAACGACTCGCGCACAAACGGAAAACAGCCAACCTATCCTTCGGCGCAAGAGATCGACAAAATGGTAAATGATCGCCAGAAGGTCACCGACGATTTGGCGCATCTTACTCAACAAATGCGCAGCACCGCGCGTGAACTTGCGCCAACGCAGCCGGGTGCTTCCGGCAAATTGCGCAGTGCACTCGACGGCTTGGATGAAAACGATCTCGAAACACGCCTGCAGCGCAGTTCGGACTACCTTCGCAGGGGCAACTTTTCGGATCCGGCCGAAACTGGTATTAGTAACGATCTGCAAAAGCTGAGTCAACAACTCGGCGATGCCGCTCGCGCTCTGGGCAGCGCTCAGCGTGGTTCGGAACAGGCGTCGCTAAATCGCGCGATGGACGATTTATCGCGCCTGCGCGATCAAATCGCCGGCATGGGTAGAAACGGCAATCCTCAGGCGGGACAGGGCCAAAGCCAAGGCCAAGGCCAGCCGGACCGTTCCGGCCAACAACTCTCGCGCGACGGCCAATCCGGTCAGCGCGGTGGAGCGGGTCAACAGCGAGGGCAAAACGGTCAGCCGGCCCAAGGCGGTCAAGCCAATGGAGGCCCAGCGGGTACGGTAGGCGACCGCATTGCCGGTGCAGTTGGGAACCCGGCAGGCGGGGCGGGCAATCGCAACGGCCAAATCTATGGCGGAATGGATACGGGCAATACGCGCATTCAGGGGCGGGCTGTTGCGCCGCAGCAAGGTCCGAGTCCCGCCGACGCGCAGCGCGATATCGATCAGGGCCTGGATCTTCTCAATCGCGTTCGGGCCGCGGTGCAGGACAATCCGGAAGCGCGCCAGGAACTCCAAACCATGATTGAGCAAATGCGCAATCTCGATCCGCGCCGCTTCCCCGGCAACCCCGGTTTGACGGAGCAAATGCACCAGCAGCTTCTCAGCGAGCTGGACGCGCTTGAGCTTCAGCTGCGGCGTAAACTGGATGAAAGCCAGGGCGGCACCATCCGCAACGCGGACCCGACGAAGATTCCCGCCGGATATCAGGACTCGGTTGCCGAGTATTATCGGAAACTATCGGCTGCCGGGCACTAATATTAACTGTGCAACGTCGCGACTTCCTAAAAATTGCCGGCCTATCGGCCGGGAGCGGCTATTTGGTGGGCCAGCAGACGCAGTCCTTTCTGGGTCCGGCGGCTTCAAAAGAAATAGCCAGTACCGATTTCAAATTACAAATCGCTCCCATAACGGTCGAGCTGGCTCCTAATCGAATCATCAGCACGGTCGGATACAACGGCACATCGCCGGGGCCTCTGTTGCGGATGAAGGAGGGTGTGCCGGTCACTGTAAATGTAACCAACGACACCGACGTGCCCGAGTTCGTGCACTTTCACGGACTGCTGATTCCCGCCGACGTCGATGGGGCGGAAGAAGAAGGAACTCCGGTGGTGCCTCCGCATGGAAGCCGGAGCTACAAATTCACTCCCACCCCCGCGGGCACTCGCTGGTACCACACTCACACGATGTCAATGGACGATCTGCACCGCGGCAGTTTCACGGGCATGTTCGGCTTCTTGGTTGTCGAAGGGGGAAACAATCCCGCCAACTTCGATCAGGAGCACTACCTGGCGTTGCGCGATTGGGAGCCGTATTTCAGTAATACATTCATGGACAACGACGACCTCGACGCCACGGGGCCGCAGCCCGAGAAGCCAGCGGTATTGGATACGCGTCAGCCTGGGCCCGAGGTGATGGCCGACATTTATTCGATTAACGACAAGATCCTCGGCGCGGGCGAGCCGGTTCGCGTCAAGCCGGGCGAGCGCGTGATGTTTCATTTCCTGAACGCGAGCGCGATCGAGATCCGGCATCTGGCGCTCCCGGGCCACAAATTCAATGTAGTCGCGCTGGACGGAAATCCGGTGCCTACGCCCGCCGCTGTGGATGTGCTGATGATCGGTCCGGGCGAGCGCGTGGACGCGTGGGTCGAGATGAATCATCCGGGAGTTTGGATCATGGGCGCGCCCGAGGATCCGGTGCGCGAAGGCGGGTTGGGCATCGTCATTGAGTACGCGAATCAGCGGCGCACGCCGCAATGGATGCCGCCGCCGAAATCAAGCTGGGACTATACGATCTTCGGAAAACCGGCCCCGCCGCAACAAACGCCTACGGAGAAGCTCGATATGATCTTCGAAAAGGTCCCGCGCGGCGCCGGTAAATTCAACAGCTTCACGGTGAACGGCAAATCCTATCCGCACGATCAGGAGTTCGTGCTTAAACAGGGCACGCGCTACCGGTTAACCTTTCACAACCGCACCGACGACTCCCACCCGCTGCACCTGCATCGTCATCAACTCGAGATCTCCGAGATTTACGGCAAGCCCACCTCGGGCATCATCAAAGATACCGTCGTAGTGCCCACATTCGGACGCGCAAGCGTGGACTTCACGGCCGATCAGCCCGGGCTGACGTTGTTTCATTGCCATATCCAGCAGCATATGGACTACGGCTTTAAAGCGTTGCTACGTTACGCGTAGTCGCGGTAAATCCGCGTTGTACTCCGTCTTAAGTGCGCCGCGGCTGGACTTGACTTAACACCTTTTCTTCAGGAGATCGTCACGTAGGCTCTGGCGATATCGAAAGTTTTGTCTTCCTAAGACGATCGGGCGCTAGGGCCAAATCGATTATTCCGCGTCGGCTGGCCGCGTCGAGGATACCGAGCGTTCCAATGGTTTCAAAGCGGTGGGCCAACGCGGCTGGGGCTCGCGTCTGCGACGACCACCCGCTTCACAAGCCCAAGCGCCGCAGCCCCTCACGTTCGCGCTCCAGATCGGCCATGTCGTACTCAATCCAAACGGCGTGAGCCTTGAGGAAAGTATCCAACTGATCGCTTGTCTCAAGCCCGAGCAACTGCCGGAAGGTTCGCTTGTTGATTCGCCCGCTCTTGTATTCCTCGATACCAAAGGCCTCCAGCGCGCCCCGGGCGAATTCGCCTAACCTAGCCATCATCATTAAGGCTGGGCAGGTTTCCGCAGACCCGCAAGACTCGCCTTCGGAACCTTCGCGACAATGTGCGGCTGGGGATCGACGACCTCCGCTATGTCGTAAACTATCGCGGTGCCAAGCACGGAGGAAACCTCCGCCGCATTCAGGCCGTAGGTCCTCTCGAGCCAGCGAACCAGATTGGTTGTCGCCTCTCGGAACGCCTCATCGATGCTGCCGGCGATTCCGCTGGCCATGAGATACTCGGCATTCTCCATGCGCGGGGCGGGCGGCGCGCCGCCCGCCTGTACGTCCACCGTGAACTCGATGTCCATCGAGGTCTCCAGGGCATCGCCGGTGAGTTCGCCCGCGCCCTGCGCGGCGTGGCCATCGCCTACAAACAGCAATGCACCGGGAGCATACACCGGCAGATACACCATGGCGCCCTCGCGGAGTTGATTGTAATCCATATTGCCGCCGTACGAGCCAAGGAAACCCGAGCGGTAACGCATGCCGCCCTGCGGCGCCACACCCACGCAGCCGAGCATCGGTGCAAGCGGCACTTTGTAGTCGCGCATCGACTCCGTCGGCTTCGCTAGCGACGCGAATCCGGCCTGCCGGTCAAGCTTCCAACTGGAGTCGTAGCCCTCAACGCGCTTGCGTTGCTCCACATAACCCGCATTCAGAGCTCCGTTGACGATCATGGCGCCACTGCCTGCGGAGTCCCGATTTAGTCTTATGCGCGTGAAGTGGACTACGAGAGTGTCTCCAGGGATTGCGCCGTCAATGTAGAATGGCCCGGTCAGGGGATTCCCGCCCGAGGTCCTACGCACGCCCTTAGGATCGGTGCCTCCCGCATCCACGGACCAAGTGCGTACTGTGTCCCCTGGAGCGATATGCAGCGCGGGCGCGATTGCGTCGGAGAAGAAGTGTTGGAACTCGGTCGGCTCGAAGGTGTGGGTTTGCGGCGCGGCGCTGCGTGCCGGCTCGCGCATCGCTTCCCATTTGAGCTCGAGTTTCTGCTCGACCACCATCCCGGTCCCGGTAATCCGGTCGCCTGCGAAAGTGCCGTGCAGTTCGATTGTGGTGCGCGGATTCAGCTTCACAGTGCCCTCAATGCCGCCATTCTGGAAGCTGCCATCGAAAGCTTCGTTATCGAATTTGCCGGTGAGCTTCGATCCGCTCAATTCAAGTTGCAAGCGGTTGTAGCGCGGCTCACCGAAGGATGAGAGGGTTGAAATCCACTTGCCTGCGGGTGAGGTTTGCGCGAACGCCGCGCAAGAAGCAACGAGAAACGTAATCCAGGTGCGCATGGCTGTATGGTAGCCGGAGCGCGGAGCAGTGTACAGGAGGGTGATGCAGTGCGCCCGCTTGAAGCGCGTAAAGCGCCTCGGCGGACACTCTACACGGGCGATTCCAGGGACTTCAGCGCTCCCCTAGCACCTGTTTGCCGAGCAGGCCGCGAACAATTGGGACGGTCGTCACAACGCCGACTCCCAACAGCGCCCATCCCGCGCCCTTGCGCTGATCCTTATTGAGCCGGTCCGCGATCAGTAAGCCGACACCGACGCCGAAGGCGACGCGTGTGCCCGCGATCAGGATGATCTCTGGAATCGTAAGCCCTCTTTCTTTCAGTGCCATATGCCCCCAGGATTGCACACCCAATGGTGGAGCAGGCTTAAGCCTGCAACCGAGGCTTCAGCCTCGGCGGGGCAGGGTTCAAACTCTAACCGTAGCCCGCATGAAATTGACCGGTATCAACGTGCCGGCGTCCCCACTCTTGTTGCGTGCATTCACCAGTTCCAACAACTGATTGTGCAGCTCGTCCGCTTTTCCATTATTCGAGCCGCGTCGACCGCGTCCATCGTCTGCCCGCCCCAGGAGTTCGATGAACTGGCCGGATTCTTGTGGGAAATGTTAGCCGATGGAATTGCAGTCCCGCGTCTCTTATTGGATGGAGACCACCACGGCATTGCTTGACCGGCCGCCAATCGAGATCACCACGTTCACGGTTCCGGCTCCACTCAGAGACGCGGGTAGGGGGCCGATTGCAAATTGGTCGACCCCTTGATAGGAAGGCGAGGGAACGATAACCAGCCGCGGTCCATTAATGCCGTCGAACACTGTGTTGCCTATCGAAATGGTCGACCCGAGAGTGGCGCCGCCGCGCAACCCCGAACCGAGCCCCACCAGGTAAGTCCCCCCTCCACTCACGTCCAGCGGGAGCGCGCCTGATAAAGCCCAGATCGGGATGTACTGGCTGGTGCTGTTCACGGCCCATCCCGCCAGCACATTGCCCGGAACCATTAATAATGATGGGGCGCCGGAGTTAATCGTGAGCGGCCCTGACGATACCAGGCTTCCGGCGACCTCGACCGCGATCGTCGCCTGGCCGGCGCTGGTGCCGTCCGGTACCACAATATTGAGTTGGGTCGGGGAAACGTAGTAGAGGTTTGCGGGGCGCGAAATCCGCAAGCTGTCGGTGACGGTGACCGTGGTTTGCTCGATCGACTGAGGCATCATCGGAGCGCCGTTAGCCGCCGACGGAACGTCGGTTGTCAATTGCTCTCCTATCGCCGTTACGATCTGGTCTGGAGCGCTCCCCGCGCCCGCCTGGTAGCTGAAAGCAGGCACTCCGGCTGTCTGCCAATAGGTAGCGAATTCCGGTCCGGTACTCCAGAGTCTCTGCGGCTTTTGGCCGAACAAGACGTGATCGAGGAAATCTTGCGTATAATTCACGACGGTCTGAGCATTGGGTACCTGAGCCAGGCAAGATTGAACTGTCAGGTCTCCTAAATTCGTGCAAATAGAGTTGGTGAAGGCGAAATGACTGGCTTCCTGTCCGGAGCCGGGCAGTTCCCCATAGTATTTGAGCGCCTGCACTTGCTCGAAAGCCCCTGCCTGCCCGCAGTTCTCCGAATTCACTCCGCTGCACGGCTGGGGCCCCATGACCCAAGGCTCGATGGCCTTGTCCTGCGGCCCGCCGGTCATAAAAATTTGTGGGACGTTTGGGGACGACATGGTGTTTGGCTTCTGTGACTGAAAGGCCTGAATGTAGGGAGAGTATAAGATACCCGCCTTGAACTTCGGATTTAGCCAAGAAGCCCATCCGCCAATCTTGGCGAACGCCGTGTAACCGCCAAATGAATGTCCCGACATCACGATCTGGTTGGGGTTGATGCTCGACCGGCCGCTCCAATTGTTGAGCATGTAATTCAGGACTGCCTCCACATCGGCATTACGATAAAAAGCGGTCTGGTCCGTCCAGGTTGCCGCGTCGCCGAATTTTGTAAGGGGAAAATCAAAGAACACCTGCAAGAGACTGCTCGAAGTTCCATCCACGCTACAGCCATGGTCGTTATGATCCGGGGCGGCAACGATGTAGCCAAGACGCGCCAATTGTTCGGTCAAGTATACGGACTGTGTACCGCACCCCGACCACCCGTGAGAAAAAACGATCAGCGGAAACTGGCTGCATGTGGCTGGTGGAGCATTCAATGCGGCGAGCCCCGATAGGTCTGGCCGCGGTCCGGAGTAAGTGTAAGGCAACGCCTGCGCCGTGGTGGGGTACCACACGGCCATCTTTAAAGCCCCGGCATAATCTGACCCGCCCGGAAGGGCCGGAACATTGGTCAGTATCTGTAATCCCGCGTTGAGGGTGCCGCATGAGGTCGGTGGCGCCGCGGCGGCTGGAAAAACGAATCCGGTCGACGCCAGGAACCAAAGCAGTGCACGCCGAGCGTACGTCACTGTGGTTCTTCTCCTTGCCTGGTGTATATCGCGATGCACTCTGACAATAGACGCGCTGGAAAACGAGCGGAGTTACGATAAAGCCCATCGCAATGACAAATCTTTACGACTTCCCGACATTTCTCGTAAGCCAGTAGATGTTCCTCCGGGTAGCATGCGTGTAGTCATGCGTTCGATCTCATTCAGCATGCTGGTCGGTGAAAAAGGCAAGTATTTTGCGATGATCTTCGGCCTCAGCTTTTCCTCGCTTCTCATGGCGCTCTCGGCCGCTCTCTTCGTTGGAATGATGACGCGCACCGTATCGACGATTCGGAACGCCGGCATCGCGGACATTTGGGTCATGGATCCAAAGGCTCTTTTTGTCGATGACGTCAAAAACATTCAGGATACGGAGTTGTACCGGGTCCGCAGCGTTGCCGGCGTGAAGTGGGCCGTGCCGATGTCTTATGCAATGCTGAAGGCGCGATTGAGCAACGGCGCGTTTCAAAACTCATTGGTATTGGGTCTGGACGATGCTACGCTCGCCGGAGGTCCGCCATCAATGGTCCAAGGGAGCTTGGCGGATTTGCGCCAAACCGATGCCGTGATCGTCGACGCCGAGGGTGCCCAGCGCCGTTTTGGGATTACCGCGGCGGAGAACGGCAAACCAAGGCCGTTGCGCGTGGGCGATTCGATGGAACTCAATGACCACCGCGCCATCGTCGTGGGACTGGCCAAAGTGGAGCGCAGCCTACTGAGCCAGCCGGTGATTTACACGACCTATTCGCGCGCCCTCGGGTTCTCTCCAGCAGAGCGGAATACGCTCTCCTACGTCCTCGTGAAGACCGCGCCGGGTGTGGACCTTTCCGCGGTCTGCCGGCGCATCCGGGAGCAGACCGGGCTCGGCGCATATACGCGTGCCGAGTTGATTCGCAGGACGTTGGTGTATTATTTCCGGAACACCGCCATTCCGCTCAGTACGGGCTTGGCCGCTTTGCTTGGCCTGATCGTCGGGACCGCGGTGTCAGGGCAGGCCTTTTACAGTTTCACCCAGGACAATCTCCGTTATTTCGGCGTGCTGAAAGCCATGGGCGCTTCGAATTTTACGCTCCTTCTAATGATCGTGATGCAGGCCGCGGTGGTGGGCTTGATCGGATATGGCATCGGCATCGGGGCTTCCGCTTTGTGCGAGTATCTGATGCGCAACACGCTGGTCTCTCTGGAGACCACTTGGCAGATCCTGGCCGGCAGCGCAGCGGCGGTGCTTCTGATTTGCGCGGGAAGCGCGGCGATCAGCGTCCGCAAGGTGCTGGACCTTGAGCCGGCAATCGTATTCCGCAGTTAAGCAAGAGGTTCCCGTGCAGGTCCAAGATCACACCGCAGTCCGATGCCGCGGCCTCTCCAAGAGCTTCCATACGGGAGATACCGTCATACGAGCTTTGCGCGGCATCGACCTTGAAGTGCGTGCGGGGGAGTTGTTAATGCTGGTTGGCCCTTCCGGATGCGGAAAGACGACTCTCATTTCGGTCATCACCGGGATCCTGAATCAGGATTCCGGAGAGTGCCGCCTGTTCGACCAGAAATGGTCCGATCTGCCGGAGGGAGCGAAGACTTTTTATCGCGGGCGTCATATCGGATTTGTTTTCCAGGCCTTCAACCTCATTCCAGCGCTCAGCGCCGCGGAGAACGTCGCGGTGCCATTGTTGATCAACCGCGTGCCGCGGAGGGAAGCGTTTCAACGCGCCTGTGCCATGCTTGAACGCGTCGGCCTCGGCATGCGCCTTCACGACGTGCCGTCGCAACTTTCCGGCGGCCAGCAACAGCGGGTCGCAATCGCCCGGGCCCTGGTGCACGAGCCCAAGCTGGTGGTGTGCGACGAGCCAACCAGCGCTTTGGACGCCGATATCGGCAGGGACGTGATGGACTTGTTGCGCTCGCTGGGGCGAACCGGCGGGCGTGCTCTGATCGTGGTGACGCACGACTCGCGGATATTTCACTACGCGGATCGGATCGCACGCATGGATGATGGGCGTATTTCAGAAATCGTTGATTCTAACGTGGGAGGACTCGGATCATGAAAGTTACTTTTCGTACGCTCAGGACAAATCCCCCGCGGGGCGGCGAATCTACTATTCCGCCAAGACAGGTGGCGAATAAAGTTCGTCGCGGCTCTACGACGCGAATGGCTCTCATCGCGATGTGCGGCTTTGCATTCGCACTGTACGTCGTCTGGGCGGACAGCCACCCGGTTCCGGTGGCTCAGCCGGTCGCCGAGCCTGCGGGTGCGCCCTTTCCGTCATTCGTGTCGGGGTCGGGTCTAATCGAATCCGAGAGCGAGAATGTCGCGATTGGTTCCCCCGAGGCCGGCGTAGTAACCAAGGTGTTCGTCAAAGCCGGCGATCGGGTAAAGGAGGGAAGTCCCCTATTTCAGTTGGACGACCGGGCGGTCGCGGCACAAATGGCGATACAGGAATCCCTGCTTGCATCCTCCCGAGCTCGCCTGATGAAGCTGGCCAGTCCGCCGCGTCCGGTAGATATTGCTCCCGCGGAGGCGCAAGCCCAGAATGCGGCGGCCAATCTTGCGGATCTGCGAGCGCAGTTGGCGCTACGCGAAAGCCTTTCCGACAAACGAGCCGTGAGCGCGGATGAGATGAACCGCCGCCGCTACGGGATTGCGGAAGCGGAAGCTGCGTTGAAAACTGCCCAGGCCAATTTGGCCCTGCTCAACGCGGGAGCCGCCGAGCCGGATCTCGAGGTGGCTCGTGCGGACGTGCGCCAGGCGGAAGCCCAGGTGGCATCCACCCAGAGCAACCTGGATCGGCTGACGGTACGGGCGCCCTTTAGCGGTGAGTGCTTGCAGGTGAAAGTGCATGCGGGAGAATTCGCACCCGTTAATCCTTCATCGCCGCTGATTCTGTTTGGCGAGACAGACCATCTTCGGGTGCGCGTGGATATCGACGAAAGTGAGGCCTGGCGGGTCCGCCCGGACGCCCCCGCGAAGGCCTACGCTCGCGGCAACAAATCCATCAGTGTGGACCTGAGGTTTATTCGGTTCGAGCCGTACGTACTGCCGAAGAAGTCGTTAACTGGCGAGAGCCAGGAACGCGTTGACACGCGCGTCCTGCAGGCGCTCTATCAATTTGATCGCAAGCGCCTCCCCCTATTTGCGGGCCAGCAAATGGATGTATTTGTGGAAGCGGACTCGCGGTCAGAACTCAGCGCTGCGGAGGACAGATGAAACGTGCATACATACTTCTTGCGGTGTTGCCGGTAGCTGGTTACGCAGCCGGCCCGGAGCCCAAGCCAGCGAACTTCATCCTTCCGGGCAGTTTCGGGCAGGAGCTGCCGGAAGCTCCCGCCGATCTGGCGAATTGGTGGAAGAAATTCAACGATCCGGAGCTGAGTTCGCTGATCGACCGGACGCTGCGGTCCAATCTTAATTTGCAGATGGCCGTAGCCCGTATTCAGCAAGCGCGCGCAGCCGTTGGCGCGGCGAAATCCACCGGGCTGCCGATGCTATCGCAGACGAACACCTTGAAGCACAGCAGTGGACCGGCTTCTACGAGCACCGAGCCTGGCCTGCAGAAGCTTCTCGCCGGCAACGGCGGCTCAGTCGACAACCGGCAATTCGGTCTTGGAGTGACTTGGGCGCGCAATTTTTTCGGTGGGAACCGGAACATCGCCAAAGCGGCCGTCTCCGAGGTCGGAGTCGCCGAGGAGGACCGGCGGGCCGTAATGGTCACGCTATTCGGAGATGTGGCGAGCTATTACGTCCAATTGAGAGGCTTGCAGGCACAACTTGCAATCGCGCGTAAAGGCGTAGAGTTTCGCCGCGATAGTCTCCGGCTGGTCGACTCCAGGCTGGCGGCGGGTCTCGCCACCGATGCCGACGTGACGCCCCTGCAACTCGATCTGGCAAACGCCGAGTCGCTAATTCCGGGAATGGAGGCCTCAATCGAACTCCATGTCCACCAATTGGCCGTGCTCGCAGGCGAGGAGCCAAGTGCATTGATCGGTGAATTGATACCCCCAAGAGCCGTACCCGATGGACCTTCCGATGTGCCGCTTGGATCGCCCGAGGAGTTGGTGCGGCGCAGACCCGACGTTCGCAAGGCCCAACAAGAAGTAGACGCGGCTGAAGCTCGTACGGCCGCCGCGCGCGCGGAACGGTTTCCCCAATTCTCCTTCACGGGCAACTTCGGTGGCCGCGATCAGCAGATTTCGGCGCTGAAGCTCGGCAACTCCGGCGGTTTTTTCTCCGTCGGGCCCAGTGTCAGCATCCCGCTGTTTGCCGCCGGGAAGATTCGCTCCGATATTCAAGCGCGTAGCGCGGAGCGCCAGCAGGCGGATTTGCAATACCAACAAGCGATTCTACAGGCGCTTCAGGAAGTAGAGGATGCGCTGGCGAAATATAGCCACGAAAGGGATCGTAAGGCAGTCCTCGAGCAGATGGCCGGAACCAGCCAGCGGAAGCTCGCTCTTGCGCGCGAACTATTCGACGCCGGCATTCAGGATTACAATCCGGTTCTTGATGCCGAGCAATCCGTCATCGCGGCCACAACCCAACTAGCCGGTAGCGAGGAAAGTGTTACCGAAGATTTGATCGCTCTCTACCGCGCCCTGGGCGGGGGTTGGAACTGAACAGGAACCCGGACCGCGACGCGGCATCGTAGGAGGCATCATGTGGATTCAGTTCTTGAGCATCTGCGCGCTCCAAATCCTCGCGTGCGGCGTGGCGCGCGGCGAGGGCATCGGCGGAACATGGGTCAGCGAGGCCAACGGCAAGCTCGGTTCCATCACGTTCGTCTTCAACGTTTCGGGACGGGTCCTTACAGGCACGGCGACGCCCGCATCGTTGGGGCCCGCCGATCTTGGCAACGGGAAGTTCGAGGACGACAAGATCTCGTTTGAGGTCACAAGGGAAGCGCTGGGAATAAAAATTACTACGAAATACTCCGGCGCGCTGTCTGGCGACATCATCAAATTGCGAGCGTCTAATTTTCGCGGCACTCTAGAGCTTGTGCTTCGAAAGAAGTAGTTTGAGGCTCACGCTGCGTCGGCGAGCGTCAGTGCAATCTGAACTTCCAGCCCGCCGCCGGGTTGATTGAAGGCCTGAACCGAACCACCGTGCAGGTTTACCACTTGCCGCGTAATGGCCAAACCCAGGCCCACGCCGCCGCTTTCACGCTCGCGCGCTTCGCCGACGCGATAGAAAGGCTCGAATATGTGGGTGAGTTCACTTTCGAGCACGCCTGGTCCCGAGTCGACGACCGTGATCACCGCGCGGCCCGCGCCTTCCGGCCGGAACAGACGCACCTGCACCTCCGTTTCGGGCTTCGTGTACCGCACCGCGTTGCGAATCACGTTTTCGACTGCGCCGTGGAGAAATCTCTGCTCCCCCAGGACGACCGAAGGGCAGCACTCCACCAGGCGGACGCCGCGGTTCATGGATTGCGCCTCGAAGGCCGCGTCGGCGACAATCTCGGTGACAATCTGCGCCAGATCCAGTTTCTCCATGGGTGGCGGCGTGGCCGCGCATTCGAGGCGCGAGAGCACCAGCAGTTGCTGGATCAGGCTGTCCAGGCGTTCGATGTCTCGTTCTATGCGGCTCACCGAGGTCGATCCCTCCGCGCCCACGCTGCGCCGCAGCAAGCCCACCGACAGGCGCATGCGCGTCAACGGCGATCGAAGTTCGTGGGACACATCCGCCAGCAGCCGCTTTTGACCGCGCATTAGCGTCTCGATCCGCATTGCCATATCATTGAAATCCCGCGCCATGCCGCCAATCTCGTCCCGCCGGCGCAACAGGGACGCTTCAGTAACCCGAGTTGCAAGATCCCCTCCGGAAAACCGGGATGTTAATGCGCGAAGACGGACCATCGGCGCCGTCAAAGAGCGGGCCAGCAGATAGCACACCAGGCAACCAAATAAGACGAACGAAAGAATTAATCTTGGAGACCACACGATGCGGTCAGTTCGCCGGGGAAGTGTCGTGAGAAAAGAATAAAGGGACCCGGAGGGACCTCGAACCCGCACCGCGGCCGTATCCGGTGGCGCAAGCAATGTGAGCCGGTCTTGCGGTGGCGAACTCAAACTGGCAAGATCGCGAACCATGTCCGGCGAAGGGCTTCCGTTCAGATCGCGTCCGGAGGAGTCGAATAATTGAGGGTGAAGACCCGTGTCCGCGGCTAGTTTCTGCATGTAAATAGAAAGGCCCGACGAACCTGAACTCTCGTACGTCTCCGCGGCCACTCGGGCTGCGGAAACGACTGCCCCTCGTCCGACGCGGCGCCAGGCTGTGGATAGGGCATCCGGTGTTGTGAACAGAAGCGCGCCCACGATAACGGCCGCCAGCAGGAGCGACCCGGCGCAAAACCAAAGGAAGATTCTCAGAAACAGGCTTCTCATTTCACATCAGATCCCGGTTCCGGATGCGTTGACTCCGGTCCCGTGGCGGCCTCCGGGATAGTGTAGGTGTAGCCGGTGTTGCGGATCGCGCGGATGCGTTCCCTTCCATCCAGCGCCGGGCCGAGCTTGCGGCGGAGGTTGCTGATATGGTTGTCGATGCTGCGATAAGAACTGGAGAAGTGGCGGCCCAACACTTCGTGAAGGAGACTTTCCCGGTCGACGGCGCGGCCCGCGGAACGCATCAGGACACGCAATAGATCGAACTCGGCTGCTGTCATTTCCACCGGGGCCCCACCGCGCCGCACGGTCCGCGCGCCGCCATCCAGACTGACGTCGCCAATCGTCAGCACCTCCGGTCCTGACGAAAGTGGGGAGACCCGCCGGAGGATGGCATTCATGCGCGCAAGCAGTTCCTCGGGGTTAAAGGGTTTCGGCAGATAATCGTCGGCGCCGCCCTGCAATCCGACGATGCGGTCGACCGAATCTCCGCGAGCGGTCAGCATGAGCACCGGAACCTGGGACGTGGCTCGCAGACGGCGTAGAACTTCAAAGCCGTTCATTCGCGGCAGCATGACGTCGAGCACGACCAAAGAGTAGACCTCCCCGAGAGCCTTCTTCAATCCGGTGTTGCCGTCGTGAGCGGTTGCCACCGTGAACCCTTCAAGATACTCGCCGAGCATCTCCGTCAGTTCGACATCGTCGTCGACGACAAGTATTACAGGTTTATCTATGGGATCGCGCATATCACACCGCCTGTTTTAGAACACCGGCAAACGTTTGTGATGGTGACCTGCCCCCCCGTCCAACATCGTAGCCGAAATTGATACGTTCGAGTCGTACTTCGACTTCTAGGCGTAGCTCGTCGCGTGGAAACGCCGCATCGTCGCTGTGCTGAGTCTCGCCCATTCCCATTTCCCTTTTGTCATCCAAATGTATTCCATTTCGGAAAATCGTACTCCATTTCGGACAGACAAAGGCAGGTGAGGTCAATGGCGAGGTAAACTGTCGGCATTTTATCCCGTGAAAACGCCTTAGAATCGAGTTTGCTATTGACAATCGCCGCCGATTCGGGGTAGTCTTAATCCCAACAGTTGAAGTAATGGTGCTGAGTCTGCCACGGGGCAAGGAGGGGCTCGTGTGCAACTTTCGTTTTGGTTTTCTCAATGTCTTGATCGGAAACGCGAGCGCCGGTTCGCTCTATTTGAATGCGCTCCCGGATCTATTTCTGAACCATGTCGTCCGCCAAGAGATCCCAACAAAACTCTAGGTGTCCGCCGTTTTAGGCCCCTGTCCCCTCCTATCTCGCTGGTTTTGACCTTGTCGTCGGAAAGAACTTAGGCATTCGAAGAAGGCCTAAGACGATTTTGGCCGAAAGTCTGAATTGGAGGGCTTATGTCTTGGCGTCAATTCATATTTTCACCGGAGAGCTTCGATCAATCCGCGCTTCTGGCTGCGGCTGGTAGGGCGGGATGTACCGGAGTTTTGGCATTGGACGCGATCCGAGCGGAGCAGGCCGCGGCTGCGCTGAAATATCTGTGTCAAAACGAATCGGGCGTGGGCTTCGCGGTTTCGGTACGATCTCCTCACGGCGAAACCGTGCGTTCACTCCTTTCTCCAGTGATGGGGCGCGGGTTAAAGGGCGTCGTCCTCACCGACCCGGCGTGCGAATCTCTCGCGGATTCGATCGCGTGGTGCAGAACCGCGGGCCTCGAGCCCCTCGTTGAAATTACGACTCTAGGCGAAGCTTTGCGTGCCGTGGAGTGCGGAGCGGAAGGCTTGTTTGCCAAGGGTAGCGAGAGCGGCGGGAAGGTGGCGGAAGAAACGACGTTCATTCTGCTGCAACGAATCCTGCCGAGAGTCCGGGTGCCCGTATATGCGCGCGGCGGCATAGGGCTGCACACCGCATCCGCTTGCCTCGCGGCGGGCGCCGCCGGAGTGGCGCTCGACTGGCAGCTTGCGTTGGCCGAGGAATCGACGCTTCCAGAGGCTGTGAGAGAGCGCATTGCCCGCATGGACGGGAGCGAAACCGCCATTCTCGGACAGGATTCTAAAATCCGCTTCCGCGCCTATTCACGCGTCGGTGAAACGGCGTATTTCGATTTGAAGAAATTTGAGGAAAGCCACGGAGTCGACGGCGGCGCGAGCCCGGAAAGACTCCTGCAGTGGAAGCAGTTGGTGAACGATCGCGTTCGGAACCAGGAACTTCTTCTCATCGGTCAGGATGCCGCCTTTGCCAAAGACCTCGCCGAGGAATTCCACAACGTGAAGGGGATTTGCCGGGCCATCCGCGCGGAGGCGTCCAGGCAAGTTCGTGTGGCCTCGCGGCTCAACCCCCTTGGGGAGAATGCTCCCTTGGCGAAGTCTCAGGGAACGCGCTTCCCAATTTTCCAGGGTCCCATGACTCGCGTAAGCGACAATGCCGATTTCGCGCTCGCCGTCGCGAAAGGCGGGGCGGTTCCGTACCTGGCCTTCGCGCTGATGCGCGGGCCCGAGGTCGCTAAGCTGCTCGACGAGACCAGGAACAAGTTGGGAAGGATGCCTTGGGGTGTCGGCATCCTCGGTTTCGTTCCTGAGGAGCTCCGCGACGAGCAGTTGGCCGAAATCAGGAAATGCAAGCCTTCTTTCCTGATTATCGCGGGTGGCCGTCCCGATATGGCGAAGCAGATGGAGAGCGAAGGCATACAAGTTTATCTGCACGCGCCCTCGCCCGCGCTGGCTCGTAATTTTCTCGAGCAGGGCTCGCGCCGGCTGATCTTCGAGGGCCGCGAATGCGGCGGCCACGTGGGGCCGCGCACGAGTTTCGTTTTGTGGGAACAGATGACGCGCGTGATTCTGGAGTATTTGCAAACCGCGCGTGCGGGAAAACCGGAGGACTACCACATCATCTTCGCCGGCGGCGTGCACGATGCGCGCTCGGGCGCGATGCTGAGCGCCATCGCGGCTCCCCTTGCCGAGCGCGGCGTGCGGGTGGGCGCAGTGATCGGGACTGGTTATCTGTTTACGCGCGAAATCGTTTCAAGCGGCGCAATTACCGCGACCTTCCAGGAGGAAGCGCTCGCTTGCCAAGATACGCTCCTGGTCGAATCCGGAGTGGGACACGCCACCCGGTGCGCCGGCAGCCAGTTCGCCGTCGCCTTCGCGGACTTGAAGCAGCGCCTCACGCGGGAGGGCAAGCCCAAAGAAGAGATCCGCGAGGAGCTGGAAAAGCTGAATCTGGGCCGCCTCCGGATTGCGTCAAAAGGCATCGTCCGAGACACTGGTCCGGACGGCCATGCGGTCTATCAACTCGCCGATGCCGGTACAGTTCGGCGCGAAGGCATGTTCATGATCGGGCAGGTTGCCGCTCTTCGCGGCGAGGTCTGCACGATAGAACAGCTTCACCGCGATGTCGGCTCCAGCGGTACTTTACTCAAAGAGCGTGCCGCCGCGCTGCTCGAACAATACTTCCAAGGCGCCGCTCCGTCCGATTCCGATATTGCCATTGTCGGTCTGTCCTGCGTATTCCCGCAGAGCAACGACGTGCGCCAGTACTGGCAAAACATTGTCAACAAGCGCTACACCGTGCGCGAGATTCCCAAGGAGCGCTTCGATAGCGACGTGTACTTCAACGCCGACCGGCGCGCCAAGGACAAGATCTATTCCAGATGGGGAGGGTTCATCGATGACGTTGTGGTCGATCCCATGAAGTTCGGCATGCCGCCGTCTTCGCTTCCCTCGATCGATCCCTTGCAGCTGGTCACTCTCGAGATGGTGCACCGGGCCCTCTGGGACGCCGGATACGGAGCGCGGCGGTTCAACCGCGAGAACACCTGTTGCGTCGTCGGCACGGGTGGTGGCGTAGGCGAACTCGGACTGGGCTATGGCATTCGATCCATGCTGCCGTATTATGTGGATCAAGCCGGCGGTACGCTTGCGGATTCCACCGATCTCATCGAGCGCATGTCCAAGGATCTGCCGGAGTGGACCGAAGACTCGTTCGCCGGGTTGCTCCTTAACGTCGTAGCGGGAAGAGTCGCCAATCGCTTCGATTTCGGCGGCACAAACTTCATCGTGGATGCCGCCTGCGCCACCGGTCTGGCCGCTCTGCGCCATGGGGTAACGGAGTTGGAAACACGCTCCAGCGATGTAGCGGTGGTAGCGGCGTCCGACATGATGCAGTCGCCATTTACCTATCTTTGTTTCAGCAAGACGCAGGCGTTATCGCCCACCGGTCAGCCGCGTGTTTTCGACGAGACGGCGGACGGGATTGTGATCAGCGAAGGGGTTGCCTGCGCCGTGCTCAAGCGCCTGAACGACGCGCTGCTTGACGGCGACAAGATTTACGGAGTCATTAAGTCCGTCGGCGCTTCCAGCGACGGAAAAGACAAAGGGCTCACCGCGCCGCGCGCAATCGGACAAACGCGAGCGTTGGAACGAGCCTATAAAAAGGCCGGCGCTGATCCGGAAACCGTCGGATTGCTGGAAGCCCACGGCACCGGAACCGCGGTGGGAGATCGAACCGAAGCCGAAGCGCTGACGGCGTTTTTCAAAGAAAAGGGCTCGGCGCATCAGACCGTAGCTCTGGGCTCCGTCAAGAGCATGATCGGGCACGCAAAATGCGCGGCCGGATTCGCGGGTGTGATCAAGGCTACTATGGCGCTGCGTCACCGCGTGCTTCCCTCCACGTTAGGTGTTACGAAACCGAACGCGAAGGCCGGTTTGGATAACAGCCCTCTGTATATCAACTCGGAGACCCGTCCCTGGGTCCAGAGGCTGGACGGGGCGCCCCGCCGGGCGGGCATCAGCGCCTTTGGCTTCGGAGGAACCAATTTTCACGTCGTCGCCGAGGAATTTCGCCCGCTCGACGGAAGCGATCCCGAAGAAGCCTCGCTTCGCGACTGGCCAGCCGAGCTGTTCCTGTGGAGAGAGGGCTCGCCGAAAGAGCTCTCCTCGGCGATTGGCTCCATCGTTAGCGCCATCCAACATGGCGCGCGCCCGTCGCTCGTCGATCTGGCGTCTGCCGTCTATTGGGAACACGGAAGAGCTGCCGGCCCATGCTGCCTGGCGGTGGTAGCGCAGTCTCTGGAAGATCTTACGGCGAAGCTCGAATCGGCTCGTTCGGCGATCGATTCGCGCAAGGAGTACAAGGATCCGAAGGGCATCTATTTCTCGCCTGATGCCGGCTCTCCGGCCGGAAAAATCGCATTCACCTTTCCCGGCCAGGGCTCGCAGTACGTCGGCATGATGAACGATCTTGCCGTGGCCTTTCCTGAGGTTCGAGCAGCATTTGAGGAAGCCGATCGGAGTCTCGGTCTGGAACTGGGCAAGCCCTTATCGAGTTTCATCTTCCCGCCTCCGGTGTTTTCCGAACAGGACAAGGATGTCAACGAAAACGCCCTCAGGCAGACCAACATCGCACAACCCGCGCTTGGCGCGGCCGACCTTGCGATGTTTCGCCTGCTAACGGATTTTGGAGTTTGTCCGCAGTTTGCATGCGGACACAGCTATGGCGAGTTCGCCGCCCTCGCCGCGGCGGGGGCGTTTACGCTTCCGGAGCTGATTCGCATCTCGGAACTGCGTGGGCGGGTGATTGTCGAATCCGCCAAGGACGAACTCGGCGCCATGGCCGCGGTGGAGGCCAGCGAGGCCCAGGTGGCCGGTGCGATCAAAGACATCGCCGGCGTTGTCATTGCCAATCTGAACGCGCCTTCGCAGACCGTAATCTCCGGAACCAAGAAAGGGATTGCGGAGAGCCTCGAGCGTCTCAAGGGGCAGGGCCTTAAGGCCAGGCTTATCGCGGTCGCGTGCGCGTTTCATTCGCCGCTCGTCGCAACGGCGAAGCAGCCCTTGCGAAACGGCTTGACAGCGTGCGACCTGAAGCCGCAGCGGTTTGCGGTGTATTCGAATACCACCGCTGCTCCTCATCCCGGTGACGCAAACGCGCTACGGCAACTCCTGGCGGATCATCTCGCCAGGCCTGTGCGCTTTATGGACGAGATCCAGGCGATGTACGAGGCCGGGGCCAGGGTTTTTGTCGAATGCGGACCAGGCAGAGTTCTTACGGGCTTGGTTTCAGCCTGCCTGGGCGGAAGACCCCATGTGGCGGTTCACATGGATCAGCCCGGACGGGGTGGCTTGGTGCATCTGGTTCATGCCTTGGCCCATTTGGCCGTCGCAGGCGTTCCCTTTTATGCCACCCGCCTTTTTGAAGGCAGGGTGACCAAGCATCTTCATCTGGGGCGGCTGCTCGCAGACACGCAGCCTCAGCCAATGTCTCCGACCGCGTGGGTGGTCTCCAACGGCAGAGCCGTGCCCGGCGCAAAATTCCGGCCAGCGTGGACGGTGCTGCCTGCAAATCTTGAAATGCGAACTTCCGGTACGCATGTTCTGTTTAAATCGGATCAAACGGAAAAGCAACCGCCGGCGGCTTCGCAGGACGTTTTGTCCACCAATCCTGTTCCTATGGGGCCTCCTATGGCGAACAATGTCTTCCCGCCGAACCTTCCTGCCGCACCAGCCCGATCGGCGGGGACCGGTGACTCTCCCTCACCGGTGTCTCCATTGATCCAGCCTCCGGCGATCCAATCTCCGCCCGCGAGTCAGCTTGAGATGGTGATGCAGGGGCATCATCGCCTCATGAATAAGTTCCTGGAGACGCATCGCAACATCATGCTCGCCTGCTTGCAGCCGCAAGCCGCCGCCGTGGCCGGCGTTACCGCGGTACCCGCCGCCACTTCCTGCGCGGTTCCCGCCCAGGGCGTGCCCGCGCCTATACCTGCGCTCGCGGCCGCGCCTGCCGCTCTGCTTCAGCGCGAACCCGCTGCGCCCTTGGCCGTCGCCGCGGCGGCTTCCGCGGGACCGCCGCCCGTGACCGTTCCCGCTTCCGTGCCGGCTCCAGCGTCTCCGCGTCTCCCGCGCGAAGAGATCACCAGGGTGTTGCTCGAGCTCGTCAGCCAACGTACGGGATATCCAGCCGAATCCCTGGATGTGAATCTCGATCTCGAAGGCGACCTGGGAGTCGATTCCATCAAACGCGTCGAGATCTTCAGCGCGCTGCAATCGGAGTCGATGCTCCCCGGGCTTGCCATTGAAGGGCAGATCGAAACGCTGTACAAACTCAAGACTCTGCGCGCGATCGTGGATTGGATAGAGGCCAAGGCTTCCGAACCGGCAGGCGGAGGAACTCCGGCGGAATCTGCCGATGCGGAAGAGCTTCCCGCGACGCAAGCGGCTTCGACCTCCGAGTCCCCTGCCGCTTACTCTCAAGGTGCGTCTTCACAGCCTGAAACGGCCCGGCCGGTTACGCGGCTTGCGGTTGAGGTCGTCGACGCTCCGCTGACGCAGAATCCCTCTCCATGTTCCGTGTTCCTGCTGGTGACCAACGATCGGAATCGTGATCCCAATAGCGTGGCAGCGGTCTTTAGTTCTCGCTTAAATGAGCTTGGAATCCGGCATTGTGTGGTCGATCATGCTCCTGAAGCCGGGACAGATCTCAACAATGCGGCGTCTGTCGCCGCTCTCTTGCAGTCTCTGAAGGAGAAACATGGCGTGATCGGCGGATTGGTTCACCTGTTGCCCATCGCTCCCGCCCCATACGGCGCGACCGCGGAAATCGAATCGCGCACGCTTTTAGATCTCAGAAGCCTGTTCCTTCTCGCGAAAGGATTGGAGCAGGATCTTCGCTCCGCCCGCGGCGGAATTTTGCTATCGGCGACCAAGCTCGGCGGGACCTTCGGCTTCGGGTCTAACGCACCGGCCGGATTCTTCCCCGGAAACGGAGCGATATCCGGGTTCGTGAAGACCGTCGCTCGTGAGTGGCCGGAGGTCGCGGCCAAGACGGTTGACTTCGCGCCGGCCGAAAATGAGCAGACCATCGCGCGAGGGCTCGCCGGCGAATTGCTGCACCGGGATGGCAATTTGGAGGTCGGATACTCGCGCGGATCGCGTAAGACACTTCGCCCGGTGGAATCTCCTTTAACTGACAGGAGCTCGAATCTAAAGCTGGACCATAACTCCGTCGTCCTGATTACCGGCGGCGCGCGCGGAATTACCGCGGCAACCGCCAGGGAGCTCGCGCAAGCATTCCAGCCGCGGCTGGTGTTGTTGGGCCGTTCGCCACTGCCCCAAGCCGAGGAGCCCGCGGATATCGCGGGAATCACCGGCGTCCGGCAACTCCGCGCCGCTCTGATGGATCGCGTGCAAACCGGCGGGCAGCGGCCCAACCCAGCCTTTATTGAGGGAATTGCGCAGCGCGTTACGATGGACCGCGAGATTCGCAACAACCTCGCGATGTTGCGGTCTCTCGGCTCGGAAGTCGAGTACCACTCCGGAGACGTGTGCGACGCCGCAACTGTCGGAAATCTGATCGAGAGCATGTATCGGAAGTACGGCCGAATAGACGGCGTGGTCCACGGGGCGGGACTGATCGAAGACAAACTCATCGGCGACAAGACGCTCGAGTCTTTTGATCGCGTGGTGCGGCCCAAAATCGCGGGCACTCTCGCCCTGGTACGCGCTCTCCGGCCCCAGGACCTACAGTTCCTGGTGTTTTTCTCCTCAGTTGCGGCGCGTTATGGAAACCGCGGCCAGTGCGACTACTCGGCCGCAAACGAAGTTCTCAATAAAATGGCGGTCAGCCTCAATGCGCAATGGCCGGGCCGCGCCGTCTCATTCAACTGGGGTCCCTGGAAGACCGAAGGCGGGATGGTCTCCAACGAGCTGGCAGCCCGGTTCAGCGCCGCCGGTGTCGAACTGATCGAGGTTTCTGCCGGACGGCAAGCCTTCCTGCGAGAGTTGATGTACGGGCGCAAGCAGGACTCCGAGGTGGTGTACGGCGGTCCCCTAACCACGAAGCGGCAGCCGGCGGACACA
>JAFAQY010000032.1 GCA_019261985.1 Bryobacterales bacterium | reverse complement strand
GGCTCGATCGGGAAGTTCTATCCGTTCGGTCTAGAGCGTTCGGGGACGGCGAACGGGACGGAGAAGTTCACGGGATACTTCCGGGATGCAGAAACGGGGCTGGATTACGCCGATCAACGTTTCCATATGCCGGGGCTGGGAAGGTTTTTGACGACCGATCCATCAGCAGGCAGCGCTCAGTCTTCCGATCCGGGCACGTGGAATCGATACGCGTATGTCGGCGGTGATCCTGTCAATCGTGATGATCCGGCCGGACTCTGTTGGATTGCCGGCACCTGGTATACAGACGGTCTCCCACCCTGCCCGAACGACACGAGTGTGACGGTCTACGCTTGCCCGGCCGGCACGGTCCTTGACGCATACGGTTGCGATCCTATTATTTCCTACAACTGGGAGTTTGTGCAATGGATGTCGCTTTATCTGTTCGCCTACACGAGCTGGCCACTTGAGATGGAGGTTTGGAACGCGGATGCGTGCTTTGTCGGTCTGTACCTCATAGAGAATCCGCTGACTGCGGCGGTCGCGGCGTTAAGCTGCCTCAATTGGCTTGTAAACGAGATCTTCTGATGACGATCCGGGGGCATTCCACGCTAATCAGAAATCGGAACCCGGCGACGTGCCCCCGGGAGGGGAAGTTGTGACGTGCTCAGGTAACGGCTCCAACGGACGGGCGCGCCTGTCCGCGGAGTCTGCGGTATCGGGTGTGGCACGCAGCCCCGGCTTTAAGTCTTCGATCTGGACTACGCTCAGCGGCGCTTTCTACTGGATGGAAAGCGAAGTGTTCGGCGGTCACCGGCAGCAATGGGCAGGGATCGGCTTGGCGGTCACCGGGGCGTTCTTGCTGGTCAACGTTATTTTAGGCAAGATGCTAAGCCGAAACCCGACAGCTCTCCGGAACACACGTATAGTGCTTCTAATTGGCTTCGTTGTAGCGACGTGGCTAATAATCCGCCAAGCGCTCGAATTCAAACCGACCTGAGGAAAAGCCAGTGGTCCGGTTGCGGCTTCAGATTCCGATCCATAACGAGCGTGGATTGCTGTGAACAGTATCCCCGGTGATGAGGAGGATCTGGTTTGGGTATCGGGACGGGCTGAATCCAAAAGTTGCCCTTGCCTCCCACCTGATATCCTTAAAACACTGTGCGCGCAATCACATTCGTTCTCGCCGCATCCTGCGCGTTTGCGCAGACTCCTCTCACTAAGATCCTCTCCTCCGAACTGGACCGGAATTTCACGGCCTTGAAAGAAAAGGGCGATCCGCCGCCCTACTTCATGGCGTACGAGGTCACCGATACCGATGCCGATACGATTTCGGCCAGCGCCGGAGCATTGGAAGGGGTGAACCATCAGCAACTGCGGGTGCTCGATGTGACTGTCCGCACGGGCGATCCTAAGTTCGACAACTACCGGGTGGTGAACGGGCAGCGCCCGCGCTTCACTCCCGGCTCGGCAATCGTTCTCGACGATAATTCCGCGGCGATCAAACAATCGCTTTGGCTTATGACGGATCGGGTGTATAAAGGCGCATCGCAGCAGTTGATCCGCCTGAAATCCGACGACAAGCTGCGGGCAAAGCCGTCGGATGGCTCAGACGATTTCTCAAAGGAAGAGAAGCAGATCTACTACGGAACGGCGCCGCAGCTCAAATTCGATACCGCCGATTGGACCAACCGGCTTCGTAAGCTCTCGGCTGATTTCACCAAATACCCCGGCGCGCTGAATTCACAAGTCGCGGTGGAAGCGCAGCGCGTATTTACCACCTTCGTGAATACCGAAGGCACGCAGATCGAACAGGGCCGGCTCTTCACGCGCCTGATGATTACGGCCAATGGGAAAGCCGCCGACGGGATGGATCTTTCAACAATGGAGAGCTTCGACGTCGACGACCCATCGAAGCTCCCGAAAGACCCTGCGATTTTGGCGGCCGTGGAAAAAGCCGGGTCGAACCTGACGGCTTTGTTGAAGGCTCCGCCCGCGGACCCGTTCGTCGGTCCGGCCATTTTGTCCGGCCGCGCGGCCGGCGTCTTCTTTCATGAAATTTTTGGCCACCGCGTTGAGGGGCACCGCCAAAAGGACGAAACCGAAGGCCAGACCTTTACAAAAAGCGTGAACATGCCGGTGCTGCCGAATTTCCTTTCGGTTTTGTTCGACGCGACGCGGCAGCAGATCGACGGCACGCCCCTGAACGGCTACTACCTGTACGACGACGAGGGCGTGAAGGCTCGCCCAGTTCCACTGGTCGAGAACGGCGTTCTGAAAACGTTCCTTATGTCGCGTTCGCCGGTCGACGGTTTCGGGCAATCGAACGGGCACGGCCGGCGCTCGCCGGGCAACGAAATCGTTTCGCGCCAATCCAATCTCATCGTGGAATCGTCGAAGAAAGTCAGCGATGCCGACTTGAGAAAAATGCTGATCGAAGAAGTGAAGCGGCAGGGCAAGCCGTACGGGCTGTTCTTCGATCAGGTGACCGGCGGTTACACCACCACGGCTCGGCGGGGCCTGCAAGCGTTTACGGTAATCCCTCTAATCGTCTACCGCGTCTATCCGGACGGCCGGCCGGACGAGCTGATTCGCGGAGTAGATATTGTGGGAACGCCGCTGGCGAGCTTCGGAAAGATTCTTGCCACGTCCGACAAATCCGAAGTTTTTAACGGCTACTGCGGAGCCGAATCCGGATACGTTCCGGTGTCGGCTGTTTCTCCGGCCCTGTTAGTGAGCGAAATCGAAATTCAGCGCAAGGAGCGCTCGCAGGATCGTCCGCCTTACCTGCCGCGCCCGGCGGCTTCGGAGATCCGGCAATGAAATCGAAGCTAGCCTTTTTTTTGGCCGCCGCGGCCATTGCGGCAACGGGCTGGCTTGTCATGCCTCAGCTCGGAACTGCGCAAACCGCCCCAGACGACGACGTCGTCCTCAAGGCCATGCGCGAGGAAATCGCGCGCTCGCGGCAGTTGAGCACCGTGGGGGGGCAGGATCTGCCGTACTTTTTCAGCTACGACCTTACGGATTCGGAAAATCTGCATATCACCGCTTCGCTAGGCTCGACCGTCAACGTCGCCGCTCAGCACGCGAAGATTCCCAGCATTGAAGTACGGGTGGGCAGCTACGATTTCGACAATACCGGCCACATCTATAGCGGGATTTATTCCGGGTCGCGCTACGACGGGAGCTGGCCCGTGGACGACAATTACCAGGCGCTGCGCGATGCATTCTGGCTGGGCACGGACCGCGCATACAAGGCGGCGCTGGAATCGATCGGCCGCAAGCGCGCAACCCTGAACAATGCCACCGAGCAGGCGGAGAAGCTGGCCGATTTCTCCAAAGCCGATCCGGTGGTGAGCCTCCCGAAGGTCGCTCACAAGAAAGCCGATGAAGCCGCGTGGACCGAGCGCATTGACCGCCTTTCGGCGGTTTTCAATGCGTACCCGGAGATCTTAAGCTCGCAGGTGGATTTCGAATCGGTGGACGGAATCACGTACCTTTTAAATTCGGAAGGCACGGCCATCCGCTATGGCGATCGAGTGCACTGGGTGGTGGCCCGGGGCGAAGCGCAAGCGCCGGATGGAATGTATGTCCGCGATGCGGTTGCAATGCCGGCGCTGGATATCGATAAGTTGCCTTCAGAGGCGGACTTAAAAAAGGCCGTGGCCGCGGTTGCGGAGAATGTCCGCGCGCTGGCAAAAGCGCCCAAGGGCTCGACCGTAGTGGGCCTGACACTATTTGAACCGGAGGCAGCGGCGCAGTTATTTGCGCAATTGTTGGGCGATAACGTGCGCGTTCCGCGAAAGCCGCTGGCCGATCCGGGCCGCAATGTGAATTTCATTCCAAGCGAATTCGAGACGCGCATCGGCGGGCGTGTTTTGCCGGATTGGATGGAGGTGAGCGACGACCCGACGCAGGCGTCGTTCAACGGTAAGCCTCTGGCCGGATCTTACAGCTTCGACCTGGAGGGTGTGCCGCCGAAACCGGTGACGCTGGTCCAAAAGGGTGTGCTGAAAGGCTTCCTTACCACGCGGCAACCTATTCGCGGTTCTTCCGCGTCGAACGGTCATGCGCGGCTGAGCGGTTCGTTTGGCGCGCGCAGCGCCGGTATCGGAAATTTGTTCGTGAAAGCGACGAGCGAAACGGCGCCTCTGGCCGATTTGAAAAAGCGCTTGATACAACTGTGCCAGGAACGAGGGAAACCGTACGCGATGCTGGTTCGGAAGCTGGATTTTCCGTTTTCGGGCAGCGCGGGAGAGTTACAAGGACTGGCTCAGGCCAGCCAGCAATCGGGCGGTTCGGCGCGGCCGGTGAGTCCGCCGTTATTGGTGTATCGCGTGTATCCGGACGGGCGGGAAGAGTTGGTGCGCGGGCTGCGGATGCGCGGAATTTCGACGCGAACGCTGCGCGATATTCTGGCGGTTTCGAGGGAAACGGCGCAGTTCGATTACGTGAATAACGGAGCGCCCCTCGCGTTGATGACCGCAGGCGGTTATCTTGCGCCCACATCCGTGGTCGCGCCCGGATTGTTGTTCGATGAGATCGAGTTCGAGCTTCCGCAGGACCAGTTGCCGAAGACGCCCGTGGCGCCTCCGCCGCCGGCAGGCCAGTAGGGCAAGCTTCAGCTTGCCCATCCTTAGCTTCAGCTTGCCCATTCTTATTGGACAAGCTGAAGCTTGTCCTACACTATGCGCCTTTTAAGCCGCACCATCTTCCGCGAAGTCTTCGCCAGCGCTCTGTTGGGGTGCGTGCTCTTCACGTCCGTACTGTTCCTGCAATTCGCAAAGCCTCTGTTCGAAATCCTGGTGCGCAACTCCGGGCCGCCGAGGACCATCGCTTATCTTTTCGCGCTGGTTTTGCCGCAGGCATTGCCTTTCGCGATTCCACTCGGAGTGCTGGTGGGAACGCTGATTACGCTCAGCCGCATGTCCTCGGATGGCGAAATCATCGCGCTGCGGGCCGCGGGCGTTTCGGGACGGCGCGTGGCGCCTCCGATCGTCTTCTTCGCTACGCTGGCAATGCTTGTCACTGCCTCGGCGTCGCTATGGCTTACGCCGTGGTCCGTCCGCGAACGTTACCGCGTGCTGAACCAATTGATCGCAGGCGAGCTCAGCGCGGACGTCCAGCCGCGCGTGTTTGTCGAGGAGCAATTTCCCAACACGATCCTCTACGTCGGCGATGTGATTCCAGGCACCACCACGCGCTGGCGGCGCATCTTCATCGCCGATACGACGCCTCCGAACCAACGCCCGCGTGGGCCGCAAGAGCAGGGGGATAGCCCCGTGGTAACGCTCGCGTTGGATGCTTTGGCGGTTCCCGATGTGGCGAATAATCGCATCCATTTGGTGATGCACAATGCGGACACCTACATCGCCGGCAAACAAGCCAAAGACTACACCGTGAATTCCTCTCCGAATCAAGAGGAGGCGTTGCAAGCCAAAGCTACCGAGCGGCAGGCGTCGCGCCCGGCCGTCGAGATGGACACGCTGCCTCTGTACAAGTACGCGTATCGCTCCAAAGGCGCGGACAAACGGCTGATCCTGGATGCGCGGATTGAACTGCATCAACGGCTTGCTCTCCCTCTGGCTTGCATGTTGCTCGCGCTGGCCGGCATTCCGCTGGGTATCGGAACTCGCCGGAGCGGCAAATCCGGCGCGGTGGTGATGACGGTTGTGATCGCGCTTGGCTACTACATGGGTCTCATCGGATTGATCAGCCTGGCGGGCCAAGGCAAGCTGCCGCCGGGTATTGCCGTGTGGATTCCGAATACGATTTTTTCGGTGCTCGGCTTGGCGATGTTGATCCGGTTGGAAGCTCCGGGAGATCGCGATTTCATCGGCCGGGCGGCCGGCTTGTTCCGGTCCATTAAAGAGGTTCCGCGCAAACACGTATCGCGAGTGCGGGGGCGCATTGAGCCGCGTTCCTGGCTATCTCATTTTCCGGTTCTGGTGCACGTTGTCGATACGTACGTGCTGTCGAGTTTTTTCTTTTATTTCGTTCTGTGGCTGGTCAGCTTCGTGCTGATGTACCACATGTTCGAATTTTTCCACCTGCTCAGCGACACGATAAAGAATAATATCCGGCTTACGCGCGTGCTCAGCTATCATCTGTTCCTGACGCCGCGCCTGGTTTATTACTTCACGCCTGTAGCAGTTATGGCCTCGGTGCTGGTGGTTTTTGGAATTCTCGCAAAACACAATGAGATCACCGCGTTCAAAGCATCCGGCATCAGCGCTTACCGCATGGCGGCGCCGGTTTTAATCGCGGGCTTTTTGCTAAGCGGCAGCCTGTTCGCGTTCGACCATTACTGGGTGCCCGAATTCGATCGCCGCCAGGATCAGATTTATAACGAGATCAAAGGGCGTCCCGCGCAGACATTCTTGCAATCCGGGCGCACCTGGTTTTACGGACAGCAGGATCGGGTTTATAACTACAAATACATCGACCCCGGGGAGCGTGTCCTGCTCGGCGTCAACGTTTATGAGATCGATTCCGAGAAGTTCCGCCTCAGGCGCCATATCTCGGCGGAACGCGCGCGCTGGGAACCCGCATTAAATAAGTGGGTGTTCGAGAACGGCTGGAGCAGCGAGTTCGAAGGCAACTACGTGCGCAAATTCGATCCCTTTCCAGGCGGAGCGCGCACCTACGCGGAACTTGAGGAAACGCCGGATTATTTTTTGAAGGAAGCCAAACAATCGCCGCAGATGAATTACCTGGAGCTGCGCGATTACATCGAAGAACTGAAGCGCAGCGGCTTCGACACCACACAGCTTCAAGTCCAATTTCACAAAAAGTTCTCGAAGCCGGTGTTCGCGCTGATCCTCGCCCTGGTTTCGATTCCTTTCGCATTCCGCGCGGGGAATCGAGGCGCGATGACAGGGGTCGGAATTAGCTTCGCCATCTTCATTCTGTACTGGAGCACGGATCAGGTTTCCGAGCAGGTCGGCGATTTAGGACAGTTGTCCGCGGCGGTGGCGGCGTGGTCGCCGGATGTGGTTTTTTCGCTCGCCGGATTGTATTTTTTGACGCGCATCCGGACCTGAGATGGGTGACGTTGCGGGTGCCGTGCGATATACTCCCGAAGTAGGACGAGCTTCAGCTTGTCCGGGGCAAGCTGAAGCTTGCCCTACTGTTTATGCGAACTCATGTTTGGATTTTCGCGACGCTGGCCGCGGCCGTTGCCGCGCTGACGCTGTTGAGCGCGCAGACCACGAAAACACCAACACCGCGCGAGACCTTCGACAAATACTGCGTCACCTGCCATAACCAAAAGCTTCGTACGTCGGGGCTGGCTCTCGACACGCTCGATCTGTCGAAAACAGCCGAGAACGCGGAATTGCTGGAGCGAGTGATCGTGCGCCTGCGCGCCCGCTCCATGCCGCCCGCCGGAATGCCGCGCCCGGATGCCACCACTTACCGCGCCGTTGCGGCCGAGCTTGAAAACGAAATCGACCACGCCTGGGCCGCGAATCCGAATCCGGGCAGAATCGGCGCCGTCCAACGCCTGAATCGTACCGAATACAACAACGCCATTCGCGACCTGTTCGCGCTGGATATCGATTTGAAGCCGCTGCTTCCCGGTGACGACACCGCCGACGGCAGCTTCGATAATTTCGCCGATTCGCTTTCGATCTCGACAGCGCACCTGGAGCGCTACATGTCGGTTGCGCGGGAGGTGACGCGCCTTGCGACCGGGCTTCCTCCAGCGAAGCCGAATGTCGAAACTTTCGAGATTCCTTTGCACGTGCTGCAAGAGGACCGGATGAGCGAAGATCTCCCGTTCGGCTCGCGAGGCGGCATCGCGGTCCATTATGATTTTCCCGTTGACGGTGAATACACCTTCAAGGTCCGGCTGCAGCGGCAATATCAGGATTACCTCAAGGGAATGGGGTGGCCGCAGAGGCTCGACATCCGCCTCGACGGGAAGTTACTGAAGCGCTTCACAGTCGGCGGCCAAGGCAAAGGCCGCCCCGCGGCTTCGAGTTATGCGGGCGACGGCGAACCCGGATTTGCCGGCGATCCCGAGTGGGAAACCTACATGCAACTGACGGGCGACGCCGGCCTGGAAGTTAGAGGCCCGGTGAAGGCCGGCTCACACGTGGTCGGCGTATCGTTCGTGCGGGAAATGTGGGAGCCGGAAGGCCTTCCTCAACCGACACAATTAGGCCGAGTAATCGCAAACGACCAGGTGTATATGAGTTATGCGAATGTGGCCTCCGTGCAAATCGGTGGTCCGTACGCGAATACCGGACCTGCTAAAGACACTCCCAGCCGCCGCGCCATATTCGTTTGCCAGCCGTCGCCAAACAAGAATGTTGCCGAGGAACGCGCCTGCGCATCGACGATTCTCTCCCGAATGGCGCGGCTTGCGTATCGCAGACCGGCTACAAAGGCGGATGTCACCACCTTGCTTGGGTTTTTCGACGACGGACGCAAGGATGGCGGCAATTTCGAAAGCGGAATTCAGTTCGCGCTCGAACGAATGCTGGTTGATCCCGATTTCCTCTTGCGCGTTTATCGCGATCCTACTAAGCCGAAGGGCGCTGCCTATCCGTTAACGGACCTGGAACTCGCCTCGCGGTTATCGTTCTTTCTTTGGAGCAGCATTCCCGACGACCATCTGCTGGGTCTTGCGGAGCGGGGTGAACTCAGCAAGCCGCAAAATCTTGAAAAGGAGGTGAGGCGGATGCTCGCCGACCATCGCGCAACCGATGCGCTGGTTGGGAACTTCGCGTCACAGTGGCTCAATCTTCGGCAGGTCGCGGACGTAGTAGTCGACCCGAACAAATATCCCAACTACGACGAAAGCCTTTTGCAAGGGTTCCAAACAGAAACAGAGATGTTTCTCGCGAGCAGCGTGACGGAAGACCGTAGCGTTGTGGATCTGTTGAACGCGGATTACACATTCGTAAATGAAAGACTGGCGCGCCATTACGGGATTCCCGGCGTGTACGGCAGCCGCTTCCGCCGGGTCACGCTGCGTAATCACGACCAGCGCGGCGGATTGCTTTCGCAGGGCGCAATCCTGGTGACCACGTCGTACCCGGATCGAACGTCGCCGGTTGTGCGCGGAAAGTGGCTGCTAAATAACGTATTTGGAACTCCGACGCCGCCCCCACCGCCGGGAGTGAATACGACGCTTGAAACCAAGCCTGGCGTGCTCCCGCCGACGATGCGCGAGCGCCTCGCCCAACACCGTATCAATCCTACTTGCAACAGTTGCCATTCGATCATCGACCCGCTTGGATTCACACTTGAAAATTTCGACGTCGTAGGGGGGTGGCGGACGATCGACGAATCCGGAAAACCGGTGGACGCCAGCGGCATCACGGTAAGCGGAGAAAAAATCGAGGGACTCGCGGGCCTGCGCGCGCTGCTGCTTGCCCAACCCGAGCAGTTTCCTCGCACATTCACGGAAAAGCTGATGGCCTACGCGCTGGGCCGGCGAATCGAATACTACGACAAGCCTTCCGTCCGCAAAATCGTCCGCGATGCCGCGGCGACCAACTATCGATGGTCGTCGATTATCCAAGGCATTGTCGAGAGCCCGGCATTTCTGATGCGTTCTGCCCAGAACGCCACTAATTAAAAATGTTTGCGGGCTGATTTCCGCCGAAACATAGTTTTTCGACCGAAATCTCATAAGCAGGAGTACCTATCATGGCCGATCAAAAAGGCAGCGGAAAGCATCCACACAGGAGCGGCGAGGAACCCTACTCCCACACCAAGAAGCAGGGCAGCTCGGGACAGAAGTCGAGTGGAACCGCGGTGATGGACCGCGACGAAGAGCAGCAAGAATCCTCGAAAAGCGGTGAGAATATGAAGGGCGAGCATCGCGATTCAAAGAGCGGTCAACAGACGAAGACGAGTGAAGAACACCACAAGGGTGGAAAAAAATCGAAGAGCAGCTAACTGGACCTTCCGTCGATTGGGCGAGGTTTGCCGGAATGGCAAGTCTCGCCCCTATTTGCTCAGCGCCGCCGCAAGCTCTTGAGGACGCTGGGAACCAATAACAAGGATCGAACCCTGCCGCAAGCGCACCCGCACTCCGCGATTTCCCGATCCAATATAGGCCTTGCCGCCGCGAATAGTTCGAATGCCATAGCCGCCATAGTCGCGCACGGCGTGGAAGGAGGCGATCTCGACGGAAGAAATGTCAGAGAGCGGAACGTGCTGCGCTCGCCATAGTCCCCGCATCGCTACTCGCAGCTGACTGTTCCGAACATCGGTAACAATCCGCACCGTCATTAACCGCAAGTAAACCAGCCATAGAAAAATAGTCCAGCCGATGACGCTCGCGTTCGACATCGGATTGTGTCCCCAAGGACGGCCGAGGATTACCTGCCAGATAAGGACAGCGAGCATTCCGCACGGCGGGATGGCCAGCAGGATCGCGGTTCGACGCAACGGAAATCGCTGAACCTCATGGAATCCCGCCCCCATGACTGCTACCGCAGGAGACCGAGCGTGAACTGCAAAACCGAATTCTGCGTCTGGTAATCGTACTTGGCCGTAAGATTCTCGATTTCGGCTTGCGTCAGGCTCAATTGCCCTTGAGTCAGCTCGACAATCGAAGCCAAACCAAGTTGATACCGGCCCTGCGCCAGATCCAGCCCAAGCGAAGCCTGCCTGAGGAACTGCGCTGTAACATCGATGCGCTGATAAGCGTCGTTCGCGGCAGCCCAGGCCACGCGCACGTCGCGGGCGATGATTTCCTGCTGATCGCGCAGGCGCTGATCCGCCTGCATCGCGCGTTGAAGCGCGGCCTCCCGGCGCGCCGAAAACAAATGCCCGTTAAAGATCGGAAAATTCACATTCGCGGCGATACCTTCGTATTCCGCCGGCACCCCCGAGGAATTGATGTACGGCAAGAATCCGCCAACGGCTACAGCGCTGACCGCCGGACGGGACAGGTCTTTTTCGGCTTCGTAGAATTTATATGCCGAATCGCGGGCCAAGCGTAGACTCGCCAGCTCCGGCCGGTTTCCGGCAGCCTGCGCCACCAAGTCGTTTGGCGCGGCGGGCGGCGCGGATGGCAGAGGCTCATCGATCAGTTGGTAGTTAGCCGGTTGATCGGAACCCAGCGCGCGTCCGAGCTCGGCCTGCGCTTCCTGAACGCTGTCCTGCGCACGCAACAACAACAGCTTCGCTTCGGAGACGTTCACGTCAGCGAAGCTCACGTCAAGCTGAGATCGCAGATTATTGCGGGCAAGCTCCGTTACCTGGTCGCTAAGCAATTGCCGAGCCGCGACGGTCTGTTCCGCGACGCGAACTGTCGCCTGCGCGCGCAACACATCGTAGTAGGCGCGATTGACGCCGAGCAAAACTTCGTAGCGCGTGGCTTGCGCGGTCTGCCCAGCGGCTTGCGCGCCGAGGCGGGAGCTTGCCACCAGCGCTGGGGTGCGCCCCGAATCGGTAATTAATTGCCTGACGATGACGCCTTGGCCAAAGCGGTTAAAGAGCCGCGAGGCCGGCAGATCGCCGGCGCCGATGCGCGCCAGATTATTGCCTTGGGAGCCGGTTATATCGGCGTTCACGTTCGGATAATATCCGGACCGCTCAACAGCGATCTGCTGGTTCGCGTAGTTTACTTCATTTTGAGCGGCCGCGATTTGCGGATGATTTTGAAGCGCCATCGCCTGGGCTTCCTGGAGCGTGAGGCGGGGCAGGTTTTGGGCGTGACAAACAGCGGTGATGCAAATTGCGATAAACAGTGGGGCAGGTTGCCGAACCTGCGCCGGGTTGCCAACCCGCCTGCCGAACCTGTTCTTCGACCCGGCCAGCGCGATTGGCAATCGCGCGCAGGATGGCATCCTGCCCCACAACGCTATTTCAAACTCACTGACTCTGGCGAACATTGCGTTCCTTTCTTCCATAAACCAGCAAATAGGCGGCGGGAACGATAAATACGGTGAGAATCACCGACGAGGTCAGGCCGCCGATAATTGCGCGAGCCATGGGAGTATATTGTTCGCCGCCCGTCCCCAGCCGCATCGCCATGGGGAGCATGCCGATGATCGTCGCGAGCGAGGTCATCAGAATCGGCCGCAGGCGCACGCGGCAGGCGGTGATCACCGCATCGGACACCGACATCCCCTGATCCCTCAGCTTATGCGCGAAATCGACGATCAAGATGCTATTCGAGTCCGCGATCCCGATCAGCATCAGCACGCCCATCAAAGACATGACGTTCAAGGTTGTATGCGTCAGAGGCAGAATAATCAGCACACCCACGAAACCCATCGGAATCGCCAGCATGATCAGGAAAGGATCGATAAAGGAGCGGAACTGCGCGATCAGGATCAGGAACAGGAGTATAAATGAAATGCCGAAGCCAATCGCGAAGCTTTTGAACGAAGCGTTCATCCCTTCGACCATTCCGCGGAGGTTAACGCGGATGTTCGAAGGCAGGTTCGCTTCCTTAATCGTCTGTTGAATCGCGCTGGTGAGCTTCGCCAGATCCTCGCCTTTGGGCGTGACATAAATATCGACGACCCTCTGAATCTGGTAATGATCGATCTCCGTCGGCGATTGCAGGTTTTCGAGTTTGACTACCGAATCGAGCGTCGTCGGCTCCTTCAGATTGGGCGCGCGCAGCGGAATTTGCTTCAAGTCCACCAGATTGTGAATCGCGGTGCTTCCGTGCTCGGCATACTGGACGCTAAGGAAATAATCGTTGCCGGTCTTGTAATCCACCCAATAATTCGGCGCGATCATGGTGTTCGAGTTCAGCGCCGTGATGACGTTATCCACAATGTCTTTTTGAGTAAGGCCGAGTTCGCCCGCGTGCACCCGGTCCACATCCAGCCGGATCGCGGGGTAGTTCATGTCTTGGGGAATGTAGATTTCACCGACGCCCGGAAGCTTCTGGATCCGGCGAGCCAGTTCTTGAGCCGTGTTGTACGTCACGCCGAGGTCGCGCGTGTTCACCTGGATATCGATCGGGGCCGGCATTCCCGAATTCAAAATCGCGTCTACCATGGAGCCGCTCTGAAAAAACGCCCGCACGTCGGGGAATTTTTCCGCGAGTGCGTTCTTCACACGGTCCATATAAATCAGGCTGCTGATACTATGCTCGTCATTCAGCGCCGCTTGAATCGTGGCGGTGTATTGTCCGGCGTTGGTGGTGTACAGCGAGGAAAAGTCGTTAGCTACGCCGATGTTCGAGACGATCATCTTCAGGTCCGAAGGCGGAACGTTCTGCCGGATCAGATCTTCGATCTTGGCGACGTATTGATCGGTCACCTCAATACGCGTTCCCGTCGGAACCTTGACGTTCATCGTGAATTGCCCGGCATCGGTCTGCGGGAAAAACGCCCGGCCGAGAAAGGGATAGATCAACAAACTTGCGGCGAAAATGCCGACCAGCAGCGCAAGTGTCAGCGCCGGCCGCTTCAGAGCGCGCCGCACCCAGCGCTCATAGAAATCAAGGAGGCCGGTGAAGATCCGATTGAACCAGTTGTTGAACCGCCCGCTCAGCGACCGGTCCGGAGCTTCTTCCGTCTCATGCGCGTGATGAAACCCTTTGAGGAACTTGGAACAAAACAGCGGAATCACGGTCATCGCGACCACGAAGGAAGCCAGCAGCGATAGGCAGAAAGCCAAGGCCAGCGCCGAGAACAGAAACTTGCTGACTCCGACCAGCAGCGTGACCGGGAAGAAATCGACTACGTCCACCAACGTTGCGGCTAGGACTGCCAGATTCACTTCGGCCCCGCCCTGTGCTGCGGCGACGGCAGGCGATGATCCCATCTCCAGATGGCGGTAGATATTTTCAAGCGAGATTACCGAGTTGTCGATTACGCGCGAAAACGCCAGCGCCAGTCCGCCGAGGATCATTGTATTGATCGTGCTGCCCAGGAAGTACAAAATGACAAACGTCGCCAGGGCCGAAATCGGAATCGAGAGCAACACCGCGAAAGTTGCGCGCATACTGCCGAGGAAGATCAGGATCATGAGGCTGGTGAGCACGAGTCCGATCACGCCTTCGTGCAGGACCGTCTTTAGCGCCTGCTTGACGAAGACCGATTGATCGAACACGATATTCGTCACCAGTTGCTTTGGAAGGTCGAACAGATGCTTGGTCAGGCTGCCGACATCCTGAACCACCTGCACGGTATTCGTATCGCCGCCCTGCTTCATGATGGGGATGTAGGCCGACTTCTGGCCGTCGATCCGGACGATGTTGTATTGAAGCTGGCTCGCGTCCTTGGCCTCGCCCACATCGCCAACCGATACCCAACTGCTGCCCACAGTTTTTATGGGTACTTGGTCCAGATCCCGAACTTGATTCACCAAGCTGTTCGAGTACAGGTAATAATCGCTGCCGCCGACCTTCACGTCCCCCGCGGGTAAAATTAAATTGTTGTTATTGACGGCATTGACCACATCCATTACGCTCAATTGCCGCGAGAACAATTTGTATGGGTCCACATAGACCATTGCTTGCCTGTACTTCCCGCCAAACACCCCGGGAATCTCAGCTCCCTTCACCACGGCGATCTGATTACGGATCTGAAATTGTGCGAGGTCGTGGAGCTGAGTTTCGTCCAACCCGTCGCCTTTTACGGTGACCAGGCAAACCGGCAAGCTGGATGCATCGAACTTTAGTACTACCGGGGGAAGCGTGCCCGGAGGCAATCGTTTCAAGTCTGCGAGCGCCAGATTCGAAAGCTGGGTCACATCGGCATCGGCGCTCGTTCCCGGCTGAAAGAAGACCTTAATGATGCTCACTCCCAACAGCGATCGGGATTCCATGTGGTCGATGCCGGACGCGAGCGTAAAAAATCGTTCCAGCGGATTCGTGATATCAGTTTCAACATCCTCCGGCGGCATGCCGGAGTAAAAAGTCGCGACCACCACTTCGGGAAGATTGATGACCGGGAATAAGTCGACAGGCATCCGGGCCATGCTGGTCACGCCAATTACGGCGAGGACGAGGCAGACCACGACGATGAAGTACGGATTGCGAATGGAAAAGCCCGGCATTGTAATTTAAGGCCGAACCGGAGCGGGCTTATTTCGATAAACCAGCAGATAAGCTGCCGGAACGATGAACACCGTCAGTAGCACCGAGACGGTGAGTCCACCAATAATCGCCCGCGCCAAAGGCGCATACTGCTCGCTTCCGGTGCCCAGCTTCAGAGCCATTGGAATCATGCCGATAATCGTCGCGAGGGAGGTCATCAGAATCGGGCGCAGGCGAACCCGGCACGATGTGATAATCGCATCCTGCACCGATTGGCCCTGTTCTTCCAGCCGGTGCGCGAATTCGACAATCAATATACTATTCGAGGCGGAAATACCTACGAGCATCAACACGCCCATCAGCGACATTACATTGAGAGTCGTGTGCGTCAAGGGAAGCACGGCCAAGACGCCAATGAAGCCCATCGGAATCGCGAGCATAATCAAAAGCGGATCTTTGAACGAGCGGAATTGCGCCACCAAGATTAGGAACAAAAGTATTACGGACAAGGACAACCCGATGGCGAAGCTATAAAAGGAATCATTCATCTGCTGCACCATGCCGCGAAGGTTAATTCGTACATTCGAAGGATAATTCTTCAATAGCTCTTTTATCTGTGACGCGACCTTGCCCAAATCTTCCGCAGCCGGAGTGACGTACACGTCCGCAATGCGCTGGATTTGGTAGTGGTCGATTTCCGTGGGGGATTGCGTGAATTCGAGATCCGCAACATTCGATAACACGGTGATGGGGCGTGTCGCCCGGCCGCCTTGTGTTGAGGTGAAACTCCGGTTTCCGTCGATTCCGCCCGCTTTCGCAGGCTCGGCGTTTCCTCGCAACGGAATCTGTTGAAGATCAGTAAAGTTATGGATCGCCGACTTTCCGTTCTCGTAATATTGAACGGACAAGAAATAGTCGTTTCCGGTTTGGTGGTCCACCCAGTAATTCGGCGCGATCATGGTATTCGAATTCAGCGCCGTAATCACATTGTCGACGATCTCCTTTTGGCTAACGCCAAGCTCGGCGGCATGGACCCGGTCGATCTTCAATCGCACGGCCGGATAGTTCATGTCCTGCGGGACGTAGACTTCTCCTACTCCCAAGATCCGGCGAATCCGAGCGGAAAGATCTTGCGCTACGCTATACGCTTTATCAAGATCGCGGCTGCTGACTTGAACATCTATAGGCGCCGGCGCGCCCATGTTCAGAATTGCGTCGACCATCGATCCGCTTGAGAAAAATGTGCGCAGCTCGGGATATTTTGACGCGATCGCGCGACGCACACGGTCCATGTACTCGAAACTGCCAACCTTGTGGCCATCGTTCAACTCAGCCTGAATCGTGGCAGTGTAGGGTCCCGCATTCGTCGTATAAAGCGCGGAAAAATCCGGGACAATCCCGATATTCGAGACGAGCATTTTGAAATCCGCTGGATCTACAGTGTTGCGGATGATGTCTTCGACTTTCCGCACATAATCTTCGCTACTCTCGATGCGCGCGCCGGTCGGGACTTTAAGATTGATCGTAAACTGGCCGGCATCCGTTCGCGGGAAGAACGCCAACCCGAGTTTTGGATATATAGTCAGGCTGCCGATAAAGATTCCCAAGAGGCCGAGAACGGTTAAAGCCGGCCAGCGCAGCGCGCGGCGGACGGCCCATTCATATCCGTTTAGCAATGCCTGAAATCCGCTGGTAAACCATGCGTTGAATCCGCCGCTGCTGTGTGCCTGTTCATGAACGCCGTGAACGCGTTTTAAAAAGCGTGCACAAAACAGTGGAATCACTGTCATCGCGACGAGATAGGAAGCAAACAGTGAAATGACCACGGCAAGCGCCAATGCAGAGAACAGGAACTTGCTTACTCCGTAAAGAAACGTCACCGGGAAGAACACCACTACGGTTGTGAGGGTCGCCGCAAGAACAGCCAGGCTTACCTCGGATCCCCCCTCCATAGCGGCCTTTTCGGGTGACGAACCCATCTCCAAATGCCGGTAAATGTTTTCGAGGGAGATGACGGAATTGTCGATAATGCGGGAAAAGGCCAGCGCGAGGCCGCCCAAGATCATTGTATTTACCGTGCTGCCGATCAAATAGAGAATCACAAAGGTGGCCACGGCTGACAGGGGAATCGATAAAAATACCGCGACGGTGGCACGCAAGCTCCCGAGGAAGATCAGAATCATCAGACTGGTTAGTGCCAGTCCGATCATGCCCTCATCAAGCAGCGTGCGCATCGCGTCCTTCACGAACGCGGACTGGTCGAAAACGACGTTTCGCTGAAGCTGCTTAGGGATATCGAACAGCTTTGGAAGCATATCGCGAATGCCATTCACCACCTGAATCGTATTCGTGTCGCCGCCTTGCTTCATGATCGGCAAATACACCGACCGCTGGCCGTCCACGCGAACAATGTTGTATTGAATCTGATGCGAATCTTTCGCCTCGCCGATGTCTCCAATAGTTACCGCCCGGTCCCCAACGGTTCTGATCGGAACATTGTTTAGCTCCTCGATCTTTTTAACGAGACTGTTTGAATAGACGTAGTAATCGTACGGTCCCATCTTCACGTCGCCGGCCGGCAGAATAAGATTGCTATTGTTCAGGGCGGTCACAACGTCCATCGGGCTCAACTGCCTGGATAAGAGCTTGATGGGATCGACATACACCATCACCTGCCGGTACTCGCCTCCGAACGGCGGTGGAATCTCCGCGCCTTGCACAACGGCAATTTGATTGCGGATCGTGAACTGGCCGATATCGTGAAGCTGAGTTTCCGTGAGGCCTTCGCCTTTCAAGGTCACCAAGCAGACAGGCAGGCTGGAGGCATCGAATTTCAGGACGACGGGTGGAAGCGTTCCCGGAGGCAGACGCTTCAAATCAGCGAGAGCCAGATTCGAAAGCTGGGTGACATCGGCGTCCGCATTCGTCCCGGGCTGGAAGAACACCTTGATCATGCTGACGCCCAGCATGGAGCGCGATTCCATATGATCAATACCGCTGGCTAAGGTAAAGAATCGTTCCAGGGGATTGGTGATGTCCGTCTCGATGTCTTCGGGCGGCATCCCCGAATAGAACGTGGCCACCACCACCTCCGGCAAATTGATGGTAGGGAACAAATCTACCGGCATTCGCGCGACGCTGGTGATCCCGATCACCATAAGCGCCAGGCAAATCACGATGATGAAGTACGGATTACGTATGGAAAAGCGGGACAAAGTTCAACCCCAGCGCGTCTGTTACTTGTTTTCTTCCTGCCCTGGAACTCCCACGAGTTCGATTACCTTCGGCTGCACCTGCTGCCCGGCCTTTAAGCCGCTGCGGTCGCTTACGACGATCAAATCGCCTTCCTTCAAACCGGAAAGGACTTCGGCGTCGTTCGCCGTTTGAATGCCCAGCGTAACGGCGCGAATCTCGATGGTGTTAGACGGAGTAACAACATCTACAGTGTTCTGCTCGCCTTGATTCACTGCCTGAATCGGAACGGCCAGCGTGTTCGCCTTGCGCTCCAATGTAATCGTGGCTTCCGCATACAACCCGGGCAACAACACGCGGTCCGGATTCGGAACATCCACTTCCGTGTGCATGGTGCGAGTATCCTCTTTCACGTCGACCGCGAAGCGTTGCACTCTGCCCGGAAACTTCCGGTTGAGGGATCCGATAAAGACGCTGACAGGATCTCCCACGTGGATGTAGCGGACGTAGGACTCCGGAACCGGAATCACAAGCCGGAAGAGGTCGTCCTGTGATAGCCGCACCAGAGGCGTCGCCTGTGTGCTGGAGTTCGTGCCGGCTTGCATCAGCGTGCCTTGGTTGGCGTAGCGCTGCGTCACCACGCCGGAAAAGGGCGCGGTAATCTTCGCATACTCGAACAAAACCTGATCGTGCTCTTTCTTCGCTTTCGCCTCGGCGATGCGGCTCCGGGCGGCTTCTATATTCGATTTCGCCTCCTCGATCTGAGCGGCCGAAGCCAGCGCCTTCGCCTCCGCGTCGTCCACTTCCTGCTGCGCTACCAAGCCCGGCTTGGATTTGGACACGCCCGACAATCTCTCAAATTGAAGTTGAAGCGATTTATGCTGGGCCTCGATTCGGGTCAGCGCGTTTTGCGCGTACATCACCTGATCGGACACGCTTTGAATCGCGGCATCGTCCTGCTTTAGCTGGGCCTGAAGCTCGGGGATTTCGAGCGTCGCCATCACCTGGCCCGCTTTCACATGCGTTCCGTAGTCGACAGTAAGATCCTTCACATATCCCGCTTCTTTCGCGTACACGTCGATTTCCTGGAATGGAACAAGTTCCGAAGACAGAGTAAGCGTCCGCTCGAGCGTCTTCCGTCCGACCTTGGCTACTCCCACCGAAATGTCGCCGTTGGCGGAATCCACGGCTCCCGGGTTCCTTGCCTCAACCTTCTCGCCGTTCCCACAGGAAGCGAGAACGCAGCCGAGGATCACCGCCGCGCCCAGCAGCGCCAAGTTCGTTTTCTTCAATGCGACCTCCAAGGCGGGTCGCAGTCGGCGTTCGCCGCACGGATGCGCTCGCCCAGCCCTTCGAGAGAAAATTGCGACCCGCGGCAGTAATCGATAAGCTGCCGTTCCTCAGAGCGGATCTTCGAAGCTTCGCCGGGAATGTCGTCGGCGATTTCGAGCGGAATCTTGAGGACTCCGTGTCTGTCGCCGTGAATCAAATCGCCAGGACAGATTTTCAGTCCACCGATCTCTACCGGCTCGCCGAATTCAACAATGTGGGCATAGGCATGCGACACCGCCACGCAGCCCGAGAAAAGATGAAATCCGAAGCCCTCCACAGCCGCTAGATCGCGCACAGCGCCATTCGTTACGCAGCCCACACAACCGAGCGCCATTCCGATGGCGGCGTGTATCTCACCAACGAACGCGCCCAGGCCCGCCGTGGGATCCACATCCTGCAACACCATGACGCGGGGCTCGGGACCAGAACGAACGTAGCTCCACCAATCCATGCGGTCGTGGTAGCAGCGATGCGTCATCGGCGGAACCGATGTCCGGATGCGGCCTGTCACGGCGTATCCCACCATGGGCGCAAGATTCGGGAATTGGCACCGGACTGCGCCGGAAGCGAAGCCTTCGTTTCGCATTCGCGCGTCCAGGCGTTCGACGGCGTTGGAAACCGTACAGGTATCGATCGCGCGCAGCTTCAGCACGTCCACTCCATAAAGTTAAGCCGTTCAGCCGTCCCAACCCATACCTTGAACCTGGTATTTTTCAGCGAAAACCCTAGTAGTTCGCGTGATTTGGCGGAACTCTCGGTTACGATAGGTTCAGCAGCGTTATGAATAGCAACGGCCGCTCCGCGCCGGCGCGAGTCCGCGGGCTTATCGGAAGTTCCCGGCTCACGCTCCTGGCGGGCTTTGGCGGATTACTCGCCATCATGTGTCTGGCGGGCGTGGATGCGCTGCGTGTGCTGCAGCAGTTCCGTCGCGGCGATGACCAGATCCGCAGCCGGTATCTCGGCCAAAATCACAGGTTGAATGAGATCCGGTCCGACGTTTACCTTTCAGGGACCTACGTCAGAGATTATCTGCTGGAGCCGGACCCGGAACGCGCCGAAGCGTATCGCAAAAATCTTCAGGATGTGCGAAAGCAGATGGATTCGGCGCTTGAGGCCTACGGCCGCCAGGCGGATCGCGCGGAGCTCCAGCACTACATGGCTCTTCAGAATGAGTTGGCCAAATACTGGGACGTGTTGGCGCCGATCTTCCACTGGGACGCCGCGGAAAGGCGGCTCTCCGGCTATGCGTTCTTGCGCGATGAGGTGTTTCCGCGCCGCCAGAACATGCTCTCCATCGCGGACCGCATCGCTACGATCAACGATCAACAGCTAACTGCGGGAAATGAGCAAGTGGTTTCGCTTTTGCTACGCTTTCAAACGCGGCTGGTTTTGACCCTGATCGTGGCGCTGATGATCGGGCTCGCGCTGGCGGCTTTCATCATGCGCAAGATTCTGAAGCTGGAGGATCAAGCTCGAGTCCGGTACGAAGAGGCCACCGACGCCCGTATTCAACTAAAGGATCTTTCGGCGCGTCTGGTGCAGGCGCAGGAGACGGAGCGCCGGGCGCTGTCGCGCGAATTGCATGACGAGGTCGGCCAGTCATTGTCGGCGGTGCTTGTGGAGCTGCGAAATCTTTCGGTGGCGCAGCCGGTTCGCTCGGAAGAGCAGTTGCGGAGCCACGTAGAGACGATCAAAGCGCTGATCGAAAATACAGTGCGGGTGGTCCGTAATATGTCCCTGCTGCTGCGCCCCTCCATGCTCGACGATTTGGGCTTGATTCCGGCGCTGAAGTGGCAAGCCCGGGAGTGTTCGAAGCGAACGGGGATGGACGTGTCGGTGGTGGCCGAATTCGATTCCGACAATCTCCCGGACGACTATAAAACCTGCCTCTATCGCGTGGTCCAGGAAGCGTTGCACAATTGTGCCCGGCATTCGAAGGCAACTACGGTGCGGATCAAAGTACAACAGGAAAACCAGCATCTGGTTCTGACCATTCTCGACGACGGCCAGGGCTTTGACGCGCATCAGACAAAGGGTCTGGGCTTGTTGGGTATTCAGGAACGCGCCGCGCGCCTGAACGGAGCGTGCGACATTCATTCCGTGCCCGGGGCCGGCACCATTCTCTCGCTGGACCTGCCGCTTCCGGCGGATCATCCGAAAATAGAGCCCCTTTCCATCGATGACGGAACTGCAACCGCGAGTGAAATCCATACGCATTCTGTTGGCTGACGACCACACCGTGATGCGCAGGGGCTTGCGGATGCTGTTGGACAGCCAGCCCGAATTCAGCGTCGTCGCCGAGGCCGCGGACGGCCGCGAGGCGGTGGCGCAAGCCGAAGCGACTCAGCCGGACGTGGCCGTTGTGGACATCGCGATGCCGAATCTGAGCGGTATCGAAGCGGCGCAGCGGATTACGGCCGCGGCGCCGAACGTCGCTGTCGTGATTCTCAGCATGCATGCCGATGAAGGCTATGTGCTGCGCGCGCTGAAGGTCGGGGCAAAGGGATACCTGTTGAAAGATTCCGCCGAGGACGATCTGATCCAAGCCATCAAGGCCGTCCATCAAGGCAAGACCTTCTTCAGTCCGGAGATCAGCAGGATGCTGGTGGAGGATTACATTCGCGAAATCCGTACCAAAGGCGTGGAGGACAGCTACGACCTGCTGACCTCGCGGGAGCGCGAAATTCTGCAACTTTTGGCGGAACGGAAGTCGAATAAAGAAATCGCTCAGGCCCTGAATCTAAGCCCCTACACGATTGAGACCCACCGGCGGAATCTGCAGGAGAAGCTTAATTTGCACAGCTTGGCGGACTTGATTTTGTATGCGGTGAGAAAGGGAATGATTTCGTGATACATGACCCGCGCATAACCGATTGTGGCAGTCTGTAGGCATGCCTGAAACAGATCTTTGCCGCATCGGCGTGGCGATCAACGAGGAACTTCTGGCCCAATTCGACAAGCTCATCGACAAGCGAGGGTATACGAACCGTTCGGAAGCTTTTCGAGATTTGATCCGGAATGAACTGGTTAAGGAGCGATGGGATTCGCCTAACAGCGAAGTATTCGGAACCGTCACCTTGGTGTACGATCACCACGTCCGCCTGCTGACCGAGAAGCTCACCAGCTTGCAGCACAAATACCATTCCTCCATAATCTCCAGCACGCATGTGCATCTGGACCACGATAACTGCCTGGAAGTAATCGTGGTTCGCGGCAAAGCTACGGCCGTGCAGGGCTTGGCCAACGCGTTGATCGCCATGAAGGGCGTGAAACACGGCCGGTTCACGGGAACCGCTTCGGGGCGGGATCTCCCGTAGCGCTTACAGGCGGGCTGAAGCCGGGCTTTAGCTCGCCGCAGGCCGAAGCCTGCCCCACACCGGTTATTACATCCGAAGGGGTGCCGCAATCCGTAGCACTATTTGAGCGTTCGTGTGTTAGTATCACCTACGCGAGATTCGTAGCACTCGTGCCGGAGGGGCCTGTGATTGTTGCTTTGCTGTTGGTCGCTGTTTTCCCGCTTTTTGCCGGGGATGCCGGCGTGAAAGGAACAGTGGCGGACTTGCAGGGCAAGGGCGTCGCGGATGCGACGATAAGGCTCGAACGAGGCCGCGACTCCCGTATTGCCGAAACCCATACCGACGCGGTTGGCGGATTCTCATTGACGGGCATAATGCGCGGAAACTACAGGCTGGTGGGATCGGCTCCCAGCTTCGATGACATCTCTCAGACGATCGCACTTCAGGACGGCGCAACACTGACGGTCGAGTTGAAATTCGATCGTCTCGCCGCTCGTAATGAGACGGTGAACGTGACCGCGGACGTTAAAGATCTCGACATCCTGAACCCCGACCCGGCGCAGAGAATCGTGGTGCGGGAAGAAATATTAGATGCGAATCCAGGCCGCCCCGGAGCGCCGGTGTCCATTCCCGGACTGCCCATCGAAACGGCGTCGGGGGGACTCAAAGCGCCTCAATACTTCGCCCCTGGGGTCGCCGGAGACCACGGAGAACCGATTGCCAGCTTCATTCGGGTCGGAAGTTTTTTTATGCCGAATAATCTGAGCGCCAACGCGCACGGAAATGGCTATTCCGATCCAAACATATTGGTCCCCGCCGTCATCGAAAGCGTTCAGACCGACGGCGGCGCTTTCAATGTCCGGGAAGGCAACCATTCCGTGGATTTGGGCGCGACCTACGGGCTTAGAACGCAATTCGAACCGTTTGCTACGTTGACGGCCGATTATCGCGATGTGGACTTAAGCGCCGGATGTAACTGGCTCGCAGGTCAGGTCTCATACGGCAACGGTTTTCTCGACGCGCTGGAACATCGTCAACAATACAAATTTAACGTCCTGAAGACTTGGAATCTGGCCGCGCACAATCTAACTCTGCTGGGAATCGGATATTACGGCGAATCAAAGGTTCCAGGCTTGACTCCGATCGATGTTCCAAATCTTCACGACACCATCGATCCCCGCCAGCGCGACCAAACCCACACCGGCGAGATCGCAGTTAACGACATTTGGCATCGCGGACCAACAAGCGAACTGCAGCTTTCCTCTTTTTTCCGCGCTTATAACCTGTCGCTGTATTCGAATTTCGGGGACGGCCTGATCCGTCAAAGTGAATTTCGAACGGTGACAGGAAGCAACGCCACCTATATCAAGAGGGTTAATCGCCGCCTATCGGTGATGGCGGGGCTCGACTATCTGCGTGAGGCGCCGAGAAGGGACAACCTGGACAATTATTTTTCGACCGATCCCGCGTTCTATGGACCCTTTGAGAAAATCACCGCCAACAACATCACCCTTAATTTCGTAACGCCATTCGTAGCGTTGGATGGCAGCCTCACGTCCTGGCTTCGGTACAACGTGGGGTGGCGTCGCGATCAGATTGAATTCGACAACACCGATTTGCTCACGCCGGAGAATTCGTTTAGCCGCTGGATTGGCATTAATTCTCCGAAAGCGACACTGGCTCTAGTCGCGCCGGACAGCCTGCCTTTTCCTTCCGTTTCGCTAAGCTTTGGCCAGGCGTTCTTTACGAACGATCCGAGAATCGGAACCGGTACGCAGCAGGGCAGCCTGACCAGCCAAGCCCATGCATATCAGGCCGTAGTCAGCAAGAGCTTCGGAAAAACCGACATTCGCGTCACTCTGGGCCACATTACACAAGAAGCATCCTTGGCGAAGATCGATCCGGACACGGGCCTGCAATTTGACGAGGGGCCGAGCCGGAACCGGTTTCTCACGATTTCCGCGCGCCATTATTTCGCTGCAGGCCTGCTTCAGGCATCGGTATCAAAGGCCGATGCGCGCGATCTGTCCGATGGCACTCCGATTCCGGAAGCCCCTCGTCTGATTGTCGATGTGCTGGGAACCGTGGACCGGCTGCCATTTCATCTTCAAGCCCGCGCCGAATTCGAGGAGGTGGGACGGAAGCCGTTGGGAGATGGTTTTATCAGCGTGCCGGTCCGGGAGTTCCGGGGAGCGCTCGTTCGTCAATTTCTAGATGGAAAGCTGGACGCCGGCGTCCATTTTCAAATCGCGAGCGGTTACACAGGGCAAACCACAGAAATTCTAGCGCTGCCGGGTGAGAGTGACCCGTTCGAGCGCGTCGTCGGCGTCTATCTGCCCTCCTACGCCACCGTTTCCGCCGCGTACCATTTCCGAAGGCAGCCGCCGAAGTTCCGCGGCGCGGCTGGAAGTGGATGAGGCCGATAGTCTCTGCCGCGGTAAACGGCAGCACGCGTGTGCGGGTAACTTATAGGCGGCGACCTATCTTTCGGTAGACCTTAAAACCTTCCTAAAGCTCGATAGTTCTGAGATGCCTCCCTCGTTTACTCTCGCGTAGGGACACATTCCATGAACAAAATATTTTTGCTGTGCTTCGCGACCGCGCTCCACGCCGCGGACCGCTGGTATGAGATCCGGATTGCCGGTCAGCCTTCCGGCTACCAGCACTCGACGATGGAAGCTCTCGAAAACGGCGGAACTCGATCGACTGAGGAAACTGTGATCGTGATCAATCGCTTGGGCGCCAAAGTCGAGATCACGATGAAGGCAGTAAGCGTCGAAAACGCCGCGGGTGATCTGGTCTCGGTGCGGGAAGAAACCAGCCAATCTCAGCAGACTATCGTAACGGAAGCTGAGTTGAGGGGCAATAAAATCCTGTTGCGCTCCTCCGCCGGGTCGAACTCATACGATCGTTCGATGCCCCTCAGGGCGCCGGTTTGCGGACCCGCCTCATTTAACCGGCTGATCGTGGAGCGGTTGAAAAAAGCTGGAGACCAAGCCTCCTGCCGGGTTTACGCGCCAAGCATCGGCTCGCCCTTCAAGTCCTCCCGCACACTGGTCGGAATAGAAGCGCACGATGGAGTACAAGCGCTGCGCGTGAAGACGGAGCTCGATGGCATTCCCGGCATGATGACGGAATTGCTCGACACGGAAGGCCAAACGCTCGAAAGCGAACGGGAGATGCCATTCGGCAAGATGGTCGTCCGTTCCGTCAGCCGGGAAACAGCGCTGCAAGCAGCGGGGGGCGCCGAGTTGCCCGCCGAATCGTTCGATCGCACTTTGGCTCGCTCGAACGTGCGGTTCGCCGATGCCCGCGAGATTGAACGAATGAAGTTGAAGCTCACCCACAAAAATCCGGAACTGGGGTGGCCGGCTTTCACCAGCGCGATGCAAACCGTCATCGAAAGGACTCCTTCAAGCCTCATCCTCGAAGTCGCGCGCCCTGAGCGCAAGGCGGCAACCGAAAACATCGCCGAAGCCCCGTTCCTGAAACCGAACCAGATTCTTCAGTCAGACGATCCGGAAGTTATCCGGCTGGCGCAGTCGATCGGCGGGGATGAGCCCGACAGATACAAGGCCGCCCGTAAGTTGCAGGACTGGGTCGCGGCTAATATGTCGTTCAATCTTGGCGTCGCGCTGACGCCGGCGTCGGAGGTCGTCCGTAACCGTCAAGGCACATGCATGGCTTATTCAGTCCTGCTGGCGTCGATGGCGCGGGCGCTTGGCATTCCGTCGCGCCTGGCGGGAGGTTACATTTACGTAGCCGGCATCTGGGGAGGACACGCATGGGTGGAGGTGCTTGTCGATAATCAATGGCTGCCGCTGGATGCAGCAGGTTATCGCCCTGGCTTGGCGGATGCCGCGAGAATCCAATTCGGAAGTTATACAGCGGAGGACAATCTGGGCCGCTTCGTTGCCGCTGGAAGTCAGATGTATGGCAATATCGACATCGCGGTGCTTGAGTACACGATCGGCGGGAAGACGGTCCGGGTAGCGGAAGGCGAACGGCGATACACAGTTTCCGGGGATGAGTATCGCAGCGAGGGGCTCGGCATTTCCGTTCGCAAGCCTGAGGGGTTCACGTTCTCTAAATTGGACGCGACGTATCCTGATAACACGATCCTGGAAATACAAAATGGTCCATCAAAGGTGACGCTCGCCCTGATCGAAGCCGTCGCGGACCCGGACGGCATCGTTCGCAAGCTGACTGCCGAAGCGGGGTCGCAGGCAAGCTCTGCCAAGCTCGATGGCCGCGCCGCGACTATAGTATCCGCTCCAGGCAAGACCATGCTCACCTCGCGTTCGGGCCAGTCATTATGGACGATCACCGCCGAAGGAGGTGACACGGCTGGCTTGCAGAACCAGGTCGCAGGAGGATGGAAATGGCTGTTTCCGCGGTAATGGAGCGGATCGGGAAGCTGATACCGAATCCCGATCCCGCCATCCAAAAGCGCATGGAGCGGACCCAGCCGCTACGCGCTGAACTGATCGGAACCATTCGCGTGGTTTGGGCTGTAGTTCTGGCCGGCCTGGTCGCATTTCGCTTTTGGATGGGAATTCATTTCCTCGACTTCTTTTTGGGAGTCGCATTTCCAGCATTCTGGTTGTTAGGGACCTGGAGCAAAAACAAGCCCTTTGCCGGAGCAGCCCTTCTGGTGAGCGTCGTCTTCGGCACGATGTTTTTCACGCCGATTCCCCAATCCGAAGGCCTCGTGATACTGACGATTCTCTTAGCGGGTCTGGCAGTGGGCGAATTTTTTGTGGGCATCTGGACATTTGTTTGTGCAGTCGCCTTCCCGTTCGCCCTGTCGGACTCGCGAGCCTGGCAGGTGAACGCAGGCTGGTCCGCTGTGTACGTCGCGGCGGGGTGGCTGGTCATCTTGTTCTCCCGCCATCTGGAACAATTGCTAGAAAGGAATTTGGTGGCCGAAGAACAGCAGCGTGGCGCGATCGTGGAAGAGCGCACCCGCTTCGCGCGAGAGATTCACGATACCTTGGCGCAGGGCTTTACCGGCATTTTGATGCAGCTGAATGCGGCAGAGCAGCGCTTGCCGCCGGATTCCGAAGCCGGCGAATACATCAATAAGGCCCGCGAGCTCGCGCGCGCAAGCCTGGATCAGGCGCGCCGGTCGGTTTCCGCGCTACCAATGGGCGTACTCGCGAACAGCACGCTCTTGGAGGCGATCGGCCAGATCGGGCAGGAAACAATCGGCGAGTCGAATGTCAAATTTGAGACTCGACTAGAAGGCGCGCCCTACCCGCTTAGCGAGCCGCGAGAAGCGAACCTGTTGCGCATCTCCCAGGAGGCAATCACCAACGCCGTGCGCCACTCAGGGGCGGACCGCATCAGCGTGCGCCTCGCGTATCAGCCCGGAGCCGTGGCTCTGGAAATTGAGGACAATGGCCGCGGGATGAGCGATCTTGCGGGAAGCGGATTTGGCGTGGACGGCATGCGCGAACGCATCCGGCAGATTGGCGGGCAGATCGATATTCGCTCGCAGGCGGATCGGGGCACGCGCATCCTCGTGATTGTGTCGAATGCCTGATCCGATACGGATTTTGATTGCCGACGATCATAGCGTCGTTCGCGACGGCTTGGCGGCCATGCTGTCATTTCAGCCCGATATGGTAGTGGTGGGACATGCGGCAACGGGCCGCGAAGCGGTCGAGCAGTTTCGCAACGTAAGACCGGATGTGGTTCTGATGGACCTCGCGATGCCGGTTCTCGACGGCGTTGGGGCGATCCTTGCGATCCGTACCGAATTTCCCGATGCTCGAATCCTGGTCTTAACGACGTATGACGGCGACGAAAATGTCTATCGCGCGTTGGAGAACGGCGCCAAGGGATATCTGCTGAAGGACTGCTCGACGGAGGACTTGCTGAACGCCATTCGCAGAGTACATACGGGCGGGACGCACGTCTCGGAGCGCGCTGCCGCCAAGCTGGCGGAACGCACCATGGGCGGCGCTGCGCTAAGCGCTCGAGAGATTGAGGTGTTGACGTTGATTGCGGCAGGTATGAGCAACAAGGAAATCGCCGGGAAGCTGTTTATCAGTGAAGGCACGGTGAAGACTCACGTATTGAGCATCCACGAAAAGTTGCGGGTGACCGATCGGACAGAAGCTGTTGTGACCGCGATCCGGCGCGGCATTCTGCGCATGTAGGGCAGGTTGCCAACCTGCAGCGGGTTGCCAACCCGCTTGCCGACCTTTGTACCAATACCGCCCAGCGCGATTCGCAATCGCGCGCCGGATGGGCATCCGGCCCCACTGCATACATTCTGACCGCGATCGGGCACGGCATTCTGCGCATGTAGGGCAGGTTGCAACCTGCAGCGGGTTGCCATGCCAACCCGCTTGCCGACGTTTCTGGAAAACCCGCCCAGCGCGATTGGCAAGCGCGCGCCGGATGGGCATCCGGCCCCACTTCGTACATCGGTTCCCGTGTATTATTGGGAAACACAGGAGGCGCGCTTGAAAACTCTTCTGACTGCATTTTTTCTAACGAGTCTCATCGCCGTCGCGGCGGATATCCGGCGCGATGAAGCCAAAAAGCCCTTGGTGCTGGAATCTCAGGGCAGCTTCTTCGTGGGTGGTGAAACGAAGACGGTCAACGCACCCACGCCGAACGGCGGGACTGTGGAATCCAGCATCACCATCAACCAGATGTATGTGCAGTATCAGACGCCGCCCGGTGGCGAGAAACATGTCCCGGTTGCGATGGTTCATGGCTGCTGCCTCAGCAGCAA
>JAFAQY010000056.1 GCA_019261985.1 Bryobacterales bacterium | reverse complement strand
TTCCGATGCCCCAATAGGTAAGGTTCGTGTCGGGATCGTACGCGCCGATGTTCCAGATCGCGGCGCCTCCGGTCTTCCATGAATCACCGGCCCAAGTTTCATGCCCCGGTTCGCCTGGACCGGGAATCGTGTAAAAGCGCCACGCTTCCGCGCCCGTCTTCGCATCGAACGCGGCGATGGAGCCGCGCGTAGGGCCGTCGCCCCCCGCTGTGCCGACGATGATTTTGTCTTTCACCACCAGCGGCGCATGCGTGATTACGTAACGGTCGGCTGCGTTGGCGACGGTGGTGTTCCAAAGCAGCTTACCGTTTTTGGCATCGATGGCGATCAGGTGCGCGTCTAGCGTGCCCATATATAAAGTGTCGCCAAGAATCGCGAGGCCGCGGTTTACGCGCCCGCAGCAGGGCCGCGCTTCCGGCGCGGGAGTGTACGGGAATGTCCAGAACGGGCGTCCGGTTACCGCATCCAGCGCGACAACATCGTTCGGGGCTTGGATGGTGTACATCACGCCATCCACCACCAAAGGCGTGGCTTCGAACTTTTCTAGCGAGCGTGCCTGCCATACCCATTGCAGCTCCAGATTTTTCACGTTCGCCGGAGTGATTTGGGTTAGCGGACTAAACCGCTGGCCATCGATAGTTCGAGAGTAGCTGAGCCAGTTCTGCGGCTCGCGATCGGGATGTAGTAGACGGTCGAAGGTGACGCCTTGACCCCAGAGGGCACCGGCCAAGCAGAGGAGTGGGAGAGCGCGATGAATCATGCCTACCAGGTTTATCAGAAAACAAAGGTGTGGGGCAGGATGCTATCCTGCGCGCGGTTGCCAACCGCACTGGTCTGGCTTTTCAAAACGCCGCCGAAGCGGGTTGGCAACCCGCTGCAGGTTCGCAACCTGCCCCACAGCGGAATACAATAGGCAAATACATTTTGCGCTTTGCGCAGTCTGATGTTCAGGATGTCTCGCAGTGTCCCCCAAGTCATTCTCCATTTTCGCGGTCCTCTGGTTTTGGATCGGCGTCCCTCTCTCCGCGGCAGATCTTGCGGTGACGGGCCGCGTTGTTAATGAAAACGAAGCTCCCGTACGCGATGCGCGGGTATCCGTGCATGCCGCTGGATCGACTGAGCCGATCGCGCAAGTCCGATCCGATCCGGCCGGTGGATTCACGATCACGCTCCCTAATGCGGGGGATTACTCGTTCGATGTCGAACGCGAAGGCTATTACGCGATGAAAAACCGCGAAACGCATTTGGAGCCGGGGACGGAAGTCATCCTCACGATCAACACCGTGCGGGAGGTTTTTCAATCCGAAAACGTAAATGCCGAAACTTCTCCGCTCGCGCTCGATGAACATCAGAATCGCGAAACGCTCACGGGCACCGAAATTAACAATATTCCGTACGCGAACAGCCACAGTCTGCGGAACGCGTTACAACTCATGCCGAACGTCTTACAGGGCACGAACGGCGGCCTGCACATCAATGGAGCGTCGGAAAATCAAGTTCTCTACACCCTGAACGGGTTCAATCTCACGAACCCGATCTCCGGCGGTTTTCAGACCATCCTGGCGGTGGAGGGAATTCGCTCAACGGACCTGTTGACGGCGCGCTACTCGCCCGAATTCGGGAAGGGAAGCGCCGGAACTCTGGGAATCAATACGGAAGGCGGCACGGATAAATTCCACTACACGGCCACCGATTTCATTCCCGGTTTGAGCATTCAGAAAGGCGTCCGCCTGTCGAACTGGTACCCGCGATTGGGGATTTCCGGCCCGATCGTGAAGGGGAAAGCCTGGTTCTCCGATACCTTCGCTTCGGAGTATACGGAATCGCTGGTAACGGGGCTTCCCAAGGGCCAAAACACTCGGCGCGGCTGGGCCGGGAGCAACTTGCTGCATGGTCAGGTGAACCTGAGCGCTACCAATAATCTGTTCGTCGATTTTCTGGTGAACATCAATAATCAGGGGCGAATCGGGTTAGCGCCCCTCAACCCCGTTTCCACTACCGAAAACGTTCACAGCAATCAGTTCTTCGGAAGCATCAAGGACCAGGTGTATTTCGGCCACGGAATTTTGGCCGATTTCGGCTATGCACACAACGATTTTTCGATTAATCAGACGCCGCAGGGCTCAAACCTGTACAGCCTCGCGCCGGAAGGCAACGGCGGAAACTACTTCCTGAAATCTACGGAATACGCCACGCGCGATCAAGGAATTGTGCACGCGTACCTGTCGCGTTTCCAATTCTTCGGGTTGCATCAAATCGAGGCCGGCGGCGATGCGGACTACCTCCGCTACAATGCCGGATTTAACCGCACGGGTTACCAGGTCTTCGGTGTTTCGGGAGCACTGCTCTCGCAGACTGTATTTCCGACTCCCGCCAATTTGCGGCTGTCCGACGCCGAAATGGCCTCGTACGCGCTCGACACCTGGCGCATTTCGAAGGTGCTGCAAATACAACTCGGCATCCGGCAGGATTGGGACAGAAGCATCGGCAATGTCGCGTGGTCACCGCGCGTGAGCTTCGCGTGGTCTCCTTTCGAATCCGGCGCGACCCGGGTCTCAGGCGGTTTTGCGATCACTCACGATGCCGTAACCCTCGATATGCTTGGCCGGCCGTACGAACAGGTCGCATACACCACGACGTACAATACAGATGGCACGCCCGCAGGCCCTCCCACCAGCACCAGCTTCAGGATTGGAAACGCGTCTCTCGTTCTCCCCCGAGCGATCAATTGGAATCTGGAGATCGCGCGGCAATTGTTCGCGAAGATTAACTTGTCCGCCAAGTATATCCGGCGCCGCTCGACGAACGGCTTCGCTTTCATCAATACCTTGGCGCCGGATGCTCCGCCATCGCTGCTGCCCTTGCCGAGCCTGGATGAGCCCGGCATTTTCCAGCTTACGAACCTGCGGCGCGACGATTTCGATTCGGTCCAGGTCTCCGCGCGTCAGGTCATTTCCGGGCAATACGAATGGATGACTGCATATGTAAGGTCGCGCGCGGTCACGAACGCCGTTCTGGATCCGAATACGCCGCAACCGCTTCAAGTGTTGTCCGAATATGTTCCGATGCCATGGGACGCGCCCAATCGCTTTCTTGCATGGACGTACCTGCCCTTTCCCTTCAAGAACAAAAAATGGACAAAGAATTGGGCGGTTTCAGCCCTGGCTGACGTGCGCACAGGCTACCCTTTTTCGGTTCGCCGCGAGAACGGACTCGTGGTGGGCGCGGTGGATTCGTACCGTTATCCGAGGAGCTTCGATCTGAACATTGCAATCGAGCGCATTGTCACGCTGCACGGTTATCGCTTCGCGCTGCGCGGGGGAGTAAATAATCTTACGGATCACAAAAATCCAACGGCTGTTAACAACGTTGTAGGGTCGCCGCAATTTCTGCAATTTTATGGAGACGAAGGGCGGCACTTCGTCGTCAGAATCCGATTTTTTGGCCGCGCACAAGGAAAGTAGGTCTATGCGTTATTTGGTTTTGTATCTTGCCATGGGAATACCCTGCCTGGCGGGCGACTGGGAGGCGACCGCCGGGGCCGGGTTTGGCATTCCTCGTTACGTCACGTTCAATTCGCCCGCGGGCAGCGCGCAAGCGGGAATGGGGGCCCGCTATGCGCTGAACGCTTTTGCAAGCCGGAAACTTGGCCCAAAGCTGATGGTGGAGGGCGGATGGCTTTTTCAGGACGGCGATTTTGAATTGAAATCCGGATCGGCGAAAACCGCGTTCGACGCAAATACTCACGCCGCATACGCCAATGTGGTCTGGAAATTCCGGCCGGAGGAAAGCAAATTCCGTCCGTTTATCCAGGGCGGCTCGGGCGCAAAGTTCTATCGCGGAATCGAGCAGCCTCGTCCGCGCCCGCTGGCGGAATTCGGATCCTTCCGCGATGGCACGGACGCTCGGCCCCTGATTCTGTTCGGCGCGGGAGTGGAATATTCGATCAAGCCCCATTTGGCTTTGCGGCTGGATTTGCGCGAAATCACTACTCCTTTTCCGACGTCGGTGATTGTTCCCGCGCCGGGCGTAGGGGTCAGTGGATGGCTCTGGGATTTCGTTCCGACTGTCGGAGTGACATTTAAGTAGTGGGGCAGGTTGCCAAACCTGCGGCGGGTTGCCAAACCGCCCGCTGACCTTTCTGCCAAACCCGAACAGCTCTACCGACCCGACCAGCGCGATTGGCAATCGCGCGCAGGATGGCATCCTGCCCCACCTGCTAAAATCGGGACAAAAGTGCCGCAACCCCAGCGCCAGGCCGGCGCAGCCATGTCCGTCCGCAGATTTTTCGGCAAGAATGGCTTGCTCTCCGGCTGGCACCCCAACTATGAATACCGAGAAGGCCAGCTCGCGATGGCCGAGGCGGTGGAGAAGGCGCTCGCCGAGAACAAGCACCTGATTGTCGAAGCCGGCACCGGAACCGGGAAGACGCTGGCTTATCTGGTTCCTGCGATTCTATCGGGCAAGCGCGTGGTTGTCTCCACCGGAACCAAGAACCTTCAAGAGCAGCTCTTCTTCAAAGACATTCCTTTTCTTGCGCAGCATCTTTCCGATGACACGGCGCAAAACGCGCCCGACGCGGCGCGGCCTGGCGATGTCCGCCGCGCCGGACGCTCTGAGTTTGGGCCGCTGCGGGTGTGCTACATGAAAGGCCGCTCCAATTACGCATGCCGGCAGAAGATTTATGACGCCGAGAAGGAACCCGTGCTCGACGGCCTGGAAGAGGTGGCCGATTTTGAGGTAATCCGCCAGTGGGAACAAACGACGGGAACCGGCGACCGCGCGGAAATCAAAACGCTACCCGAGAAAAGCTCCGCGTGGGCCAAGCTCGATGCGCGCTCGGATCTGTGCACCGGCCAAAAATGCCAGCAGTTCGAGCGATGCTTTATCACGCTGATGCATCAGCGGGCTGCCGAAAGCGACATCATCATCGTCAATCATCATTTGTTCTTCGCGGACCTCACCGTGAAGAAAGACGGCGGCGGCATTATTCCCGAATATGGCGCGGTGATTTTCGACGAGGCGCATGAAGTGGAAGATGTCGCCGGCCAGTATTTTGGCGTTTCTATATCGAGCTACCAGTTCGAAGAACTGGCGCGCGATATTTCCGCCCTGGCGCGGCGCAAGGATTTCGGCTCGCAGGAACTCGACCGAACCCTGATCACGCTCGGCGATAAGGCGACGATCTTACTATCGCTATTCGGCGCAAGCGAGGGCAGAACGGGGTTTCGCGCGCAAGCGGCCTTTCTAGAAAAAAACGACCAGGCATACCGCGACGTGCTGTACGCGCTGGAGTTGGTGGCGCTGCAGCTTGAATTGTTGAAAGCTCCTCCCGACGAGGCGATACCGATGGTGGCCCGGGCGCGCGACATGGCACGGCGTCTGAATTTTTGGATGGAATCGAACGATAAAAGCTACGTATATTGGATCGAGCGGCGCGGCCGGGGAATTTTCCTGCAAGCTACGCCTATTGACGTTGCGGGCTTGCTGGACGAAAATCTTTTCGATGCCATCGATTCGGTTGTGCTGACCTCGGCGACGCTCGCCGTTTCGGGCGAATTCGAATACACGAAGCAGCGGCTGGGCGTGCGCAATGCTCGAACTCTCGTGGTGCCGAGCCATTTCGATTACGGGCGACAGGCGCTCTTATATGTGCCGCAAACGTTGCCCGATCCGCGCAGTCCCGCCTTCGTCGCCGCGGCCGCGGATGAAATCGTGGAGTTGCTCACGTTAAGCCGGGGGCGGGCGTTCGTGCTTTTCACGAGTTATCAGCAGATGCGGCTGATTTATGATCGCGTTTCCCTGGAAGTGCCGTTTCAAACATTGATGCAGGGCACCGGTCCGCGTAGCGCTTTGCTGGAAGAATTCCGCTCGACGCCGAACGCGGTTTTGTTCGCCACATCGTCATTTTGGCAGGGCGTCGATGTTCCCGGAGAACAGCTAAGCTGCGTTATTATCGATAAGTTGCCGTTCGCGGTGCCGAGCGATCCGGTGGTGGAAGCACGCATCGCCGCTATTCGCGACGAGGGCGGCGATCCGTTCCACAGCTACCAGGTTCCCCAAGCCGCCATCGCTTTAAAACAAGGCTTTGGGCGGCTGATCCGCAGCCGTTCGGATCGCGGCGTGTTGGCCTTGCTCGATAACCGGATTACGCGCACGCGTTACGGCCAGATCTTTTTCGACAGCCTGCCGCCTTACCGTTTTACGACGCGGCGCCCGGAAGTGGAGAATTTTTTCAAACATGTTTGAAGTATCTGTAGAGCAGACTTTTGCCGCGGGCCATGCCCTCCGCAACTACAAAGGCGCATGCGAAAACGTGCATGGCCACAATTTCAAAGTGCAAGTGACCATAGAGGGCGCGCGGCTGGACGACACCGGGATGCTGGTGGATTTCCTTGATCTCAAACAGTCCATGCGCGATGTGATCTCGCGGCTAGACCATGTTTTTTTGAACGATATTTCGCCGTTTGATGTAAAAAACCCATCGGCCGAAAACATCGCCGAGTATTTCTTCCAGGAGCTCGACCGCCGGTTAGCGAAGAATCCGGTGCCGGTGCAGATCCGCGAAGTGCGGGTGTGGGAGACGGAAATCCAGAGCGCAGCGTATAGGCGGTGAGGAAACCCAGGAGGCGATCGTGAACCACGGTAGCGGCCGGGTGAAACGCTCGGCCGTCTGTCGCTTAAGTGCTCGCAGAACGGCCCTGCTAGCATGAGCTAGGATGTCTTACCTTCCTCCGGCGCCCCGCCACCGCTCGCGTATTATTCTCCTCGCGGTCCTGTTAGTCCTGTTGCTGATCTTCGGCCGTTCCATCTGTTCTTTCATCATCGACTACCTCTGGTGGGGTGAAATGGGTCAGGTTCCGACCTGGACGCGTATGCTGGCCATCCGGTACGTGACCGGCATTGTGGAGTGGGTACTGGTTTTTGCCGTATTGTGGCTGGCGCATGCGCGCGGGATGAAATATGCGGGAACCGGTGTGCGGGAACAACCCCGCTATGCGCTTTTTGCGACAATTGCGATCGCGGTGGTGTCGATGGTGATCGCCGCCGCACTGACCGATGGGTGGACCATTGCGCGCTACGCGGCAGGGCGCGGAATGGATACGGCGTGGCACGACCCGGTATTCGGCCGCCCGCTCGGTTTCTATTTCTTCGAGCTGCCCTTCTACCGAGGCATGATCGGCTTGATTGAAACGCTGGCGCTCGCCGGCGCGCTCGCTTATTACGTCGCCGCGCGATGGTGGCAGATGCGCCTGTCGACTTACGGACTGCGCGATATGCTCGCCTCGGGACGGCTGGATTGGCAGGATCTTCGCAGGCTGGGAAAACTCGAAAGCGGCATCCTGCGGCTGCTGGTCGCCGGATTCCTGGTCGCGCTCGCGGTGAACTTCTGGCTGGATCGCTACGAATTGCTTTACTCCGATCACGGCAACCTGCTGGTCGGCATCGATTACGTACAGCAGCATCTGGGATTGCCTCTGCAATACGCGAAGGCGGGCGCGGCGCTGCTGGCCGCAATTCTGGTGCTCGCGGGCCGCAACCGGCTTGCGATCGCCTGCGCACTCGTGTTGGTAGTGGATTTCGCTGTGCCTCCGCTGGTCAGCTCGCTTTACGTAAAGCCGAACGAGCTCGCGCTCGAAAAACCATTCATTGAGCGGCATATCGAGTCGACGCGGTCGGCCTTCGCGCTCGGCAATTCCGCTCGCGTGAGCGAAGTGGAATTTGCCGCCCACAAAGAAGGCAACATCAATTTCGCGCGTAATGCCGGTATGCTTGATAACGTGCGCCTCTGGGACTGGCGCGCGTTTCACGATACCCTCAGCCAGACCCAGCCGCTGCGGCCGTACGCCTATGCCGATACCGACGTCGACCGGTATCAGATCAACAACCAGTTGCGGCAGACGCTGCTTGCTCCGCGCGAACTGGATTTGAGCCAGCTTGGCGAAGCACGCAATAGCTGGATTAACGCTAACCTTACGTTCACGCACGGCTACGGACTGGTGCTTGCGGAGGCAAGCCGTATTTCCCCTTCCGGCCTGCCGGATCTGCTGATAAGAGACGCGCCCGTTCAGGTCCTCGCGCCCGGCCTTAAACTCACACGGCCTGAAATCTACTACGGTGAGGCCGCGCACGAACCGGTCTTCGTAGAAACGCAATATCCGGAATTCAACTTCCCGTCAGGTTCCGGAGACGTTCCCACTCGCTACAACGGCGCGGGAGGCTTCCCGATTGGATCCGCGGCCCTAAGGCTAGTAGCTTCCGTCGCGCAGGGCGACTGGAACATTACACTTACGAGCGCATTCACGCCCGAGACACGAATGATGATCCACCGGCGCGTGCTGGACCGGTTATCCACGCTCGCGGGCTTCATTCACTGGGACAACGACCCTTATTTGGTAATTACGAACGAAGGAAAGCTGGTCTGGATCGTCGATGGTTATTTGACCAGCGACGC
>JAFAQY010000124.1 GCA_019261985.1 Bryobacterales bacterium | reverse complement strand
GTTGAGTGCCATCCTGGGAGCCCACCGGAACTCCGTCCAAAGCGACCAGCATGAGCGTCTGAGGGGTGTTGTCATAGATCACCTGCAAATCGAGAATCGTGTCAGCCGAGGAGTTCGCTACCCTCCAAAACTCCTGCGCACCGTTGTTCATGTTGATCACGGCCGGGGTCAGCGCCGGGTAAGCGATCGGAACATAATTCAACGTCAGATCCCACGACGGCACCGCGCCGCCTGGCATCGGCTGCCCGGCGACATTCTGGTCGCGAACGATCAGCAGCCGTTCCGGCAAGCCTGCGACCGCCGGTTGAACGTTTTCCATCCCTTGCACCACGATCAGGCCAGAGGCTCCGCCCTGCACCGCGGTTTCCGCGATGCCATGAACGTGAGGATGATACCAATACAGCCCAGGAGGTTCGTCGGCCGGAAATTTGATGTTGTAAGTGAATGTCTGGCCGGAATTGATCATCGTATGGATCACCTCGTCGGAGTGGCAGGTTGGCGAAACGTTGGTTCCGTGGTAATGCACATTCACGGATGATGCGTCCATCATCGGCGCCCCGCAAACCGTGCTTGCATTCGTGCTCATCTGCATGGCGGTCGCCGGCGCCGCGGCGGGGAGGTTGTTTTTGACAACGACGGTCAAATTATCGCCAGGCTTGACATAAAGCGTGGGCGACTCGGCGCCGTTGGGAGTCGTAAAGCAGTACAGCGTTCGTCCGTCGGCGTCGGTAGAGGTGTTATACGACAGATTGACAGTGAGCGCTCCGCCTTGGCTGCGTAGCGCGGGTGGATTGGAAACGGCGCTGCCCGCTGTAAATCGCGGACAGGGGTTGGATTGGCCAAAAATGCAAACTTGAGCCGCGAAAAACAACACGAGGCCCGTGGTAGACTGCCCGATCTTTCTCATGCGCAGTTCTCCTTTCGGTCACCCTGGGGTGAGTGCTCTCGTAAACAAGTGAGGAGAGATGTTCTGAAGGGCGAGCTTGCAGGTTTTTCGATACTCCGAAAAAATACCTAACCTGATGACCCTTTGCCCCGGTAAACCGATGTGATAAATTCACGAAGGTAGAGCTATGTTCCTGACGAAAAAGCGCCTTCCCCGCCGCACGTTTCTTCGAGGAATCGGCGCGGCTGTAGCGCTTCCGCTGCTCGATTCCATGCTTCCGGCTCAAACTCCGTTGGCGAAGACGCCTGCGAAGCGGGTCCCGCGGCTCGGGTTCGTATATGTGCCGCATGGCGCGATCATGGATCGCTGGACCCCGAAGATGGAAGGTTCCGATTTTGAAATCACGCCCATTCTTAAACCGCTGGAACGGTTTCGCGATCGCCTGAACATTGTCAGCGGACTGGGGCATCGGGCGGCCGATTCGACGGCCGTTCATTCACTCTCCCCGACAACTTGGCTCAGCGGCGTGCGGCCGAAGCCCACGCAGGGCGTGGACGCGTACGCAGGAGTTACTGCCGACCAGATCGCCGCGCAGCAGATCGGCCAGGACACGATTCTGCCTTCGATGGAGCTGGCCATAGAAGACCACTCGGGCTTAATCGGCGCCTGCGATCGCGATTACGGCTGCATCTACATGAACACCCTCTCGTGGCGAACGCCCACCACGCCGATGCCGATGGAGATCAACCCACGCAAGGTTTTCGAGCGCATGTTCGGCTCGGGCGGCTCGGCCGAGGATCGGGCGGCGCGCAACAAGGAAGATCGCAGCATTCTCGATGCGGTGATGCATCAGGCTTCGAATTTGCAACTCAGCCTGGGTGCGCAGGACCGCACGACAATGAGCGACTATCTTGAAAACGTCCGCGAGATTGAGCGCCGGATTACGCGCGCGGGCGAGCAGGTGAGCGCAGATTTAACTTTGCCGGATGAACCCGCGGGGATTCCGTTCTCCTATGAGCAGCACGTTGGCATCATGTTCGACCTGCTTGCGCTGGCGTATCAGGCCGATATCACGCGCGTGTTCACGTTCATGATGGCTCGCGAGGTGAGCAACAGAACCTATCCGCAAGTTAGCGTGCCCGATGGCCATCATGCCACATCCCATCACCAGAACCGCCCCGAAAAGATCGAGAAGCTGGTAAAGATTCAGAATTATCACCTCACGCTTTTCGCGAAGTTCCTGGACAAGATGCGCAACACTCAGGATGGAGACGGCTCGCTGCTGGATCATGCGGTAATCCTGTACGGCAGCAACATGAGCAATAGCAATGCGCATAACCACTTCCCCTTACCGAATCTGGTTTTGGGGGGCGGAGCAGGTAGCATCAAGGGCGGCCGCCATCTGAAATATGAAGATCACACGCCCATGGCGAACCTGCTGGTGACGTTGCTCGATAAGTCCGGCGTGAAGCAAGAGACGTTGGGCGACAGCAGCGGCCGCCTCGCCGAACTCTAGGGGCGCTAACGATGAAGACGATTCTACCGGCCGTGTTCGCCGTCTCTGCACTCGCTGCAACTAACGCCGATCCTGGACTGATTAGCGCCGTTAAGTCGGGAGACAAAGCCCAGGTCGCGGCGATGTTGCAGCGGCATGCCGATGTAAATGCCGCGGAGGCGGATGGAACAACTGCGCTGATGTGGGCAGTACGCGGATCCTTCACGAAGGACGACGCCGAGATCACGGACCTTCTGATTGGCGCGGGAGCGGACGTCAAAGCCGCGAACCGTTACCGGATCACCGCGCTCTACCTCGCGTGCCAGAACGGCAACGCGGCGATGATCGAAAAGCTGATTAAGGCGGGCGCGGATCCTAATTCGACAACCACGGAAAACGAAACCGCGCTCATGACCGCTGCCCGGACCGGGGTGGCCGAGGCAGCCAGGGCTTTGCTCGACCATGGCGCGCAGGTGGATGCTCGGGAATCGTGGCACGGCGAAACGGCGCTAATGTTGGCTGCCGCCGAGGGACACGCCGACATGGCGCGTGAATTGATTGCGCACGGAGCCGACGTCAACGCACGTTCAAACGTCAACAAATGGGAGCGTCAGACTACCTCCGAGCCTCGGGAAAAATGGCTGCCGCTTGGCGGCTTCACGCCGCTGCTTTTCGCTGCCAGGCAAGGCTGCCTCGACTGCACGCAAGTCCTGGTTGAGAAGGGCGCGGATGTGAATGGAGTCGATCCCACCGGGATTAGTCCGGTTTTGATCGCGATCATTAACGGTCATTACGATGTCGCCGGCTACTTGCTCGACCACGGTGCCGACCCAAACCTGGCGGATGAGACCGGACGCACCGCGCTTTACTCAGCGGTCGATTTCCACACCATGCCTCAGGACAACCGCCCCGCGCCGGATGAGACGCATGAGCGGTTAACCAGCCTGGACATCGTGAAAATGCTACTGGCGAAGGGCGCGAATGTGAATGCACAGCTTAAAAAGCAGCAGCCCTATCGCGCCAAGCTCGACCGTGGCGACGATACCATGCTCACCACCGGGACCACCCCTCTGTTGCGGGCAGCGAAGGCCGGCGACGTGGAGATAATTCAGCTTCTTCTCGCGAAAGGCGCCGATCCCAAATTATCTACACGCAATGGAATCAACCCGGTGATGGCCGCGGCGGGACTCGGTACGAAGGAAGAGGACTCCACGGGCCGTCGAAAGACCGAACCCGAGGCGATCGAGTCAATAAAGCTGCTGCTCGATGCCGGCGTGGACATAAACGCCGTAGATAGCCGCGGCCAGACGGCGCTGCATGGCGCCGCGGAGAAGGGCTCCGATAACGTGATCAAATTCCTGGCGGAACGCGGCGCGAAGCTCGACATCAAAGACAAGCAAGGCAAAACGCCGCTCGATGCCGCTCTTGGCCTCGCCGCGGGCGGTGGAGGCGGTTTCGATGGCAGCCGCAAGGATGTCCATGAGAGCACAGCAGCGCTGCTGCGCGAACTGGTCAAGAATTAGCTAGCCTCGGCGGCGGCCGCAATCTCGGTTTCTGCGGGGCGCTCGCCAGGCGCGAGTTTCGCGAACACATACCTGCCCCCAATTGCAGCGGCGCCCAGCGCACTGATCGCCATGATAAAAGCCGCCGCGTACCCGAAGCGATTGGCGACGATTCCCGCACTGAACGAACTCGCGCCAACGAATAGATCGTAAAATGCGCTGAGCACGCTCACGGTTGATCCGCGCTCGTTATCGGCCGTCCGCTTTAATACCGTGGAGGCGATAGAGGCCCACGGGAATGAGAAGCCGAAGCCCAGCAACCCCGCTCCGAGCACCGCGCCCCAGAACGGCGGGCCGGTGGCGATGATAGCCAATCCGCCCGCCATCCCGGCGAGTCCGGCGTAGAAAGTTATCCGTGGATGGATGCGATCCGGTAAGCCGCCCAAGAAAAAGCGCGAAAGCAGCACGAACCCGGCGTAGGTCGAAAATGCCGCCGGACCGGAATTGCCGTGCCGCGCGAGATGCAAAATCAGGAATCCGGTAATCACCGGGTAATGCACATTTACAAATCCCACCGCGATGCCCGCCGGCACAATCGATCGCCGCAGCCACGGCCGTTTTTCGGCGTGCATCGCCGGTTTGTATTCTTCCGAAACGCCGCTAAGCAACACGATCGCGCTGATGGCGAGCACCACTTGAAATTGCGCCGAGCGTTCGAAAGATCCGAGCAACTGCCCGATGAGCGGCCCCGCGGCGACGCCGCCCCAAATCCCGCTGCTGAGATAACCCAACGCGCGCGCGCTGCGATTGAGTCCCGCAACTTCCACCGCCCACGCCGCCGCCCCGGTGTAAAGGCACGCTTCTCCGATTCCCTGAAAAACACGCCCCAGATACATGCTTCGGATGCCGATCGGCAGAAGATATGCGACTCCGGCGAGCGTGCAACTGCACAGGCCCGTAAGAAAGGCGCGCTTGCGCCCTTTACGATCGGCGAGGCGTCCGGCAAAGATCCGGCTGCACAAAGCGACGACCGAAAAAGTTCCGATAACGAAGCCGACGGTGCGGTCGGAACCGCCCAAATCGTGCCGGATGTGCGGCGCAAGGCCAGGCAGAACAGTGCCGAAGCCAAGAAAACCAAGGAAGGTTGCCGCGATCAGGCGCCAGAAGCGCCCACCCAGCGGTGCGGGTGACCCCATCCCTTATGATTGCACGCCAAGCGTTTCGATTGCCGTGCAGAGTTCATACTGTTCTGCGGCGTAGCTCCGTTAATACGCTTGGCCCCGGTTGTCGACACCGTGAATTCCCGCTGCATTCCGGCCAGATCCACGCTCGGCCCGGGATCCCAAACGAATGTAAAAAACCGAATTCCCTGCGGTTTCCTCGAGCGCGATACAAGGGAAGGCTGCGCATGCGCCTGGTGTATCCGCGCAAGTATTTCGGCATCCACTTGAGCTTCCCGTGCGCTTATGAACTCGACGCGCGCTCCGCCATGATTCTTACGCGCCTGATGCCGCCGAGCCGGCCGGAGCCGCATACTCAAAGCTCGGACCCAGCATACCGTTCTTCGGCGCGCCCCGGGTGAGAGACTCGCGGACATCGGTGTATGAGATTTTCATAAGCTCGACCGCCTTATATTTCAGCTCATACATGTTGCCGATACAGTGATGAACATCCTGAGGAGCGTTATTGAGGCTCTCTTGAAGCTTTTGAAGCAAGGTGGCGTAGGCGCGGTTGAAGTCGTCCATTTTCTGGCGGGCTTCGCTTCCGGGGCGGAAATGCGATGCCTTGGGATTCGGAACGACATCGTGGACGGCGTCCCAGTCCACGGCGAGCTTCGGGCCGGTTGGCTTCGGATCGCGCATCTTTTTTTCTGCGTCCGTAGCGGTATACCGACGCTCGCAGTAGATTTCCTTGAATCGGTAGTAATGCGCCAGCTCAAAACCGTCCTTGCGCAAGTGAGTACGACGCTTGCTCGTGTAAAGGGTATCCGCGGCTCCTTCCCCCTGCCGCACGATTTCACGCAGCGCGGTCAGCGCCGAATCCAGGTCTTTGACCGGAATCGGAATTCCAGTTGCGCCGTAGTATTGCCGCGGCCAAACCTGCGGCGCATTTTCCACGAAATTCCGATTGCCCGCGCAAACGGTCTTCAGGCCCTCTTCAATTGCCGCGTAAAATTGGGCTATTGTGTTATAGCCATGCGCCTGTGGTGAAGCACCCCGCTTCTCGGGTTGCTCGATGCGCATGAAAGTCTCCAGCGTGTCCTTGGAAAACTTCGCCAGCGGGATTTTCAAAATTCCATCGCTGTCGGGAAGCGTAACGGGGTATTTTGTATCCTTGTCCACGCGCAACTCGACCGTTCCGCCGATCGCTTTCAGGACATTGGCGGCCAGCACGATGTGCAGCATCTCTTCCATCACCACGCTGCGGATCAGGAGCGCGGATTCCGCGTTGTGGCCATCCTTGATCGAGTACAAGGCAGTCAAATATGGCGGAATTGTGGATTGTTCCAATTTAACCGCGATCTGCAAATGCTCCTGGAGCTGGCCAAGTGTCTTGATGCCTTCGGGCGCTCTTTTGCGTGCCGCCTTAAGTAATAGGTCGATCATGGGGAAGATCCTCTAACGCAAATCGTCCAAAATGTTTTTGGCCGCCAAACAAGCCAGAGCCGAAATCGTCAAGGTCGGGTTTGAAGTCCCGAGCGTGGGCATGTTCCCGCAACCGGCAAGATAAAGATTTTCGTGATCCCAGGTTTGCTGCCGCGCATTCACAACTGAATTGTTTTTCGTGGTCCCCATGCAGTGAGTGCCCACCAGGTGCCCCGCCCCTGCAAAAGTAAATCCCTGTCCATCTACTTCCACATAAGTATTGGAGCTCTTGTCGTAAAACGTACCGTTATCCTGATCCGGAATGCCGATTTTCGCTCGCATTGCATTCCATATCTTGAGCGCGACGGGCATAGCTGCTCTGGTATAGTCCGGAATGTCCCAGCTCACGATCGGCCGGTAATTGCCGAGTTGATCTTTATACGTAGGGTCGATGGTGACTCGATTCGACGCTTGCGGCAGTTGCTCGAATTCGAAGTCGAACGCCACTTGCCGCGATATAGTCTCGCCGAGCTGCCCCCGCAGCTTGCGGCCGATGATGGGCTGAGCCGGTTTCCAAGCTTTGGCGGGCGCCCCCGGATTAAGCATGTCGTTCAATGTGCTTCCCGGAGCGAACGTGGCCCACGACCAACCCCAATTGTTCACCGGAGCGATGAA
>JAFAQY010000115.1 GCA_019261985.1 Bryobacterales bacterium | reverse complement strand
CGCTCATCGCGCTCGACCTTGCCGTCGCGAATGTGAATGACGCGATGCGCGTGCATGGCGATATCGTGTTCGTGCGTCACCAGCACGATGGTGTTGCCCTGTTTATGCAGGCGGGCGAACAGCGCCATGATCTCGTTTCCGGTGGTTGTGTCCAATGCGCCTGTAGGCTCATCCGCCAGCAGGATGGAGGGATTGTTCACCAGCGCGCGGGCGATGGCGACACGCTGCCGCTGGCCGCCGGATAATTCGCTGGGCTTGTGTCCCATGCGCGCTTCCAGATCCACGGCGCGAAGCGCTTCGCGCGCGCGTTCATCGCGATCTTTTGCGGTAATTCCGGCATAGATCAGCGGCAGCTCTACATTATGCAGCGCCGTCGCGCGGGCCAACAGATTGAACGTCTGGAATACGAAGCCGATTTCCTGATTGCGGATGCGCGCCAGCTCGTCGTCATCCATATCGCTGACGAGATTTCCATTCAGGTAATACAAGCCGGACGTAGGCGAGTCCAGGCACCCGATCAAATTCATCAGCGTGGATTTGCCCGAGCCCGACGGTCCCATGATGGCGACGTACTCGCCCTTGCGGATCTCGATATCGACGCCTGCAACGGCATGAATCACCTGATCGCCCATCACGTAGGTCTTCATCAGATCCCACGTGCGAATGATTATGCCTTCACGCTTTAACTGCTCGCCTCGCTCGAGCTTTTCCTGGACAGCGGTGGCAGCCATTCCCTAGCTCTTGGTGTCCGTGATCCCGGCGCTATTGTCGATTTTCAGGCGCGCCCCGTTGCGCATGGTCCGGATCGCCTTGTAGCTGCCGACGACGATTTGATCGTTCTCGCTCAAGCCGCTCAAAACTTCAATGTCGGTAACTCCGGTAATGCCGGTGTCGACTTTTTGGAACTCGGCGGTGTCGCCGCGCACCACGAATACGCCCTGAATTTCCTCGCGGTTGGCTTTCTCTTGGAGCGGATCGAGCGCCGCCTTGGAATCTTTTTTCGCATCCGCCTCCGGCGCGAGATCGCCCTTCGTGCGCACGGTCAGAGCCTGAATCGGAATGGAAAGCACGTTGCTACGCGAAGCGGTGGAGATCTTTGCAGTGGCCGATAAGCCCGGACGAATCTCCTCCGGCGGATTCTCGAGCGCGATCGTGACTTTGAAGTCCTTTGCTTCCTGAGCCGAAGTATTGCTCTGCGATGCGGCCACGCCGGAGGAACGCAAAATCGCCGAATTTCCGATCTCGATCACATGGCCCGTGAAAGTCTTGTTCGGAATGGCATCGATGGCGATGGAAGCCGTCTGATGAAGCTGCACGTTCACAATATCGGTTTCATCCACGTTGACTTCCGCGGTGATTAGCGACATATCCGCGATGGTCATGATGGTGGAGGCCGCCGAGTTCTGAATGCCGGGCACCACGGTTTCGCCCACGCGGACGGGAAGATTCGTCACTACCCCATCGATCGGCGCGACCACGTCGAAACGGGAAAGAACGTTGTCCAGGCGCGCGAGATTGGCCTGGGCTTGGGAGACTCGCTTTTGCGCGCTTGAAAGCTGCGCCAGGGTTTGCGCCCGCTGCGATTGCATCTGGGCCACGCGCGCCTCATTTTCCCTTACGCTGGCCGCGGCCGAATCGAAGTCCGCTTTACGCGTATCGTAGTCCTGCTTCGCTACCAGCTTTTCCTTCCACATCTGCTCGTAGCGGTCCAGGAACTCTTTCGCGCGGTTTTCTTCGTTTTTGTAGCGCTCCAGTGTCGCGATTTGAGTTTTGATCGTGTCGTCCTGAGCTTTCAACCCTGCTTCCGAGGCGGCGGAATCGGCCTCCGCGGATGCGATTGCAGCTTTTTGCGCGTTCACATCGGCGGCGGCTTGCGTGTTTTCGATCCGGGCGACAACCTGATTCTTGCGGACGCGGTCGCCTTCCTTTATTAGAAGCTCCGTAATCGGGCCTTGCGCATTCGCGCCCAAGTTAATGTAAGTGCGAGGCTTAATCTCACCCGAGGCGGTCACGATGGAGGTCAGATCCTGGCGGATCACTTTCGCGGTTTGGACCGTCACAAGGTCGCGCTGACTCCAGCGGACGCTGGCCAGCGTCCCCGCTCCGACCACAGCTACCGCGATCACGCCGATAGCGGCTTTGCCCGTGCTAGTCACTTTGAGGAATCTCCCCTAACCAGTCCAGGACGACATTACAGACGCAAAAGTTCCACTTCGTCTTGAACGGGTGGTAGTTTTATTGTCTCATGGCGCCAAATTGAATAGCGAGAATGCCGTATGCTTTGGACGGACCTGCAACAACCGGGCTGCGCGATGCTAGGGATGCAGCGGCAACGTAACTTCGCCCGCCGGTCCTTTGTAAATCAACTCGACAGAGCGGATGCCCTTGGCTTGCCCGCGGTAAGGGAAGAAAAGAAGGCCCGCTTGCGGCAGCGGCCGTTCGCCCTCGGCGAGCACCGCTTTTTGAACGCGCTGTATCATCGCATGCTGCAACTCGGGAGGCATATGCGCGGGCGCGGGCGGAGGGTCGCCCTGCCCTCCACCGCCGCCTCCGCCCGAAAGACTGGTTTTGCCGGACTTCGAAGAGGACGGCTCGGGAGGAGCCCATTCGGGATCTTTGAGAGAGGCGATCACCAACACTACGGACTGGCTCGGAGTTGTTTTCTTATTTTCGTTGATACGGAGCGAAAACTGATCCGGAGATAGCGTCAAGCGCGCGTCTGGATCGCCAAAGAGCCCTGTTTCGACTACCACAAAATCTTCCGTAGTGTATGTTCCGCCCGGGGTGGGAACGAAGTGTCCATTAAACTCCGCGCCGATCGTTACCGAGCCGGCCTTCGCATGCGCCTGATAATCGCTAGCAGAAGCGCGGGGTGGTAGCGGCTTGGCGTCGGCGACGGGGGAAGCCTGCGGGGGCGGAGTTTGAGCGCTTGCACACAGGATTGTGGTCAAAAGCGCGGAAATTAAAATTGCGGGTCTGGGTACTACGTAACGCATTTCGACTCACACGATACCACAGGGTGAACCGAACTATTCTTTTGCGTCAACTTCGGTCAAGACGCCGAGGGCGCGGGAACTAACAAACTGTCAAAACTACAGTTGTATTCGAGCGACCAATCCTTTAAGCTGTAGCCGGGTGGCTCGGCGGTCATTGCTAGCGCTGGCGGCGGAAGTCGCTCCAAAGCGAAGTATCAGTGTTCCGAAGAGTCGCGTTTCGTACTTCTGACACCATCTAGCGGACTCTATTGACCGCAGGCGAAGGGAGGCTTAATCATGATAGGAAGAGGACGGCGGCGCGGAGTGGCTCGGACTGTGGCCCGAACCGCCCTGATCGCAGGGACTGCCCAAACCGTGGCTGGGGGTGTGGCGGCTCGTCAACAGGCTGACATCGCAAAGAAGGCGGCCGCAAAAGGCGCCGCGCCCGCCCCAGGAATGCTTACCGACGAGGTAGTAGATCAGCTTAAGAAGCTAGCCGATCTGCGTGATGCCGGCGTGCTGACTGAAAAGGAGTTTGCTGCGAAGAAGGCCAAGCTCCTCCCCTGACTTGTGAACGATCGTGCGCTCACTTCACTGACCAGGTTCGTCGACATCCGAGCTACAACCACTTAGGCCGAGCGGGCGGCCGCTATTAACCATGCGTCTGGAACCGCTCAGTGAATTCCCGCCGTTCAAGGTCGCTCGGCCCGTTATGCGGCAGACCTGGACGGAGTTGAGCTTCCTGCACTGGCCGCTTGAGCCTGCGAAAGTCCGTCCGCTGGTGCCCGCGGCTCTTGATCTCGATCTGTACGACGGCGCCGCGTGGGTGGGACTGGTTCCGTTTTTGATCGAAGATCTCACGCTGCCGAAAGCGCCTGCTGTACCCTGGTTATCGAATTTTCCGGAGACGAATGTCCGGACCTACGTGACGGACCAAAACGGCGGCCGGGGAGTTTGGTTCTTCTCGCTGGACGCGGCTCGCCTTATTGCCGTCCTCGGCGCGCGCGCTATGTATGGGTTGCCATATTATTGGGCGCGTATGAACGTCGTGCCGTCCAACCATTCCGTCCGATATTTCAGCCGGCGCTATTCCGGCTCGCATGCGCACACCGAGATTGAGATCGCGAAAGGGCCACCGGTCGCTAAGCCCAGTGAGCTTGAAATATTCCTGACCGCGCGCTTTCGCCTTTACGCCCTCCGCGGCAAGCGCCTGGTGAAGGCCGAAATCGAACATCAGCCCTGGCAACTGCATCAGTCGGTGGTTTCGACTTTAAACCAATCCCTTGTGACAACCGCCGGATTCCCAGGGCTTGGGATTCCGCCATTCGCGCACTTTGGCGGAAGAGTCGATGTGCGCGTTGGCCGGCCGCAGATCCTCTGATGGGACAGACAGCACGCGCCCCGGTGACCTACTTTTTCCCGCCTTCGGACTCCGTGTAGTGCTGCAGATCGCGCTCGCCCTCTACGCAGGCGAACTCCATTAGCTCGTAGCCCGGCTGCTTATTTCTGCCGAGGTCGAATTGGATCTTCCACGGGCGCGTGTAGACCTTCGGATCTTCGATGGTGGCCTCGTAGCGAATGTTATCCGAGTCTATGCGAGTCAGCCGCTCGATCACGTGAATCGCATCGCTATGGAAATTGCCGGCCATATCGAACCAGGTTTTATCATTCTGATTCGTGACGTCGATAACCAGCGTGTCGCCTTCCCAATGGCCGCGCGAGTCTCCGCTGTACAGCTTCACATTCTCGGGAGCATGCGGGCGGCCGTCCATCGGGATGATACGAAACGCGTGAAATGCTTCGAAAAAGATGACCACATAGTCCGGCGGCTGAAAGATCTGAAAGCCGAAAGGCGCGTACATTTGCCGCGGCACGCCCGCCAAAGTGCAATGCGCTTCGGGGTCGTCGTACATGTGGTGAGCGAAATTATCCTTCTTCTTGTCGAGCGCCCATTGCTGGTACGGAATTTTGCCGTCCGGTGGATCGACAATGATGCCCTTCGCCGCGCGAATGCCGAATTGGTCCGTAAGGTGATCCTCAACGTTGTCCGCAGCGCCGAAGCTCTTGGCGGTCCAGATGCCCTCAAGATCGGGCTTGCCGTCGGGCGTGCGTGGCGCCGGGCCGGGTTTCTCCGCCGGCGCTTGTCCAGCGCGACCGCCACCACCCTGCGCCAACGCGATAATGCCCATCAGAATCATAAGCACCGTGGACGAAAACAGCCTCAAGGATGTTGTCAATCGCATAACGTTAATTCTTCTTAGCAGCCGCTTCTTCTAGGTAATCGTGGCATTCGTACTCATACAGCTGAAAATTCTTTTCCGTATGAAGGTACAAAGGCATGCTGATTTTCCACGGCCGAGTGTAGACGTTTGGGTCCTCGATCGTGGCTTCATATTGCAGCGTTTCGGGTCCGGTGCGGGTGTAGCGTTCCACCACCTTCAGTGCGTCGCTATGATAATCGCCTGCCAGATCGAGCCACGTTTCATCGTGCAGGTCGGCGACATCCACCACCAGCGTGTCTCCTTCCCAGTGTCCGCGGGAATCGCCCATCCAGAAATCGATTTGATCCAAATGCTTGCCCCCGTCCAAGGGAATGGTCCGCGTCGCATGGACGAATTCGTACGCGATGAGCGCAAATTTCGACGTTTGGAAGATTTGAAACGGAAAAGGCAGATAGGTAGCGCGGGGCACTCCGGGGAGGAAACACTTACCCAGCGGATCGGCGGTCTGGCGAGTTTCGAAATTCTTCTTGCGCCGCTCGAGAGCCTCGGGTTTGTATGGGATTTTTCCATCCGTTGGATCGACCACTACTCCCATCCCGGCCGGAATTCCACTGGCGGCGCCATGGGTCTCCAGAGCAGCGTATGCGGTGGTGCGGGCTTGCCAGATTCCTTGAAGATCCGGCTTGCCGTCCGGCGTGCGCGGAGCTTTATAAGATTGGGCGTGGATAGCCGGTGCGGTGCACAGAAGA